>QHVE01000013.1:0-87860 GCA_003223455.1 Gemmatimonadota bacterium | reverse complement strand
GAAACGTCGCTCTGCTATCCGCCGCTCGCCGTGCGTTCCAGTCTCGATACCGGCCGGCCGGTCGTCGATCAGATCGCCGACGCCGACATCCTCCTCCATCATCCGTTCGACGACTACGAATCGACCGTCGTGCGGTTCCTGCGGGAAGCCGCGGCGGATCCGCACGTCACGACGATCAAGATCACCCTGTACCGGGCGGGCGATCCGTCGGCGGTCGTCGACGCACTCCTCGACGCGGCGCGCGCCGGCAAGAAGGTGGTGGCGCTCATCGAGCTCAAGGCCCGGTTCGACGAGGAGCACAACGTCGGATGGGCTCGGGCGCTCGAGACGGCGGGCGCCCACGTCGTCTACGGCTTCGTCGGCCTCAAGGTGCACGCCAAGATCGCGCTCGTCGTCCGGCGCGAGGGCTCGACGCTGCGGCGCTACGCCCACATCGGCACCGGCAACTACAACACGCGCTCGGGACGCCAGTACACGGACCTCAGCCTGTTCTCCGCCTCGGAGGCGCTGACCAACGACGTCGCCGACCTGTTCAATGCGCTCACGGGATCCGCGCGGCCGCCGGAGGGGCTCACCCACGGCGCGCTCGTCGCGCCGGTTCAGCTCCTCCCGTCGGTGCTCGAGCTGATCGAACGCGAGACGCGCCATGCGCGCGCCGGCAAGTCATCGGGAGTCCGCATCAAGGTGAACGGCCTCTCCGACGCGGAAGTAGTCCGGGCGCTCTATCGCGCGTCGGAGGCGGGCGTGCGGGTCGAGCTGCTCGTGCGCGGCATCTGTACGCTGCGTCCCGACGTCGCGGGTCGTTCGGACACGATCCGCGTCGTGTCGGTCGTCGGCCGGTTCCTCGAGCACTCGCGCATCTACCGCTTCGAGAACGCTGGGGAGCCCGAATACTTCATCGGCTCGTCGGACCTGCGACCGCGCAACCTGCGCCGGCGCGTGGAGCTTCTCGTTCCGGTGCTCGCTGCCGCGCACCGCGAGCAGCTCGACCGCGTCCTCGACCTGTATCTCCAGGACGGCACGGCGTGGGCGCTGCGCGCCGATGGCCGCTACGTCCGGTCGGCCAGCAACGGCGCGTCCGCGCAGGCGACGCTCGCCGCGGAGTCGGACGTCATGCCGCGCGTTTCGCGTACTGTCGCACCGATAGGCTGAAGACTCCGACGGCGATCGCCGACAGGATGGCGAGCGACCGCGCGATCTCGCGCAGCCCCGCCCCACGGAGCATCACCGCTCGCATGATCTCGATGAAGTGCATCACGGGGTTCGCCTGCGCGATCCACTGCGCCCAGATCGGCATGCTCCGCACCGGCGTGAACAGCCCGCTCATGAGCAGGTACACGAGCACGATGAAGAACGTCACGAACATCGCCTGCTGCTGGGTGCTCACCATCGTCGACACGAGCAGCCCCACGCCGAGCGCCGCGAGCAGGTAGACCGAGGCCGTCCCGAACACGAGGAGCACGCTCCCGCGCATCGGCACGTGGAAGGCGAAGCGCGCTACGAGCATCCCGATCGTCAGCGCCACCAGCCCGAGCGACCAGAGCGGGATGAGCTTCGCGGCGATGAACTGGCCGCGTGTCACCGGCGTGACGTTGAGCTGCTCCAGCGTCCCGAGCTCTTTCTCACGTACGATGTTCAACGCCGTGAGCAGCGTGCCCACCATCGTCACGAGCTGCACGAGGATCCCGGGCACCATGTAGAATCGGTAGTCCAGGTTCGGGTTGTACCAGCCTCGGGCTCTGACGTCGAGCCGGCCCTGACCCGCCACGGGTCCTTCCCCGCCAAGCGTCGACAGTCGCAGCGTCGCGGCAAGCTCCGAGGCGTACTCGGCGACGATGCGCTGCGCGTACGACAGGGTGACCCCGGCAGCGGCGCCGTCCTCCGCGTTCAGAATGAGTTGCACGGGCGCGGTGTGCGTGCGGACGAGATCGCGCTCGAACTCGCGCGGAATGCGCAGGATGACCCCTGCCTGGCGACGCATCATGGCGTCGTCGGCACGCTCGGCGGAGGTGGTCGACTTCACCAGCTCGAACCGGCCCCCAGCGCGCATGCGGTCCACGAGCCCGCGCGAGGTGGCGCTGCGGTCCTCGTCCACGACCACGAGCCGCGCGCTCTTGATCTCGAACGTCGCCGCATTGGCCAGCAACGCGAGCTGGATGGCGGGGAGCAGGAGCAGCTGCGCGACCATGATCCGGTCGCGAAAGATCTGCAGGTATTCCTTGCGGAGCAGGAACCGAAGCGTGCGCATCGTCAGTCGAGCCGCGCGTGGAAGCTGCGCGTCGCCGCGACGAGCAGCAGCAGGGCCATGCCGGCCAGCACCAGCGTCTCGTGCCACAGGATGCCGAGGCCGGCGCCTTTCAGCATGATCCCCCGCGCGATCACGATGAACCAGCGTGCCGGCACGACGTTCGTGATCGGTCGGAGCCAGCCCGGCATGCTGCTGATCGGGAAGATCATCCCCGAGAGCAGCGCCGTCGGCATCATCGTGCCGACGAGCGCGCCGAGCATCGCGGCGCGCTGGGAGGTCGTGCGCGCGGCCACGAGCACACCTAGCGAGAGCGACACGATCGTGTAGAGCACGCTCTCGGCAAGGAGCAGCGTCAGACTGCCCCGCAACGGTACCGCGAACACGACGCGCGCCGCGAGCAGCACGAGGCAGGTGATGGCGAAGCCGAGCGCGAGATACGGAAGCACCTTTCCGACGATGATCTGCCAGGGGCGGAGAGGTGACACCAGCAACACCTCGAGCGTCCCCTGTTCCTTCTCGCGAGAGAGGGAGATCGCCGTCATCAGCGCCGAGACGAGCGTGAGCACCAGCGCGATCAGTCCGGGCACGAACAGGTTCGCGCTCTCGAGCGTCGGATTGTAGCGCATCCGGCTCGCGACCTGGATGCGCACCGGACCGCGCCCCGGCGCGGACAGATCGCTTTCGAAGTCCGCCAGCGCTGCGCGCACGTAGCTCTGCATCGTCGTTCCGCTGTTCGGGTCCGACGCATCGGTCACGAGCAGCACCGGCGTGCGGTCGCCCCGCGCGAGTCCGTCGGCGAACGACGTCGGCAGCACGAGCGCGACGTCGGCGACACGGCGCTGGAATTGATCTTCGAGCAGCGCCGTGCTCGTGGCGGTGCTCACGACGCGGAATCGCGGGGTGGACTCGAGCCGGTTCCGTAGTCGCACCGTGAGCACGTCGGGCGTCGGATCCACCATGGCCACGCGAAGGTCGCGCACGTCGGTGCGGAGCGCGTAGCCGAACAGCAGGACCTGGACGAGCGGCATCAGCAGGAGAATCGCGAGCGTCTGCCGGTCGCGGACGATGTGGTGCAGCTCCTTTCGTACGAACGCGCCGAGCGCGCTCGGGAGCCTTGGGGCACGGACCCGACCCCCCGTTCGGCTGCTCACGCGGCCGCTCCAGGTCGCGCCAGCCGCACGAAGACGTCGTCGATCGTCTCGCCGCCGAAGCGTGCCTTGAGCTCGGCCGGCGTTCCCAGCGCCGCGATGCGCCCATCCACCATGATCGAGACGCGGTCGCAGTACTCCGCTTCGTCCATGTAGTGCGTCGTGACGAACACCGTCGTTCCCTGCTCCGCCGTGGCGTAGATCAGCTCCCAGAACTGCCGGCGCGTGATCGGATCGACGCCGCCCGTGGGCTCGTCGAGGAACACGACCTTGGGATCGTGCAGCACCGCGACCGAGAACGCGAGCTTCTGCTTCCAGCCCAGCGGGATGCTCTTCACGCGCGTGTCGAGGTCGCGGCCGAGGTCCAGTCGCTCCACCAGCGACGCCATGCGCTCGGCGATGGCGCCGTCGGAGAGACCGTAGATGCCGCCGTACAGGGTGATGTTCTCGCGGACGGTGAGATCCTCGTAGAGCGAGAAGCGCTGGCTCATGTACCCGATGTTTCGCTTCACCTGCTCGGCTTCGGTCGAGACGTCGAATCCCGCCACGCGGGCCGAGCCGGCGCTCGGCGCAAGGAGCCCGATGAGCATCCGGATCGCCGTCGTCTTGCCAGCACCGTTCGCACCGAGGAAGCCGAACACCTCCCCCGCGGCGACGTCGAAGGTGATCGCGTCCACGGCGGTGAACGTGCCGAACCGGCGCGTCAGCCCGCGCACTTCGATCGCGTGGCCGTGGTCCGGCGAGACCGTCATGCGGTCGCCGCCGGTGCGCGCTGCATGAGCTCCATGAACACGTCCTCGATCCCTGGTTCGATCGGCGTGACCTGGACGTCGCGAATTCCCTGCTCCGCGAGCACGCGCTGCAGCCCCGCCGCCACCGTGGACCCGTCCCGGTCGGCGCGCGCGTCCGCATAGTGGACCGCGTCCCCGAATGGGAATACGGAGTGTGCGTCCGGAAGCGCACGCAACGCACGCAGCAGTCGCAGCCGCTCCGCCGAGCGCAGCGCGAGCAGCGGGCGATCGAAGCGCGCTCCGATCGTCCGAGGATCGGCGATGTCGAGGATCCGTCCGTGCTGGATCAGCGCGACGCGCTCGCAGCGCATCGCTTCGTCCATGTATGGTGTCGAGGCGACGATCGTCAGTCCGTCCGCACGCAGGGTCTCGAGCAGATCCCAGAACTCCCGTCGCGACACCGCGTCGACCCCTGTCGTCGGCTCGTCGAGCAGCAGAAGCTCGGGGAGATGCACGAGCGCGCAGCAGAGGGCGAGCTTCTGCTTCATCCCCCCCGAGAGCGCTCCGGCGCGCCGGTCGGCGAACGGTGCGATCTGCGAGTAGATCGGCGCGATGAGTCGTTCGCCGGCCTCGATCGTGGTGCCGAACACCGAGGCGAAGAACCGCAGGTTCTCCTCGACGCTCAGATCGGGGTAGAGCGAGAACCGCCCGGGCATGTAACCGATCCGCGAACGGATCGCCCGATAGTCTTTCACGACATCCAGTCCGAGCACGCGCGCCGAGCCCGCATCCGGCAGTTGTACCGTCGTCAGCAGGCGGAACAGCGACGTCTTTCCCGCCCCGTCCGGGCCGATCAATCCGAACAGTTCTCCAACTCGCACGTCGAACGTCACGTCATCGAGCGCCACGACGTCACCGTAGCGCTTGCCGAGGGACGAGGCGGTGACGGCCGGATCGGCGCGCGTCACGAGCGGGCCAGCGCGGGGAGTGCGACGTCGGCCGGCATGCCGATCTTCAGCACGCCGCTCTGGTTCGGCACACGGATCTTCACCGCGTAGACGAGGTCCGCCCGCTCGTCCCGCGTCTGTACCGGCGTGGGCGTGAACTCCGCCTTCGACGCGATCCAGGTCACCGTGCCCGGCATGGCGAGCCGGCCGCCCTCTCCGTGATCCACGCTCACCTGCACGCGCTGTCCGAGCTTGAGCTGTGCGAGCTGCGGCTCGGTGACGTAGGCGCGCAGCGTGAGCGTGTCGAGGTTCGCGAGGCGGAACAGGGGCTGGCCGGCCTGCACGTACTCTCCCGCCCGCACGTACGTCGTCAGCACCGTGCCCGCGAGGGGCGCCGAGATGCGGCTCTTCGTAATCCGCTCGGCGATCTGCGCCACGCGCGCATTGCTCGCCGCGACATCCTGCGTGACGCTGCTGCGCTGCGCGCGGAGCGCCGCGATCTGCTCGCCAAGCACCCGGTAGTCGCGCTCCGTCTGGTCGAGCTGCTGCGATGTCGCCGCCTGCACGGCGAAGAGGCGCCGCGTCCGCGCGTACGCGCGGCCGGCGATCTCGCGCTGAACGGCGAGCACGCCGATCTGGCGCTCCGTCTCCGACACGCGAGCTCCGACCGCCGTGCGCTGCGCGCCGAGCTGCGCGCGCTCGAGGGCGAGGCCCGTCGTGTCGATCACACCGAGCGTCGTACCCGGCGACACCCCCTGCCCTTCGACCGGCGTGAACCAGAGCAGCGCCCCCGCTGTCTCGGCGGACACCACGGTTTCGGTCGCCTCGAAGTTGCCGTACGCGTCGGGTTGCTCGGTGCGTCCGCAGCCCGCGAGGACGAGCAGCACGGATGTCGCGACGACCATGCGGGACGATGTGACTGCGCGAGACGCCGGCATCAACGCACCTGCAGGCCGAGGGTGGTGAGGTAGGTGGCGCGCGCCTGCGCGAGCTCCACGCGGTGGAGGCCGCGCGCGATGCGCGCGGTGAGCAGCTCCGTCTGCCGGTCGACGTATTCCGCGGCCGTGACTGTACTTTCTCGGTACCGGGCCGTCGTCTCGCGGACGATCTGCTCGCGGAGCGAGACGATCTCGTCGTCCGACGCCAGCACCTGCTCGAGGCGAGTGATCGTAGCGAGGTCGCCGACCGTCTGCCGGCGCAGCGCGTCGCGGAATGCGACGGCGTCCGTCGTCACGGCGTCGCGCTCGAGCTCGAGCGCCTCCCGCTCGCGCGCCGTCCGACCCCAGTCGAAGGGATTCCAGTGCACCTCCACACCGCCCAGCCAGTACGGCTCGAAGCGCGTGCTGAGGATGTCGAGGCCCGGCTTGCCGACACCGCCGCGCACGAACGCCGACACGCGCGGTTTGGTCTGCGCGGCGATGACGTCGGCCTGGCGCGCGAGCTCGTCGCGAATCCGCTCGAATCTCGCGAGCTCGGGACGCGCCGCGATCGAGTCCTGTCGCGCCCGCGCCTCCGCCACGCGCGGCTCCAGCGCGGGCAGCGCGAGCGGCGCGTCGGGCGAAAGCGTGACGCCCGTGAGGTCCGCGAGCACTCGCAGCGCCGCATCGCGGTCGGCGAGCAGCTGCGCATCCTCCTGGCGCCGGCGCAGCAGCTCGGCACGAATGGCGGAGAGCTCGCCGCGCAGCGCGGTGCCGTTCCGCACGCGGGCCTCCGCGACGTTCGCCTGCGTCTCCAGATCGGCAATCGCCGCGGCCACGGCCTCGTGCCGCGCCGACAAGGCGGCGATGGTGAAGAAGCTCGCGTTCACCTGCTGCCGCACGCCGTAGAGCGCGGTCCTGACGTCGGCGCGCGCACGCGCGAGCTGCGCACGCTCCACGGCCGCACGCGCCGAGCGCGTGGGATCGAGCAACGGCTCGGACACGCCGACGTTCGCATCGTACGTGTCGTGTAGGAGCGAAACGCCAGGCCGGCCCGGCACGGCCGGGAACTCCGTGACGACGGACTGATGCTGCGCCTGTGCCGAACCCGTGATGTTCGGCAGCCGCTCGTCCGTGATCGAGTGCAGGCGCAGCGCCGCCTGAGCCTCGCGAATCGCGAGCTGGCGGGTGCGGGGATCGTGCTGTTCGGCCGCAGTGTGCAGCACGTCGAGGCGGAGCGAGTCGCCTCGCGCCTGAGCGCTCGTGGCACTCGGCGGCGCGATCGCGACGACCGCCCAGGCGAGCACGACGGTGCGCGCGATCATGGCCGGAGCGCCGCGAGGAAGAACGCGGGAATCGTGGCTTTGCGCTCCTCCATCATGGCCGTGAAGGTCGCGTCGTCCATCCCCATGATCGCCATGACCAGTGGTCGCGCGGCGAACGCATAGACGACCATCGAGACGAGATTGAGCACGAACTCCTGCGGGCGGATCGCCCTGAACGTGCCGTTCCGCGCCGCTTCGTCGAGCTGCGTGCCGAGCGTGCCGAAGAGGCGGGCGCGCAGGTTGGCCGGCGTCGTCCCCGACATCGAGTTGAGCAGCTGCTCGGCGCGCTCCGGATAATGGTTGAGCTCCGCCAGGAGATAGCCCGGCAGGTAGCGGTTCTTCTGGAGCATGTCGATCTGTGCCGCCGCGACGCGTCGCACCTTCTCCTCCAGCGGCGCATCCGACGCGAGCACACCGATCATGACCGGGAAGAACTCGCCGATCGCACGGCGGAACACGGCATCGGCGAGACGCTGCTTGCTGCGGAAGTAGTAGTGCACGAGGGCATGATTGACCCCCGCCTCGCGCGCGATCTCGGTCATGCGGGCGCCGGCCGTTCCGCGGCGCATGAAGACGGCGTGTGCCGCATCGAGGATGCGCGTCTCGGTATCGGCGTCGAGCGGAGTCTGGACGATCTCGTCTGCCGCGGTCTTGACCATTCTGTTTGACTAATTTGTTAAACTGACCTGATAATAAGAGCGAACGGACGCGGCCGCAAGTCTCTCGTCGCGGTCGGGCTCGCCCGGCCAGTCTCGTCAGGCCGGCAGGATCTCGACCAGGTGCAGGTCGAACGTCAGCGATTCGCCCGCAAGGGGATGGTTCGCGTCCAGCGTCACGGTGTCGTCGTCCATCTCGCGAACAGTCACGACGACGGACTGATCTCCCTGCTCCATCCGCAGTTGGCTCCCCTCCTCGAGCTCGAGATCCGGTGGGAGCTCGGTGCGCGGGATCCGTATCGTCAGCTCGTCTCGGCGGGGACCATAGGCATCCGCTGCGGGGATGACGACGCGTTTCTCGTCCCCCACGGCCATGCCTGTGACCGCGTCGTCGAAGCCCTGGATCACCGAGCCGCCGCCAAGGGTGAACGTCAGCGGATCGAGACCGCGCGAGCTGTCGAACTCCTGGCCGTCCTCGAGCGTGCCGGTGTAGTGCACGCGGACGGTATCGCCATGCTTCGCCTGCGCCATCCTCCCCCCTTTGGATTGCTCGTCTCGACGATCACTCGAGGCGACCGTGCGTGCGGAGAATATGCCAGGAGACGGCGCCCCGATGTCACGGGCGAGCTCGGGCATGAAGTGTCCAGCTCACTGGACGAACTCTGCCACTGGTATCGATCGCCGATCCGTCGGCGTAAACTCATATTTCCAAACGACTTGCACTCTCTGCGCGCCGATTTTGCCGTGCAAACGGTCGCGGCTCCGAAGATGCATTGGGGCTGGGTGCAGGCGGCCGCAGCAATCGCCACGTCGCCTGATTCCTCACCAAGGAGCCAGTCATGCCAATTCCTCTCCACCGACTTGCCGGCGTCGCCGCGGCGGCGCTCTGCCTCGCCTCGGCGGGAACCGCGCAGGCGCAGGGCAAGGGGCACGGCAAGGAGCACAAGACCGCCGAGGCACGCGGCGACGACCGCCATCGTGCCGACGGAAGCGTCTCCGATGACCGCCGGCGCGACGACCGCCAGGTGAACGAGAGCCGCGGCGATTACGACCATGGCCAGTACCGTGGGCGCAACGGAGTGCCACCGGGGCTGGCCAAGAAGCCGGGCGGGATGCCACCGGGTCAGTACAAGAAGCTCTACTCGACCCGACAGGGCGCCACGGTCCTGCGCGACGTCCTCGGACGGCATGGATACCCCGTGGTCCGCAGCTCGGACGTGGGCCAGTCCGAGTACGTCTACTATCGCACTCCCGACGGGCAGCTCCATCGCGCCGTCGTGACTCCGGGCGGCGATCGCCTGGGCTTCGAGAACGTCCCGAGCTCGCTGTTGACCGAGGTGCTGTCGCGACTGTACTGATCGCCGCGATCGGCGGACGAGGAGGCGGGGCGCACCACGGTGCCCCGCCTTTCTCTTGTCCGGCGCTCGCTCGTTGCGGACTCGCCGGCGCGCGAGGTGCAACAGAGCACGAATGATCCGCCGTGCCGAAGCGGCGCCGGCAAGCCCCAAACGCGTCATCACGATGTCGACCACCGACGAGGGCTCCCTCGTCCTCCTCGAGGCCCTGCTCGCGAGCGCTCCGGTGGGCATCGCGTTCGTCGACCGCGACCTTCGCGTCGCGCGCATCAACGTCGCGATGGCCAACGTGCTCGGCTGCGCGGTGGAAGAGTGCCTGGGGCGGTCCGCGCGTGACCTTTCCCCTCCCGGGCTGTGGCCCATCGCGGAGTTCGCGCTGCGCCGCGTCCTGGAGACTGGAGAGTCGATCCACGACTACGAGTTCTCCGGTCCGGACGCGCGCCGCGAGGGCCGCCGGTACTGGATTGCGAGCGTGTTCCCGGTACGCGTGAATGGAGCGTGGGTGGGCGGCGTCGGCGCCGTGATCCGCGACATCACCGCGAGAGTTCGCGCCGCCGAGCGTGAGCGCGCACAGGCGAAGCGGCGCGAACGGTCCTATGTGCTCGCCGATGCGCTCGTGGCCGCGACGTCGAGCCGCGATGTGATCGCAGCGGTCGTGGAGCATGGCGCCGCGGCGATGGATGCGGCGGGATGCGTCGTCGCCCTCCGCTCGCACGACGGCCGCCGCATCGAGCTGCTCGGCGCCCGCGGGATGCCAACCGACGTAGAGGCGGAGTGGAGGCGATTCACGATCGACGCACCCACGCCGCTCTCCTACGTCGCGCGCACCGGCATGCCACTCTTTCTCGAATCCGCCGACGACTGGGCGCGTCACTTCCCGGAGCTGTCCGGACTCGCGGCCGATGTCGGCCATCGCGCGAATGCGGTCGTTCCTCTGATGGTCGAGGGGGAATCGATCGGCGCACTCGGTCTGGCGTTCGAGCACGCGCGGTCCTTCTCCGACGACGAACGCTCGTTCGCCATGACGCTCGGCCGCCAGTGTGCGCTCGCGCTCGAGCGCGCCCGGCTGCTCGAGGCCGAGCGCGCGGCGCGAAGCGAAGCCGATACGGCAAATCAGGTGAAGACCCAGTTTCTCGCGACGATGAGTCACGAGCTGCGCACGCCCCTCAATGCGATCGGCGGCTACGCCGAGCTGCTCGAGCTCGGGATCCATGGCCCGGTCACGGAGGCGCAGCGCAACGTGTTGAGCCGCATCCAGCGCAGTCAGCATCACCTGCTGAGTCTCATCAACAATGTGCTGAACCTCGTGAAGCTCGACACGCACCACGTGCGCTACGACTTCTCCGTCGTGTCGCTCGCCGCGGCGCTGGAGTTCGTCGCCGAGGCCACCGGCCCGCAGGTTCAGGCGAAGCATCTGCGCTACGACACCAGCGCATGCTCGCGCGAGCTCACCGTCCGTGCCGATCCCGAGAAGCTGCGTCAGATCCTCCTCAACCTTCTCTCGAACGCCATCAAGTTCACCGACGAGGGTGGCGCCATCGCGATCGCCTGCAGCGCGGATCGGGGCACGGTACGAATCCACGTGCGGGATAGCGGCATCGGCATCGCCGACGATCAGCGAGAGCGGATCTTCGAGCCGTTCGTGCAGGTCGGCCGGCGACTGAACCGGCCGATGGAAGGGACCGGACTCGGACTCGCCATCAGCCGCGAGCTGGCGCGCGGAATGGGAGGTGACCTCGAGGTCGAGAGCACGCTCGGCGAAGGCTCCAGCTTCACGCTCTCCCTGCCGCGTGCCTCGGCATGAGCGGCGCTGCGTCGCGGGCGGGTGGTGCCGCGCGGCAAGCCCCAATGTGACTATTCACCGTCGACCGAACACTCGCCGATTCACGTTCATGCCGAGATTCCGTCATCTCTCGCTCGCCACTGTCCTCACTGGCTGCGCCACCGCCGCACCGATCGCGTCGCGCCCAACGGGCGATCTCCCGCGTACGTATCGCGCGAACCCGACGAGCGCCGCCATCACGCCCGCCGACCTCATGTCGCGGCTGTATCCCTTCGCGGACGATTCGATGATGGGCCGCGAAGCGGGCACGCGAGGCAACGTGATGGCGACCGACTACGTCGCGCACGAGATGGCGCGCATGGGCCTGCGGCCGGCCGGCGAGAACGGCACCTGGTTCCAGACCGTGCCGATCTTCATCGCGACGATGGACACGACGCGCACGCTCAACGTCGAGGGCACGGCGCTCGCCTACGGGAAGGACTGGCTTCCCTTCCACTCGCAGAACGGCGGAGGGAACCTGCCGATCGGCACGGGCACGCGGTCGCTCGACGGAGCGCACGTGATCTACGGCGGGACGGTCGGCAGCGGCAATCTCGTGTCGCCGGCCGCGGCCGAGGGCAAGATCGTGGTGTTCTCCGTACCGCCGTCGGCGACGACGGGACGCCGCGACTGGCGGTTCGCCACGTACGGTCCGCTCACCCAGTACGCCGGCGCCGCGGGGATCGCCGCGATCGGCCTCGACGTCGTGCCGCGCACCACGGTCGGACGGCTGCACGGTCCGCAGGTGTTCGTGCGTCCCCAGAACGTCATGCCGACACCGACGCCGCTAGCGCTACTGATCACGCCCGATGCGGCGCGCGCGCTGCTCGGCGTCGCATCCCTCGACGGGCTGACGGTGGGGCAGGAAGGCCGCGTCGTGACGGGCAACGTCGCATTCGTCGACACTCCTGCGCCCTTCCCGTCGCGGAACGTGATCGGAATCCTGCCGGGGAGCGATCCCGCGCGGCGCGGACAGTACGTCGCCGTCGGCGCGCACAACGACCACATCGGGATCGCTCCGCGCGTCTTCGATCACGACTCCGTGCTCGCGTACAACCAGGTGGCGCGCCGCCTGGGCGGACCGGACACGCTGCGTGCCATCACGCCCGCCGAAGCGGCGCGCATCGCCGCCCTGCGAGACAGCCTCACGCGCGCCCACGGTGGCGCGCGCCGCGACTCGGTGAACAACGGCGCCGACGACGACGGCTCGGGCACCGTCGGGCTGCTCGAGATCGCCGAGGCGTTCGCGGGCTCGGGCCGCGCACCCGCGCGTTCGATGCTCTTCGTGTCGCATACCGGCGAAGAGAAGGGAATGTGGGGATCGCAGTGGTTCACCGACCACCCCACCGTGCCGCGCGACTCGATCGTGGCGCAGCTCAACATGGACATGATCGGCCGCGGCAAGGCGACCGATGCGATGGGACGTGGCCCGAACAACATCCAGCTCATCGGCGTGCGGCGTCTCTCGACACAGCTCGGCGACCTGATCGACTCGGTCAACGCGTCGCGGACCCCGCACATGGACATCGACATGAGCTTCGACGCGAACGGGCATCCGCTGAACCGCTACTGTCGCAGCGACCATCGCATGTACGCCCGGTACGGGATCCCGATCTCGTACTTCTCGCTGGGCTACCACGCGGACTATCATCAGATCACCGACGAGCCGCATCGCCCAGTTCGTGCACGATGTCGCGGAGGGCGTAGCGAACCACCGCGAGCGCCTCATCGTGGACAAGCCGAAACCCGACCCACGAGCGGCATGCCGGCAGTAGCGATCGCTCGGGTTCGGTGGAACGAGTCGTGCCAGTATCGGACTCGGCCTAGAGAGGGAGCTCATTTCGTGATGTCCAGTCCCGAGCCGGTTCAACCCGCACCCGAGTCGCCGCCTGCGACCGCGGAGGAGACATTCCGGCAGGCGTTGATCAGATCGCACCGCTCACGTGAGTTCCTCGGCGAGGTCGAGGCGGCCGCGGCGCACTTCTGTCGCGCCCTTCGGCAGCAGGGGGTGCCGCCCGAACGGATGCTGATCGACGCGAAGCGCGTCATTGACGAGACGATAGACGGGGACGACGTTTCCGTCGCGGAGCACGCCGTCGAGAGCTGCATCCGGCACTACTACCGAGCCGACTAATGTCCGACCGTCGCGCGCGCTCACTCGCAGTGCGCCTGGCATCGCTCACGGTGCTCGGGCTCGCGTGCAGCCGCCAGGCGCCGCCGCCGCCGGCCCCCACGCCCGAGCCCGTCGCCGAGGCACCGCCTCCAGCCGCTCCGAAGTCGAGGCCCGCGCCGCCCGTTCGGTCGCTCAGCACGATCATCGACACGGTCTTCCTGCTCACGAACCGGGAGCGCCTCCGGGCGAGCCTCACGCCGTTGCGGCGCAACGCCGACCTTGCACGCGTGGCGCAGCTCCAGGCCGAGCAGATGGCCGCCGCCGGCAAGCTCGCGCACGAGGTTCCGGGCTCGCGGTATCCCACGCTGACCTCGCGGATGAAGCTGATCGGCTATCAGTACCGCTCCGCGGGTGAGAACGTGGCCGAGGGGTACACGAGCGGCGCGGCGCTCATGGCGGGGTGGATGACGAGCCCTCCGCATCGCGCGAACCTCCTGTCGGCGCGCTACACGGAGACGGGCGTCGGGATGGCCCGCGCGAAGAGTGGACGCACCTACACCGCACAGGTGTTCGCGCGGCCGCGCGCGCCGAGCGGCGAGTAGGACTCAGGCCGCCGGATTCTCTCCGCGTGACAGCGCGAGCAATCGCCGTCCCAGCAGCACGTGCACGCCGAGCAATGCGAGCAGCACTCCGGCGACGCTGAGCCACGCGATGAACCGCAGCGTGCCGTCCATCCC
The DNA here is from genome assembly GCA_003223455.1 of Gemmatimonadota bacterium. Lineage (GTDB taxonomy): Bacteria > Gemmatimonadota > Gemmatimonadetes > Gemmatimonadales > Gemmatimonadaceae > AG11. The sequence continues at coordinate 73,861 of QHVE01000013.1, read as the reverse complement.
CGCCGACGGTGTCGGTCGCGTGCCGTAGACGAAGAGCAGGAACAGAGCGGCGATCCCTGCGCAGGCAGCGAACGCGCCGAGGCCGGCGAGCTTGGCGATCTTGGGCGGCATGCGTCGATTCGGTCGAGGGTGTGTCGGCGAAGCGCTCATCCTATCGCGGGCCGCCGCGCGCTCGCAAGGTCAGTCGCCGACGAGCAGCTCGACGCCGGCGCCAGTCACGCGGTGCGAGATGAGCGGGAGCGGCGGATCGGCTTCGTCGGCGATCATGATCGCCGCCCGGAGTGCGGCGCGTCCCGTCTCGACGCCGGCGCGATCCCGCGCGAAGATCGTCGCGAGCGGCTCGCCCTGCTCCACCCAATCGCCGGGTCGAGCCGAGATCACGAAGCCCACGGAGAGATCGAGCTTGTCCTCCATGGTCGTGCGCCCACCGCCGAGTGCGGTCACACCGCGGCCGACCGCCCGCGGCTCGACACGTGCCACGAAGCCGCGCCGCGGCGCCGCGAACAGCTCGACCTCCGCCGCCTGTGGCAGCAGCGCGGGGTCGTCGACGACGGCCGGGTTCCCACCCTGCGCCTCGACGATTGCCTGAAAGTGCTCCGCCGCGCGCCCCGTGCCGATCGCGATCTCCATCATGCNGAGAACGAGCATCTCGGCGCCCAGCGCGTACGTCACGGCCATGAGATCGGGCGGTCCTTCGCCGCGCAACGCCGCGATCGACTCCTCGACCTCGAGGGCGTTACCGCACGCGCGGCCGAGGGGCCGGTCCATTGCCGTGAGCAGCGCCACGACGGGGCAGTCGTGATCGGCGCCGAGCTCGATCATCGTCGTCGCCAGCTCGAGCTCTCGTTCGAGTTCCGGAAGGAACGCGCCCGAGCCGCGCTTCACGTCGAGCACGAGCCCCGTCAGCCCTTCCGCGAGCTTCTTGCTCATGATGCTCGCCGCGATGAGGGGGATCGATTCGATGGTCCCCGTCGCGTCGCGCAGCGCGTACATCTTCTTGTCGGCGGGCGCGATCTCGTCGGACTGGCCGATCAGCGCGCAGCCGAGCTGCTGGATCTGGGTGCGCGCCTGCGCGAGCGTGAGCGCCGTCTCGAAGCCGGGAATCGACTCGAGCTTGTCGAGTGTGCCCCCCGTGTCCGAGCGACGACACCAGCGGCGCAAGCACGATCGAGACCTTGTCGCCCACACCGCCCGTGGAATGCTTGTCGATGCGCGGCTTGCCGAGATCACGCAGATCGAGCGTCTCGCCACTCCGCAGCATCGCCTCGGTGAGCGCGTGCGTCTCGCCGCGATCGAGGCCGCGGAAGAAGCACGCCATGAGAAACGCCGCCATCTGGTAGTCGGGCACGTGCCCGGTGGCGTACGCGTTGGCCAGCGCGCGAAACTCGCCCGACTCGATGCGGCCGCCATCCCGCTTCCGCTCGATCAGTCGAAGCGCGAGCATTGACCGAACTGTGGGGTATCCGTAGCATGCCCCCTCACCAGCATCCCGGAGTGCTGCCCATGGTCGTTCCCTTCGTGCTGCCGCGGCGCGCAATCGCCGGCGCCGTTCTCGCGATCGCCACGCTTCCCACGCTCGCTGCCGCGCAGTCGGCCGCCGATCACGTCGCCATGGGCGATCGTGATCATACGGCGATGAACGCGCCTGCTGCGCTGCATCATTATGAGGAAGCCATGAAGCTCGAGCCAAAGTCGTACGAGGCGCTGTGGAAGGCGACCCGTGAGGCTGTCGACGTCGGCGAGTATGCGGCTCGCACGCAGCGCGACTCGCTATACACGCTCGCGGAACAATACGCGCGGCGCGCGGTCGAGGCGAATCCGAACGACGCCGAGGGACACTTCCATCTCGCGCGCGCCCTCGGACGCAAGGCGCTTTCGCTCGGCAAGAAGGACCAGGTGAAGTACGCCGGCGACGTTCGCCTTCACGCGCTCGAGTCGCTCAAGGACAACCCGAAGCATCCCGGCGCGCTGCACGTCATGGGGATGTGGAACTACAACGTGATGAAGCTGAGCGGCATGGCGCGCTTCATGGCGAAGACATTTCTCGGCGGCAAGGTGTTCGGCTCGGCGAACTGGGAGGACGCGCAGCGCTACATGGAGGAGGCGGTCGCCGCGGAGCCGGAGCGGCTCGTGCACCATCTCGATCTGGCGCGCGTGTACGCGGCGCGCGACAACGAACCGAAGGCGCGCGAGCAATACAACCTGACGGTGCGCGGCACGCGGACGGAGTTCAACGACCGGCATTACCAGGCCGAGGCGACCGAAGAGTTGCAGTCGCTGCGGTAGCGGCCCCGCTGCTGCGGGCGAGGGCGACGGGCCGGTGGCTCCCCGGGGAGCCACCGGCCCGAGCACATCGGGTCTAGTCGCCCACGGCCTCGCGGGCGAGCTCCTGCTGCAGTGCCTTGCGCGCCGCGCGCCTGGCCCGCCGCCGGCGTACCGTCCGCGCCGCGGACCGGAGCTCCTCCCGCAGGTCGTCCCATGCATCATGACTGCGGCGCCCCGTCGCGCGCGTCAGTCGGCGTGCCTTCGACCGCAGGGCGGCGCGCGTCTCCTCGCCGGTCTGGGGCGCGGCGAGCAGTGCCGCGCCCGCGCCGAGGGTGAGGCCGATCGCGAGGCCGGCGCCGAAGAGGGCGACACGCTGCCAATCGGTCTCCGGCGCGTCCTCGTCGCCGTTCTCGGTTGGTGCGGGGGGCCGACGGGACGCGGCGGTGCCTGTCGGCCCGATCGATCGGGTCGCTGCCGGGCCAGTGGGGTTGCGTCGACCGGCCGAGCCCTGAGTTCCTGAGGCGGGTCCTGCGTAGGACATGGGAAGAACGGTGGAGGTCGGTGATTGGTTTGGAAATTGCGTCCAAGAGGTCATGTTTGGTGACGTGCGTTACCAAACTTCTTCAGTCGGCAGGGCGTCCCGGTGCTGAAGGACAGTTCGTCGTGCCGGGCGCCCTGGAGTGCCGCCACTCTCCTGCGGTCTCCTGGACGCGATCAGCTCACGTGCAAGCGGTGAGGCCATGCATGGCTACTAATGGGAAGACCGTCCTGCTCGTCGAGGACAACGAGGACAACCGCATCGTCTATTCCACGATCCTGCGCCACTTCGGCTACGAAGTGTCGGAGGCACTGAATGGCGAGGAGGGGATCGCCAAGGCGCGCAGCGAGCGTCCCGATCTCATCCTGATGGACATCTCCATCCCGATCATCGACGGGTGGGAGGCGACGCAGGTCCTGAAGCACGATCCGGTGACGCGAGACATCCCGATCATCGCGCTCACGGCCCATGCGCTCGCATCCGATCGCGAAAAGGCCATGGAGGTCGGATGCGACGGATACCTTGCGAAGCCCTGCGAGCCCCGCGCTGTCGTCGCCGAAGTGCAACGGTTTCTGGGAAAGGACGCTGCACAGAATGCCGGCTGAGGGTCCGCCTGGCGACGTCGTGACGACGCAAGCGGCCGACGACCGCGTGGAGACTGGTGCCCGCATCCTCGTCGTCGACGATCACGAGGACAACATCGAGGTCCTACGGCTCCGGCTCGAGAGCTGGGGGTATCGCACGGACGCGGTGCAGGACGGCGCCGCGGCACTGCGTGTCGTCGAGCAGTCGCCCCCCGACCTCATCCTGCTGGACGTGATGATGCCCGAGATCAGCGGCATCGAGGTCGCGCGGCGGGTGAAGGCGAACAGGTCGCTGCCGTTCATCCCGATCATCATGCAGACGGCGCTCGACTCCACCGAGGCGAAGGTTGAGGGGCTCGAGGCGGGCGCGGACGATTACATCACCAAGCCGATCGACTTCGCCGAGCTGAAGGCCAGGCTGCGCTCGATGCTGCGCATCAAACGGCTCCAGGAGGCGCTCGAGGAGCGCGAGCGCGAGCTGCTGGAGGTCAACGAGCGGCTGCGACACATGTCGCAGACCGACGGGCTGACGGGACTCGACAATCGCCGGCATCTGAACGACCGGCTCGAGGAGATGTTCCAGCATGCACAGCGCCTCGTCGAGCCGTTCTCCTGCGTGATGTGCGATCTGGATCACTTCAAGAGCGTCAACGACACGTACGGCCATCAGGTGGGCGACGAGGTGCTGAAGCAGTTCTCCTCGATCCTCAAGGACGAAGCCCGCGAGATCGACCGCGTGGGGCGCTACGGCGGCGAGGAGTTCATGCTTCTCCTCCCCGGCACGGTCCTCGACGCGGGGGTGACGTTCGCGGAAAGGGTGCGCAAACGGATCGAGGGGCATACATTCTCCTTCCCCGGCGGCTCGCTGACGCGCACGGCGAGCTTCGGCGTCGCGGGGTGGCCACATCCCAAGATCCAGGCGTGCGACTCGCTGGTGCGGGCGGCCGACGACGCGCTGTACGTCGCGAAGGAAATGGGACGCAATCGCGTGGTTCGCTTCGACGGACACGATTTCAACGCGCACCTGGCCACGAGGGATGGAGCAGACGCACGCAGTTCCGCCGAAGATCGACCCTCCGTCCCCGAGCACGGAGCCTCCCTCTCCGGCTGACGAGATCGCGCGGCTCCAGGCGCGGTTGGCGGCCGTCGAGCGCGAGCGCGATCACCTCGCCGCGATCGTCGACATCCTGCAGGAAGTCTCCTCGTCGCTCCATTTCGTCGACGTCCTTCAGACGATCGCGCGCAAGCTCGGCGAGTCGTTCGGTCTCGATCGCTGCTCGATCTTCCTCTCCGGCGACAAGGACGAGGTGCGGCTCGTCGCGAGCTACGAGGATCCGACGATCCGCAATCTCATCGTCGACCTGAATCGCTATCCGGAGCTGAAGCGCGCCTTCGAGAGCGGCGAGACGGTGTTCATTCCCGACGCGGCGAACGATCCGCAGCTGCAGAGCGTCAAGTCCACCCTGGAGATGCGAAACGTACGCTCCATCGTCGTGCTTCCCATTCGGTGGGAAGGCTCGATGATCGGCGCCATCTTCCTGCGCACGGAACGCGACGCCGAGCCGTTCAGCGATGCCGACGTGCGCTTCTCGCAGACGGTCGCGTCGCTCACCGCGAAGGCGCTCCGCAACGCATACCGCTTCGAGACGCTGGTCCGCAGCCAGAAGGACGTCGCCGTGGCGCAGCGCCGCGCCGAGCTCCAGCGCGTCGCGCTCGTCGGCTTCATGCGCCGCCTGCTCGACCGCTACGCCAAGGGCGAGGAGCAGAGCTGGGCCGAGACGCTGCTCCCGCGCGCCGCCGACGAGGAGCTCGAACGCCTGGTGACCGTCGCCATGCAGGTGCTGGACGAGGAAGCCAAGGGCTGATCCGCGCGCCAATGGCCTCCACCACCCCCGAACGACGCGCGGCGGAGCTGCGCGCCCTGCTGCATCAAGCCTCGTACGACTACTACGTTCTCGATCGGCCCGCGCTCTCCGACGCGGAGTACGACCGGCTCTTTCGCGAGCTGCAGGCGATCGAGCGCGACCATCCCGAGCTTCGGACGGCGGATTCGCCGACGCAGCGCATCGGCGCCGAGCCGGCGAGCGCGCTGGCCAAGCACACGCATCTCGTGCCGATGATCTCGCTCGGCAACGCGTTCACCGAGACGGAGCTCGCCGAGTGGGAAGAGCGCATCGCGCGACTCGTCGGCGACGATGCACGTCGCGCCGGCTACGTGGCCGAGCTCAAGATCGACGGCACCGCGGTGAGCCTCACGTACGAGCGCGGCGTGTTCGTGAAGGGGGCGACGCGTGGCAACGGCACCGTCGGCGAGGACGTGACGACCAACCTGCGCACGCTGCGCGACGTCCCGCTCCGGCTGCGCGGCGACGACATCCCGCGGCTCATGGAGATCCGCGGCGAGGTCTACATGCCGTTCAGTCGGTTCGAGAGGATGAACGAAGAGCGCGTCGCGGCGGGAGAGCCGGTGTTCGCCAATCCGCGCAACTCCGCCGCGGGCGCGCTCCGCCAGCTCGACCCGTCGATCACGGCGAAGCGTCCGCTGCGCTTCTTCGGCTACACCGTCGCCGCGCCGCCGGGCGTCGCGCTGCCGTTCGACACGCAGTGGGAACTGCTCGAGACGCTGGCCCGGTGGGGGATTCCCGTGGCGCCCGAGCGGAAATGCTGCAAGTCGCTCCCCGAGGTGAACGAGTGGTGCCGCGACGTGGAGTCCCGCCTCCGCGCGGAGCTCGACTTCGCGATCGATGGAGGCGTAATCAAGGTCGACTCGCTGCGGCTGCAGGACGAGCTCGGGGTCGTAGGCGGCCGCGAGCCGCGCTGGGCGATCGCACGCAAGTTCGCCCCCGACATCGCTGAGACACGGCTCATCGCGATCCAGGTGAACGTGGGACGCACCGGATCACTCAACCCGTTCGCCGTGCTCGAGCCGGTGGAGATCGGCGGCACGACGGTGCGGCTGGCGACGCTCCACAACTTCGACCTGATCCGCGCGAAGGACCTGCGCGTCGGCGACGTGGTGCAGGTGAAGCGCGCCGGCGACGTGATTCCCCAGGTGATCGGCCCGGTCCCGGAGCGGCGCGATCCCAAGGACCCGCCGAAGAAGACGCGCATTCCCACGCACTGCCCGTCGTGCAGGACTCGTGTCGAGCGCGACGAGGAAGAAGTCGCGATCTACTGCCCGAACGTCGCCTGCCCCGACCGGCAGCTCGAGGCGATCGTGCACTTCGCGTCGCGCCACGCGATGGACATCCGCGGTCTGTCGTACGCGCGTATCGAGCAGTTGATCGCCGCCTCGCTCGTGCACGACGTCGCCGACCTCTACGCGCTCACCGTCGAGCAGCTCACGGCGCTCGAGCGGTTCGCCGACGTATCGGCGCAGAACCTCGTCGATGCCATCGTCGCATCGAAGGCCCAGCCGCTGTCGCGGCTGTTGTTCGGGCTCGGCATCCGGCACGTGGGGCAGACGGCCGCTCAACTTCTCGCGCGCCACTTCGGCACGATGACTGCCCTGCGCCGCGCGACGTCGGACGACATCCTGGCGCTGCGCGGGATCGGCGAGACGATCGCGCTCGCGGTCGTGGCGTACTTCGAGGATCCTTCGGCGAAGGCGCTCCTCGACAAGCTCGAGGCGGCGGGACTCACGCTCACCGAGCCGGTGTCCGTCGCGGCGGGAGGGGCATTCAAGGGGATGACGTTCGTCGTCACCGGTACGCTGCCGACACTCTCGCGCACGCAGGCGACCGAGCTGATCGAGTCGCAGGGCGGCCGCGTCACGAGCGGCGTGTCGAAGGCCACGACCTGCGTCGTCGTCGGCGCCGACGCCGGAAGCAAGTTGGACAAGGCGCGCGAGCTCGGCATCGAGACGATCGACGAGGACGAGCTGCGCCGCCGTGCCGGCGCGAGCGCCGCGTCGACGTGACGCCCCTGGCGTCCGGCCGTCCAGCGATCAACACTTCGCCATGACCGATATGACACTCGATCTCGCCGGCAACGGAATGCTCGTGGTCACGCGCGACGCGCTGGCCGCCCTGCGCAACGCGCTGATGCGCGATGCCGGCCACTCGTCGGCCGGCTGGCTCCAGGAGGCGGGCTACGCGGGGGGTGCCGCACTGTTCGAGGCATTCCGCGGCTGGCTCGATGCGCGCGATGCCGTGGAGCCCGAATCGCTGTCGCTGGAGGATTTCCAGCGGCTCGCCGGAGAGTTCTTTCGCGAGATGGGATGGGGCTCGCTCACCGTCGGCTCCTTGCACGACGCCGTAGCGACGCTCGACTCACCCGATTGGGGCGAAGCCTCCCCCGGTGCCGGAATGGAGTATCCGTGCTGCAACCTCTCGGCGGGAATGCTCGCCGACTTCTTCGGCCGCATTGCGGATGCCCCGCTCGCCGTCATGGAGGTCGAGTGTCGCTCCACGGGCGCGGAGCGCTGCCGCTTCCTGCTCGGCAGCGCCGAGGTGATGCAGGCGGTGTACGAGGGAATGAGCCAGGGACAGCAGTACGACGAGGCGGTGGCCGCGGCGGCCTAGCTCAGGGCTCGCTCGACGTCCGACCGACGAATGGCGCCGGCACGTCTGCCGTCGCCCATGCGCGCCGGAAGCGCGCCTCGGCTCGTTCCGCCTCCGCCAGCCTGCCCTGCGCGCGGAGACTGCCCGACAGTCCGGCCAGCGACCAGCCGTTCTCTGGGTGGCGCTGGAGATCCTGGCGGAACACCACTTCGGCGTCCGCCGGCCGGCCGGCGCGGAGCAGCACGCCACCGAGCTGCTGGCGCGGCGGCAGGTGCCACGGCGGCGGCTCGTCGTACGTGAGCGCATCGTCCGTCGCCACGGCGCGACGCAGTGCCGCGATCGCCCCGGTCCAATCACGTCGCGCCGCGGCGAGCTCTCCCTCGACGGATGCCTGAGCGATGTCGAGCAGCGCCGTGGCGGTGTTGAGGTCCCAGATCGTCACCGTCTTCAGGCGCTCGTCGGCGCGCAGCTGATGCAGTGCCGCGAGCTCCGCCTCGGCGGCGACGAGGTCTCCGCCCGCGATTCTGGCGAGCGCTCGCCCGTAGTGTCGCAGCGCGCGCGGATATGGCAGGTCCGCGGCGGGCTCGGGCTCGACGAGCACCGCCTCCCACCGCTCGAAGCGCACGTTCGCGAGCAGTGGCATCATGTAGTAGTGCTGCAGCGCGCCCAGCCCCGGCGCACGGAGCATCGCGGTATCGGTCCTGGCGCGAGTCTGGGCAGCCGCGTCCAGCGCCTGGGCCGAGCGCCCGATCATCGACGCGGCGAACGAGAGGAAGTGCGCGTTGTGCGGGTGCAGCGCCAGGCGGTACACGCCGTCCGCTGGCATCTCGGCGATGTGCGGCTCGTCGGCGTGCATCGCGTGCACGTTGCGCTCGATCGCGTCGGCGTATCGTCCGACGCGGATGTACACGTGCGCGGGCATGTGCACCACGTGGCCCGCACCCGGCATGAGCGACGGCAGTCGTTCGGCACAGGGGATCGCACGCTCCGGGAATGCCGCCTCCACCGCATGGATGTAGAAGTGACAGGCGCCCGCATGGCGCGGCGAGCTGCGCACGACCGAAGTGAGCGCCGCCAGAGCACGCGCGCCGTGCGGCTTGGAGCGTCCGCCCGGCAACCAGTAGTCCCATGGACCGAGCAGCATCTCCGACTCGGCATACAGCACCGCCGCATCGTCATCGGAGGGATCGGCGCGGTGGAGCCGCGCCATCGCACGCGCGTACGCCGTGTCGAGCGCCTTCCGGCGTGCCCCCGGGTCGGCGCCGTAGCGCGCGGCGAGCGCGGCGATGTAGGCGCGCTCGCGCAGCGACGTCCCAGCGGCGAGCGAGATGGCGCGGCGAATGGCGGCGTTCGCGGCCACTCCCGACGCCGAGTCCATGGCGACGTTGATGTTCGGGCCGAAGGCGAGCGCCTCGCCCCAGCTGCACATGGCGCACGTCGGATCGATCCGTTGCGCGAGACGGAAGCTTCGGATCGCGTCGGCATGATCGAACGCGTACACGAAGCGCAGCCCCCGGTCGAAGTAGCGTTGGCTGAGGGCGCTTCGCGTGGTGATCGGATGGTGATGGTCGCCGAGGCCATCCCAGAGCGGGATGGAGTCGGCGGCTGCTGCGCCGGCGCGTTCTGTCGGTTGTTGCGCTCCGAGGGTGGTGGCGAGCGCGAGAACGAGCAGCGCGCTTCGCACCATCATCCCCCCAGCGTTTCCCGGTAGAGGGGATTTGGCACGAGCTCGCCCTCGAACAGCACCTCGCGGTCCCAGGGGAGCACGATCGTGCTCTCGGTAGCCAGGGCGTGATAGTCGGGCTCGAACGCACCCGTCTTGAACGCCACGGCGGTGCGCACCTCGGCCGCGCCGGCGTTGACGATGGCGCTGACCGCGAGGCGCATCGTCGCTCCGGACTCGCAGGTCTCGTCGACGACGAGCACGCGCCGGTCACGCACGGCCTGAGGCACGGCGCCGAAGATGGCCGGAGTGTCGCGGATGGAATCCGACTGGTAGCGGCGGCTCACGATGATCGAGTGGAATTCGCGGTCGAGGATCGCCGCGATCACGGCACCGGGGACCACCCCGGCCGTGGCCACACCGACGACGACCTCGGGGTCGTAGTCGCGAACGACCTTGAGTGCGAGCGCACGCGACAGCTCACCGAACATCGGCCATTCCACCTCGAAGACCCCCTTGCTCTGCTCGACTGCGGTCTTCCGTGGCGACATCGGCGCTCCTGGGGAGGTGGGAGCCGCCTAAGCTAGCCCGTCACGTGTGTATCTGGAAGCGCGATAGCGGCTTGGCGATGGCCGTGGCGCACGCGACCGTTCCCCCAACAAGTTGCCGCCTCGTGCTCCGGGGAATTAAGTTTGCGCCCAGGTGCAATAGTGTCCCGGTCAACCGTCCCCCGCCGGCACGCCACCACTCCCTCCCGCAGCGTCACGCATGTCCTGGTTCAGCCGCCTGTTGGGCGGCAAGTCGGACCACAGCCCGAAACCACAGCGCCTCGACTATTTGAACGAGGCGCTGTCGCTCGAGCGTCAGGGCGATTTCGACGCGGCGCTGACGTCGTATCGCCTTGCGATGCGCGATCATCCCAACGATCCGCGCATCCTCCAGAACATGGCGATCGCCTTCTCCCGCACGGGGCGGATGAACCGATCCCGAGCTGTCGGGCGCGCACTACGGCCTCGCGTTTCTTCTGATCAAGCGCGGCGACCTGGCCGAGGGGGCAGCGCATCTCGAGGCGTTCCTGGAAGCGCCTCCCTCGGGGGCCGAGGCCGATCGCTGGGTCCGTCACGCGCGCCAGACCCTCCGCGAGCTGCGAGCCCAGCCGGCCGACTATCCCGAGCAGCAGCCCGAGGGGTAGTGGGAACCGTCCTCGCCGTCGTCAGCCAGAAGGGAGGAGTCGGCAAGACCACGACCGCCATCAACCTGGCGACCGCGCTGGCGCGGCGAGGGCGCAAGACTCTGATCGTCGACGTCGATCCGCAGGGTGCCGTCCGGCACGGCGTCGGGCTCACGGGAGCCGAGCATCCCGCCGGGCTCGCCGACGTGCTGGCCGGAACGCACGAGTTGCAGGACGTGGTTCTCGCCACGCCGCTGCCCTGGCTGCGCGTGCTGCTAGCGGGCTCGGTCTCCGATTCGGGCGACCACGACTGTTCACGCGGGCTCGCAAGCGCGGCTATGTCGTCGTCGTCGACACGCCACCCGGCTTGGGCGCGGTCACGCGGCGCGTGCTGGCGCACAGCCAGCACGTGGTCGTGCCGCTCCAGTGTGAGCCGCTCGCCCTGCAGACGACGACCCAGATCCTGCGCGCCGTGCGAGAAGCGACGGCGCAGAACGGCAGCCTGGTGCTCGACGGGATCCTGCTGACGATGCTCGAGGACGGCAACGCTGTCTCCCAGCGTGTTGCGGCGTACGTCCGCGAGCAGTTGCCTGCCGAGCTGCTGTTCGACGTCGCGATCCCGCGCACGATGGCGTCGATCGATGCGTTCGCCGCGGGTCAGCCCGTGGTGCTCCGTTCCCCCGACGACCCGGCGTCGAAAGCCTACACTCGGCTCGCCGAGATCCTCGACCCGAAGCTGCGGTGACCGACCCGAGGCCTGGATCCTTTCCGGCGCGTCTCGCCGGCGTGGCACTCGTCGTCGCCGGTCTCGCGTGCGGCGAGGTGCCGACGCTGCCCGAAGGCGTCGCCTACATCTCCCCCATCATCCTGGCCTCGCCGGCTGTCGCACTCGGTGACACGCTGCGCGACAGCCTCGGCGTCGTGACTCCGCTCAAGCTGTACGGCATCGACAACAGCGGCGACACGGTTCGCAACATCACGCCCCTGTTCATCGTCACGTCGATTCCTGGCCAGAGCGTCCATCTCACGCCGACCAACCTCGCGATCGGCGATTCGGTGCGCACGGCGACGATCGTCGGACAGGTGGGAACGCGCCTGCAGACGCCTCCGGCGTCGCTCGACGTCGTGCTCCAGCCGGACTCCGTCTCCGCGTCGACCAGCACCAGCTCGCGGTTCCCGGTGCCGACCGCCGGCGAGGTCACCTCTGTCGTGTCGCTCGGCGTCAGCGTCACGAGCCCACCCACCTCGACGACGCAGCGCGCCGGCGTGAAGTCGATCATCGTGCGATATGCCGTCACGCGGATCTTTCCGGCGACGGCCTCGATTCCCGACACCACGCTGGTGTTGATCGACGACACCGGCCGCTTTCGGCTGCCCACCGGCCGCGCGGCGACCGACACGACCGACGCGGCGGGAAGCGCTTCGCGCCGCATCCGCGCCATCCCACTGGGCTTCGACAGCGTCGAGGTCAGCGCGTCGGCCAACAACCTGAAGGGTATACCGCTGAAGGGCAGCCCGATCCGCTTCGTGGTGACGACGAAATAGCTATGGTGGCGCTCGCCGAGCCCGCCGCGATATCTTCGGCCGTCACGCCGCGCCCCCCGCGGCGTCTCCAACGTCGGAGGTAGCGATGATCTCATCCGGTGGACCTCGCAACACACCCCCCGGTACGCTCACACGACTGTTCTTCGGCGCGCTGGCGCACAACAAGCCCGACGCCCTTCAGGTCAAGGTGAAGGGAGCGTACACGCCGATCTCGAGTCGCACCGTCGGCGAACGGGTGCGCCGGGTCGCGCTCGGGCTGCAGGAGCTGGGAATTCAGGCGGGGGAGCGGGTCGCGATCTTCTCGGAGAACCGTCCCGAGTGGGCGATCGCGGACTACGCGTGCCTCACCGCATCGCTCACCGACGTGCCACTGTACCCCAATCTTCCGCCCGAGCAGGCCGCGTACATTCTGAACGACTCCGGCGCGGTGGCGATCTTCGTCAGCGACGCGACGCAGGCGGCGAAGATCGCGCAGGTGCGCGACCACTGCACGCGGCTGCGACACGTGATCACCTTCGCCGCGTCGCGGCACGAGGGCGCCGACTTCACGCTCGCCGACGTGGAGCAGCGCGGCACCGCCGTGGACGACGAGGCACGGCGAACGCGGTACCGTCGGGAGGCGCTCGAGGTGCAGCCGGACGACGTGGCGACGCTCATCTACACGTCAGGTACCACGGGCGAGCCGAAGGGAGTCATGCTGACGCACGACAACCTGTACTCGAACGTGATGACCTCGGCGGTGCAGATCCCGTTCGAGGGGAAGGACGTCTGCCTGAGCTTTCTGCCGCTCTCGCACATCTTCGAGCGGATGGCGGGCCACTACCTCATGTTCCAGGTCGGCTGCTCGATCGCGTACGCCGAATCGATGGACACCGTTCCGATCGACATGCAGACCGTGCGACCGACGATCGTGCTCTCGGTGCCGCGGCTGTACGAGAAGATGTACGCGCGCGTGCTGGAGAACGCGCTGTCGGGAGGCGCGGTCAAGAAACGCATCTTCTTCTGGGCGCGCGCCGTGGCCGAGCGATGGGCGGAGGAGAAGCTCGCTGGCCGCACGCCGCGCGGCTTCCTCGCACTACAATACCGGATCGCCCAGCGCCTGGTCTTCTCGAAGCTGCAACAGCGCACCGGCGGGCGGCTGCGGTATTTCGTCTCCGGCGGTGCACCGCTCGCGCCCGAGATCAACAAGTTCTTCTACGCGGCGGGGCTCGTGATCCTCGAGGGTTACGGCCTCACCGAGACCTCGCCGGTGATCAGCGTGAACACCCCCGCCGCCTTCCGCATCGGCACCGTCGGCACGCCGATGCACGGTGTCGAGGTGATGATCGCACCGGACGGCGAGATCCTCACGCGCGGACCTCACGTGATGAAGGGCTACTACAACAAGCCCGAGGCCACGCGCGAGGCGATCGATTCGGAGGGGTGGTTCCACACCGGAGACATCGGTGAGATGCGCGACGGCTTTCTCGCGATCACCGATCGCAAGAAGGACATCATCGTCACGGCGGGAGGCAAGAACATCGCCCCGCAGCCGATCGAGAACACGCTCAAGACCAACAAGTACATCAGCCAGGCGGTCGTGATCGGGGACAAGCGCAAGTTCCCCGTCGTGCTCGTCGTGCCGAACTGGGAGCAGCTCGAGAAGTGGGCGCGCATCAAGAATCTGCTCTGGACGGACCGATCGCAGCTGCTCGAGATGCCCATCGTGCACGCCAAGCTCGAGAAGGAGGTCTACGGCAAGCTGCAGGGGCTCGCCAAGTACGAGACGCCGAAGAAGGTGGGGATCCTCGAGCACGACTTCAGCGTGGAGCGCGGCGAGCTCACGCCGACGCTCAAGGTCAAGCGCCGCGTGATCGACAAGACGTACCGCGACGTGATCGACCGACTGTACGAGGACGAGAGCGTGGCGGCGTAGCGCGTCAGCCGCGACGCACGTGCAGCCGCACGAGCGCCGACGGATGCGCTTCGCGCTCGCCCACCCATAGGCGCTCGGTGCGGGCCAGCTCGCGCACGCCGTCGGGGATGGAGGCGCGTGCGGGGGCGACCAGACGCCCGCCGGCGCGAGTCGCCTGCGCGGCCGACGCGAGACGCTCGGTGTCGGTGTCGTCCACGGCGACGGCGCGTGCGGCGCCGACGGCGAGCGGCAGGGCGGAGCCAGCACGCACGCCGGAGAGCCCGGGCGCCATCGCGATTCCCTCGGGGGGATCGACGAGCAGCAGCGGGGGCATCGGTTCCAGCGCGAGCAAGGCATCCGCGTGGCGTCCCCATTCGCCGACCAGGACGGCGAACCCCAGCGCGTCGGAGAGGTTCAGCATCGCCGCTAGGTGGTCGGCGGGGACGTCGTCCACGACACCGGAGTCGACTCGCGCCGGCTCGGCGCGCGAGACCGAGCGTGCGTCGTCGAGTCGCAGGTCGACGATGCCGTCGCGGATCGGATACTCGGCGCGACACACGGGACAGCCGAGCGCGCCCTCCTGAATGTGCCGCGCCCTGATCCGGGACGTCGCGAGCACGAGCCAGCTCTCCTCGTGCGCTCGCGGGCAGCGCAGCGCGTCGACGAGCTCGATGAACACGCTCGCTAGCTGCGCGAGACGCGCAGCTCGTCCACGTTCACCGTGTCGGGCGCGAGGATCACCCATCGGATCGCGTCGGCGACCTCGGCGGACGTGAGCATCTCCGCGCGTGGCGTGAAGCCCGGCTGCCGATCGGGATCGATCGGATCCCAGAGCTCCGTGTTGACCGGGCCGGGCGACACCAGGCTGGCGCGTATGCCCGTGCCGCGCAGCTCGGCACGCAGCACTTCGTGCAGCGCCCGCAGTCCGTACTTGCTCGCGGAGTACGCGGCGTTTCCCGGATAGATGTTGCGATCGGCGACCGAGCCGAGCGTGACGAGATGCCCGCTCCCGCGCGCGTGCATCCCCGGGAGGAAGGCACGCACGAAGGCGAATGGAGCGACGAGATTCACTTCGATGGTTCGACGAAAGTGGTCGGTCGACGTATTGTGCGCCGCCGCGATCGAGAACGTCCCGGCGTTGTTGACGACGACGTCCGGAGCCCCCCCGGCGAGCGCTCCGATCTGCTCCGCAGCACGCTCGATCTGCGCCGAATCAGCGACGTCGCACACCACCGGCTCCGCGCCGAGCTCGCGCGCGAGTGTCGTGAGCGCCTCGCGGCCGCGCGCGACGAGGGCGAGGCGTGCACCGTCCGCCGCGAGCCGGCGCGCGAGCTCGGCGCCGATGCCGCGCGACGCGCCGGTGACGACGACCCACCGGCCGGCGAGAGGACCGCGGGAGTCGCGGGTGCTCACCGCGCCGTCGCGTACGCGAGGCGCAGGAACTCGTCGCGGGTCTTCCCGTCGTCGCGGAAGACGCCGCGCAGCGCCGACGTGATCGTGCGCGAGTTCTGCTTCTCGACGCCGCGCATCATCATGCACATGTGGAACGCCTCGATCACCACGCCGACCCCGCGCGGCGCGAGGACGTCGTCGATCGCCGACGCCACCTGTTCGGTGAGCCGCTCCTGCACCTGGAGCCGCCGCGCGAACATCTCGACGATGCGCGGCAGCTTGGAGAGCCCGACGATCCGGCCGTTGGGGATGTAGGCGACGTGGGCCTTCCCGAAGAACGGGAGCATGTGGTGCTCGCACAGGGAGTAGAGCTCGATGTCGCGCACCATCACCATGTTCTCGTGCTCCTCCTCGAACAGCGCGCTGCCGACGATCTTCTCGACCGTCATGTCGTAGCCCGCGGTGAGGAAGTGCATCGCCTTCGCGACGCGATCGGGCGTGCGGACGAGCCCCTCGCGCTCCGGATCCTCGCCGAGCAGCGCGAGTTGCTGCCGCACGAGCGCGGCATAGTCGCCGTCGACGATCGGCAGCTCGTCGACGTCCACACGGTGGATGGACGCGTGCAGCGCCGACCGGATGTCGGATTCGGAAGCGCGGCTACTCACCGGTGTACTCGACATAGTTGTTCGGCGTCTCCCAGAGCACGAGCTTGACGAGCTTGCCCGGTCGGATCGCCGGCTCGAGCTCGCGCCAGATCCCGACGACGATGTTCTCGGAGGTCGGGATCACGCCGCGCATGAACGGGACGTCGAGGTTGAAGTTCTTGTGGTCGATGCGATCGACGGCACGCTCCTCGGCGATCCGCTTCAGCGCGGCGAGGTCGAGGACGTAGCCGGTGCGATCGTCCACGGGGCCGCGCACCGACACGTCGAGGATGTAGTTGTGGCCGTGCCAGTTCGGGTTGTTGCACTTCCCGAACAGATGTTCGTTCTCCTCGTCGGAGAGCGCGGGATTGTGCACTCGGTGCGCCGCGTTGAAGTGCAGACGGCGAGTCACGGTGACGACGGGCATTGGCGTGGCGGAGTGGGGGCGTCGGTCCGGCGCGATACGAATGCCGCTCGGCGGGCAGCCGTTCCCGCAGCGTTCGCAAGGATGACGCCGAACGAATGCGGGAGAAGGAAAATCGGGCCCCGCAGTGTGCCGCGGGGCCCGAGGAAGAGCTGGAACGGAGAGGGTTTTTTGAAGCCCAGTCGAAATAATGAGGCTCTCACCACACCTTCCGTCTACCCCCGCACTGGGGGCCTGACGTCAGTATAGATTGTCGAACCCACTCGAAGGACTTATCGGCTCAAAAACGTGACTCTCCGTCCCTGTGTGCGGTGGTGTTTCCTTCACGAAATCTAGCGCTCTACACGAGAAGGGTCAATTCAAAGAGGCAAGCATGGATCTCGGAATCATCGTCGCCATCGTGATGTTGATCGTGTGGGCGATCGGCGCACTCGTGATGCAAGGGCCCGGTTGGATTCACCTCTTGCTCACGGTTGGCGTATCGCTGCTGATCTTCCGCATCGTCGTGAGCACGAGCGGCGAATCGAAATCTCCACCGACGCGCTGAGCGCTGGACGAGCGAATCGGTTCGCGCGCCACCAGCGAGCAGTGGCGCAATGGTCAGACGAAGTAGTAGATGGCGAGACCGATCGCTGTGAGTAGCGTCACCAGCATGACCGCGTTCACGACCGTGTCGATGAGCGTGTGACTCAGCGGTTCGTAGGTGCGCTGACCACTCTGCCTCGCCATCCACGCGCGCTCGATCGCACTGCTCTCTTCGGTGTACACGTTCATGAACGTGTCGGCCTGCTCCGGGGTGAACTGGAGCGTGTACTTGCGCAGTGCGTCGGTCTGCGCACGAAGCATCTCGAAGTCGCTGCCCGAGCGCTCCCTGGCCTTGACGAGTTGCTTGTGATGCAGCTTCGCCATCCTGCGCACGCTTTCCCGGTCCGGAAGCTCTGGCGCCCGAGCCTCCGGACGTCGAGTCGTCCGTGCGGGCCGCTCGGGAAGTCCGGTCATCGTCAGCTGCTGGATGTGCTGCATCGCTTCGACCCGCGACGGTCCCAGGCTTGCCGGTGTCTCACCGCTGTCGACGCGCGGACCAGTCATGTCGCCGACTCGCGCGCGCGTGTGGAGCACTCGGCAACGAGTACTGTTGCGCACGGCTGCTGAAAGACGCGTCTGCTTGGCAATCGTTTCCAGGGAGGGGACTTGTAGCGGGCGCTGCGTAGAGGGTGGGATGGAACCTGGAATTGCGCAATGGGGGCACCGGCGACTGGCCGATGCCCCCATGGCAGTCCATCGATCACCGCCGCTACTGCGGCGGCTCGGTCCTGGTCGGAATTGGTACGGTGATCGCCTGCACCTGGCTTCCCGTCGCGCCATACACCGACGAGCCCCAGCAGTAGGCCCCGTCGACCGCCACCGCGCACGACGTGCGTGCACCAGCTGAAAGCGCGGAGTATGTGCGCGTTCCACTGACTGGCGCCGGCGTCGGAGTCGCCCCGCTCAGGGTGCCACGACCGAGCTGTCCGTAGCTGTTGGCGCCCCAACAAGAGATTCCCGTGGCCGTCAAAGCGCAGGCGTGATTGCCGCCGACGGCGACGTACGTATAGCCCGTGCCCGTGACCGCGCTCGGTGTCGCGATGGCCGCGCTTGGCGCCTGCCCGGTCTGGGACGAGTCGTTCGCGCCCCAGCAGTACACGGTCCCACCCGTGGCGACGCCGCACGTATTGTCACGGTACGTCGAGAGCTGCGTGAACACGATCGAGCCGGTCACGGCTTGTGCGACGTCACTGGTGCCGCCTACGGTTCCCCGGCCGAGCTGCCCCTTCCCATTGTCGCCCCAGCAGACCGCAGCGCCGGTCGTGGTGAGGCCGCAGGTATGGCCGCGTCCTGCGGTGATCGCCTTGAAGGTCCGCCCGGGCGCCGCGGGAATCGGCGTCGAGGAGTTGATGGCGAAGTTGTCGCCACCGCCGAGCTGATAGGTAGAATCGCGTCCCCAGCAGAGCGCGGATCCGTTCGCGATCAAGCCACAGGCGTGCGTCGCGCCGGCAGCGACCTGCGTGAACGTCGCCGCCGCAGCAAGCGGTCCGGTGACGCGGGAGGGAAGCGCGGGCGTTCCTTTCTGTGCGATGCCGTTGCCCACCTGGCCATACGTCTGATCGCCCCAGCAGTAGACCGCTCCGCCTGCTGCGAGTCCGCACGCCACCGAATCGCCCAGCGCCACCGCGGAGAACGCGACGCTGCTGGCGATTCGCAGCGGTACGAGCGTGCAAGGCGACGGGTCGCCCTTGGTTCCCTGGACATCGAAGCAGGATGTATCTCACGCGACGCCGATGAGCGGGGCCTTTCCGAAGCACCAGGTCTGTCCGCCAGTCACGATGCCACACGTTGCATCGAGCCCCGACGCGATCGAACCCGCGGGCCCTGCGATGAACGCGAGGACACCACCGGCGCCGCCACCACCTCCCCCACCTCCACCCCCTCCACCCCCTCCACCGCCACCGACGGCAGCCGCGATCACGACGATCGTCGCGTAGCCGCGGACGCTGTTCACGCGAACGGCGATATCGGCCATGCCGGGAGCTACGGCGGTGACCTTCCCGTTCTGATCGACTTGCGCGACGGTCTGGTTGGACGATTCCCAGACGTGGCCCGGGAGCGCGGGGAGACGGACGCCCTTCCGCGTCGCGCTGGCGTCGAGCTGCACCTGGCCGCCCGCGACGAGCGTGTCGAGCTCCGGCGTGACGTCGAGGTCGAGACCGAACGTACTTCCAGGATCTGTCACGGAGTCGTCGTTGCAGCCGGCGCTGAAAGCCGCAAACGCAAGGACCACAAGCAGTTTACGCATGTAGCATCCGACGAATGGGGCGGGCCGAACGCGTTCGACTGGCGAATGAGCCCGGTGCCGCCGTGCACTGGGCTGTCGGCGGGCAAAATCGCCGCCAGAGACACGCCGAGCGCCCGCGTTCCCTAGCGCGGTAGCAGCTCCTCGCGCCGATACGCGCGTCCGTTCCGCACGACGACCCGCGGCTGGCGCCAATGCGCCGCGTCGACCGTCGGGTCCGCCTGGAGCACGACGAGGTCAGCGCGCTTACCTGCCTCCAGTGTGCCCGCGTCACGGTCGATGCCCATGGCGATCGCGCCATTCAGCGTCGCCGCGCCGAACACGGCGGCAGCCGACATCCCCGCCGACTGGAGCGCCTCGAGCTCGCGATACACGCTCGGCCCGTGCGCCGTGCCAGGGTTCCCGGCGTCGGTGCCCATCGCGATCGGGATCCCTTCGCGCAGGAGGCGGCGCAGGTTGGCCTCCATCGTCGCGCGCTCCCGCTTCGGCACCGGGCCCGCGAAGTACGTGGTGATGCGTTCGTTCGCCGGCAGGCGGCGCGCGAGCTTGGCACGCGTCGCCGCGTCGACGCAGTCGAGCGGGTAGCGCGCCGCGACGTCGCGCCCGAGGAGAACGTCCGCGTAGCCTTCGAGCACGGTGAGCGTGGGGATGACGATCGTGTGATTGGCGCGCGCGAGGCGCACGAAGTCGTCGTCGAGCTCCGCGTTGTCCACGCTGTGCACCAGGACCTTCGCCCCCGCCGCGAGTGCCTCCTTCGCCTCGGCGAGGTCCGTCGCGTGCACGAGGAGCGGAAGGCCGACGCGCTTCGCCTCGTCGCCCGCCGCACCGAGCATCGCCCGCCCGCGTCGCGCGAGTGCGGTGTCGGCCTGGGCGATGTACCACACCTTCACCGCACTGGCGCCCATGTATCGCTGCTCGCGCACGGCCGCGCGCACGACCGAGTCGCTGCTCATGTGCACGAACTGCCGCATGTCGGGCAGGTTGAGCCAGTGGTCGATCGTGGAGAGCAGCGGCCCCGCCGCCACGACGCGCGGCATGTCGGTACGCTCGGACGTGGCGTGCGCCATGGGGATGGTCCAGGGGAAGCCGCCGACGTCGAACACCGAAGTCACACCGGCGCAGAGCTGCGCGCGGCCGAAGACCTCGGGATGCGCACGCAGCTCCGCGACCGTCGAGTCGTACGGGAATTCGCGTCGCGCGTCGAGCGCGTCGGGGCGACCGTCCACCCAGCCGGTCTGCGAGAAGTGCACGTGCGCGTCGATGATGCCCGGGGCGACGAACGCGCCGCGCGCGTCGATCACCCTCGCACCGCGGGGCACGGGACACTGGATTCGCGTGCCCGCGCACGCGATGCGCGCGCCGCGCACGACGACGACCGCGTCGGCGATGCGCCGCGGCCCGGGCGACGCGGCGTCGACGAGCGTGCCGCCCACGACGGCGAACGTCACAGGCGCAACGGCCGCGGGCGACTGCGCCGGCGCCGGACGCCACGCGGAGAGGAGCAGGGCGGGCGGGAGGAGCGCGCGCCTGGCATGGGCAATCGTCGTCATCGCAGGACGATGCAGCGATCCGACCGTGCGCGCCAGCGCGGCGGCCGTATTCAACGGCTCATTGGAGCTCACCCAGAGCGGCGCCTATGAGCACGACAGTCGCCACCGCGAAGGCGACGAGCAGCCCTCCAGCGCCCGCTCCGACGGAGCGTATCACACTGACCTTGCGCGCCTCGACGAAGTTGACGCTATCGCGGTGCACCGCGAAGTGCGCTCCGCTCGGTCGAGTGCCGATGAGGCTATCACGAGTCGTGCGCCCATTTTCGACTTGCACTCGGTCGCCTCGCACGAGCACGACCGTGCTATGCGTGGGAAGCTGACCAGTGGTGTTCGGCGCCATCGGGACGGTGCTCCAGGTATGACACGCACACGTGAGCAGCGGGACGATGATCAGTCTTGCACGGGAGATCGCGAGCATGGGGCACCTCGAGGAGGGGGAGGCCGCGAATCTCGGGCTCGGCCACCTCCGCCACCATACGTCAACTGACGTAGGAGGCGCGCCGCGTGAGGCATCGGTGCCGTTTCGGCGACGTCGCGCACACGGTTCTCCTGTCGACTGTCCCTTCCGAGGAAACCGATAGGGCGATTCGGTAAGTCGCTCGCTTCAGATCTCCCAGTTCGACAGCACAACGCCTCGGCCGTTCTTGCGCTCCTCGTACCCGGCGAGCGCCATGCGGAGGTCGGTCCAGCGCACCCGCGCTCCCGCCGCCACCATCGTGTGGTACATGCCCGGATACTCGCCCTGCACGCGCAGCGCGACGCGGCGGGTACCGCTCCGCTTGGCGAAGTCGCAGAGTGCGCGCAGCATCGCGTCGAGCGCCGAGTCGTCCGCCAGCGCGAGCTTGAGCACACGCAGCTCCTCGCGCGTGCGGCCCTCCACGAGCGGCGCGGTGTGGCAAAGCGCGAGGCCGAGGATGCGGCCGCCGTCGCGGACCACCACCGTATCGCCCAGCGCCAGCGACTCCGTCAGATCGAGCTCGCGCGTGAAGTCGTAGCCCGGTGCGAGCGAGTCCACGAGCGCGCGCGCTTCGGCGATGGCGTCTTCGCGCTCCCGCACGCCGAGGCGGCCCAGCAGCTCCGGTGCGCGATCCGACGCCGCCGAGTCGAGCGTGAGCGTGATCGTGAGACGACCCGGCAGGAAGCCGAGGGAGGAATAGAACCCGATGTTGTCCATCGTCCGCGGCATCGTCTCGAGGCCGATCACCGTGGCGCCCTCGCGCTTGAGCCACGCGATCCCCTGCTCGACGACCTCCTTGCCGACGCCGCTCCCCTGGTACTCCGTGCGCACGGCGAGAGGGCCCATCCACCCTTCGACGCCGGAGCGGTGCACCATGTTGAACGCCGCGATCTCGCCGCGCGCATCGCGCCACACCATCGCGCCACCCGCCGCGTCCTCGATCGCGTAGCGCCACACGGCGGGGTTGAGGTACGGCACGCGCACGCCGACCATGCCGTCGCGCCGATAGCGCTCCGTGAACGCGTCGCTGAACACGACGTTGAGCGCGGGGATCTCCTCGAGCTTGGCCATCTGCGGCCCCTCGATCTGGGCGAGCGGGCGCCAGCTGCGTACGCTCGCCATCACTCCTCCGCGCCCGCACCGGCGAGCAGCGGCGTATCGTCGACGCCGCTCGCATCGGACTGCGTCACGACCGACATCCCCGTCTCCTCGTCGTAGCGCACGTTGATCACGCGGTCGAGTCCCTCGCGCACCTGCTCGATGTGCGTGATGAGGATGACCTGCTCGAACCGGTCCTGCAGTCCGCGCAGCAGCTCCACGACGTTCTGGCGCCGCGCCTCGTCGAGGGAGCCGAACACCTCGTCGAGGATGAGCAGCGAGAAGCTCTGCCCCGCCCGCTCGGCGATCATCTGCGAGATGGCGAGTCGCAGGCAGAGGTTCGCGATGTCCTGCTCGCCACCGGAGATGACCGGCTTCGGCACGCCGTCCTCGATCACCGTCAGGTTGTAACTGTCGTCGAGCTCGAGCTCATCGTATCGCGCGTCGGTGAGCTCGGTGAGGAATGCGCTCGCGAGCTCGCTCATCTCGGGACGCAGCTGAACGTTCAGGTCCGTGCGCAGATCGGTGTAGGCGCGATCGAGCTCGTCGTGCAGCCGCTTCTCGCGCTCGAGCTGATCGAGCTGCGCGCGCGCGCGCTGCAGCTCGGCGCGCATCTGATCGGCGCGCCCAAGCGCCTGCTGCGCGCCGGCCGCCTCGCCCGTCGCGGCGACGGCATCCAGCTCGGCAGTGCGCAGATCGGTCGCCGCACGATCGTGCTGCGCGCGGAGCTCGGCGTAGCTCTGCTCGGAGAACGAGAGCACGTCGCGGCGCGCCGAGAGCGCCGCGGCGCGGGCCTGTGCCGCCGCGAGCCCCGCGGCTGCGCGCTGGTGCTCCGACTCGAGCACCGCGCGCCGCTCGAGCTGCGCCGCGAGCCGCGTCGCCCGCGCATCGAGTGGTCGCAGGCGCTCCAGCTCGCGACGGGCCTGCGTATGCCGCGCCGCGTCGTAGCCACTGGGGATCTGCTCCCGATCGTGCCGCACCTGATGGAAGCGCTGCTCTTTGCTCTGAAGATCGCGCGAGAGCTGGGCGAGCTCCTGCACCGCGAGCTGCACCTTCGCCAGTCGCCGTTCGAGCTTGCTCGTCTCGTCGAACGCGGCGCGGCGGCGCTCGTCCAGCTCGCGCACCTCGACCGGCATCTCCTCGAGCTGCTCGAGGCGCGACTTGAAGTATTTCCCGTCGGCGACGAGTGCCTCGATCTGCTCGTCCAGCCGGTCGAGCACCGTGCGATAATGGTCGTGCAGCGGCCGCTCGCAGGTCGGGCACTCGCCATCCTCGCCCGCCTTCACGAGCTGCTCGCGATGCTCTCGCGCCTCGGCGTACTGGTCGAGCAGCGCGCGGCGCTTCGTCTCGGCCTCCTGGCGATCGCGCACCCATTCGGTGCGCTTGGCCTCGAGCTCTCCCTCGACCAGCTCGAGCAGCGCGCGCTTCTGCTCCAGCTCCACCGTGACCTCTTCCTCGAGCGCCGGCGCGGTCTCGATGCGTGCGCGGCGCTCGCGCAGCGAGCGGACTTCCTCCTCGAGCGCACGCTCGGTGTCGAGGAGCGCGCGCCGTCGCCCGTCCTCGCTCGCCATGCGGTCGAGCCGCACGAGCTCGTCGCTCAACGCCGCGAGCGGCGCGAGCTCTTCGGCCAGCCGCTGCAGCTCCTGCTCCGCGGACTGCACGTCGGCGAGCTCGCGCTCGACCCGCTCGACGTCGCGTGAATACGCCGCCGACTCGCTCTCGGCGACCCGCAGCTCGGCGAGCGCCTCCTGCAACTGCTCGCGCTCGCGCTGCGCGGCGAGCCAGCGCGGCACGATGTCGGCCAGGGTCGCGCCGGCGCGATCGCGCCGCTCGGCGCTCTCACGCGCCCGCGCATTCGCGCGCGTCAGCCGCTCGCTCGCGTCGGCGTGCAGGCGGTCGATGCTCCCCGCCTCGGGCATGGCAGCACGGACACCCGCCGCCTCGGCAGCGATCAGCCGCGCGCGCTCGCGCACGAGGCGCTGGGCGGTGCGCAGGCGCTCGTAGCCGAGCACGCGCGAGAGGAACTGCGCGCGCTCCGACGGCGCCATCGCCGCCATCACGTCGAGCTCCTTCCGGCGACGAAGCAGCTCCGAGACTCCCGTGAGAGAGTTCGCGATCGGCGCGTCCGACCCATCGAGGAAGAGCTCGGCCGTCGTCAGCCCGCGCTCGACGCGATAGCGATGTCCTCCCAGCTCGAAGTCGAGCTCCACCTTCACGCGCGCGTTCGGCCCCGCGCGCAGCGAACGCAGCGTCTCCTTCTTGCCGCGCGCCGCGTCCTGCCCATACAGCGCCCACGCGATCGCCTCGAGCAGCGTCGACTTGCCCGACCCGTTCGCGCCGATGATCCCCGTCAGCCCGCTGTCGAACGTGACGAACGTGTCGCAGTGCTGGCGGAAGTTCGTGAGGCGAAGGCTGTTGAGCCGCATCTACGCCCCGATGCCCGGCGGCACCGCCGCGGAGGGGCTGTCGCGCTCCTCGGCGTCCTTCAGATAGCGCAGGCCGAGCGCGACCAGCGCGTCACGGTCCACGTCCGACGGCACGAGGCGCTCGCGCAGCTTGTCGCGCACGAAATCGGCGAGCGACGGCCGGCGGCCCGGTGCGCCATGCCCCACCGAGCGGATGATCTCCGGACGCCGGGTGTCGAGATGGAAGTGCAGGGCGCGCCGCCGGAACTCGCGCAGCTGCTTGTGGGCGAGCTGCCGCGTGATGTGCCGCGGCAGATCGCGCACGACGAGCCGCACCACCTTGTCGTCGATCCCGCCGGGACACGACTCCACGACGTCGGCGATGCGCGCGTTCACTTCCTCGGTCGTGAGCCCGCGCGCCGACACCATCGGCAGGTCGACGAACTCGCGCGACGGCGTGAGGCGGTGGAAGGTGTGTGCACCGGACACGAGATCGTGCTCGATGATTCCCTTCCCCGACACCCCAGCCATCTCCTCCTCGATCCGCTCGCCCCACGTGTTCGTGCTCGTGTAGTCGAGCGACCCGCTGTAGAACTGGTTCGGTGCGATCCGTCGGTAGACGTGGTAGTGCCCGAGCGCGATGTAGTCCCATACCGAGCCATGCAGCTCGTCCTGCGGGATCTCCTGCGTCGCCAACTCGTGCGTCGCCGCGAAGGGACCGAGCATTCCCTCGACCTCTCCGTGCAGCAGCAGCACGTTCCACCGGCGGGTGCCCGCCGGCACGAGCTTCGGGCGCTGGTACTGATTGTCCGCCACGGCGAGCAGCGACAGATCGAGCGACGGAAACTCCAGCGCTTGCGGCTCGGCCTCGACGACGTGGATCCCGAGTGGCGTGAACAGCCGCAGGATGCAGCCGGTCTCCGCGGAGCGCGGGGTGTCGTGGTTGCCGGCGACCATCACGACTTCGGTGCGCGGCAGTGATGCTCGCAGCCGCGCGAACTGGATGTACGCGTGGAGGATCGCCGTGTTCGTCGGACGTACCTGGTGGAACACGTCGCCGGCGATGAGCACGAGCTCGGGCGCGAGCTCGATGATCTTGTCCACGGCGCGCGTGAACGACTGCGCCACGTCCGCCTCGCGCTGATTGATCCCGCGCGGAGTCAGCCGCTGGTACTGGCGGTAACCGAGGTGCAGGTCGGCGAGGTGGACGAGGCGCAGATGCTCGGGGGGCCGGGGTGGGCGAGGAGGTCGCGGCGCGCCAAGCAGTTGCGCGCGCGGAAGTTGGCTCACTCCGCCGCACCGTCAAAGTCTAGTGGCGGATCACCGCTTGTCCATGGTCCGGAGACGCTGGGAGACCCTGGTGACGAACTTCATCGGCGCCATCCCCACGCTGCTGCTCGGCGGCGCGACCGCCGAGCGGATGAGTAGCGTGAA
This sequence comes from Gemmatimonadota bacterium, assembly GCA_003223455.1. Lineage (GTDB taxonomy): Bacteria > Gemmatimonadota > Gemmatimonadetes > Gemmatimonadales > Gemmatimonadaceae > AG11. Next base: position 47,465 of record QHVE01000013.1, on the reverse strand, counting down.
GAACGACTCGGTCATCCACCCGCGCATCCGGTCGATCCGCATCGTGCCCGTCATGGTGCCGGACATCTCCACGGCGCGCACGTCCGCGTCCGAGGCGATCTGGCCATGCATCGAGACGAACGCGAGCTCGCCGTTGCCGCTCAGCGAGTCGAACCGGAACTCGGCGCGGACCACGGCGCTCCGTGTGGATCCGATCGGGCCGGCCGACGGGAGCGGAATCTCGCGCTGCCAGCGCTCGCCCACCGCGACCGGCCGGCGTGGGAGCACGGAGGGCATCGCCGCCATCGCCTCGGCGACGTCGCGGGGCACGGCGACACCGCGGGCGTCGGCCGCGCTCTCCACCGATCCGTCCTCGGCGAGCTGCACGAGCATCCTTTGGCCCCGAAGCACCCGCTCCGCCTGCGCCGACATCGCCGGGCCGTGGGCGTCGGAGCTGTGCACCTCGGCCGAGTCCACGACGGTCAGCACCGTCGTCGTCGCCTTGCGCGATGCCTGCACGATCGTGCGCGCGAGCACGATGACGCTCGTCGTCATCGGTGTCGCCGCCGCGCTTCCGTTGCGCGACGTGGTGATCTCGGTGAGCTGCTCGAGCCGCGTGTGCAGCGTGTCGCCCATGCGCGGGTGCAGCCGCAGCATGATCCGGTTCGCCGATGCGGTCTGGGCCGCGCCGCCGCGGGTCAGGCCGACCAGCGCCGCACACGCGAGCGCTCCGCGCACGGCGATCGCACGCACGCGTCGTGGGGAGCTCGACCCACGCTGGTCGACGACTCCGGCGGTCATGCCCGCGACCCCATCAGAAGCCGTAGGGATCGTCCGCGGGAGCGGCGGGAAGAGGCGACGGTGCGTCCGGGCGCACGGCGGTGCGGGGCGCGACGGCGGCGCGGAAGTGCTTGCTGAACTCGCGGCGCACGTCACCGGGACGTGCGCGCACGACGTCGTTCCGCGCGCGCAGGATCTCGTCGTCGGTCGCGAGCTGGGTCACATCCTGCAGCCAGCCGAGCGTGAGCGACGGATCGAGCGTGCGCAGCGTGCGCAGCACCGCGGCGTGGAGCGACGGCGCCTGCGCCGCCGGATACTGGCTCACGCCGTCGCGGCCGCGCATGACCGACGGGCGCGGAAATCGGACGAAGATCGGTTGTGTGAAGTGGGGATGACGCACCATCAGCTGTCCCTTCTCCAACGTGGCGAGCTTCGTCTTGATCGCCGGACTGAGCACCGCGTAGCCCGGCGTCGCCAACTCGTCGCCGTCCATCCGGCCGTACAGCGCCGTACCGGAGTTGCCGACGACGCGGCGGTGCACCTGCGAGCGGAACTGCTGCGCGGCAAACAGGACGAGTCCCAGGTACCGGCCCCGCTCCGCGATGTCGAGCAGCATCTTGCGAACGTAGGTCTCCGGGCCGTCACCCGGCGCGTACTTGTTCAGCTCGTCGACGAACACCACGACGTGCTGCACGCCCAGATCCCGCTTCTCGAGGTGCTCGCGCAGCTTCGTCACCACGCGGGCGAAGATCAGATCCTGCGCGTCCTCCTCGAGGCCGGCGACATCGATGACATACACCGTCCGATCCTGAAAGCTCCCGAACGGGAGATCGCTCGTGGCGCCGTCGTCGGCGACGAGCCCCTTGCACCGGAGCGAGATGTTCGAGAGCCGGTTGCGCACCTTTCGGATCGTCGCCACGTGATGGGTGCGCCAGCTCTGGTCGTCCTTCTTCTCCAGCGCGCGCAGCACGTCCTTGAACCACGCGTCGAGGTCCGCGAACGACGTGACCGTGTGTGGCCGCTCGAGCATCTGGTCGACGAACCGCTTGTCGAGGACGTTCTCCTTGATGAAGTCGATCAATGCGTCGGCCTTCGCGTCGACGTCGTCCTTGTTGAGCAGGACCTCGGCGTACTGCAACACCTCGCGCAGCCCCCACGTGAGCGCCGTCACGTTGTCGAGCAATGCCTCGTTCGAGCGGAGCGTGTTGAGCGAGACACCGTCCGACTTGTACGGTGCGAAATACTGCACGTCCTCGAACGGCACCGGGGCGACGGCGCACTTCTCGTAGAGCGCACGGTCGGCGTCGTCGATCTCGCCCGGCTGGTCGAGGTAGCAGAGATCGGGGCCCTTCACGTTGAAGCAGACGGCGGCGACGCTCCCCTTCTGCGCCGGGAAGTGCGTGAAGATCGACTGCAGCAGCCACTCCACCGCGCTCGTCTTCGTCGCCAGGCCGGAGACGCCGCTGATGTTCAGGTGCGCCGCCTCGGGACCGATGAGGAAGTCCGCGTCGAGGTAGATGGGCGCATCGGTGCCACCGGCACGGTACACACCGATCGGGATCCCCGTTCGCGCGCCGGGCTTGAGGTAGCCGTCCATGCGCAGCGCGATGTTGACATCCAGCTCGTCGGCGAGAAACACGGTGCCCATCGGCACGGGTTGAAGCGGCTCTTCGGGCACGTGGCGCAGCACGGCCGCCGTGTAGAGCCGGATCTCCGCCCGGTCGGTCTGGCTGAGCGACTCCGCGCTCGGACTGCCGTCGAAGCCCATGACGTCGTGCAGCGGCGACGCGAGATCGGTCCAGCTGAAGCCCTCGGTGACGATCCCGTACACGCGCGGCACCGTCCCGTTGACGGCGTCGCGTCCGTCCACGCGGACGATCGTCCCGATCCCCACCGGGGAGTCGAGTGCGGTCCAGAAGTGGAACTCGTGCGGCGTGTTCGGCCGCCGCTCCGTCGCGACGACGCGGCCAAGGATTGAAGACATCAGACTGCGGTGAGTTGGTGAGCTGGTGAGCTGGTGAGTTGGTGAGCTGGTCGGTTGATCGGTGGGTTGGTGAGGTCACTGAGTCACTGAGTCACTGAGTCACTGCTCTCAAGAACTCCTCACAGTCCCGAATCCCGTACACCATCTTGTCCCACCGCGCGTCCGGCAAGGCGAGCGGGCTCGCTTCGGCGAGGATCCAGCGCGAGACCTCGTCGGCGCGGTCGCCGATCGCGTGCCGCTCGGCGGGATCGGGGCGCGCGATCTCGACGCGTACGAGTCCCCACATCGGATCCCGCCCCATGGGATCGCGCAGCCGGAGGTACCAGCTCGCCACCGTCGTGCGCCGAGGAGAGGTGACCTCGAACACGCTTGACCGTTCGCTACGGCCAAGGCCGAGGATCGTCTGCAGCGCTACGCCTTCGGCGTAGAGAGTTCGGTGGCTCTTCACGACGCCGACCGTGCACGACGAGACGGCGACCGTGTCGCTGCCGCTGATCCCTCCATCGATGAATAGGCGGTCGTGCTCGGTGGAGCACCACCGTTCGGCCAGCCGCTGCTCCAGAGCCTCGCGATGCGCCTGGACGCGGTGGAACGCGGCGTCGCGAAGGGCCAGCGGGTGCTCGCCATCGATCTCCCCCTCCCTGGCGCTGATGTCCACCAGCTGATGTCCGGCGATCTGCCGCAGCGCATCCCATTCGGTGGGCGTTGCGAGACCGTGCGGGGCGTACAGGCGCATCTCGACCAGAGGTGCGCCCCAGGTGTGCATGCGCCGATTTCGCCGTTCCCGGATGACGGCGGCTGCCCGCCCCACGACGATGGGTGCGCCCCCCGCCAGATAGCCGGCCACGAGGCTCCGCTGGGTACCGTCGAGGAACCCGCGAAATCCCGCGACGGCCGCCTGAAAGACCCTTCGGGCTCTTAGCGGGCCGGACCCCTCCAAAACCGTTGCGCTGATCAGCCGGGGGGCGTCTACTCTCGAGGACGCGAGCTCCAGCGCCCCCTCTCCTTCACTGGTGGGACGTGCGTCCGGAAGGAGCGCAGCCAGCTGCCGCCTCACCGTGCGGACGTCCAGTGCTGGGTCGCCTCTAGGACTCGAATGCATCAGACCTACCCCACCTCGCGAGACCCGCACGGCGAACGCACCTTCCCGACGATTGCCCGACGGCTACGGGCGATCTTCGGGGTCGCGGTACTGGCCAGCATCCTAACGGCCACGGCCGGCTGTGACAAGAACGCCGAGACGGCCGAAGTGGTGCATCGGACCAGCCTCGCCAACAAGCCGAACGTCGTCTTTCTGCTGTTCGGTGACCGCTCCGACCCGCGCATTCTTCCCGTTGCCACGACGATCGAGGGACAGGTCGCGCCCGTCTCGCTCGACGTGCAGGGCTGGCGCGACTTCGACCACATCTACTTCCGGCCCGGCACGTCGCTCTCGCTGTACCGAGACGGTCGGTCGGACGGCGAGGGGAAGATCCGACGCGGGATGTGGGACGCGACCGGTCCACTCTACAAGCTCCCCCGTTGCCGCTCGGTGAAGCCGCTCGCGGCGCTCGTGCCGCGCAAGTTCGAATCGAGCGATGTGATGCTCGAGCGCATCGCCACGAGCGAACCGCTCGCTCCCGCTCCCGACCGTGGTCCCGTTCCCCGCAGCGCGATCGACACGGCGCGCGCCATCGCCCTCAAGGTCTCGCAGCACGAGGGCATCACGCGCAACGCGCGCGCAGGGCTCGACCTCGCGGTGTTCGCGATCCACACCGGCGCGACCCGCGCGCCCACGCTCGTGGCCTCGTACATCGAGCGCGGTGGAGGGATTCAGGGACATCCGCGGCACCTCTTCGTCCTCGCCGACAGCACGGCGGGGGGCTACGCACCCACGTTCGTCCACTCCGCCGACGACTCGCTTCCCGAGTTCCGCCGGTACATCGACCACGCCGACATCACGGGCGATGGTGTGGACGAGCTGCTGCTCGAGGGATGGGAGAATGGAGGGGACAGCTTCCTCCTCTTCCTGCGCTACACGAACGGGAAGTGGCGCGAGATGGCGCGCGGCGAGACGAGCTGGTGCGCCGACCCGAAGCGGAAGGCCTGATCGCGGCGCGACCGGCGCCACGCGAACGTCAGTCGACGCCGATGTCCCAGGCCTGCTGAAGATCCTTCTTCGAGTACGCCCGGAACGCCGTGAGCGTCTGCGTCCGCTGGAGACCGGGCACGGTCGGGAACACCTCCGTCACCACGTGCGCGATCTGGTCGTACTCCGGCACTTTCACGATCGCGACGAGATCCCAGTCGCCGCTGACCGAATAGACCTCCGTGACCCCGTCGATCTCGGCCAGCCGTTGAGCCGTCCTGGGGAGCGACGCGGGCTCGGCGCGGATCAGCACGATGGTCGTGATCACGGCGGGAATGGCGAGGGAGAGGGTGGCACGTTGAGCATCCAGAGGCCCGCGATCCGGAGGCTCTCCGGATCGACGTCGAGCAACAGGTCGCTTCCGAGTCGCACCGTGCGCACCGGACGTGGCTTGCCGAGCCGGAAATGGATCACCCGCTGCGTGTCGTCGGCCTCCGCGAGCAGGCGCGTCTCGACCTCCACCGCGGACACGGCGCGCGTGTCGTCCTGCGATGGCACGACGACGCGCACGTCCTCCGCCGCCGGCGGCGCCAGCCCACGGCGTTTGTGGACGTCCGGCCAGACCGCGACCTCCACGCCGTCGATGCACCCCGAGGCGACGTCGAGGATGAGCCAGGAGCCGTCGGAGCCCTCCAGCTCGACCGATCCGGACATGCCGGTGCGCCCATTCGCACCGCGCAGTCGCGCCGTGAGGATGTCGGTGTCGGCGTCCCAGCGATATTCCACCGCGGGAACGCTGGCGGCTGGCTCGAGCTGTACGGCAACGCTCACGATTTCCCTCTCTGGTCGGCGGACGGTTCAACCTGTCGCAGCGACGACGACGCGCATCGTCTTTCGCGCGCGTGCCGAAGCGTCGAAGCCCTCGACGCGATAGATATATGGTGCGCTCCGGCGCGAAGCGAGTGGGCATGTAACGGCCTCGAGCGAGTGTGTAACGGGCTCGAGAGACCTGCACCCGCGAAGCGACGAATGCGCGGCGAGAGTCGCGTATCGGACATGACACGGCGCTGGTGGTCTCCCCCACGCCTCGCGGGTAGCTTTCGCACCCGTTTTGACAACTCAGCGGCGCGACGGTCGCGCTCGGATCGATGTGAGGAATCGTGGAGTCTGAAGCCAAGGAGCCGACGGGTGTGACCCGCGGCCAGAACGCCGTGCACGTCCTGCCGCTCGATTGGTCCGCGCTTCCGCGCGTGCTGGGCGCGATCGTGGACCGCATCGACGTCGCTCGCGCCGAGCCCCAACTGCTCGTCGTGACGACGGACGCCGAGAGCGCCGCCTCCGCCGCGAGCGCGATCGTCGGGATGGTCGGCGAGCGCGGCGTGCGCGTGCTCGCTGCCACGGCGAGCCCTCGCGCTTCACGTCTGCTGCGCTCCACGCCGCCGCACGTCGTGACCGGCGCGCCCGCCGAGCTCGCGACGCTGCTCCAGAGCTCCGCCCTCAAGCCTGGGAGCGTACGCTCGGTCGTGCTGGCGTGGCTCGATACGATCCTCGAATCGCCGGAGGCGCAGCCGCTCGAGAACCTGTTCGCCGAGCTGCCGAAGGAGGGCGCGCGCGTGGTGCTCGCGTCGGCGATGAGTCCGGCCTACGAGACGCTGATCGAGCGCTACGCGCGTCGCGCTCGACGCGAGAGCGAGCCGGCCGGCGAGCCCGGTGCGGCGCTCTCGGCCGAGTACGTCGCTGCCCCGGCGGCGGGACGCGCCTCGGCGCTGCGTCGCCTCCTGGATGTACTCGATCTTCCGGCTGCCGTGCTGTACGCGCGCGACGTTGGCATCCGCGACGAGGCGGCGCGCGTCGCGCGCACCCTCGGCTACCCGACCGACGCCGCGCGCGTGGCGGGATCGGCCGCGGATGCGGCGGGGAACGACCCGCTGGTGCTGCTGGATCTTCCGGCGACGCGCGAGGAGATGCGCGCACTCGCCGGAGGCTCGGGGCGCCGCATCTACGCCATCGTGCAGCCGTCACAGGTGAGCAGCCTGCGGTCGCTGCTCGGCGGCGGGACGGTGAGCCCGATCGCCCTGATGGACGCCGCCGAGCGCGCACGTGGCAAGGATGCGGCGCTGCGGGCCTCGCTGCGCGACGTGCTCACGTCGAACGACGTGCGGCGCGAGGTGCTCGCCATCGAGCCGCTGCTCGCCGAGTTCGACGGCGTGGAGATCGCCGCGGCGGCGTTGCGGCTGCTCGATCAGCACCGGCCTGTGCGCCCCGCGGCGGCCGCGGCCCAGACGGTCCCGATGACGGCTCTCTTCGTGAACCTCGGTGAGCGCGACGGCGTACGCGCCCAGGAGCTCGTGGCCGCGGTCACGTCGTCGGCCGGAATCCCCGGCTCGCAGGTGGGCAAGGTGGAGGTGCGCGACACCCACTCGATCGTGGAGGTGCCCGCATCCATGGCCGAGCTGGTCGCTGGGAAGCTCACGGGAAGCGTTGTCCGAGGACGTCGCGCACAGGCGCGTGTGGACCAGCCACGCGAGGCGCGCGGGCCCCGCAGCGGGCCACCTCGCGGCGAGCGGGGGGATCGCGGTGATCGCGGTGATCGCGGTGACCGTGGCGGGCGCGGCGACCGGCCAGCGCGGTCGGGGGCACGTCCGGGAGGACCGCCGCGCGGCGGACGCGACGCGGGGCCGAAGCGCCCGTATGGACGGGGCGACGATCAGCGTCCGCCGCGCGCCGCCGCTCCGCCTCGGCACAGGCGGGACGACTCGTGATCGGCGACCTCTATCCCGGCGGTGCGCGCGGCTGGATCGAGGTGATCTGTGGGGTCATGTTCAGCGGCAAGAGCGAGGAGCTCATTCGCCGTGTTCGCCGTGCGCTGATCGCGAAGAAGCGAGTTCAGGTGTTCAAGTCGCACCTCGACGAGCGCTATGCGGGGATCTACCACGTTTCCAGCCACGACGGCCGCACCGTCGAGGCGATCCCCATCGACACGCCGGAACAGATCGCGCGCGCCGTGCAGAGCGACACGCAGGTCGTCGCGATCGACGAGGCGCAGTTCCTTCAGGCCGGAATCGTCGACCTCGCGACGGCGCTCGCTGGGAGCGGCAAGCGCGTGATCCTCGCGGGGACGGACACGGACTTTCGCGGCGAGCCGTTCGGCTGCATGCCGCAGCTGCTGGCCGTGGCCGAGGTAGTGGACAAGCTCCACGCGATCTGCGTGGTCTGCGGTAACCCGGCCAGCCGCAACCAGCGCCTCATCGACGGAAAGCCGGCGCGCTACGACTCACCCACGATCATGGTCGGCGGCGACGAAAGCTACGAGGCGAGATGCAGAAGCTGTCATTCGGTGCCGAGGAGGGATGAGGATCAGGTGAGGCTGCTCTAGCTGAACTGCCACAGCGAGTTCGGTTGTACCGGGTACTCGCTGTTGCCGTTCAAACGGCAAGCTTCGCATGCGCCAACGACAGGAACTCCTCTCTCGTCCGCGCATCATCCCGGAACACCCCTCGGAGCGCCGAGGTGATCGTGCGGGAGTTCTGCTTCTCCACCCCGCGCATCATCATGCAGAGGTGGTAGGCCTCGATGACGACGCCCACGCCGAGGGGGGCGAGCACGTCGTCGATCGCCCCGGCGATCTCTTCGGTGAGACGCTCCTGCACCTGGAGCCGGCGGGCGAAGACGTCGACGATGCGCGGGAGCTTGGAGAGTCCCACGATCCGGCCATCCGGGATGTAGGCCACGTGCGCGCGACCGAAGAATGGGAGCATGTGGTGCTCGCAAAGCGAATAGAGCTCGATGTCGCGCACCATCACCATGTTCCGATGCTCTTCGGCGAAGATCCCTGTACCGACCACGTCCTCCACGCGAAGCCGGTAGCCCCTCGTGAGGAACTGCATCGCTTTCGCGACGCGCTCGGGGGTCCGCAGCAGCCCCTCGCGCGACGAATCCTCACCGACGAGCTCGAGCTGCTCCTGGACCAGCGCCGCGTACTGCTCGACGCCTGCGGCGTCGTCGATGCCTTCGTCGATATCCATAGGTTTTGGCGGTCTCGGGTCGCTGACTTGGTTGCCGGAGCAGAGGTGGCGGACGCCTCGGCACGGGTGCTGCTATTCTTGCGCCGTAGCGCCCGGCTCGCGCTTGCCGCTCCCGGCCACGACTCATAGCTTGGCGGAGCACCCCCCTTTTCGATTGCATACATGCTTCTCGTCGGTCTGACTGGCAACATCGGCAGTGGAAAGTCCACCGTCGCCCAGCTCCTCAGCGAGCGCGGGGCGACGATCATCGACGCCGATGTCCTCTCACGCCGGGCCGTGGAGGTAGGGACGCCGGCTTACAAGGCGATCGTCGAGCGATGGGGCACGTCGATCCTGGACGCGAGCGGAATGCTCGACCGCGGCGCCCTGCGCCGCATCGTCTTCAGCGAGCCGACAGAGCTCGAGCAGCTCAATGCGTTCGTGCACCCCGAGGTCGAGCGGATGCGCGACAAGCTTGTGCAGCAGGCGCGCATGCGCGGCGACAAACTGGTGGTGTGCGACATCCCGCTCCTCTTCGAGCGTAAGATGACCGACTCGTTCGACAAGATCGTCCTCGTCGATGCGCCGCGGCCCATGCGTCTCGAGCGGCTCGTGCGCGAGCGTGGGCTCAAGGAGACGGAGGCGATGGAGATGATCGTCGCGCAGATGCCGGCCGAGCTGAAGCGGGCGCGCGCCGACTTCGTGATCGACAACGTCGGCACGCTGGCGCAGCTCGACGCGCGCGTGGGCGAGGTGTGGAGCGCGCTCGAGCAGTCCGCCGAGCTCACCGCGTCTCACGCGTTCGAGGGCTAGCTCGCCGAGCGCACGCGGCTTGACACTCCGCTCGGCCGCCGGATAGACTGCGCCCCCTCATCACCTTTCTCCACGCGGAGCGCGACGTGTCCGACATTCCTCAGGACCTGCTCTACACCGAGGACCACGAGTACCTGAAGCCTGCCGGCGAGCCGGGCGTCGTGTACATCGGGATCACCGACTACGCACAGGGAGAGCTGGGCGACATCGTGTTCGTGGAGCTGCCGAAGGTCGGTGCGAAGTTCAAGAAGCACGACGTCTTCGGCACGATCGAGGCGGTGAAGGCGGTCTCCGAGCTCTACGCTCCGGTGAGCGGCGAGGTGCTCGAGATCAACTCCCGCCTCGACGCCGAGCCCGCAGTGGTCAACACCACGCCATACGACGACGGCTGGATGATCAAGCTGCGGATGACGGACGAGTCGGAGCGCGCGGGACTGCTGGACGCGGCGGGGTATAAGGCTAAAGTCGGGTGAGTTGTGAGTTGGTGAGTTGGTGAGTTGGTGAGTTGGTGAGTTGGTGAGTTGGTGAGTTGGTGAGTTGGTGAGTTGGTGAGTTGGTGAGTTGGTCGGTGAACTAGTGAACGGAACGGCCCTGTCTACAACCGGCATGGAAGCCCCGCTGAGGGGTCTCCACCCTGGTTCGTAGCCAGGGCCGTTCAACTCACCGATCAACCAACCAGCTCACCAACCAACCAACTCACCAACTCACCGCCGCAGCGCTACGCGCTGCCGGCATTGTCCTCCGCGTACGCGTCCGTCGGAATGCACGAGCACACGAGGTGTCGGTCGCCGTAGGCGCTCTCCACGCGCGCCACCGCCGGCCAGAACTTGCGATCGCGGGTCCATGGCGCGGGGAACGCCGCCTGTTCGCGACCGTAGGCGTGCTCCCAGGCGTCGCTCACCACCGCGCGCATCGTGTGCGGCGCGTGCTTTAGTGGGTTGTCGTCGCGGTCGGCCGTGCCGCGCTCGATCGCGCGCACCTCCTCGCGAATTGCGATGAGTGCGTCGCAGAAGCGATCGAGCTCCGCCTTCGGCTCGCTCTCCGTCGGCTCGATCATGAGCGTGCCGGGCACCGGGAAGCTCACGGTCGGCGCATGGAAGCCGTAGTCCATCAGCCGCTTGCTGATGTCCTCCACCTCGATGCCCGCACTCCCCTTCAGTGGTCGCGGGTCGACGATGCACTCGTGCGCGATGCGCCCGTTCGCGCCCTTGTACAGCACGGGATAGTGCTCCTCCAGTCGCGCCGCGACGTAGTTCGCGTTGAGGATGGCGATCTTCGTCGCGTAGGTCAGCCCTTCGCCGCCCATCATGTCGATGTACATCATCGAGATGGGAAGGATGCTCGCGCTCCCCCACGGCGCCGCGCTCACCGCACCGTCGGCGTGCGTGCCCCCCATCTTCACGATCGGACTGCCCGGCAGGAACGGCGCGAGCCGCTCCACCACGCCGATTGGTCCCATGCCGGGCCCACCCCCGCCGTGCGGAATGCAGAACGTCTTGTGCAGGTTGAGATGACACACGTCGGCGCCGACGTCCGCCGGCCGGCACAGGCCGACCATCGCGTTCATGTTGGCTCCGTCCATGTACACCAGACCACCGTGCTCGTGCACGACCTCGCAGATCTCGCGGATCGACTCCTCGAACACGCCATGGGTGCTCGGATACGTCACCATCAGCGCCGCGAGCCGATCGCGGTTCGCTTCGGCCTTCGCGCGCAGGTCGGCCACGTCGATGTTGCCGCTCGCGTCCGTCTTCGTGACGACGACGGTCATCCCCGCCATCACCGCGCTCGCCGGGTTGGTGCCGTGCGCGGACTGCGGGATGAGGCAGACGTTGCGCGCCGTGTCCCCACGCGCGCGATGATACGCGCGGATCGCAAGGAGTCCGGCGTACTCGCCCTGTGAGCCCGCGTTGGGCTGCAGCGAGATCGCTGCGAACCCCGTGATCTCCTCCAGCGCCCGCTCCAGGTTGCGGAACAGCTCCTGATATCCCTGCGCCTGCTCCACCGGCGCGAACGGATGCAGCTTCCCGAACTCGGGCCACGTAACCGGAAACATCTCCGCCGTGGCGTTGAGCTTCATCGTGCAGCTGCCGAGGGGGATCATCGAGTGCGCGAGCGAAAGATCACGCGACTCGAGCGTCCGCATGTAGCGCAGCATCTCCGTCTCGGAGTGATGCGTGTTGAACACCGGGTGAGTGAGGAACGGACTCGTACGCGCGAACCGCTCGTCGAACCGGTCGTCCAGCTCGGCGGCGAGCCCGCCAGTCTCGGGAGCCGGCTCACCGCCGGCGAACACGACGAGCAGCTCCTGCACGTCATCGTCGGTCACGGTCTCGTCGAGCGCCACGATCACCCGCGTGTCGCCTTCACGGCGCAGGTTGATGCCACGCTCGGCGGCGGCGCCGACTACCTGTTCGGCGGTGTGCCCGTCGAGCTCCACGCAGAGCGTGTCGAAGTAGACGTCGCCCGCGAGGCTGTGGCCGAGCTGCTCCAGGCCCGTCGCCAGCGTCGCGGCGTGCCGATGGATCCGCCGCGCGATCGCCGTCAGTCCCTCGGCGCCGTGCCAGACGGCGTACATGCTCGCCATCACCGCGAGTAGCACCTGTGCGGTGCACACGTTCGACGTCGCCTTCTCGCGCCGGATGTGCTGCTCGCGTGTCTGGAGCGCCATGCGCAGGGCCGGCCGGCCGCTCGCGTCGCGACTCACGCCGATGATGCGACCGGGGAGCATGCGCTTGAACTCGTCGCGCGTGGCGAAGAAGGCGGCGTGCGGCCCGCCGTAGCCGAGCGGGACGCCGAACCGCTGCGTGTTGCCGACGCAGACGTCGGCGCCCCATTCGCCCGGTGGCGCGAGCAGCGTGAGGGACAGCAGGTCCGCCGCGACGACTACCAGGGCGCCAGCGGCGTGCGCACGCTCGGCGGCGTCGCGGTAGTCGAGCACGGCGCCGTCGGTCGTCGGGTACTGCACCAGCACGCCGAAGACATCCGCGCCGAATGCCGCGGTTTCGGCATCTCCGACCACCGTCGTCAACCCGCGCGCACGTGCCCGGGTCTCCACTACGTCGATCGTCTGCGGATGACACCTCGCGTCGACGAAGAAGGTGTGCTTCCCCTCCCTTCCCCGTGCCTGATAGGCGAGGAACATCGCCTCGGCAGCCGCGGTGGCTTCGTCGAGCAGCGACGCGTTGGCGATCTCCAGACCGCTCAGGTCGATGACCATCGTCTGGAAATTGAGCAGCGCCTCGAGGCGCCCCTGCGAGATCTCGGCCTGGTAGGGCGTGTACGCGGTGTACCAGCCGGGATTCTCGAGGATGTTCCGCTGGATGACCGGCGGCGTGAGTGTGTCGTGGTACCCGTAGCCCAGGTACGAGCGGAAGATCCGGTTCTTCGTCGCGATGGCGCGCATCGCGGCCAGCGCTTCGTGCTCGCTGCGGCCACCGTGGATCGCGAGCGGACGACGGAATCGGATCGCCGCCGGGACCGTCGCGTCGATCAGCTCGTCGAGCGACGAGTAGCCGATGACGGCGAGCATCTCGGCGACCTCCGCCTCGCTCGGGCCGACGTGACGCGGCACGAAGCTGTCCGCTGGCGAGATGGTGGAGCCTCTGGTGGTGGTCGTCATGCAAGCCTCAGGCGCCCGCAGGGCACCGGTTGTTCGTTCGAGATGTGGGGCAGCGCCAACGAAGCTATCTTTCGTCGAGGCGCGACGTTCCGCGCGATCCTTCATTATAGCGGCCGAACGGTTGCCCTGGCGTCTGCTGGTCACCCCACCGCTCGGTGGGCCCGAAAACATGGCGCTCGACGAGGCCCTGATGGCGCGCGCCCGGCGAACCGGCGAGAGCGTGTTCCGTGTCTACGCCTGGTCGCCGCCCACCCTTTCGCTCGGGCGCAACCAGAGGGCCGTCGGCATCTACCGGGAGCAGGCGCTCGCCGAGCGCGGCATCGACGTCGTGCGGCGTCCCACGGGTGGGCGGGCGCTGCTGCACCATCGCGAGATCACGTACAGCGTGACGGCACCGTGCGAGGACAACGGCGCGCTCCTCGCCGAGTATGGTCGCATCAACGCGATGCTGTGCAACGCGCTCGAGTCACTGGGGGTTCCCGTCGTCGTCGCCGCGCCATCGCGGCGAGCGGCGCCGCCCTCGGCTTCACCCTGCTTCGCCGAGCCCGCGCGTGGGGAGCTGACGCTGCGCGGACGCAAGCTCGTCGGCTCGGCCCAGTGGCGGGAGCGCGGAGCGATGCTGCAGCACGGCTCGATTCTCATCGACGACGACCAGTCGTCGATCGCCCAACTGGTGCGCGTTCCCGTGGATCCGACGCCGGCGCCGGCGACGCTGCGTGACGCACTGGGGCGCGCACCCGTCATGGCCGAGGTGGGCGACGCCATGTTCCGCGCGGTGCGCGAGCTCGCCGATCGGGATGCCACACCCCTCGCGATCGACTTCGATCTTGCACGCGACACGGCCGAAATCGCGCCGCGCTATCACGACGACGCATGGACCTGGCGACGGTGAGTCGCTCGGCCAGTCGTCGCTCGCTTGACCGTGCTTCGGTGCCGTTCCATCGTTGACCCCGCCCTCATCACTCCGATCATGCAACGACTGCCCCACCCGTTCCGGCCGCACGTCGCACGCTGGACCTCCGTCGCGCTCGCCGGCCTCGCGCTGTCCGGGTGCAAGGACGTTCAGCAGCGGCCCGCAGTCGCCGGCCCGAACGACGTCGGCGGCACGATGGTCATCGCCCAGCCGGGCGAGCCCGGCACGCTGCTCCCACCGCTCCAGGGGCAGCAGATCGAGAAGCAGATCACCGAGCTGCTCTACGATCGACTCGCCGAGATCGGCGACGATCTGAACACGGTCGGCGACAAGGGCTTCAAGAAGCAGCTCGCCGAGCGGTGGGAGTGGGCGCCCGACTCGCTTTCCATTGCGTTCCACCTCGATCCGCGCGCACGGTGGCACGATGGCCAGCCGGTGCGCGCGAGCGACGTGCGCTACAGCTTCGCCCTCATGAAGGATCCCGCGCTCGGCTCGCCCGGCCTGCCGCTCATCTCGAACATCGACTCGATCGCGGTGCGCGACTCGCTCACCGCGGTGGCGTACTTCAAGCGCCACACGCCGGAGCAGTTCTACGATCTCGTCTACCAGGTTTTCATCGTCCCAGAGCACATCCTCAGCAACACGCCGCCGGCGCAGATGAAGACGGCCGAAGTGGCCCGCCGCGGCATCGGATCGGGACGGTTCCGCCTCGCCCGATGGGAGCAGGGCAAGCGACTCGAGCTCGTCGCCGACACCACGAACTACCGCGGACGGCCGAAGCTCGATCGCATCCTCTACACGCCGACCCCCGACTTCAACACGGCGATCACCCGTTTCTTCGCCGGCGACGCCGACTTCTTCGAGCAGCTCCGCCCCGAGCACCTCGCACAGATCGCCAAGGACACGACACGTCGCGCGATCAGCTATGCCACGCTCGGCTACGCGTACCTCGCGCTGAACAACGTCGACGGGAAACGACCTGGCCAGCCGCACCCGATCTTCGGCGACCGCGCCGTGCGGCGCGCGCTGAGCATGGCCGTCGACCGGCGCGCCATGCTCGCCAATGTGTTCGGCCCGTACGGCAAACCGCTCTACGGTCCCTTCCCGCACGCGCTCTCCGTTGCCGACACCACGCTGCCCCAGCTGCCTTACGACACCACGCGGGCGCGCGCGTTGCTCGACTCGGCCGGCTGGCTGCCCGGGCCCGATGGGGTGCGTGCGAAGAATGGCCAGCGCCTCGAGTTCGGGATCACGACACCCGTGTCGAGCGCAGCGCGCAAGCAGTACTCGGTGCTGTTACAGGCGGCGTTCAAGAAGGTGGGTGCGGCGGCGCGCATCGACGAGACCGACAACGCCGGCTTCCTTGCCAGAAACGGTGACCACGGCTTCGACACCATCATCGAGCTGTACGGCACAGACCCCAGCCCGTCGGGATTCAAGCAGAGCTGGACCACGAGTGGAATCGGCAAGGATGGAGCGAACTTCGCATCGTACAGCAACGCCGCAGTGGATGCGCTGCTCGACAGCGCCACGGTGACGTTCGATCCCGCGCGCACCCGCGCCTACATGCGCCGCGCATTCGAGACGATCATCGAGGATGCACCAGGCATCTGGCTGTACGAGCCCGCGATGGTCGCCGGCGTGCACAAGCGCATTCATACCACGACGATGCGCGCGGACGGCTACTGGTCCGGGATGGCCGACTGGTGGATCCCTGCCGCCGAGCGCACCGCACGGGATCGCATCGGACTCCGGCCCACGCCGTAGCGCGTGCGACGCTACGTCGCCGGCCGCCTGCTGCAGGCGACGATCGTCGTGCTTCTCGTCACGACGGTCACCTTCGTCCTCGTCCACCTCGCGCCGGGCGATCCGATCGCGTTGCTGCTCGACCGGCCTGGTGTCACCGAGGAAGTGCGCCAGCAGTGGCGTGCGTCGTTCGGACTCGACCGACCGCTTGGCGAGCAGTACGTGCGCTGGGTGTCGAATACCCTGCACGGCGATCTCGGATACTCGATCGCCTTCCGTCGTCCCGTTGCCGACGTCATCGCCGACGCGTTGCCGCGGACGCTGCTGCTCGTGGGCCTCGCGCTGACGCTCAGCTTCGCGCTCGGGATCGTCGTCGCCGTCCTGCAGGCCGAACGGCCGGGTGGGGCCCGCGACCGCTGGCTCGGCCGCGTGCTCCTCGTCCTCTTCTCCGTTCCCGACTTCTGGTTCGCGCTCGTCGTGCTGATAGAGTTCGCCTATCGGCTGCCGATCCTGCCACCGAGCGGGATCATCGATCCCGTGATGCACGATTACATGAGTCCCGCCGGCCGCGCGCTCGATCGGCTGACACACCTCGTGCTCCCCGTCACGACGCTCACGCTCCTCGCCACCGCGGCCATCTCGCGGCAGCAGCGCAGCGCACTGCTCGAAGTGATGCCGAGCGACTGGATGCGCACGGCGATCGCGAAGGGATTGAGCCGTCGCCGCGCGGTACGACGACATGCCCTGCGCAATGCGCTCCTGCCGTCGATCACGCTGGCCGGTCTCTCGCTGCCCGCGCTCGTCTCCGGCGCGCTGCTGATCGAGAAGGTGTTCAGCTGGCCCGGCATGGGGCTGCTGGCGGCGAACGCCATCGTGTCGCGCGACTATCTGCTCATCACGGCCGTCGTCCTCGTCACGAGCATCGCCGTCGCGATCGGCGCCCTGCTCGCGGACCTGGCCAGTGCCTTCGCCGACCCGCGCATCCGTGTCGGCTGAGGTGCGCGTGTCCGCTGCGCTCGACCGAGGCCTCGGTGCGCACCCGATGCTGCGTGCGCTGTTCCGCGACTCGCGCACGCGCGTGGCGTTCGCCGTACTGCTTCTCGTTGCACTGGGCGCCGTCCTCGCGCCGGTTCTCGCACCGCACGACCCGACGGCGCAGCTCGATATCGAGCGGCTTCAGAGCCAGCCGCCCTCCGCAGCGCACCCGTTCGGCACCGATCCGTACAGCCGCGACGTGCTCTCGCGGCTGATCTACGGCAGCCGCGTCTCGCTCGCCGTGGGACTCGGCTCCGTCGCGCTGGCGATGACGTTCGGCATCGCCGTCGGCGTCGTCGCCGGATTCCTCGGGGGCGCCGTCGATGCCGTGCTCATGCGACTCGTCGATGCGGCGGTGTCCATCCCGCGCCTGCTCGTGCTCATCATGGTCGCGTCGCTTTGGGGACGACTGGGGCTCGTGCCGCTCACGCTGCTCATGGCCGGCACGGGGTGGTTCGCCGTGAGCCGCCTGGTGCGCGCCGAGACGCTGGCCCTGCGCGATCGCGAGTTCGTCCTCGCGGCGCGTGCGCTCGGCGCGCCCACGCCGAGGCTGATCGTCCGCCATGTGCTGCCGAATGTGCTCGCTCCCGCGCTCGTCGCCGCGGCCCTGGGCATCGCCAACGTGATCCTCCTCGAGGCGGCGCTGTCGTACCTCGGCATCGGGGTCCGGCCGCCGACCGCGAGCTGGGGCTCGATCATCGAAGACGGCGCCGAGCGCGTTGCCGAGTTGTGGTGGCTCACGCTGTTCCCGGGGCTGGCGATTCTCGTCACCGTCTTCGCGTGCAACGCGCTCGCCGACGCCCTGCGGGATGCGTTCGACCCCCGGCAGCTTCCCCGCGACGGCGCCGACGCGACCTTCGCCTCGGAGGCATGACCATATCCCGCCCGCGCTCGAGAATGTCGCTCGTCGAGCGCGCGACGCACCAGGTGCGAGGCACCCGCAACGGGTTACTGCTTCGCCATCGTGAAGGTGGCGACCGTCTGGCTTCCGTCACTGAGCACGCCCGTGACGCTCGTGCCGGTCACGACGCCGGAGTACCGCGAAGACGATAGCGATCCCACGGGGGGATGGGATTGAACAGGAGGATCCCGTTCTCGGAGACTGAGCCGGTGATCGTGGCGGCGGTGTTGACCGGCCCGAGGGGGGTCTCGGCAGTCGTATTCATGGACCCGCCGAGAGCGGGCTGTTGCAGTGACGCCTGAGCGAAGGTCACCGTCCCATGAAACGGTATTCCGTTGGTGAATGCGCCGGTGATGCTCCAGACTCCGGCCATGCTCGGGAAGATCCGCGCGGGCGTGGTTGGGCTGTCCGCCCCGCCCCCGCACGCGGCGAGGGCGGCGAGACAGACGATGGAGACGATGCGGCGCATGGCGGTGTGGGGATGGAGGGTGGAGGCTGCCAGGCCTGCATGAGCAGCGTCTACTCGTTACACGGCGCGCGCACTGTGAATTGCGGCGAGCGCGCGCGTGAAACCTGGCAGTCGTCGGCGACGATTGGCTAGGTTTCGACCTCTCAGCAGCTACCAGGGGTGAGAATCAACGTGGCCGACGACGCTGGTCTCCTGTCCGTACGGAACCTCCGTACCTACTTCTACACCGACGCGGGCGTCGCTCGGGCGGTCGACGGCGTGTCGTTCGACGTCGCCGTAGGGGAGACCGTCGGTCTCGTTGGAGAGTCCGGCTGCGGCAAGTCGGTCACGGCGTTCTCGATCCCCAGGCTCATTCGCCCACCCGGTCGGATCGAGGCAGGAAGCGAGATCTTTTTTCAGGGCGAAGATCTCGTCCTGAAGGACGAGAAGTATCTGCAGGGGATTCGGGGCAACCGCGTGGCTATCGTGTTCCAGGAGCCGATGACGGCGTTGAACCCCGTCTTCACGATCGGCGACCAGATCGGCGAGGTTGCGCGCATCCACGCGGGGATGTCCAAGCGCGACGCGTGGGCCAAGGCGATCGAAATGCTCAAGCTCGTCGGCATCCCCGCACCCGAGCAGCGCGCCGGCGAGTATCCGCACCAGCTCTCCGGCGGCATGCGCCAGCGCGTCGTCATCGCCATGGCGCTCGTGATGAACCCTGCCCTCGTCATCGCCGACGAGCCCACGACCGCGCTCGACGTCACGATCCAGGCGCAGATCCTCGAGCTGCTCGCCGATCTCACCAGGCGCCTCGGCACCTCGGTCCTTCTCATCACGCACGACCTCGGCGTCGTGGCGGAGAACTGCACGCGCGTGATCGTGATGTACGCCGGCGAGGTCGTCGAGGAGGCGTCGACGGCAGATCTCTTCGCGCGGGCGCACCACCCCTACACGGAAGGCCTCCTCGGCGCGATGCCACGCGTCGGACGCGAGAAGGATCGTCTCGCCACGATTCCGGGCACCGTACCACCGCCGACGAGCTGGCCCGAAGGCTGTCGCTTTCGGGATCGCTGCCCGTACTCCTGGGAGCGCTGCGCGGCCGAGCATCCTCCGCTCTATCAGATCGGCGGCGGACACACGTCGCGCTGTCATCTCGCCGACGAGCCCGAGCGCCGGCAGCATCCGCATCCTCCCCTCGCCGCGCAGCGGGGCGCGACGGCGGCATGACGGCCCCTCGTCCGGTAGGAGACGCCACGCGGCCGCTGCTCTCCGTGCGAGATCTGACCAAGCACTTCCCGATCAAGCGGGGCGTCTTCGGTCGCGTCACGGGTCAGGTGCGTGCGGTGGACGGGGTGACGTTCGACGTCGCGCCCGGCGAGACGCTGGCGCTCGTGGGAGAGTCCGGGTGCGGCAAGTCGACCACCGGTCGCGCGATCCTGCGGCTGATCGAGCCGACGTCGGGCACGATCACCTTCGACGGTGAGGACGTACGCGCGCTCGACTCGACCGGACTGCGCAAGCTGCGGCGCCGAATGCAGATCGTCTTCCAGGATCCCTTCTCCTCGCTCAACCCGCGCATGTCGATCGGTGCCATCGTGCGCGAGGGACTGACGATCCACAGGCTCGCCGAAGGAAGCGCCGCCGACGCGCGCGTCCGGCAGTTGCTCGAGGAGGTCGGGCTGCGACCGGAATACTCGTCGCGATACCCGCACGAATTCTCCGGCGGCCAGCGGCAGCGCGTCGGCATCGCGCGCGCACTCTCGGTGGAGCCGACCTTCATCGTTTGCGACGAGCCGGTGAGCGCGCTCGACGTCAGCGTGCAGGCGCAGGTCGTGAACCTCCTGCAGGACCTCCAGCGGGATCGCGGGCTCGCCTATCTCTTCATCGCCCACGACCTCTCGGTCGTCGAGCACATCGCCGACCGGGTCGCCGTGATGTATCTCGGCCACGTCGTGGAGCTCGCAACGGTGGAACGGCTGTACAGCGAGCCGATCATGCCGTACACCCAGGCGCTCCTGTCCGCCGTGCCCGCGCCGGAGCCGGGCGTGAAACGCGAGCGCATTCTTCTCGCCGGTGACGTGCCGTCGCCCGCCAATCCGCCGAGCGGGTGCGTGTTTCATCCACGTTGCCAGCATCCCGCGCGTGATGCGGCATGCGCGAAGATCGTCCCGCCGCTCGAGGAGAAGGCGCCGGGCCATTGGGCGGCGTGCATCAAGCAGCCTCCGACGACGGTGAGCTGGGAGCAGCAGCGCGACGCTGGCGGTACGAATCCGCCCGAGTTCTTCCTGCCTCGCGCCGCTTTGCACCGCAGCGCATGACGGCCACGCGCGTCGGGCCCGACGAGAGCGACACGATCACCGCGCGCGAGGACCGCGCCTTCTTCGGCCACCCGCGCGGACTCGCGACGCTCTTCTTCACCGAGATGTGGGAGCGGTTCTCGTACTACGGGATCCGGCCGCTCCTCGTGCTCTTCATGACGGCGGCGCTGGCGCGCGGCGGGTTCGGCTTCGACCGGCCGACGGCGTCCGCCATCGTCGGCATCTACGCGGCGAGCGTCTATCTCGCCTCGCTTCCGGGTGGGTGGATCGCCGATCGCTGGCTCGGCCTGCAGCGCGCGATCTGGAGCGGGGGCGTGTTCATCGCGCTCGGCCATCTGTCGATCGCGCTCTCGTCGGTGTTCTCGCGGCCGACGTTCTTCCTCGGCCTCGTCCTCATCGTCATCGGCACAGGGCTGCTCAAGCCCAACGTCTCGGCCATCGTCGGCGATCTGTACGGCGCCGACGACCCGCGTCGCGACGCGGGGTTCTCCGTGTTCTACATGGGGATCAACACGGGAGCGCTCATCGCGCCGATCATCACGGGGCTGCTCGGCGAGCGCGTGGGCTGGCACTGGGGATTCGGCGCGGCCGGCGTCGGGATGCTCGCCGGACTGCTCACCTTCCGCTTGCGTGCCGGCACCACGCTCGGCGCCATCGGCGCATCGCCGACGAGCACGCCGGAGCAACAGCGCCGGGCGCGCACCGTTGCGCTCGTCGCGCTGGGGATCATCGCGCTCGCCGTGGCGCTGGCGATGGCCGGCGTCGTGCCGATCGATCCGCGCGCCCTCGCGGGCGCGATGCGCAACGTCATCCTCACGATGGCGCTGCTGTACTTCGTCTATCTCTTCCTGTTCGCCGGCCTCGATGCGGACGAGCGTCGCGGCATCGCCGTCGTGCTCGTGCTGTTCGTGTTCTCGGTCGTCTTCTGGTCCGCGTTCGAGCAGCAGCCGACGTCGCTGAACCTCTTCGCGCGCGACTTCACCGACCGCCGCCTCGGCGGCTGGGAGGTGCCGACGTCGTGGTTCCAGGCGGCGGAATCCGTCGCGGTGGTCCTCTTCGCACCGCTGCTCGCCGCGCTGTGGGCCGGACTCGCGCGTCGCGGCCGCGATCTCTCGAGCCCGACCAAGTTCGCCCTCGGCCTGTCCTTCGCTGGTCTCGGCTTTCTCGTCATGCTCGCCGCGGCCAACCGTGTCATCACCGGCGGCGCGGCGACGCGCGTCTCGATGCTCTGGCTCGTCGCCAGCTACTTCCTGCAGGGGATCGGTGAGCTCTCGCTCAGCCCCGTCGGTATGAGCTCGATGACGCGTCTCGCGCCAAAGCGGTTCGCTGGTCTCACCATGGGCGTGTGGTTCACCTCCATCGCGCTGGGCAACCTCATCGCCGGCCTCGTCGGCGGCAACGTCGACCCCGAGAAGCTCACCCAGATGCCGGCGCTCTTTCAGCGCACGGCCATCTCGCTCTTCGTCGCGGCGGCACTGCTCCTCGCGCTGGTCGTGCCTATCCGCCGGATGATGGCGCGCACCGCGCGCTGAGCGCGCGGCTCGTCGCGTTCATCACGGCCAGGCGAAGATCGACGACGGCACCGTCAGCTCACGTCCGGTCGCCACGTCGCGCGGATCACGGAACGCGAACGCCGTACGGTCGATGTTCGTGAACCGTATGGTCACCGGCGCGCGCGCTCCGCTGCTCACGGGAAAAGCGACGTCGGCGCGCCAGACGCGCGTCGATCGCGACGGCACCGATGCGAGGAGGCTCAATCCGAGTGCGCCCTTCACGGGTGTCGTCACGCCGTACGGCACGTCGCCCGCCCACTGACGCCCCACATCGACGAACCCGGCAAATGCGACATCGCCGAGGTTGCGCACGGCGCCGTACGAGTATCGGTGCTCGTAGCGAGTCACGATGCGCTGGCCGCCGGCGAACGAAGACTGCTCGTAGCCGCGCACGCCGCCCTCGGGGACACCGAGAAGCAGCTGGAACGGCATGCGCTGCCGATATCCTGCCGCCCACTCGAGTGCGAACTCATCAAGATTCGATCGACTCACCTTGATCTGATGCAGGAGTCGGCCGGTATTCAGGAGGCCGTCCCACGGCGCATCGCCCCCCGGAAGTCGTCCCTCGGACCGGAGCTGAAGCCGCGTCGTCGCTCGCTCCGATCGTGACGTACCCACGTACAGATCGCCCGCGAAGAAGAAGTCCTTCTCTTGCGCGCCCAGTATCGGCGCGCTGTGACCGGCCTGCAGACCGATCTGCACCCCCAGGGGAACGTCCTGCGTCGCCGTGATGGCGTCGAGCGCGCGCCGGCGGACGAAGCGGATGTCGCGCACGCCAAGCAGCAGGTTCACGCGCGCGAGGTGGTGGGGCGAATACGGTCGTGGCAACGGCCCCAGGTCGATGATCATCCCCGAGTCGGCGGACACCAAGCGGGTGCCGGTCTCCTCGTCGTCGCCCGTGAGCGAGAGGCCGACTAGACCGAGACGTCCAGGCAACCCCACCCGCCCGACCGCACCGACCTCGAAGTAGCGCCGCCACAGAGCCACGTCGGGCTTCGTTCCGTCGGGACGACGCAGCTCCATCAATCCGGACGACTCTCCAGAGCGCGCCCGCCATGCGACGCGCTGCAGGTCGGTGAAGAACGGACGCCCGGCGTAAAGCCGCCAGGATCCGCCGACCGGATTGCGCTCCCCTTCGGCGCCCGCGACCAGCGCCAGGCCGAGGAACTGGTTGTCGATCAGACGTCCCGAGTAGCCGTCGCGGAATCCGTCGCCGGTGCGCCATGCGCCGGACGCGTAAACTCCCTGACCCGCGAGGTTCGCGTTCCCGAACAGGATCCCCGACACGTTGGGCGAGCGCGCGCGAACGCTGCCGCCGAACACGACGGCCGTCTCGTCGATCGTCCGTACCTCGGCGTCGACCGTGCCGTCGTCGTTCGCCACGATGAACACATCGGCGTCGGCGATGAACGGCTGCGCGCGGAGAATGCGCTCCGATTCCGCGCGGCGAAGCTCCTCGCAGTGGTCCCCAGCCTTGAACAGGAGGAATCGCTCGACGACGCTCGGCTGCGTCGTCTCGTGCATCGTGCGCGCGATCCTCGCGATCACGGGCACCCGGCGCAAGCTCGCGACCGAAGGCGCCTCGGTGTAGATCGTCACCTGCGCGATCTCCTGAGCGACGCACGCTACCGGAGGTCGACCAGACGGCGTGATCGCCGGCGCCGGCTGCTGCGACGTGAGCGATAGCGCGGGCGCTGCCACGAGTGACGCGCCCCGCAGCAAGATCGAGAGGCGCACGCGCGCCCCTACTTGCCCATCTTCCGCTTGAGCTCAGCCAGCAGGCGGTCGGCCTCGGCTTCCCGTGCCGAGCGGGCGCTCGCACGGCCCAGCGCGTCGATCTCCTCGGCGACGCCGGCGCTCCCATCGAGCATTGCGTCCAGTTCCGCGGTGACGTCGGCGTTCTGCAGCGGGGTGCCCGTCGTCGCGCCCGCGATCGCCCCCTTGAGCGCCGACGTCATCTCGGTCACCTCACGCTCCACCAGTGCGAGCTCCGACTCCTGCGCCGCCAGCTTGCGCTCCATCACCGCGGTCCGCTCGGCATGCAGGGCTTCGTACTTCTCGGCGAGCGCCACCGTCTCCGTATCGTTGATCCCTGCCGCCAGTCCCTTCCGCCGGCGCACGGTCTCGAGCTCGCGCTGCTCGGCGGCGAGGCGCTGGCGCGTCTGCGCGATGCCGGCGCGCAGGTCGTCGAGCCCCATGCGCGCCTGCACGAGCGTCTGCTTCA
Source organism: Gemmatimonadota bacterium (assembly GCA_003223455.1). Taxonomy (GTDB): domain Bacteria; phylum Gemmatimonadota; class Gemmatimonadetes; order Gemmatimonadales; family Gemmatimonadaceae; genus AG11. The sequence goes on along the minus strand of QHVE01000013.1, from coordinate 23,074 downwards.
TCTGCGCCAAGCCAGCGCGGCGTTCCTCGGGAGGGGTCGAGCGGTCCATCAGATCGCGCAGCGATTGGCGGAAGTGTTCGAACATCGACAGGCTCGGCGCGACGGGTGCTGCGGCTGGGGCCGTGGGCGCTTAGGATACAGGACGCGCTCGTGACCCCGCAACCTCGGCCACGTCATGCCCACCCTGTCTCCCGTCGCCGTGACGGCGACCACCGAGATCATCCGCGATGCGCTCCGCGTCCGCGTGAACGCCGCGTACGTCATCGCGATTCGCGGCGCGGGGCTGCTCCCCCTCGCGCTCCCCGTCCTCGACCCGGCGGACGCCGAGGCCGCGCTCGATGGCGTCGCGGGGCTCGTCCTCACCGGCGGCGAGGACGTCAATCCCGAACGGTACGGCAGCGCGCCGCACCCGGAGCTTGGCGACACGAACGACGGGCGCGATGCGTTCGAGATCGCCCTCGTGGAGGCGGCCCGTGCACGTGCGCTGCCCACGCTCGCGATCTGTCGCGGCATCCAGATCCTCAACGTCGCCCTCGGCGGCACGCTCGTGCAGGACATTCCCTCGGAGTGGAACGAGCCGATCGTGCACGACGGCGAGTGGGCCCGGACGGCGCGCGTGCACGAGGTGCAGGTCACGCCCGGCTCGCGGCTCGCGCGAGCGCTCGGCACCGAGTGTCCCGTCGTCAACTCGATGCATCACCAGGCCATTCGGGCGGTGGCGCCCTCGCTGGCCACGGTGGCACGCGCGCCGGACGGCATCGTCGAGGGAGTCGAATGGCCGAGCGACGAGTGGTGGATGGTCGGCGTGCAATGGCACCCCGAGGAGCTGACGACCTCCCCCGAGCCGTGGGACCGGGCGCTGCTCTCGACATTTGCCGACGTCGTATCTCGGAGCCGGATCAGCTGAGCCGGCGCCATCGTGCTTCCGACGTCACCTGACGCATCAGTCGCTCGGGTGAGAAGTGGTTCGGGAAGAGCAGTGTGTCGCTCACGTCGTTGAGCGCGGCGCGCAGCAGCCCGAATCGCTCGGCGGCCGTCGCGAACAGCGTCGAGAGTCCGTGGTCGTCGGCCAGACGGTGTCCCGCCGCGAGCTGGTATCCCTTCCGTCCCATCTCCTCGTAGTAGTCCAGATCCGGGCCCCCGCGCCGCCACTTCCGGTGCTCGATGTAGTCGGGGAACAGACCACTCAGCCAGAGCGCGTAGTTGCCGAGATGCGTCCGCACGAGGAAGCTGCGCCGGCCGTCGGGATCGTCGACGTCGGCGAGCAGCGCCGCGAGGGAATCGTAGACCTGATCGTCCCCTGCACTGACGCGGCGCGCGTTGTCGCGCATGCCCAGATGCATCAGCACTGCGGCGACGTAGTCCGCGAGGCGCCGATCCTCCTCGCCGAGCCGGCGCAGTGCGTGCCGGACCATCACGTACGAGAACAGCGGCAGCGACGCCCACGCGCCCTGCCCCTCGCGCAGCAGCGCGGCGGGAAGACGCGGATCGTCGAGCACCGCGTCGATTCCCTTGTCGGCGAGCGCTCGCTCGATCTCCTCGAGCGGCGTTCCCGAGTCACGCGCGATCAACCGAGCGACGAGCTGCGCGTCGTCACGCGTCAGATGATGCCGCACCGTGGCCTGGATCACGTCGGACCTCCTCGTCTGCGGATACCCTGCGACCAAGGAAAGGAGTGGCATTAGCCGTTCCTCTGAGTCTGACGACGCAAATGGCGTGAGTGCACAAAGTTGGCACTCACGCCGTTCGACTGCTAATACGAGAATCAGCGTGGACTTCGCGAGGAATTCGCCACCGCGCGTCCCAAATCCACCATCAGCCGGGTCACGCGTGCCATCTTCGCGTAGTCGATCTTGCGCGGCTCGTCGCTCACCTTGTGGTAGTCGTCGTGCAAGCCGGTCGTGAGGAAGATGATCGGGATCCCCTTCTTCGCGTAGTTGTAATGGTCGCTGCGTATGTAGGGCTGCTCGGGGTGATTGGGGTTGTCCATCTCCCGGTTGATCGCGAATGGCGGGGTGAGCGTCGCGTTCACGCTGTCGAGGATGGCGCCGAGTCGCTTGCTCTGATTGTTCGGCGCAGCGATCGGGCCGACGACGTACAGCACCGAGTCTGCATTGCGGCCGATCATGTCGGCGTTGATCTGTGCGACGATCGAGTCGATCGGCACCGTCGGGTGATCGGTGAACCAGCTCGATCCGAGCAGCCCCTTCTCCTCGCCGATGTGCCAGACGAACAGCACCGAACGGCGCGTCTTCACCGGAGCCTGCTGCATCACCCGCGCGATCCCCAGAAGCGCCATGCTCCCCGAGCCGTCGTCGTCCGCGCCGTTCGCGATGGAGTCGCCCGCCGTTGGTTTCACGATCCCCACGTGATCGTAGTGCGCACCGAACGCGACGTACGTCGAGCCGAGTGCGGGATCGCTGCCGCGCACGGTCGCCACCACATTGTATCCCGTGATCGGCGTCTTCACCTGCTCGATGCGCGCCGTGAATCGCCGGCCGCTCAGCGCCTGCGCCTTGTCGTCCGCCGGCCAGCCTGTCGGCAGCAGTGGTGAGCCGACGACGGGAACGCCGAACATGATCATCGGGATCGGCCGGTCGCTGTCCGGCAGCTCCGGCGCGTTGCTGCGGAGCGCGACGGCGCGCTCGAGCAGAGGTCTCACCTGTTGGAAATGCTCCTGTCCCGTACCCACGAGCAGGATGATCACCGCCGCCGGACGCTGCGGAAGGATCTGGACCAGCCGTTGAGTGATCGCTGCGTACGCCTCGAGCTGCTCGCGTTTCGCCGAGTCCACGCCGGCGGGCGCGCCGTTCACCACCACGACCACCTTACCCTGCAGCGACAGACCGGCAAAATCGTCCCGCTTCGGGCTCGCCATCTTCACACCGTATCCCACGAAGACGAGCTCCCCATCGGCGGTGAGCTTCGTCGGAGGCAGTCCGCCACCCAGGTCGAGCTGGGGCACGACGTCCGTCCCGATCTTCAGGGACCGTGCAGTGCCGTTTTCCTCGACCGCGATTCGCGTCCCTGGACCGAAGACTTCCTTCTGCATCGGCACGCGCTGCGCGAAGCCGCTGTCGCCGGCAGGCTGGAGTCCGAGCTGTGTCAACCGTTCGACGAGGAAGCGCATCGCCCGCGCGGCGTCCTCGGTCCCCGTCTCGCGCCCGCGCATCGAGTCGTCGGCGAACGCGTACAGGTCGCGTCTCAGTTCCGCGGCGGTCACGGCAGCGCCTGGAGGCGCTGGCGTCGCCGGAGCGGGGATCGTCCGCGACGGCGCGGCGCAGGCGGTTCCAACTGCGAGGAGGGCAACGACGGCGCGGCGCATGGACGTCAGAATCTCGCGAGACGAGTGGCGCCCGCCGGGGCGGGACGCATGAGGTGAGGCGTCAGGCTAAACACTGCATGCAGCGCTCGCAAGCGACGGCGAGCGCGCCCACCGCGCTGAACGCGCGTCCGCATGGCGGGTATATCCGCGGGAGCGAAGTGCCTCGCCGAGGGTGGCGAGCGTCCCATTGACATACCTAGCTTTCGAAACGCCCCGCCCTCGCGCATCCAGGATTTCGTGCTGTACTTCTGCATCCCCGCCTACAACGAAGCCCCCACCGTCGGTCTCCTCATCTGGCGCCTGCGCAAGGTGTTCCAGGAGCAGCCGCGCGAATACGAGGTGCTCGTGTACGACGACGGCAGCACCGACGCGACGGCCGAGACCCTCGCGCCCTATCACAAGGTGATGCCGCTGAGCGTCCTCGGGGGCACGCGTGTCGGCTACGCCGCCGCTGTCGACGCGCTCTGCCGCGAGGCGTCGCGCCGGACGCGATATCCTCGACGTGACGCCGTGATCCTGCTCCAGGCCGACTTCACGGATCAGCCCGAGCACCTGCCCGAGCTGCTGAAGCGGTTCGACGGCGGCGCCGACATCGTGGTCGCCGAACGGCCCGACGACGCGCCGTCAGTGCCGCAGCCCGTCCGCACGCTTCGCCGCGTCGCTCCCTGGCTCATTCGCCCATTCGTCTCGGTGGCCGGTGTGCGCGATCCGTTCGGCACGCTTCGGCTCTACCGCGTGTCGGTCATCCGCGATCTGATCAAGGAGCGCGGCGATGCGCCGCTGCTCGGGGGCGAAGGCTGGACCGCCAATGTCGACCTCCTGCTGCGTGCGGCCCCGCACGCCCGGCGCGTGGAAACGGTGGAGCTGACGCCTCGCTACGACGTGCGCTCGCGCGAGACGCGCGTGCGGGCGTGGAGCGATGCCATGGCATTGCTGCGCTTCGCGCGCGGCGCGCGTGGCCGCAGTGTACGAGCCGCGCGCGCATGATCCGACTCTCGGCCCGGCGGCTGCGCGGGCTCGCATTCGCCGCGCTGCTCGTCGGCCCCTCCGTGCTCGCGCAGGACGGAGGAAGGCTGCCCGTGCCCTACGCGGTCGGGGAGCGGCTCGAGTACGAGGTGCGCTTCGGCCGGCTGAAGGTCGGCAGCGGCACCATGGAGGTGGAAGGACTGCAGGAGGTGCGCGGTCGCGAGACCTGGCACACCGTGTTCACGGTGCGCGGCGGCAACTTCATGTACCGGGTGAATGATCGGTACGAGAGCTGGATCGACACGCGGACGGGCAACTCGCTTCGCTATCTCCAGGACCAGCACGAAGGCAGTCGCGACGTCGAGCGCACGTTCGAGTTCTTCCCCGACCGCGCCGTGTTCACTGAGAACGGCCAGGAAGAAGAGGTCAGCGTCCACAACCCGCTCGACGATGGCTCCTTCATCTACTTTCTGCGCACCATTCCGCTCAACGTCGGCGAGACGTACAGCTTCGAGCGATACTTCCGTCCCGATCGCAACCCCGTCACGATCCGCGTGCTGCGCCGAGAGCGCATCCGCGTTCCGGGCGGCGAGTTCGACGCCGTCGTCATCCAGCCCGTCATCAAGTCGCGCGGCCTCTTCTCCGAGAACGGCCACGCCGAGGTCTGGCTTTCGGACGACGAGAATCACATCATGCTGCAGATGAAGTCGGGCTTGAAGATCGGATCCCTCAACCTGTACCTCAAATCGTACCGTCCAGCTCCGGCGCGGACGAGCGCCAAGCCGTAGACTCGGCGGCGCCCTCCGCTCCCGCCGAGGCCGATCTCTCGGGCGTCCGCACCGTCCCCGTCGCGGTGCGCGAGAACAAGGTGAGCGCGCGCGACTTCGCGCAGCCGCCCGCGGACGACCGTTCGTTCCGCGCCTTCCTCCACGCGCTCCCCGACGTGCTCGTCGCGCGGGACTTTCGCGCCGTCGTCGGCGCGGTCGCCGATGCGGCCCGCCGCGCGCGGGGCGTCGTCGTCATGCTCGGCGGCCACGTCGTGAAGACCGGTCTCGCCCCCGTGCTCATCGAGCTGATGCGCCGCGGCATCCTCACGCACGTCGCGATGAACGGCTCCGCCGCGATCCACGACTACGAGGTCGCACGCTTCGGCGCGACGTCCGAAGACGTCGCCGCCGGTCTCAGGGATGGCACCTTCGGCATGGCCGAGGAGACGGGACGCGAGATGAACGAGGCCTTCGTCGCAGGGATGCGCGACGCCCTCGGCATGGGCGAGTGCCTCGGTCGCGAGCTGGAGCAGCAGTCCACGCTCGCCAATCCGGAGCTCTCACTCCTGCTCGCCGCGCGTCGTCATCGCATCCCGCTCACGGTCCACGCGGCCCTCGGTGCCGAGATCATCCACCAGCACCCGGCGGCGAACGGCGCGGCGATCGGCGACACCAGCCACCGCGACTTCCGTCGACTCGCCGGCTCGCTGCCCCGCCTCGACGACGGCGGCGTCGTGCTCAACCTCGGCAGCGCCGTGATCATGCCGGAGGTGTTCCTCAAGGCGCTCACGATCGCCCGCAACCTCGGCGGCGGCAAGCCCGAGCACTTCACGAGCGTCGACCTCGACATGCAGCGCCACTACCGCCCGCGCATGAACGTCGTCCAGCGCCCCACGCTGCACAGCGGGAAAGGCTACGAGATCACGGGGCATCATGAGATCATGGTGCCGATGCTCGTGTGGGCGGTAGTCACGGAGCTGGACAACCACTGAAGTACTCGGTACGACTGACGTAGCAGGCACCCGGTACCGGCTGGACGCTCCCTTCGGCGATGTTCGCAGGGATCGAGAGCGCGGCACGGCGGAGCTGAGCTGCGATCACCCCATGATCCGAGCGAGGAAAGCGGCGGCTCTCTCGTTCGCTCGCGATCGCCAATGCCAGCGCTCGACGCCAGACTTCGAGCCTTCGAAAGTCGTGCATCAAGAAAAAGGTGCGCGCCTTTCGATGAAGGCGCGCACCTTGTCAACGCGGCTGAAACCATTCCGAAGCGTGGGGCATCCCCGATCTCCGGGAGCCTCCAACCGGTACCGGGTACAGCTACGTCGGTGGTACCGAGTACGCGCGGTGGCAGTTCAGTAGGAACTCCCTGACCACTTCTGCCTCAACCGTCTCGCCGTATCCGGAGAGAAAATCCTGATCACCAGATAGATCAACCCTCCGATGATCAACACTTTGATCGCCAGCGCGAGCAGCACGCCGAAGATGCCGAGCGCGACGCCGAACAGCCCGAACGCGATTTTGAGGACGAACAGCCCGCCGATGGCGAACAGGCCGATCATGAAGATGGTGCGCAGCATGGTGCGGTCTCCCGAACTGGTCTGACTCCACGTACGCGCGCCCTCGGTGACGGGTTTCATCGCCATCACGCCCGTCGACCTGGAACCCGCCGTGACCGGGAGTGAGATTGCGCACATGAGACCCTCGGCCGCAAGACGGCGCGTGACCTCGTGAGCACGACGGCGGACGTCCTCGTCCTTGGCGGCGGGATCGCCGGACTCACCGTGGCGCTCGAGGCCGCGCGGCGCGAGTTGAGCGTCATCATTCTCGACATGCCGCGCCCCGGCGCCGCCTCACGCGCCGCTGCAGGAATGCTCGCGCCATCCATCGAGGAGCTTCCGCCCGCGATGCGTTCCGCGGGGATCGCCGCGCGCGATTACTACCCGCACTATCTCGCCGCGCTGCACGACCGCACGGGGATCGACGTCCCGCTCGATCGCCGTGGGATCCTCCAGCTCACGTCCGACACCGACGCCGACGCGCTCCGCCGACGAGCACCGGCGGGCGCCGAGTGGCTCGACTCGGCCGCCCTCGCCGAGCGCGAGCCGGCATTCGCCAGCCACCACGGCGCGCTCCTTCATCCGTTCGATGGCGCCGTCGACAACCTGGTGCTCATGGACGCGCTCGAGCGGGCCATCGCGGGCACGGACGCGATCCGCCGCATCGGCGCCGAGGTCCTCTCGATCGACGCCGATCAACCGAGCGCCCTCACCCCGACGCGGGGGCGGTTCTTCGCCACGCGCCTCGTGCTCTGTACGGGCGCCTGGGCCGGCGGTCTCCCCGGTCTGCCGCGCCGGATCCCGGTTCGTCCCGTGCGGGGCCAGCTGCTCCGCCTGGATCAGTCGCCGACTCGCCACGTCGCCTATGGAGGCGGCGGCTACCTCGTTCCGCGCGGTGACACCGTGCTGATCGGCGCGACGAGCGAGGAAGCCGGCTTCGAGAACGAGACCTCGCTCGGGGGTCTCTCCGTGCTGCGGAGCATCGCCGCGCGCGCCATTCCGGCGCTGGCGAACGCCCTGGTCGTGGACCACTGGGCCGGCCTGCGCCCGATGTCGCTCGACACGCATCCGATCCTGGGAGCCGATCCCGAGTCCCCCGCATTGGTGTATGCGTGCGGCTACTCGCGAAACGGCATCCTCTTCGCCCCCTGGGCTGCGGCTCAGCTCGCCGGAGTGCTGCTTGGCGACGCGACTCCGGAGTTGGACCCGTTTCGCGTCGACCGCCCCGAATTGCGCTCGTCGCGCCACTGAGCCGCGGGTTCGGCGGAAGTCGGGCGTTGGACGTGCCGCCCATCGAGCCGCGGTCGCCACCGGAGCGTCCCGACGAGGGCGGATTCGACCATTTTGCACCTCTCGAAATCGCTATCCTCCTAGGCGGTCTTTAGAGGGTTATGCACACTTACTTGACCTCGCGTCGACCACTACCTTCCCGCTGAGCATGGGCGAACCCCTCTACCAGATCATGGGCCGGCATCGGGCCGAGGCGCTTCCGGAACGGAAGCCTTCCTGGCTCAAGGTGAAGGCGCCCGGAGGCCCGAACTACCTCCGCCTCAAGCAGCTCATGCGCAACCTCGACCTCCACACGGTCTGCGAGGAAGCGCACTGTCCGAACGTCGGTGAGTGCTGGGAGCACGGCACCGCGACCTTCATGATCCTCGGCGACGTCTGTACGCGGAACTGCGCCTACTGCGCCGTCGCCCATGGGCGGCCGCCGAAGTTCGACCCCACCGAGCCGGAGCGGGTCGCCGAAGCCGCGTCGACGATGCGCCTGCAGCACGTCGTCCTGACGTCGGTCGACCGCGATGATCTACCGGATTTCGGCGCCTGGGCGTTCGCCGAGACGATCCGGCAGATCAAGGCGCGGTCCCCTCAGACGTCCGTCGAGGTGCTCGTCCCCGATTTTCAGGGCCGCGAAGCCTCCATTCGGACGGTGCTCGAAGCGGAGCCGGACATCTACAATCACAACACCGAGACGGTGCCGAGATTGTACAAGAAGTGCCGGCCGGGCGGGCGATACGCTCGCGTCATGGACATCTTCACCACCTCGAAGCGTCTCGCCCCACAGATCCCCACCAAGACGGGGATGATCCTCGGCATGGGCGAGACGAACGAGGAGATCGTCGCCGTCATGAAGGATCTCCGCGCCGTCGACGTGGACATCCTCACCCTCGGCCAGTATCTGCGGCCGTCGGACGGCCACATCCCGCTCGATCGCTACGTCACGCCCGAGGACTTCCGCCGGTTCTATGCGATCGGCATGGAGCTCGGCTTCCGTCACGTGGAAAGCGGCCCGCTCGTGCGGTCCAGCTACCATGCGTGGGAGCAGGTCCAGGCGGCGGGCGTATGAAAACCGCGGTGGGGCATCGGAGGTCGAGGGTGACGCCAACGCCCCTCGAGACTCCGTGGCTTCAGACTTCCCACTCCCCACTCCCCACTCCACACCGAGCAGTTACGCCATGACCGCCACCCGGACCGAAAAGAAGCGAAAGTCCGATTCCGCCGCGGCCACGCAGCAGGGTGACCCCACGCTCAACCTCGAGCTGCTCCGATCGATGCTCCTTCAGCGCAGATTCGAGGAGCGATGCGCCGAGGCCTACGCGCTGGGCAAGATCGGCGGCTTCTGCCACCTGTACATCGGGCAGGAAGCGGTCAGCACCGGTGCGCTGTCGATGCTGCGCCCCGACGACTACGTCATCACGACCTACCGCGACCACGGCCCTGCCCTCGCGCGCGGCATGACACCGCGCGCCGTGATGGCCGAGCTGTTCGGCCGACAGGATGGCTGTGCGCGCGGCAAGGGCGGCTCGATGCACATGTTCGACACCAACACGAACTTTCTCGGCGGCCACGGCATCGTCGGCGGCCACGTCCCGATCGCGACGGGAGTCGGCTTCGCCATCAAGTATCGCGGCGGCGACCAGGTCATCGTGTGCTTCATGGGCGAGTCGGTGGTCAACACCGGCGCCTTCCACGAGGCATTGAACATGGCCGGGCTCTGGAAGCTTCCCTGCGTGTTCATCATCGAGAACAATCGGTACGGCATGGGCACCGCGCTCGAGCGGGCGTCGGCCATCCACGACATCTATGAGCGCGGGGCAGCGTACAACATGCCCCGCAACCAGTGCGACGGGCAGGACGTCTTCGCGGTCCGGCAGGCCGTCGGCGAGGCGGTCGAGCGCGCACGGAAGGAGCAGATCCCCACCCTGCTCGAGGTCCGCACCTATCGCTTCATGGGGCACTCCATGTCCGACGCGGTGAGCGGCACCTATCGGCCGAAGTCGGAGCTGGAGGAGTACATGAAGCGTGACCCGATCACGCTCCTGCGCACGCACATGCAGGAAGCCGGTCAGCTCACCGACGAGCAGCTCCAGAAGCTCGACGAGGAGCTCAAGGCAATCGTGCAGGACTCGTGGGACTTCGCCGAGTCCAGCCCCGAGCTGCCGGTGGAAGCGCTGTACGAGGATGTGTACGCGGATACGACGACGTAAGGGTGAGTTGGTGAATTGGATCGCTAGTGAGTTGGTCGGTGAACTAGTGAACTGAACGGCCCGGCCACAACCCGCGTGGAGCCGCCACGTGGAGTCGTACGCCGGTTGAGTGGCCCGTGCAGTTCAACTCACCAATCAACCGACCAGCTAACCAGCTACCCAACTCACTAACTCCCTGGTTCACCAGTTCTCTGGTTCCCAACTTTCTCGCTCATCAATGCCGGTAATCACATACAGAGACGCCCTCGGCGCCGCCATTCGTGAGGAGATGCAGCGCGACGATCGCGTGTTCCTCATGGGCGAGGAAGTCGCCGTCTATCAGGGCGCGTACAAGGTGTCCAAGGGATTCCTGCAGGAGTTCGGCGAGATGCGCGTCGTCGACACGCCGATCACCGAGCTCGGATTCGCCGGCGTCGGTGTCGGTGCGGCGATGGTTGGGCTCCGCCCGGTCATCGAGTTCATGACGTGGAACTTCGCGCTCCTCGCGCTCGATCAGGTCGTGAACGCCGCCGCGAAGATGCTGTACATGTCGGGCGGCCAGTACAAGATGCCGATCGTCTTCCGCGGCCCGAATGGCGCCGCCCTGCAGCTCTCGGCGCAGCACTCGCAGGCCTGGGAGAGCTGGCTCGCGCACATCCCTGGCCTCAAGGTCATCGCGCCCGGCACTCCGTACGACGCGAAGGGGCTCCTCAAGAGCGCGATTCGCGACGACAATCCGGTCTGCGTGCTCGAGGGGGAGATGCTCTACAACACCAAGGGCGAGGTACCCGATGAGGAGTATCTCATCCCGCTCGGCAAGGCGGAGCTCAAGCGCGAAGGCGAGCACTGCTCGATCATCACCCACGGCAAGATGGTGCTCGTCGCCCTCCAGGCCGCCGACCAGCTCGCGAAAGAGGGCATCAACATCGACGTCGTAGATCTGCGCACCATTCGGCCGATGGACGTCGAGGCGATCGGCGAGTCGGTGAAGAAGACCAACCGCGCCGTCGTGCTCGAGGAAGGGTGGGAGATGTGCGGCGTCGGCGCCCAGGTGGTGGATTACATCCAGCGCGACTGCTTCGACTACCTCGACGCGCCGGTCGTGCGCGTGCATCAGGCGGACACGCCGATGCCGTACGCGAAGGGCCTCGAGAAGGCCGCCAAGCCCGACCTGCCGAAGGCGATCGCCGCCGTTCGGAAAGTGATGTATCTCGACTGACCCCCCGAGTCACCGTCAATGGCAACCAAAGTCTTCATGGAGGCGCTCTCCCCCACGATGGAGGAGGGGCGCCTGGTCAAGTGGCTCAAGAACGAAGGCGACACGGTCAAGAGCGGTGAGGCGCTCGCCGAGGTCGAGACGGACAAGGCGATCATGGAGCTCGTCGCACGCGGCGACGGCGTGCTGCGGAAGCGGCTCATCAACGAAGGCGACACTGCACCGGTCGGCACACTCGCCGGTGTGATCGCCACGGCGGACGAGAACATCGATGCGCTAGTCGCCGGCGCCGGTGCTCCGGCCCCTGCGGCTGGCGCGCCGACTCCGGAGAAAGTGGTCGCCACGCAGCAGGAGACCGCGGGCGCTTCCTCCATCCCGCGTCGCGCCGAGGAATCGCAGGGCGAAGCCAGCACACCGCCGCAGCAGAAGGTGGCCGCGACGCCCCCCGCCTCTCCTGGTGGCGGCCCGGCGGCGCCCGCTCCCTCGGGTGGCAACATCCAGCCGCCCACCGGCGACGTTCGCTCGTCCCCGTTGGCCCGCCGCCTGGCCAGCGAGCGCGGGCTCGACCTCCACAGCGTGCAGGGCTCCGGACCGAACGGCCGCATCATCAAGCGCGACATCGAAGCAGCTGCCGCCGCCGGCGCCGCCGCGCCGAGCGCCGCGGCCGTCACGCCGAGCGCACCCGTCATCCCGCGCGAGGGCGACTACCACGACGAGCCGCTCACGAGCATCCGCAAGACGATCGCGCGCCGCCTCGGCGAGTCCATCGGTCCCATCCCGACGTTCTACCTCACCGCGGAGTTCGACCTCACGCGCGTGATGGAGATGCGAAAGGCGATGACGGAGCTTGGTGACCAGTTCAAGGTCTCCGTCAACGACGTGCTGCTGAAGGCGACCGCCGTCGCTCTCTCGCAGCACCCGGAAGTCAACGCACACTGGCTCAACGACAAGATCCGGTACCACAATCGCGTGCACCTCGGCATGGCCGTCGCCACCGACGATGGGCTGATCGTCCCCGTCATCTGGGATGCCGACCGCAAGCGCATGAGCGAGATCTCCCGTGAGGCGAAGGAGCTCGCCAAGCGGGCACGCGAGCGGAAGCTCAAGCCCGAGGAGTTCACCGGCTCGACCTTCTCGGTGAGCAACCTCGGCATGTTCGGCATCGACCAGTTCACCGCGATCATCAATCCCCCCGAGGCCGGCATCCTCGCGATCGGCACGAGCGAGGAGAAGCTCGTCGTCGTGAACGGCGAGCCCGTCGTGCGCAGCCGCGTGCGCGTCACGATGAGCTGCGATCATCGCATCATCGACGGCGCCGTCGGCGCGAAGTTCCTTCAGACGCTTCGCCGCCTGATCGAGAATCCTCTCATGCTCGTGTACTGACCATGGCTTCGTTCGACGTGATCTTCATCGGCGGCGGCCCCGCCGGCTACGTGGGCGCGATCCGCGCCGCCCAGCTCGGCCTCAACACCGCCGTCGTCGAGCGCGAAGGGCTCGGCGGCACCTGCGTCATCTGGGGGTGCATCCCGGCGAAGGCGCTGCTCGAGGCGGCATACATCGCCGAGAAGATGAAGAAGGCGCCCGACTTCGGTGTGACGCCCGGCGAGGTGAAGCTCGACTACGGCGTGGCGATGAAGCGGTCGCGCGCCGTCAGCACGCAGAACTCGAAGGGGGTCGAGTTCCTGTTCAAGAAGAACAAGATCACCTGGATCAAGGGCACGGCGAAGCTCACGGGCAAGAACTCCGTCAGTGTGAAGACGGCGGACGGAAAGGAGGAGAAGCACGACGCGAAGAAGGCGGTCGTCATCTCCACCGGCTCGCGCGTGAAGGGGCTGCCGCAGATCGGGTTGGAGCTGAACAAGAAGACCGTGATCTCGTCGGACGAGGCGCTCGTGCTGGAGAAGACGCCGAAGTCGATCGCCATCGTCGGCGCGGGCGCCGTCGGCTGCGAGTTCGCCGACGTCTTCTCCGCCTTCGGATCTCAGGTCACGCTGCTCGAGGTGATGCCGAACATCCTGCCCGTCGAGGACGCGGATTCGTCCAAGGAGGTCGAGCGCGCGTTCAAGAAGCGGAAGATCGACGTCCTCACCGGCGCCAAGATCTCGAACGTCAAGGTCGGCAAGGATGCCGTCACCATGACCGTCGAAGCCGCCGGCGAGAAGAAGGAGCTCAAGGTCGACATCGTGCTCGTCGCGGCCGGTCGCGCGCCGAACATCGAGGAGATCGGGCTCAAGGAGCAGGGCGTTCAACTCACCGATCGCGGCTTCATCAAGATCGGCGAGCGGATGGAGACGAGCGTGAAGGGGCTGTACGCGATCGGTGACGTGGCCGGTCCGCCGATGCTCGCGCACAAGGGAGAGCGCGAGGGCGTGGTCGTGGCCGAAGTGATCGCCGGCCAGCATCCCCATCTGTTCGACTACACGAACATCCCCGGGGCGACCTACTGCCACCCCGAGGTGGCGTCGGTCGGACTCACCGAGCAGCAGTGCAAGGAGCGCAAGATCGAGTACAAGGTCGGAAAATTCCCCTTCTCGGCCAGCGGCCGCGCCCGCACGTCCGGTGAGACGGAGGGCTTCGTGAAGATCATTCGTGGCGCCAAGTACGGAGAGATCCTCGGCGCTCACATCGTCGGCTCGCACGCCACCGAGTTGATCCACGAGCTCGTCGTCGCTCGCACGAACGAGTACACGGTGGAGGAGGTGGACTTGGCCATCCACGCACACCCGACGCTCGCCGAGGCGGTGGCTGAAGCGTCGCTCGACTCGCTTGGCAAGATGATTCACGCTTGAACAGCGATTTGACGGTTCTAACCTTCTTCTCATGTCCCAGCTCCTCGTCTCCGATCTCCGCACGATGCCGTACGCGGACGCGCTGGCGCTCCAGCGCGCGGTCGCGCGGGCGCGGATCAGGGGCGAGATCGCCGAGGACCTGCTGCTCCTCGTCGAGCATCCACCGGTGGTCACGCTCGGGCGCTCGTCGAAGGAGCGCCATCTGCTGGCGTCGCCCGCGCTGCTGGCCACGCGCGGTGTCGAGCTGTTCGAGGTCGAGCGCGGCGGCGACGTCACCTTCCACGGGCCCGGGCAGCTCGTCGGGTACCCGATCGTCGACCTCAAGCGCCACAAGCTGGATCTGCACTGGTACCTTCGGCAGGTCGAGGAAGCGCTCATCCGCGCCGTTGCCCCCCTCGGCATCGTCGGAGAGCGGAGCACGGGCTACACGGGTGTGTGGACGCAGGGACGCAAGCTCGCCTCGATCGGCGTCCACGCGCGCGACTGGGTGACGTGGCACGGCTTCGCCCTCAACGTCACGACCGATCTCGCCTACTTCGATCTCATCGTCCCATGCGGCATCGCCGCGGTGGAGATGACCTCGGTCGCGCGCGAGCTTGGCACGCCGGATGACGCGCGCGCGGCGCTCGAGCACGACGTCCGTACGCGCGTCGCCGACGCATTCGGCGAGGTGTTCTCGCTCGAGCTCGCGACCCTCGACCCGGACGAGCTGACGCGGACCGCGGTTTCGATCGTCGAGGTCTAGTTTCCGGCCCGCTCGCCGGAGCGAGCGGCGATTCCGCCATCGGACGCGCGTCGGAGGTTCGGCAACCTTTCGGGCCCGAACCTATATTGTCGCCCATGGACGACGAGCCTCGCCTTTATCGACCGCGTCCGCGGGAGCTTCCGACCAACGACGAGCGCACGCTCCTCGCCTCGCTCAATCCCGACCAGGCGCGGGCCGTCACGTTCGGCGATGCGCCGCTGCTCGTCATCGCGGGAGCGGGCACCGGAAAGACGCGAACGCTCGTCCATCGCGTCGCGTTCCTGATCGAGCGAGGTGTCGCGCCAGAGCGGATTCTCCTGCTCACGTTCACGCGGCGCGCCGCGGCAGAGATGCTGTCGCGTGCCGAGCGGCTGGTCGGTCCGGCGGGCGCACGGGTACATGGCGGCACCTTCCACTCCGTCGGCCACCGGCTGCTGCGGCAGTTCGGCGGCGCCGCCGGGCTCCCGGCCGATTTCACCATCATGGACCAGGGCGACGCGCAGGACCTGATGCAGCTCGCCCGCGGCGCCCAGGGCCACGCCAAGTCGGCAAAACGGTTTCCGAAGAAGGAGACGCTCCACTACCTGTATTCGAGGCACGTCAACACCGAGCTCCCACTCGACGAACTGCTTCATCGCGAGGTGCCGCACTTCCTCGAGTACGAGGAGCAGATCACGGCGCTCTTCGCCGACTACACGCTGCGCAAGCAGGAGCGGAATCTCGTCGACTACGACGACCTCCTGCTGTTCTGGGCGACGATGCTCGAGGCATCCCCCGACCTCGCCGCGCGGATCGCCGGTCTGTACGACCACCTGCTGGTCGACGAGTACCAGGACACCAACCTCCTTCAGGCGCGCATCCTTCGCGGAATGTGCTCGACCCATCGCCGACTCACCGTGGTCGGCGACGACGCCCAGAGCATCTACTCCTTCCGCGGCGCGCACTTCCGGAACATCCTCGACTTCCCCAAGCAGTTCCCAGGCACCACCCTCGTCACGCTCGCGCAGAACTATCGCTCCACCGCGGCGATCCTCACGCTCTCCAACACGCTCATCTCGCGCGCCGAGGAGCGATTCACGAAGGACCTCTGGACGGCGCGGGATGGCGGCGAGAAGCCGTGGCTGGTGACGGCGAAGGACGAGGCCCAGCAGACGCGATTCGTCGTCGACCGTGTGCTGCAGATGCACGAGGGCGGCGTGCCGCTCCGCGAGATGGTCGTTCTCTTCCGCGCCGGCTACATGTCGGCCGATCTCGAGATCGAGCTGACCAATCGTAAGATCCCGTTCGAGAAATGGGGCGGCCTGAAATTTCTCGAGGCGGCTCACGTGAAGGATGTCCTGGCGTTCCTGCGCGTGTCCGACAATCCGCGCGACGAGGTGAGCTGGTACCGCATCCTCATGCTGATGCCGGGGATCGGTGATTCCACCGCGCGCGCCCTCATGGCATCCATGCAGGAACGGGCATGGGATCCGGACGCGTTCACGCATCTCATCGCGCCGCCGCGTGCCCGCGAGGCGCACCGCTCGCTCGCGACGTTGTTGCGTCAGCTGCGGGGTGTAGGAGCCGTTCCCGCCGGAGAGGAGGGCGGCGCGCGGGTCGCGAGCGACATCGCGGCGATTCGTGCGCTCTACGACGCCATTCTGAAGGAGAAGTACGATCGCCCCGAGGCGCGGCTCGCCGATCTCGATCAGCTGCGCACGATCTCCGCGAGCTACCCCTCGCGCACGACTTTCCTCGCCGCGCTCGCCCTCGATCCCCCTTCCAGCACCCAGGACCTCGCGGGAGGGAGCGAGTCGGAATCCGATGCGCTCGTCCTCAGCACGGTGCACAGCGCGAAGGGAAAGGAATGGAAGGCGGTGTTCCTCATCTGGGCGGTGGACGGATGGTTCCCTTCCTCGCGCGCCGTCGAAGACCCGGACGAGCTGGAGGAGGAGCGCCGACTCATGTACGTCGCGCTCACCCGCGCCAAGGACGAGCTGGCGATCGTCTACCCGATGCAGGTCTACGGCACACGGCGAGGCGCCGACTACTCCATCGACCAGCTTTCGCGCTTCCTCGACCGTGGGGTTCGCGCGACGATGCAACGGATCGTGGTCGAGGAGCCTGGCGAGCCGCCCGCACCGACTCCGGCTCCCGCCGGTCAGCCCGCGATCGACCTCCGGGCCATCATGCGCGGTCGATTCACGAAGTAGGCCCTCGTCCACTTTCGGCCGCGCTCGGCCCGCGCGACAGTGAATCGCGGCCCAGCGCGCGAAGCGCCTCGAACGGATGCTTCCGATCGGCCTTCGCCGCCTCGACGATGTCGCGGATCGTCCGGCGCAGGTCGCCGCCACGCCGCGTGAGCACGGCGTCGAACGCATCGAGATCGGTGAGGTAGACCCGCCGCGCCAGCACCACGGCGTTGTCGATCCGGATGCGCTGGACGGATCCGATCTTCATCGTGCGAAGCTGCGGAGCGACCGTGTCGCGCAGCGTGGCACGCGCCCTCGCATAGATGGTATCGCGGACTGCGATGCGCGCGGCGACGCGGGCCGGCTCCTCTCCGGGCAGCGCCGCGAAGGCGGAATCGACGCGGGCGTAGAGCGAAGCCCAGAACCGTCCCAGCACTTTCTCGTCCTCCCACCGGTCGGCGACGACCTGCGCCGCCGCTGTCTGTCCGCGCGCGCGGAAGAACCGCTCCGCGCCGCGCGAGCCGACGAAGTTCGCGAAGCTCTCGTTGAACACCGCACCACCCGGCGCATAGAAGGTGTTGTGGGTGAGCTCGTGAATGACGGTATTGGCGACGGTGAGCGAGTCGGCGCGGAGCGTCGTCGGCAGGAGCGGATCGTTGAACCAGCCCAGGGTGCTGAACGCCGACGCAGCGCCGAGCCGGGCGTCGAATCCGTCAGCCGTCAGTTGCCGCTCGGCGGCGCGTGCGGCGTCGAAGTCGAAGTAGCCCTTGTACGGCACTCGTCCGACGATCGGGAACCACCACGTGCGCGCCCGGAGCTTGTCGCGATATGCGCCGGAGAGGAGGAGGACGAGCGTGTCGCGGTCGAGACGACTGTAGGCCGTGAAGCTCTGACCGGTCTCCAGTCCGAGCGAGTCGTGGGCGTAAGCGCGGGCCGCGAGCACGAGCACGAGCTTGGCGCGCAGCGACGGCGTCGTGCTCGGATCGTCCACGAGCTCGGCGATCGGCCGGCGGCGCAGGAGGATCTTCCCCTCCTCCCAGCCCGCGCGCAGGAGGTACCGACCGGTGGGCGCGAGCACGAGGTAGGCGACGATCGCGAGCACGATGACGGCGAGCGTGCGCGCCGCTCGCCGTATCCACTTAACTCGTTGATTTTTCTTCACTTCCACGCCATGTCCGCAGAGGCTCGTGCTTTTGACGCACCGGGTCGCGGTCGCTATTCTTCCTAAGATGTCCTTCGTCCATCTCCACTGCCACTCGGAGTACTCCCTCCTCGATGGCGCGAACCGCATCGACGATCTGATCGCCCGAGCGCTCGAGTTCGAGCAGCCGGCGCTGGCGATCACGGATCACGGGAATCTCCACGCGGCGTGGGAGTTCCAGGAGAAGGCGAAGAAGGCGAAGCTCAAGCCGATCATCGGCATGGAGGCGTACGTCGCCCCGGGTGATCGGCGCGTGAGGGGACGGCCCACACCGGGTGCGAAGCCGTACTACCACCTCGTACTGCTGGCGCGGGACATGGCCGGGTACCGCAACCTGGTCAAGCTCTCGTCGCTCGCCTACACGGAAGGCTTCTACACGAAGCCGCGCGTCGACCGTGAGCTGCTGGCGAAGTACAGCGAGGGGCTGATCGTAAGCTTCGCATGCCTCGCCGGCGAGATCGCCACCAAGCTCGAGGCAGGCGACATGGAGGGCGCGCGCGAGGCGGCATCCTGGTACGCCGACGTCTTCAAGGACCGCTTCTACCTCGAGGTGCAGGCTCACGACTCCGAGGGGCAGGCTCGGCACAACGCGCAGATCCTCAAGCTCGGCACGGAGCTCAACCTGCCGATCGTCGCGACGAACGACGCGCACTTCCTCCGCGACTCCGACCACGACGCGCACGACGTGCTGCTCTGCATCGGTCTGGGCAAGGACTACAGCGACCAGAACCGGATGCACTACGACCGGGGACTCTATTTCAAGAGCGCCCCCGAGATGCTCGAGCGCTTCCCCGAGCGCCCCGAGGTCCTCGAGAACACGCTTCGAATCGCCGACGAAGCCGGGTTCGCAGAAGAAGTACTACGTCCCGTCGTTCCCACTCCCATCGGGGGTCGAGACGGAGAACGAGCTGCTCGTCACGCTGGCGATGGCGGGTGCACGCGAGCGCTACGGCGACGAGTTGCCGTCCGAAGTCCAGGAGCGGCTCGACTACGAGCTCGGCGTGATCACGAAGACCGGCTACGCCGGCTATTTCCTGATCGTGTACGACTTCATCAAGGCGGCGCGCGACCGGGACATTCCCGTCGGGCCCGGGCGCGGATCGGCCGCCGGGTCGATCGTCGCGTATGCGCTCCGCATCACGGACGTCTGCCCGCTCAAGTTCGATCTCCTGTTCGAGCGCTTCCTGAATCCGGAGCGGGTGTCGATGCCCGACATCGACGTCGACTTCTGCTTCGAGCGCCGCGGTGAAGTGATCGAATACGTCCGACAGAAGTACGGCAGGGAGTCGGTCGGACAGATCGTGACGTTCGGTACGATGAAGTCGCGCGCGGCGGTCAAGGATGTCGGCCGCACGCTGGGCTTCACCCCCGCCGAGACGGACGCGCTCGCGAAGCTCATCCCGAACGGGCCGGCCTACTCGCTCACCGTGAAGGACGCGGTGAAGGAGGTGCCGGAGATCGCGCGCGTCTACAAGACCGATGAGCGCTACAAGCGGCTGCTGGACTACGCCATGGCGCTCGAAGGGCTCTCGCGGCATACGGGAGTGCACGCGGCGGGCGTCGTGATCGCGCCCGGCCCGCTCGACGACTACGTGCCGATCGCCACGGTGTCCAGCAAAGGCGCCGGCGCCGGAAACGAGGAGACCGTCGTCGTCACGCAGTACGACATGAACTGCCTCGAGAAGGCAGGCATGTTGAAGATGGACTTCCTCGGCCTCACGACGCTGACCGTGATCCGCGACGCGCTCGACAACATCGAGCGGCGGACGGGCGAACGGCCGGACCTGAACGAGGTCGACCTGAACGATCCCGACACGTATCGCATGCTGCGCGCGGGGCGGACCACGGGCGTCTTCCAGTTCGAGTCCGCGCTGGCGACGGACATGCTCCGCTCGATGCGCTGCGACCGGTTCGACGATCTCGTGGCGAGCAACGCACTGATGCGCCCGGGCCCGCTCGACGCGGGGATGCACAAGGTCTACCAGCGCCGCAAGCGCGGCGAGGAGCCGGTGCGGTACGCATTGCCGGAGCTCGAGCCGATCCTCGAGCCGACCTACGGCGTCATCACCTATCAGGAGCAGGTGATGCGCCTCGCGCAGACGCTCGCCGGGATCTCCCTCGCCGAAGCGGACGTGCTGCGCAAGGCGGTCGGCAAGAAGGACGCGGAGCTGATCCGCGTGGAGCTCGGCAAGTTCATCGAGAAGTCGGTCGCGCGTGGCTACGACCGGCGCATCATCGAGGAGCTTGCGGGACAGATCGAGACGTTCGGCCGCTACGGCTTCAACAAGTCGCATTCGGTCGCGTACTCGATCGTCTCCCTCCACACGGCATGGCTCAAGGCGCACTATCCGGCCGACTTCATGGCGGCGATCCTCTCGTCGTCGATCGGCGATACGGACTCGGTGGTGAAGTTCATCAACGAGACGCGAGAGATGGGCATCCAGGTGCTGCCGCCCGACGTGAACGAGTCCGGCTACAAGTTCACCGTGCTCGACGCGAAGCGGATCCGCTTCGGTCTCGGCGCGATCCGCAACGTCGGGCGCGGCGCGATCGACTCGATACTCTCGGCGCGGGAACAGGCGCCCTTCACGACCTTCTTCGACTTCACCGAACGGATCGACCTGCGGACCTGCAACAAGCGCGTGTTCGAGGCCCTGATCGCCGCCGGTGCGCTGGACGGACTCGGCGGCCACCGCGCCCAGTACTGGTCCGCGCTCGACTCCGCGATGCAGGAGGCCTCGCTCAAGCAGCAGGAGAAGGCGATGGGCCAGGTCTCCCTGTTCGGTCTACCGACCGAGCAGGGAGCTGCCTCGTCGCACGCGCCGCGCGTGCTGCCGAACGTCGCACCGATGGCCGAAGCCGAACGCCTGTCGCGCGAGAAGGAGATCCTCGGCTTCTACATCAGCGGCCACCCGCTGGAGCCGTACCGTGTGGAGTGCGAGCTGTTCGCCACGCACACGGTGAGTCAGCTCGGAACGTGGACGCCGGACCCGATCTCGCTCGGCGTCGTCGTCACGGCGGTGAAGCGGCAGATCAGCAAACGGTCCGGCGCCGAGTTCGCGCGGTTGACAGTCGAGGATTTTTCCGGATCTTCCGAGGTCCTGGTCTTCCCGGAGAGCTGGGGGCTTCTGGCCGATCGGATCCGCGGCGACGTGCCGGTGCTCATGAAGGGCGGGTACTCGAAGCGCGACCAGGATGCGGAGAACCCGACGTTCATCGTGGAGACGGTGACGCCATTCGCCGAGCTGCGGCTGAACGGTCAGGTATCGATCGCCATCGAGCTGCAGCTCGGTGAATCGCTGGCGCCCGAGGTGATGCAGGACGTACGAGCGGTGGTCGATGCCCATGCCACCGCGCACGCTGGAGCGCCGCCGCTCGAGCTGCGATGGAGTGATGGCAACGGAACGCGGGCGCGGCTCAGATCGCGGTCGCTGAGGCTGGCGGCGACGCAGGCCGCCCTGACCGACTTGCGGGCCCTCCTCGGCAACGACCGGGTCCGCCTCGTGCGCGGGAGCTGAATCGGATGGCGACGGCGACTGCCCTGGAATTCGAGAAGCCCATCGTCGAGCTGGAAAAGCAGATCGACGAGCTCAAGCGACTCGCCGACGAGCGGCAGCTCAACGTCGTGGAGGAGATCGCGCCCCTCGAGAAGAAGCTCGTCGAGCTGCGCGAGACGATCTATCGCAACCTCACCCCGCTCCAGCGCGTGCAGGTGGCGCGGAGCAACAAGCGGCCGCTCACCGACGACTACCTGCGGCTCTGCTTCACCGACTTCATCGAGCTGCACGGCGACCGCGCATTTCGTGAGGACGCCGCCATCCTCGGCGGGTGGGCGCGCCTCGACGGTGAGACGGTGATGGTGATCGGCCACCAGCGCGGACGCGACACGAAGGAAAACCTGAAGCGCAACTTCGGGATGCCGCATCCGGAGGGCTATCGCAAGGCGCTGCGCCTCATGAAGCTCGCCGAGAAGTTCCACGTGCCGGTCATCACCTTCATAGACACGCCCGGCGCCTGGGCGGGACTGGGCGCGGAGGAGCGTGGGCAGAGCGAGGCGATCGCGCGCAACCTGTTCGAGATGAGCCGCCTCGAGGTGCCGATCATCGCTACCGTCATCGGCGAGGGGGGCTCGGGGGGCGCGCTCGCGCTCGGCGTCGCCGACCGCGTGAACATGCTGGAGAACGCCGTCTACTCGGTGATCACGGTCGAAGGCTGCGCGGCGATCCTCTGGAAGGACGGCAAGAGCCAGGAGACGCGCGAGCGCGCCGCGACGTCGCTCCGGATCACCGCGCCCGACCTGTACGAGCTGCGCGTCATCGACGAGATCATTCCCGAGCCGCCCGGTGGAGGCCATGCGGACCACGAGACGACCGCGGGGGCCGTACAGCAGACGCTGATCAAGCAGCTCGACGAGTTGAGCCGGCTCAAGCCGGACAAGCTCGTGCGCCGCCGACGCGAGAAGTTCATGCGCATGGGCCAGTTCCTCGAGTAGCCGTGGCTCCGCTCATCGAGGTCGCATTCAAGGGGAACCGGAAGGAGTTCTTTCTCTGGGAGGCCGACGAGGCGCCGCCCCTGCGCGCGCCCGTGATCGTCGACGCCGACCGCGGCGAAGACCTCGGCCTCGTGCATACCGTGGGCGAGCTCGCCGAGCAGCGCTCGGCACGCGTGCCGCATGGCCTGCTCGGCGCACCGCCGACTCACCTCGCCAAGCGACTGGCCACGGCCGATGACGTCCGCCGACTCGACGAGGTCCGCGCGCAGGACGACGACGCGCGCCGGCGGGCGATGGAACGCGTGAAGGCGAACGCGCTCGTCATGAAGATCACCGACGCCGAGTGGCAGTGGGACCGGAAGAAGCTGACGTTCTACTT
>QHVE01000104.1 GCA_003223455.1 Gemmatimonadota bacterium | reverse complement strand
GTGGATCGAGGCGCGGGTGGATCGCGGCGTCTCATGAAGACTGCCGCTGATCACTCATGCGAGCGAGTGGTTCACGCGGAGCCGCGGAAACGCGGAGAACTGCTTGCGCCTTGATCGGCATCAAGAACGGAGGGGCTAAAGGGATCAGGGCGGATCGAGCGGATGCGCGGGCAACTGCTTCTTGGGGGTCCGCCGCGAGAGACTCTCGCCGCGGACCCCCAAAGTCTCTTGCCGTTGCTCGTGCATCCGCATAA
>QHVE01000105.1:46865-47986 GCA_003223455.1 Gemmatimonadota bacterium | reverse complement strand
TCCACGCCGTCGATCATCACGCGGTCCCCGATATTGGGCGGTTGATGCAGCATGCTCGTCACCAGTCCGCCCACGGTCGCGTACGACGAGGTCCAACGAGCATGCGTCCACTCGCCCGCCTCGCTTACTGGATAGTCGGCCGGCATGCGCACGCGGCCATCGGCGAGACGCTCTGGCGTGATGGCCGGCGGACGGAACTCGTCAGCGATGTCGCCGATCAGGTCGTCGAGCACGTTGTCCACGGTGATCAGCCCCGCGGTGCCTCCGAACTCGTCGACCAGGATCGCCATCGTGCGACGCTCCTCCTTGAACTTCTTGAGCAGGCGGTCGGCAGTGAGCGTCTGCGGGAGCACGAGTGGGGAGCGCATGAGCGTGCGAAGCGAGCCGGCGGTCCCCCGAGTCTCGGCACTGGCCAGGTCGCGCACGTGCACGATGCCGATGATGTTGTCGATGGACTCGTCGTAGACCGGCAGCCGGGTGTACGGGCTCGCGATGGCGATCCGGATCGCCTCGTCGAGCGTGCTGTCGACGTCGACGGCGGTGATTCGCGTGCGCGGCGTCATGAGCTCCCGGGCGGATCGCTCCCCCAGCTGGAGCGCGTGGCGCAGGCGCAGCTGCTCATCCGGCTTGATGAGTCCACCCTTCCGGCTCTCGGCAATCAGGAACTCGATCTCCTCCGGCGAGTGCACGTGCCCGTGCCCGGCCATCGGCACCCGCATCATCCGCAGGAGCACTCCGCCGCTCCCGTTGAGCAGCTTGATGAACACGGACATCGCGCGCATCGACCACCGCATCGGGACCACGGTCCATAGCGCGATGCGCGTTGAGTTCTGCAGCGCGAGCGACTTGGGCACGAGCTCGCCGAGCACCATCTGCACGATGGTCAGGGCGACGAGGATCGTGATCGTCGCTGCCGTCGCCGCCGCCGTCGCCTGCATGCCGCCCCAGCGCTCGAACGCCGGCGCGAATACGGGGGAGAGCCGCGCTTGCGCGTAGGCGCCGGCCACCAGGCTCGTGATCGTGATGCCGATCTGGCTCGCCGCCACATAGGTATCCAGCCGATGCGAGTCGCCAAGGATCGGGAGAAGCTTCCGCGCTGTCGCGCTGCCCTCCTCGGCCCG
>QHVE01000105.1:39400-46729 GCA_003223455.1 Gemmatimonadota bacterium | reverse complement strand
CACCTGAATACTAGCCCGCTCGCTGTTACCGTCGACACGTGTGCAGGTGTTGCTCACCGCCGCGCTTTACTTGCGCTCCGGGGCCGGCTCCAGTACGCGCAGCACGGGCCGCCCACCGACTGATTCGAGCGGCAGGTACACGCGGTGGGTTCGAGGATCCACGCTGACGGAGTGCGCCCGTGGCGCGCGCAGATCGCCCAGCGGCAGCAGCGTGTCGCCCGTCGCCCAGAAGCTCGAGAGCACGCCGGACTCCGAGGCGACGTAGAGCCGGCGCCACCCAGGATCCCACGCGAGCACGTCGGGGTCATCGCCCACCTTCAACCGCTGCGTGACACGCATCGTGCGGAGATCCACGACCGCGAGCGCGGCGTTCCCCTCGCCGGTCACGAACGCGAGCCGCCGCGCCTCGTCGAGTGTGAACCCGTGCGGACTCTCGACGCCTGGCACGTCGTAGCGAGCAACCACCTGCTCGCTCACCGGGTCGATGGCGACGAGTTGCCCGCGTGTCTGCACGGCGACGAGGATGCACTTCGAGACCGAGTCGTAGTGCGTGTTGCCGGCCTCGCCGCCGAGCGCGATGGTCGAGCGCTTCGCGAGCGTGCGCGCGTCGATCACGACGTCGGCTTTGCCGCTCTCGTCGGAGACGAACACCTTGTCGGCGTCGCTCGCGTACGTGATGCCGTCCGGAAAGCGGATGCCACCTACGCGCGCCACCACTGCGAGCGTGCGGTCGTCGATCACCACCACCTCGTGCGCGCCGGCGGCGGCGGCATAGACGTGGTGATGCTCAGGTACTGCCCACACCCCCGTCACGCGCGGAAGTCCCTCGACCTCGCGCACGACGCGCGCGCTGTCGAGGTCGAACACGACGAGGCGGCCTGCGTTCATGTGGCTGATGTAGAGCCGGCCCGCGGCCGGATCGACGCTCTGGTAGTCGAAGCGGTTCGTCGGCCCTGGCAAGGGGATGTCGCTCACCAGCCGGAGCCCGGGCATCGGTGTGGGCCGGGCGGGGATCTCGGTCGCGGTCCATGTCGCGGGCGTCATCGACTGTGCCGTCGCGGCGCACCCACCCGGCGCTCCGACGCCGATCTCGCCGCCGGCTGCATCGTGCACGCTCGCACTGCGCTGCTCGCTCGACGCGTTCCCCGAACCGCCGCTGCACGCGGAGAGGAGGGACACCGCCGCAAGTAGTAGCGAGCTCCGGAGGGGACGGGCACGAGTCATGAGAAGAAACCGTCGAGGGTGAGCTGCCAATACGAACAGCGATGAACGTCGTGCCGCTAGGCACGAGGCCGGACTTGCCATCAACAGTGCCAGATCTCAACCTCACGCAACCAGCACCCGTCAGGAGCGTCGGCATGACCGCCTCAACGTCCGCTATGCAGCGCAATGCCTTCCCGCGCACCATCCGCACGCACCTGTGCCGGTACCTCAGTGCGACCCTCGGAATTGCGCTCGCGTCCACCAGAGTGACGGTGGTCGCAGGCGCCCAAGTGTCCGCGTCCACGCCCGCGAATGGTGGCGCTGTGTGGGCGGCCGTCCAGCAGGTGCTCGGCGGCAAGGGAACGATGCAGCCCGGGAATGTCCTCCGATTCGGCTTCCCGCGAACCGATCTGCAGGTAACTGCCGACGGAGTGCCGATCAAGCCGGGTTTCGCGCTCGGCTCCTGGGTCGCCTTCAAGCGCATGGGCGCGGGCAACGGTGGCGACGCGATGGCGATGGGCGACCTGGTGCTCACGGAAGACGAGGTGAATCCCGTGATGCTCGCCCTGCAAAAGGGTGGCGTGGAGCAGACGGCGCTCCACAACCACGTGCTTCACGAGTCTCCGCGCATCATGTACATGCACATCGCCGCGCATGGCGACCCCGCCAAGATCGCGCAGGCGATCCGCACGGCTTTGGGCGCAAGCAAGACTCCGCTCCCGCAGGCAGTCGCCGCGGGCGATCAGGGAGACGCTGGTGGTGCCGCAGCCCCTGCCGCGCAGACAACCCCGCTCGATCTCGACACGGCAGGCGTCGCGCGTGCGCTCGGGGCGACCGGGAAGGTCAACGGCGGCGTGTACCAGGTGAGCGTGCCGCGTGCCGAGCGCATAACGGATCACGGCATGGAAGTCCCGCCCGCGATGGGGGTCGCAACGGCGATCAACTTCCAGCCGACCGGCGGCGGCAAGGCGGCGATCACGGGCGACTTCGTGATGACCGCCGACGAGGTCAACCCGGTGATCCGTGCGCTCCGCGAGCACAGCATTCAAGTCACGGCCCTGCACAGTCACATGCTCACCGAGAGTCCACGGCTCCTCTTCCTTCACTTTTGGGCGAACGACGATGCCGTCACGCTCGCCGGTGGCCTTCGCTCCGCCCTGGACCGCATGAAGGTGCAGCGCACGACGGCGAAGGCGAAGTCGTGACCACGGCAACGCTGCGCGCCTGACCCATGAGCGCCGCCAACGCGCCCGAGGCATCGAGCGCGCCGGTCGCGATCCGCGCCGGGCTGCTGCGCGCGCTGCTCGCGGCGGTGCTGTTCGGCGTGAGCGCGCCGCTCGCGAAGGGGCTGCTGCAGAACGTCCGGCCGCAGTTGCTCGCCGGCTTGCTCTACCTGGGCTCGGGGCTCGGTCTGTTCGTGGTGTGGCTCGCGCAGCGGGGACGCGCCGCCGCCGAGGCCCCACTCACGCGCCGCGATGCCCCCTGGCTCGCCGGCGCGATCACGGCCGGCGGGGTGCTCGGTCCATTGCTGCTCATGGTTGGGCTGTCGCGAACGCCGGCATCGAGCGCGTCCCTGCTTCTCAACCTCGAGGGTGTGTTCACGGCGCTGCTCGCCTGGTTCGTCTTCCGCGAGAACTTCGACCGGCGCATCGCACTCGGCATGGTGGCCATCGTCGCTGGCGGCGCGCTCATCTCCTGGACCGGACGCGCAGAGCTGGGCGGTCTACTCGGACCGCTCGCGGTCGCGGGCGCGTGCCTGTGCTGGGCCGTCGACAACAACCTCACACAGAAGGTGTCGGCCGGCGACCCGGTGCAGATCACGATGCTGAAGGGGCTGATTGCTGGGGCGGTGAACACCGGGATCGCCTTCGCGCTGGGCAGTCACCTCCCGACCGCGTGGCGTGTCGCCGCGTCCATGGGCCTCGGCTTCGTGAGCTACGGCCTGAGTCTCGTGCTGTTCGTGCTGGCGCTCCGAGCGCTCGGTACGGCGCGCACCGGCGCCTACTTCTCGACGGCGCCGTTCGTCGGCGCGGCCCTGTCGCTCCTCCTCTGGCGCGATCCCGTCACACTGCCGTTGCTGCTCGGCGGCGTGTGCATGGCCGTGGGCGTCTGGCTGCACGTGAGCGAGCGGCACGAGCACCAACACGCGCACGAGGCAATGGAGCACGAACACCTGCACGTCCACGATAAGCACCATCAGCACGCACACGGGCCGGATGATCCCCCGGTCGCCGGGCCCGACGAGCCGCACAGCCACCGCCACCGGCATGAGCCGATGGTGCACACGCACGCGCACGTGCCGGACATCCATCATCGACACGGTCACGATTGACGGGCGAGCCGGGCTACGTGGAATAGTCCACCGACAGGCAGGTCGGCGTCTGTGACCGTGGAGCTCAGGCAACCGCGCGCCGGTCCTTCAAACTGTCAGGTCAGACTGGGGTGGCAGGTCTGCGGCCTTCTTCGGCTGCCTCGGTAGCCCGTCTAAGCACAGGGTCGCGTAGCGATCCGATTGGCCACATCTGAGGTACGCTCGTCACATCTAGACTGAATGGGGCAGAAGCAA
Organism: Gemmatimonadota bacterium; assembly: GCA_003223455.1. GTDB lineage: Bacteria > Gemmatimonadota > Gemmatimonadetes > Gemmatimonadales > Gemmatimonadaceae > AG11. Next base: position 42,960 of record QHVE01000105.1, on the reverse strand, counting down.
TCGTCCCTGTCGAGCGAGGTTCCGGGTGTGCCTGTCAAAGGACTTGCAGCGTGCTATCGCGCCCCAACAAGCAGCATGTGTCAAGCCCGATTGACACAACACTCAATCTGTGGCAACGATCAACTACAAGGTGTGACTTCGAACCCATGACAGCAGAACAGGTTAGGAAATCACCGAGCCACAACAACGATTCAAGTGACAGGTTTCGAGGGGAACTTCAAGGAGTACGATGCGGATCTGCGCCGCAGGAAGGGCGCGGACGCGGACACGCCGCACCGGGTGACTTATAAGAAGTTGGTGCGGAGCTAGCACCTCCGCGGCGCCATTTGCGCCGCGCTCGCGGAACCGCTCGGGGGTCCTACGATGAAGGACTTCAACGCGTGGCTCGAGAGCGGGATGAAGGGACCGCCCCCCGCCGAGCCGACCCCCGGTATGTCGGGCCTCGGCAAGGGTCGCACGGGCACATTCGATACGAACCTCACCCCCGGCAACTACGGCCTCATCTGCTACGTCCCCGACGCGAAGGACGGCAAGCCGCACTCGATGCACGGCATGATGCAGGAGCTCACCGTCGCCGCGAAGTGAGCTGACCGCGCGAGAGACCAGCGACGAACGGTCCCGCACGCGACGATCGCGTGCGGGGCCGTTCGCGTCAGTAGTCGTTGCGCCGGCCGCCGCCGCCGCCGCCGCCGCCGCCGTACCCGCCACCACCACCGCCGCCGCCACGCCCACCACCACCGCCACCACCGCCACCGTAGCCGCCTCGCCCCCCACCGCCGCCACCGCCCGGCGTGCCTCCCCCCAGCCGGGTCACGTTCTCCGCTGCGGGGCCTTTCTGTCCCTGGACGACGTCGAACTCTACGCTCTCACCTTCATCGAGGCTCTTGTATCCGGATCCGCCGATCGCCGAGTGGTGGACGAAGAGGTCTTTGCCGCCGTCCTCGGGGGTGATGAACCCGAATCCCTTCTCGCTGTTGAACCACTTCACTGTGCCTTTAGTACGCATGATGCTGGGTGTCCCGTACGAAAACGGTGAATGGAGGCGCTGCTCGGCCAACCCGCGTTTACGGTGGTCGACTCTGACAACGCACAACTCACTCCACGGCGGACCGCAAACCCGTGGGTAACCGGGCTCCACGGTGACTCGGCGCACCAGCCCCCTGGTTCGGCAGCAAGAAGCTGCGGCGCAACTAATTAGACGCGAGCACCCTGATCGGCAGGGTTGGCGCTCGGCGCCGTCAGGCCGGATAGCGCTTGCGGGCGCGCCGACTCGCGGCGTCGTGATCCCGCTCGTATGATGTCTCCCCCGAGACCAGAAGCCTCATGCACACGCCCGATGGACGCCGGGACTTTCTCAAGCAGCTAGCGGCTGTCGCGGGTGGGCTATGGGGGATTCCGGAGCTGACGCGGCCCGGCGCGGACGCCGGCCGCCCCGGGTTCGCTGACGGTGTCGGCGTCGCGTCGCCCGTAGCTGCTCCGCGACGTCTCGACGCGTTCACTCGCCTCCCGCTCGGCGACGTGCGGCTCGGCGGGCGGCTCGGCCACGCGATCGATCTGTGCGTCCGTAACCGCGTGATGGCGCAGGACGGCGAGCACCTCGTCGAGCCCTTCCGTCAACGTCGAGAAACCAACTGCTGGTCGTCCGAGTTCTGGGGGAAGTGGTTCCTGTCGGCCGTCTCGGCGCAGCGCTACACGCAAGATCCGACGGCGCTCGCGGCGGTCGAGCAGAGCGCGCGCTCGCTGATGGCGACGCAGTCCAGCGACGGCTACATGGGCACCTACGCGCCGCAGAACCACTTGGCGACGTGGGACGTCTGGGGGCGCAAGTACACACTGCTTGGCCTGCTCGCGTACCACGACCTCACCGGCGACCGCGCTGCACTCGAGTCGGCGCGCCGGCTCGCCGACCATCTGCTGACCGAGGTCGGGCCCGGCCGCGCGAGCATCGTGAAGAACGGCGCGTATCGCGGCATGGCCAGCAGCTCGATCCTCGAACCCATCGTCCTCCTCTACAACCGCACCGGCGACGCGCGCTACCTCGCCTTCGCCGAGCACATCGTCGCGCAGTGGGAGACCCCCGACGGTCCGCGTCTGATCAGCAAGGCGCTCGCCGGCGTACCGGTGGCCGAGCGCTTCCCGCCGCCCGCGAAGTGGTTCACGTGGGAGAACGGGCAGAAGGCGTACGAGATGATGTCGTGCTACGAGGGGCTGCTGGAGTTGTATCGGGTCACGGGAAATCCCGATCACCTGGCGGCCGTCGTGAAGACGTACGAGAACATCCGCGACACCGAGATCAACGTCGCCGGATCGGGCGCGAGCATGGAGTGCTGGTACGGCGGCGCCGCGCGGCAGACCGTGCAGGCGCGGCACATGATGGAAACGTGCGTCACGATGACGTGGATGAAGCTCGGTCAGAACCTGCTCCGCCTGACTGGAGACCCACGCATCGCCGATGACATCGAGCGCAGTGCGTACAATGCACTCCTCGCCTCGATGCTTCCCGACGGCTCGTCGTTCGCGAAGTACAGCCCCCTCGCCGGCCACCGCGCGCTTGGCGAGATCCAGTGCGACAGCGGATTGAATTGCTGCACGGCGAACGGGCCGAGAGGGCTGCTCCTGCTTCCAGAGACGGCCGTGATGACGGCGGCAGACGGAGTGGTCGTCAACCTCTACACCAGATCAATTGCGACCGCCGCGCTTCCCGGGGGCGGGCACGCGCGGATCGAGCAGGAGACGGACTACCCAGTCTCCAGCACCGTCGCGCTCCGGATCATGCCGGACCGGTCGCGCGCGTTCGCGCTGCGCCTGCGCATCCCGGCGTGGAGCGCGCGTTCATCGGTGACGGTCAACGGCGCATCCGTCGCCGACGTGCGGCCGGGCGAGTACGCGCGGATCGAGCGAACATGGCGCGCGGGCGACGAGGTGCGACTCGAGCTCGACCTGCGCGCGCGCGTGGTGCGTGTGCCAGGCGCGCGCGATCGGCACGTCGCCGTGGTGCGAGGGCCGGTAGTGCTCGCCCGTGACAGCCGGTTAGGCGGCGACGTCGACGAGGTCGCCTCGCTCCGCGCGGACGCCGAAGGACACGTGGCGCTGGAGTCCGCGTCCACTCGGCCCGATTCCGTATGGATGGCGTTCAGTACGCCGTTCGAGCAGGGCCTGCACGACGCCAAGGGGGAGCTGTTCCTGACGGACTACAGCTCCGCCGGGAACGCGTGGAACGAGACGTCGCGCTTCCGGGTGTGGCTCCCGCAGATCCTCGACCCCAGTCGCAACGGCGGCACCTAGCGTCGCACCGCCGGCCAGCGACGCGGCATGACAACCGACGCGCCCTCGAGCGCTTGAAGAGTGCTACGCCCACTCGACCAGCGCGTGGTCGTTGCCAGACGAGGCCGGACGCATATCTTCGCCTTCGTCCCTCCTCCCCTTCGCGGACCTTGGCGAGCGCCATGTCGTCGTCGTGATGTCCTGCGTCCGGTGACCGCCAACGCGAAGGCTGGCCCGCCCGTCCCACCTCGTCACGGCACGTCCACTCGGTACACCGTCGTGCCCAACGGCTTCAG
>QHVE01000105.1:24076-39378 GCA_003223455.1 Gemmatimonadota bacterium | reverse complement strand
GTCGTCCTGGGAGACGATGACCGGGTGAGTGGGATCGTCGAGCGATACGACCGCCGCGACGGCGTTCGATGCGACGCGGTACTGCGCGATCATCTCGATCCGACGCCCGTCGGGAAGAAATGAATGCTCGTAGGCGTACTCGAATGGAAGCTCGACATGCCGCCGCTGTCCGGTCGGCGTGCCGTCGGGCGCCAAGGCAAGGACGTCGAGCTTCGTTCCGTCTGCGGTGGCGATCGCCAGGTGTCGCCCGTCGACGGTCCACGCGATCTCCACCTTTCTCTGCGGGCCGGGCACCATGGCGAGGAACCGAGGCGGTACATCACTTCCGGCGTCGAACATCACGCGTGCCGAATCTCCCGCGGGCTCGGTGTACACCAGTCGCCCGTTCTGCACAGCCACGCCGCCCGCAGCCATCGAGAGCGACGAATAGGTGTGCAGCACGCGCGTCGCGCCGCCCGGGACGGTCCGGCGAAGCTCCGCGCGGTCGCCGACCGTCGCGGCGTACACGAATGCATCGCCGTCGACGTTGTACGTGCCTCCGCCACCGCGGATCAACAGCCGCGACAGCGGCAGCACGGGTCCGTCGTGAATAGTCAGCACGCGTCCGTCGCGAAAATTGCGCGCGACGATGCGCGATCTGGCGGTATCGAGCCAGTTGACACGGCCGATCGCCCATTGACCAACCACGGTGGACCACAGCCCGGCGTCACCGCCGGTGGGTGGAGGGATATGGACGCCGGCCTTGCCGTCGAGGCCGACCGAGTAGAGTCCCGGGCGCTCGTCGGACCCGGTTGTGTAGAAGAGCGTGCGGCCATCGGCACTCCATGCGGCGGGCCAGTCGTACACGGGGCCAGTCGTGAGCGCGCGGGACGGGCCCCCCGACGTCGGTACCAGGCGAATCACCGCGCGCTGGTCCCGAACCATGCCGAGGAGCGAGCGCCCATCGTTCGACCAGGAGGCGGAGCCCATGTCGAAACCGTTCGGGAGCGGCTGGCGACGGACCATGGCGCCGTCCTGCAGCAAACGTAGCTGGCGCTGGCGCTCGCCCATGCCGTACGAAACCAGCTGCACGCTGCGGCGACCTCCGGGCGCGAGACGTCCGATGCCCTGCGTCCGATTGAGCACTTCGACCGGCGCGCCCCCTTCCACCGACACACGCATCAACTGCACGATGCGGCGCGACTCGTCGAGGCGGGTGAAGAAGACCGAGCGCCCATCCGCCGACCACGCGAGATTCGGAGGCGGCACGACGGGCATGCTCGTCTCGACGAGCGTGCGCGCCTTTCCGCCAGAGGACGGTACTACCCTGAGCTGTCGCTCCTCGCAACAGCTCACATAGGCGATCCAGCGGCCGTCGGGCGAGAGACTGTAGCGAGAGTATTGGCCTTCACCGACACCGTCGAGCGACACCTGCCGTGGTGCTCCCGTCGCGCGCCCGGTGCGCGTGTCGAACGGCATCACCATCAGGTAGAACTTCCTGTCGCCCGATCGCGCGGGAAGGTTGGACACGAAGTAGAGCCGGTCCCCGGCGCCATTGAATGTCGGGGTGCCGTTCCCGGTCGTGCCGCTCGTCAGCTGGCTTGGCGATCCGCCGGCGACTGGCCGGACGTAGAGATGGTTGTCCGACATCGACGCTGCCCGCGAGTAGACAGCCCACTGTCCGTCTGGCGAGATCGCCACGCCGAAAGCATCGTAGCCCTCGATCGTGAACAGGCGATGCACGCCGGACGGCGCAGCCTGTCCTCGCAGCGGTACGGGCAGCGCCGCGATCGCGCCGAGCAGCAGGGTCACGTTCAGTCGAATCGAGCGAAGCACGTGGCGTCGCATTGGAATCCTCGTGGTGGGAGAGTGGCTGCCACCATCACACACGATGTTCCATGATGCTGCCCTGGCGCAACGCGTTGTCCGCGCGCGAGTTGCGCGCGCGCTAATCGCTCGGCGTCGTCTCCCCCGGCCCCGTTCCGTCGCTACGACGGCCTCGTTCCGGGGCCAGGAGCCCGTGCTTCTCCAGCAACCGGTCCAGTCGCGAACGGCTCACGCGCAGCACGCGCGCGGCCTCGCGCTTGTTCCCCGCGGAGTGCGCGAGCACGCGAGCGAGGTGGGCGCGCTCGGCGGCCGCCATCGACTGCACCGCGTCACCCGGCCCATGGTGCGACGCAGAGGGCGTCTCGGACCCGACCGAGCGCCAGCACGATGGCGCGCGTGAGCGTGTGCTCGAGCTCGCGCACGTTGCCCGGCCACTCGTACGCGCGCAACGCCCGCAGCGCATCCGCGGTGAGCGCCACACGCGAGCGATGCATCTCGCGCGCGGCTTTCGCCAGCAGATGCTCGGCGAGGGGCGCGATGTCGTCGGGCCGCTCGCGGAGTGGCGGCACGACGATCTCGACGACGCGCAGCCGGAAGTAGAGGTCTTCGCGGAAGCGTCCCTCTCGCACCAGGCGCTCGAGCGGACGATGCGTGGCCGCGAGGATGCGCGCTTCCGTGCGGCGCGGCCGTTCGGCGCCGACTGGATGGAACTCACGTTCCTGCAGCACACGCAGCAGCTTCGTCTGAAATGCCGGCGTGGTATCGCCGATCTCGTCGAGAAACACCGTTCCGCGTCCCGCCAGCTCGAAGCGCCCCTTGCGATCGCTCGCGGCGCCGGTGAAGGCGCCGCGCACGTGTCCGAACAGCTCGCTCTCGAGCAGCGACTCCGGAATCGCCGTGCAGTTCACCGCCACGAACGGCTCGGCGGCTACGGAGGAGTTGGAGTGGATCGCCCGCGCGATGACTTCCTTTCCCGTCCCCGTCTCGCCGCGCAGGAGTACCGGCGTGCGCGTCTCGGCGAGGGTGCCGATCAGCTTGTAGATCTCGATCATGCGCGGATCGCGCCCGACGAGACCATCGGATGAACCGTCCTCGGGCACCTCCGCGGCATCACTGTGCGCGCGCTGCTCGCGCCGACGCAGCTCGAGCTCGCGAAAGCACCGATCGAGCAGCAGCTCCACGCGATCGAGATCGAGCGGCTTCACGAGGTAGTCGTACGCACCCGCCTTCATCGCGGCGATCGCGCTCTTCATGTCCTGATGTGCCGTCATCATGACGACGGGCACGTCGGGACGAGCACGATGCACGTGCGTGAGCAGCTCGAGCCCGCCGAGCCCTGGCATCCGGATGTCGGACAGGATCACCTGCGGCGCCAGCTCGCCCATGCGACCGAGCGCTTCCTCGGCGCTGGCCGCCGTGTGCACGACGAAGCCGAGGCGGCCGAGCTGCAGCTCGAACGTCTGACGGATGGATGCGTCGTCGTCGACGACGAGGAGCACTCGTCTCACGAGCCCACCGTCGAGATCGCGGCAGACTCGGTGGCGAGCGGCAGCTCGACGATGAACCAGGCGCCCGTCTCACGCGGACGAGAGTCGGCGAGCACGAGTCGGCCACCGTGGGCTTCGACCGTACGCCGCGCGATGGGAAGACCGAGTCCAGTCCCGCCGGGCCGCGAGCTGTGGAAGGGCAGGAAGACGCGCTCCCGCGCCTCCTGCGCGATGCCGGAGCCCGTGTCGATGACGTGCAGTCGGACGGAACGCGGACCGTCGAGAAGTGTCACGTCGGTGCGAACCGTCAGCGTGCCACCCGCCGGCATCGCCGCGAGGGCGTTGAGCACGAGGTTGAGGATCGCTCCCTGCAGGCGCGAGGCGTCCGCGACTACGATGTCCGGGGTCGCGCCGAGCTCCGCCTGGATCGACACCTGCTGCACCGTAGCCTGTTCCGCGATCAGACGCAGTGATTCTTCGGCGAGCGAGTTGAGCGAGCAGGGAACGCTGTCCGACGGTCCACTCTGTGCCAGTGCCAGCACGCCACCGACGACCTGATCGAGACGGCCGATCTCCCGAAGGCAGATGTCGATCGACGCCGACGAAGTCCGAGGCACGTCTCCCGCTCGTGCGTCGCGGGCGAGTCCCTGCAGATTGAGCTTCATCGAGGTGAGCGGATTGCGGATCTCGTGCGCGATCTGTGAGGCGAACTCGCCGACGATGGCCAGCTGCCGGCTCGTTTCGACCTGCGCGATCATCTCCCGCAGTCGATCGGTCATCACGCCGAAGGCCGCGGACAGCCGGCCGACTTCGTCCGGTCCGGCCGATGGCAGTGTGGGCGCCAGGTTGCCGGCGCCGACGGCATCCGCCGCATGCGTGAGCTCCTCGAGGGATCGCGTGGTACGTCGGAGCAGCTGCACGAACATCGCCGTGATGGCCCCCGTGACGGCGAGCACGACGAAGAGCTGGAGCGAGCGCGCACGCTGGAACGGAGGGGCGAATTCGGCGAGGCTCGCCGAAGTCATGATCGTCCACGCAGGCGACGACAAGTTCACGAACGACGCGATGCGCGCCGAGTCGCCGCGACCATACCTGAAGCTGCCATTCGGCAGGGCGAGCGCGCCCTCGGGCCAGCGTTCCGAATCGGCGAGGCGGGTCGCGCGCTGTCCGGTCCACGCGATGCGTGGGTGGTACACCACGCGATCGACGGCACGGTCGATGACGATGGTGTAGCCCTGCTTGCCGACCCGACGCTCGAGCATGTCGCGTGGGAGCAGCGCGTTGATCGACGCTTGCAGAACGAGCGAGCCACGCGCTTCACCGGAACCCGGATCGCTGATCGTGCGCGCCACGGGCACGGTGCGGCTCGCGCCGGATGACGCGTCGCCGTCGGTCGGTCCAATGCGATACATGGTGGCGCCACGCCCGTCGAGCAGCTCGAGCGAGCGATACTCACCGGCCATCTGCCGCCACGCAGCCCGAATGAAGGTGTCGGCCTGCGCGAGCGCTGCACCTCGCTCCGATTCCGTCGCTGCGTAGAGTCGCTGGGTCTCCGTGTTCTCGCCGAGGAGAAGCGCATCCGACTCTTGCCGGGCGAGCTGCTGACCGAGCGCGCTGGCCGCGTCGCCGGCGACCGCCATCGTCTCGCCGGAGAGGAGCGACTCCAGCGCCCGCAGCGATTGCATCGAGCCGAAAACGCCGACAGCCACGAGCGGCACGACGGCGAGGGCAAGAAACAGGGCGAGCAGTTTGGAGCGCAGAGACATGACGCGAGGTGGGCGACGCGACAAACGTGCGTGCCCGGGTCGCGTGTCGCCAGCCGCAGCAGCAGACCGACACGGAGTCGCGCGATCAGTGGCCCGCCGGTGGCGTGCCGGCCTGGAACGCGAGCTCCCGCATGGTCAGGAACTGCAGCACGTCGGCCGTGTACCGGTCGTCGCTCGGTGACGGCTCGGATTCCGTCCACCACCAGGCGACGGTGGAATCGGGCACCGCGATGTACGGCGACGGCGTCGCGAAGGTGGTGTACCCCTCGAACCGCCGCGGCCCGTGCGGATCCCGCACGTTGACGAGGTGAAAGTCGACGCGCCGCAGCACGCTCGCCGCCGAGTCGACCCAGGCCGAGCCCTCCCACTCCACCTCGCGCACGCCGCGTGACGGCGTGAAGTCGAGTCGGATGACGCGGCGGCCCTCGCGCGATTCCACGCCCTTCGCGACGAAGCAGTGGCGCGCCCAGAACGCCGAATCCGCGAGCGCCGAGACGAACAGCACGGGGACGTAGTAGCCCACGCGCGTGCGCACGATCACCATGCCCGGCAGGTACGGGTCGCCGTAGCTCTCGGACTCGGCGAACTCCGCCGCTTCCTCGGTTCGTGGGCCCTTGAAGACGGCGCTCCGCACCGTGCGTCGCACGAGCGAGACGTGGAAGGGATAGGTCGCTCGGAAGGAGTTGTACTGCTCCGCACCGAAGCGCAGCAGCTCCATCGTCGCGTTGGACAGCGCCACCGACGCCGGGGACTGCACTCCACGGCAGCGAGCTTCCGCCTGAGTCACGACCTGCGGCAGCGCGAACACCGCAGGTGCGAGCGCGACGACGACCGTGTCCTCCGTCGCGGTGCGAGAGCTGCCGCGATGGAGCGTGCGGTCCGCGTAGCGGAAGCCGAGCTGGCGAACGCGGATGGAGATCGCTCCTTCCTCGGGCCAGGGAAAGCGCACGTTCCCCTCGGCATCGGTGAGACGGCGACGGCTCGGCGTCGACACCTCGGCGTTCGGCAGCGGAAGGCGCGAGGTCGAGTCCACAGCGCGACGGTCATCGGCCGAAGCTACGGCGAGAGTTGGAAGGAAGGCCAGCCCCGGAGCTGGGACTCCGGGGCGAGCCTAGTTCGCCGCGGCGCGCGCGGAGACGATCACCTCGGCGTTCCGTTGGCCAGGGCAGGAATCGTGTCCTGACGCAGGAAGCGGACGTCGCGCACGCGGCCGCTCGACACGCGCACCGCCGTGGCGCGGCCGGCGTCGTCGTGCTCGACGCGCAGCGTGGCGATGGGCCACGAGCCGGCGAAGGTGTCGCGCCCCGTCGGCCGGAGCGTGAGGTCCGGGTTGTGGTGGCGGCGCACGACGAGCGTCGCGCCGTTGGCCATGAGGTCGTAGGCGGCGTCGAGCTCCGGACTGTAGTACCGGCCGGCGATGGCCTGCATGTCGGCCGCCGTCGCGACGTATGGCGCGCGGCGCATGAGCACCTTCGTGTTGCCCTGCTGCGTCACTCGCACCGTGTCCACACCTGCGGCGCGGCGGACGAACGTGAGTGCCGCCCCCACCTGCGGCACGACGAACGTGGAATCGGACGTCGGCTGGAGGAGGAAACGCGGCTGCTCGGGCGCCTGCGCGAAGATCTGGTCCTGCTCGCGCACGGTGGCGAACGAGAAACCATCCGCCGCCGCGAACTCGCCGACGAGCGGGGCGAGCCGCGCGGGCTCGATCGTGATCGATGCGCCGGCGGTGTTCGCCACCGCAATGCCCGGCGGGGTCACCGGCCCGAGCACGTCACGCAGGAATACATCGGCTACCTGGAGCGCCACGCCCGTCGGGTCGAAGCTTGCGACGTTGGCGAGCACGATCACCCCGGCGTCGATCTCGGGGAAGAACGCGACGTAGCTGCGGAACCCCGCGTCGGAACCGCCGTGCGAGATGCGTCGCTGCCCGCGATAACGGTCCACCGCGACGCCGAGCGCGTAGGTGAGCGTGTCGCCCGACGTGCGGACGCCGCGCGTGAGCTGCATGTCACGCGCTGCCACCCCGCCGACCGCGCCGGTGTGGAAGTTTTCCAGCCAGCGCGCGAGGTCCTCCACGGTGGTGAACAGGCTCGTCGCGCCGGCGTTCGCGTAGCTCAGCACGGCGTTGCGGTAGCCGCCGCTGTCGGCGTTCTCGTACGAGTACGCTCGTCCGGGAACGATCTCCTGATGATCCATGTGCACGCGCGTGTCGCGCATGCCGAGCGGTGCGAACACGCGCGCTCGCAGGAACGCCGGGAACGGCTGCCCGCTCACGCGCTCGACCACCTTCGAGAGCAGCATGTAGCCGCTGTTCGAGTACATGTACTCGGCGCCCGGGGCGAAGTTGAGCGCGCGCTGCCGAGTGACGAGCCGGAACAGATCGTCCTGCGTGATGACGTCGTCCATCCGCCCACCCGACAACCCCCACAGATCCCACTGGTCGCGGATTCCACTCGTGTGAGTGAGCAGGTGGCGCAGCGTGATCGTCTTGCCCAGGTCCGGCAGCTCGGAGATGTACTTCCGCACGTCGTCGTCGAGCGAGAGCTTGCCCTCGCGCGCGAGCAGGATCACGGCGAACGCGGTGAACTGCTTCGACACGGACGCGACGTGGAACACGGTGCGCGGCCCGATCGGCGACGGATACTCGAGCGACGCGCGCCCGTAGCCCTTCGCGAACACCAGCTTGCCGCCGCGCAGGACGCCGATCGCCGCGCCAGGGCCGGCCGCGTCGTACGCCGACATGAGCTGATCGATGCGGCCCACCGGGTCCGTCGCGGGGCGGTCGACCCGGCGCAGGTGCAGCGTGTAATCGCCCCCGCTGTCGGCACGGAACGTCGCGACGCGGATCCGGTACCGTCCCGCGCGCTCGAGCAGAAGCGTGAACCGCTCCGGCCCGCGCGCCGGCCCGTCGAACTCGCCGAGCGTGCGGCCGGTGGAGTCCATCACCGTCACCACGACGTCGACCGAGTGCTGGTCCACCTCGCCCTGCACGAACGCGGGACCGGTGAGCGGCAGGGTGTATTCGTCGCGGGCGCCGGGTGCGAGCCGCCGGTCGACGGTGGCGCCGCGCGCCAGGGTAGCTGGCTGCGCGGCGCGCGTGGTGGGCTGCGCGGCGAGCGGTGAGGCTGACGCGAGCGCGGCGACGACCAGCATGCGATGCAAAGGCGTCATGGCGGGAGAGGCTGGTGTGAAAGCGCCCTCTAGCATACCGCTATCCATTGGTTGCGGCAAATCGGCCAGCATCGCCGAGATGGTATCGCGCGCCGCCGAGACCAGCGCGCGTAGCGAAGCGTCTATACTCCAACGGGCGGCGAGCGTGTCGACGACGCCGCCGCCCAGGCTCGTGCGTCGGGCCTCCCCCACCGTCGTTCCCCAGAGGTGATGGATGAAACGATCCAGCCGCATCGCAGCGGTGGCCGCGACGTCGGTGACGGTCGTGCTCGTGCTGCTCGCCGCCCTCCCGCTCTTCTTCAGCGACCGGATCGCGCAGCGCGTGCAGGCGGAAGTGAACCGCAACGTGAACGCGCGCGTGAGCTGGCGGCACGCGGGACTCTCGTTCTTCCGGAGCTTCCCCGATCTCAGCCTCACGCTCGACGATCTCACGATCGCCGGCGTGGGACGCTTCCAGAACGACACGCTCGCGCTGATGCCGCACCTCCGCGTGGCCCTGGATCTGGGGAGCGTCCTCCGGAGCATGACGGGCAATGCCCAGCTCGTGATCCGGGCCGTCCAGCTCGACCGTCCACGCCTCGCGCTCATCACGCTCGAGGACGGCGCCGTGAACTGGGACATCGCGAAGAAGCTCGAGACGGCGCCCGCGCAGTCGAAGACCTCGTTCGCCGTCAGCCTCCGGCGCCTCGAGATCGACCACGCCAGCATCCTGTTCGACAATCGCCAATCACGGCTCAGAGCAAAGCTGGCCGGCTACGACCAATCGCTCAGCGGCGACTTCAGTCAGGACCGTGTCACGCTCCGGAGTCGAGGCAGCGTCGACACCGCAAGCGTCGTCTTTGCCGGCGTGCCTTACCTGACCCGAGCAAAGCTCACGCTCACCGCGGACGTGAACGCCGATTTCGTCGCAAAGACGTATGCCTTTGCCAACACCGAACTCGCGCTCAACGACCTGAAGCTCGGCGTCACCGGATCCGCGAAGGCCATTGGTAAACGGCTTGGACTCGACGTCGCGTTCAAGGCGCCCAGCACGAGCTTCCGGAGCATCCTGTCGCTCGTGCCGCTGGTGTACGCCCACGACTTCGACAAGGTGCAGACGGCGGGGACCATCGCCGTGGACGGCCGAGTGAAGGGAGCGTACGGCGACGGCGCCTTCCCGTCGTTCGCGATCAACGCGAAGGTGAACGACGCCGCCTTCAAGTACGCGGATCTGCCGCTCGCGGCGCGCTCCATCGTCCTGGACCTCTCACTCACCAATCCCGGCGGCAGCGCCGACAGCACCGTCGCGCGAGTCGATCGCTTCCGAGTCGTCGTGGGGAGGAATCCGATCGAGGCGCGCATGTCGATGCGGACCCCGGTGTCCGACCCCGAGGTGGATGTGCGCGTCGCGGGCACGCTGGACCTCACCGACCTCAGACGCACCATCAAGCTCGAGGGGATCGATGAGCTCACCGGGACGGTCGTGGCCAACGCCGCTGTGCGGACGCGCATGTCGTCCGTGCAGAAGAAGCAGTACGACCGGGTTGCCGCCAGCGGCGACGTCGACGTGAAGGATCTCACCGTGAAGGGAAAGGCGCTGCCGCATCCGCTCACGATCCGGAATGCATCGCTCGCGCTGGCGCCGGAGCGCGCGCAGCTCAGAACGTTCGCCGGCACCATCGGCAGCAGCGACATCCAGGCGTCGGGCTCGCTCGATAACCTGTTCGCCTTCGTCTTTCGCGACGACACCCTTCGCGGACGCGCGACGGTCCGAAGCAATCACTTCGATCTGAACGAATGGAAATCGAGCGACAGCGATCTCGAAGTCATCCCGGTGCCTCCCAGGATCGATCTCACGCTCGACGCGACGGTGAGCGAGCTGTCGTACGACAAGCTGACGATGTCCGACGCACACGGACGTCTGCGCCTCAGGGACCAGCGTGCAACCCTCGAAGGGTTCCAGGTGGCTGCGCTCGGCGGGCGCATCGGCGTCGATGGCTTCTACGAGACGACGCACCTCGACAAGCCCACCTTCGACGTCGCGCTGAAGATGACGAGGGTGGACATCCCGTCCGCGTTCAACGCCCTGGTGTCCGTGCAGAAGCTGGCCCCCGCCGCGAAGTTCGCAACGGGAAGCGTGACGACCGACATGCACGTGACCGGCGGACTCGGGAAGGACATGATGCCGCTCTTCCCCAGCCTCAACGGCGGCGGAACGCTGGAGACATCGAAGCTGGGGATGCGGGGCTTCCCGGTGCTGAAGCGCATCGCGGACAAGACCAGGCTTCAGTTTCTCGAGGATCCGACGTTCGAGACGCTCGAGGCGACGTTCACGATCGGGAACGGTCGACTGTCCGTGCAGCCATTCGACGTGAAGCTGGGCGGCGCCACGATGAAGGTGGCCGGCTCCAACGGGCTCGATCAGTCGCTCGACTACCTCGTCGATCTCCGAGTGCCGCGCGCGATGGCGGGGGGCGCGGCGAATCAGGCGCTGGCCGCCCTGGTGTCGCAGGCGGGGAAGGCGCGTGTCGATCTCGAGGCGTCGCCGGAGATCCCGCTGGCGATTCAGGTGTCAGGGACCGTGATGAACCCGTCGGTGAAGGCGAATGTCGGAACGCTGGCGACGTCGGCCGCGTCCACCGTGACGAAGGCGGTCGAGAAGACACTCACCGCGAAGGTATCGGCCGAGGCGACGCGGATGGTGCAGGTAGCGGAGCAGCAGGCGGCGAGCATCAGGCAGGAGGCTCAGACGCTCGCAGACACGGTGAAGGCGAAGGGCTACGCCCAGGCGGATTCGCTGGTCGCGCGAGCCGGCAACAATCCATTGCTCAAGGTTGCGGCGAAGCCGGCGGGGGACAGGCTGCGCAGAGAGGCCGACGACAAGGCGGCGAAGATCGTGCGCGAGGCGGACCAGCGGGCGGAGACGGTGCTTGCCGCAGCGAGGGAGCGGGCGGGCAAGCTGGGGTCGGAGAAGTAAGGCCTATCGCGCCGCCTGCGCCGCCTCCTCCCATTCGACGAATGGGCCGTCGAAGTCCCTGAGGCGCGTGCCGTCGAATGACCAGACGCGCGTCGCGACCTCGCGCAGGAAGGCGCGGTCGTGACTCACCAGCAGCACCGTGCCCTCGTACTCGTCGAGCGCGTCCTCGAGGACCTCGATGTTCTCGACGTCGAGGTGGTTCGTCGGCTCGTCGAGCACGAGAAGATTCGCGCGCGAGAGCGTCATGATCGCGAGCGCCATGCGGGCGCGCTCGCCGCCGCTCAGCGTGCCCACCTCGCGGAAGACCTCTTCGCCACTGAAGCCGAAGGCGCCGAGGTGGTTCTGCACCTGACCGCGATTCCACGTTGGCCGCAGATCCTGAATCGCGTCGAACATCGACTTGCGCAGCGGAAGGTCGGACAGGTCCTGCCGGAACCAGGCAGCCGTGATCGAGCCGCCGATCCTCACGTCGCCAGCTGCCGGCGCGCGATCACCGAGGACGGTGGAGATGAACGACGACTTGCCCGCGCCGTTGGGTCCGACGAGCGCGACGAAGTCGTTCCGTCGCAGCACGGCCGTGAAGTCGTCCACGAGGACGCGACCGGGGACTTCCACCGTCAAGTCGTCGATCGCGATCACCTGATCGCCGCCGCGTTCGGCGACCTCGAAATTCAGCGTCATCGCCGCCGGATCGCCCGGTGGCGGTGCCAGGCGCGGCAGGCGCTCCAGGCGCTTCCGCTTGCCCTTCGCCTGAAACGAGTTGACGCCGGCGATGTTCCGTCGGATGTACTCCTCCTCCTTCTTCACGTACGCGCGCTGCTTCTCCAGCTCGCGCTCGCGGGTGAGGCGTCGCTCGGCGCGCTGCGGAACGAACTGGCTGTAGTTCCCCTTGTACGCCTCGCTCGTCTTCGCTTCCACGTGCAGGATGTTCGTGCAGATGGCATCCATGAACGCACGATCGTGCGACACGACGATCACCGTCTCGGCGGCGTCGTTGAGCCACTCCTGGAGCCAGGTCGTCGTGTCGAGGTCGAGGTGGTTCGTGGGCTCGTCGAGGAGCAGCAGGTCGGCGGGCGCGATGAGCTGCGCCGCGAGGCCGACGCGCCCGCGCTCGCCGCCCGAGAGCGTCGACACGAGCCGGGTCTTCGACTCCTCGGCGTCGAAGCCGAGTCCCTGGAGCACCGCGTCGACGCGCGCGTGGTAGATGTAGCCACCGAGGTCGGCGAACCGCTCCTGGTCGTGCCCGAACCTTTCAAGGAACGCGTCAGAGACGCGTTCCCCCAGCTCGCCCAGCTCGATCGCCTGCTCGGCGATGCGCTGCTCGAGGGCCATGACCTGGCGCCACGCGGCGGCGCCCGCCTGCCAGACCGTGGTCGCGCCCTCGAACGCACGGTGCTGGTCGAGCAGCGCATGTCGCAGACCCGGCTTCCGCGCCACGCTCCCCGTCGTGGGTTGGAGATCGCCGGTGATGAGCTTGAAGATCGACGTCTTGCCCGCGCCGTTGCGCCCGATGATCCCCCACCGCTCGCCTTCGGCGACGGTGAAGGTGACGTTCTTGAAAAGCTCGGTCGCGCCGAAGGAGACGCCGACGTTGGAGACGGAGAGCAGGGTCACGCGCGGATGGGAGAAAAACCGGAGGAGGCGTAGCGGCAGGCAGCTGCGGGATGCGGCATGCGGAGCCCTGGAGGAAAGTTAAGCGCTTGTTCTCGTGACATCTCGCCGCGGCTCGGCGCAATTCGCGCGACTGGCCTGGTCAATCGAGACGATCTCGTCAAAACTGATCGACGCGGAGGACGCAGAGGACCTTCGAGAGCACGGAGGAACTGGAATGGAGATCGACGCCATCACGGGCGTCATCGTCGACGCGGCGGTGAAGGTTCATCGCGACCTCGGGTCCTGTCTCTTCGAGTCCGTCTACGAGATCGCGCTCGCGTCTCTACTGGAACGACGAGGGTTGCGCGTCGTGCGGCAGCAGCCGATCGGATTTGTCTATGAAGGCGTCGAGTTCGAACATGCCTTTCGCGCCGATCTCGTGGTGGAGGGGTGTGTGCTGGTCGAGCTCAAGGTGGTCGATCGGCTCACGAGGGTCCATCGCACGCAGCTCCTCACCTATCTCCGCCTCGGCGACTTCCCCGTCGGCCTCGTGTTGAACTTCGGCGCCGGCACGATGAAGGAGGGGATCAAGCGCCTCGTGAACGATTTGCCGCCCTCGGCGTCCTCTCCCCTGCGCGTCAATCGTCAGCTGATTCGCGACCTGCCCTGAACAGATTGACGCTGAGAACGCGGAGTTTGCGGAGGGCACGGGGGCTCCGGCGCCGCACGGAGGCTTCAATGCCAACCAGAAAAGATTTTTGGAGTTGCGCCTGGAGAGGAGCGTGCACCGGGGCGAGCACCTCGATGGCGAGAGCAGTCCTCCGAGCTCTCGCCGTTTCACCTCCGCGCCCTCCGCGCCGATCAGTCGGCGTCGTGGTCGTGATCCTTACAAGCCAGCGACCTCGACGGTGAGCGCGATGGGGCGGGACGGCGGCGCCCGAACAATGGCGCGGATCAGCGCGCCCGCGGATTGCATAAACATCCGGCGGACGCCGAGGATGTGACGCCAAGATGCCGGTAACCGAACTGTTCCTGTTGGGCCGGCTCGACCTGCGCCGCGACGGGCAACCGGTCGGGCAGGAGCTGCTCGCCCAGTCGCGTCCGACGGCGCTGCTCATCTACCTGGCACTCGCGCGGCCGGGACACTTCGTGCGTCGCGACACGCTGGCGACGCTCTTCTGGGGGGAGAGCGATCAGGAGTCGGCGCGCCGGAACCTGCGCAAGACGGTGCACACGCTCCGGCAATCGCTCGGCGATGATCTCGTCGAGGCGCGCGGGGACGAGGAGCTCGGACTGGCGCGAGCGCTGTTCTGGTGCGACGCGGTGGAGTTCAGCGAGGAGAGCCGCAAGGGCAACCAGGCGCGCGCGATGGAGCTGTACGTCGGCGAGCTCGTGCCGGCCTTCCGCGCCGACGCACCGCAGTTCGACGACTGGCTCGATCGGACGCGAGTGATCCTCGCGAACACCGCGGCGACGAACGCGTGGGTGCTGGCGCGCCGACTGGAGGAGGAGCAGCAGTTGACCGGCGCCGCCGACTGGGCGCGGCGGGCGCTGGAGCTCGGGAACGTGGACGAGCGCCGCCTCCGCCAGGTGCTCATGCTGTTCGAGCGCGCCGGCGATCACGCGAGCGCTCTTCGCCTGTATGAGGTCTTCCGTCGGCAGCTCGAGCGCGACTACTCCGCCCTGCCGGCACCCGAGACGCGCGCGCTCGTGGAGCGGATCCGCCGCGGATAGACCGCCCGGTAACGGCGGCGGGACGCTCGGGCAACATCCACGGAACGCAGCTCCGGCATTTTCACCGCACTCGCTTTCGGAGGGCGGTACGGTGACCGAGATCTTGCACCAAGCCGAGGAGCATCCCAGCGATCCGCTGCTCCCGCGTCACACCCTCGCCGGCCGGTACGTGATCGAGCGGCAGCTCGGCCGGGGCGGAATGGCGACGGTGTATCTCGCGACCGACGTCCGCCATCAGCGACCGGTCGCGGTCAAGGTGCTGCGCCAGGAGGTCGCTTCGGCGCTGAACGTCAAGCGCTTCCTGCGCGAGATCCGCATCGCGTGCGGCCTGGTCCACCCGCACATCCTGCCGCTGCACGACAGCGGCGAGTCGGACGGACGGATCTTCTTCGCCATGCCGTACGTCGAGGGTGAGACGCTTCACCGCCGGATCAGGCGCGAGGGACGGCTTTCGGTCGACGAAGCGGTGCGGCTCACGCGTGAGGTAGCCGACGCGCTGGGCTATGCACACGAGCACGGCATCGTGCATCGCGACATCAAGCCCGAGAACATCCTGCTCTCCGGCGGGCACGCCGTCGTCGCCGACTTCGGGATCAGCCGAGCGACGGGTGATACGCTCACCGACCTCGGCGTCGTGGTGGGCACGCCCCAATACATGAGTCCCGAGCAGGCGAGCGGCCAGCACGTCCTCGGCCCACCGAGCGACATCTACAGCCTCGCGTGCGTCCTGTTCACGATGCTGATCGGCGCCCCGCCGTTCGACGGCCCGAACGCGCAGGCCATCGC
>QHVE01000105.1:0-23918 GCA_003223455.1 Gemmatimonadota bacterium | reverse complement strand
CGACGGATGTGCGGGTCCACCGACGACGCGCGCGCGCGGCGCGCAGCGGGGCTCATCGCGCCGCCGCGCAGTGCTGGCGTTTGTCGGCGTGGTGACGGTCGCTGGAATCCTGTGGCAGGGGTCGCACGCCGCGACACCGCACGAGCCGTCGCTCGACCCCGAGCTGATCGCGGTGGCGCCATTCTTCGTCGCGTCCGACGAGGCGGAGCTGCGGCGCTGGAAGTACGATCTCCCGCTGCTCGTCTCTCCACGCCTCGACGACGCGCAGCCACTGCGTGCGCTCTCCCCCGCGGCCAACGTCGGCGACCGGCCCGACGTCACCGATCGCGCCTCGGCCACCGAGCTCGGACGACGCACCCACGCCGGCCACGTGGTGTTCGGCAAGGTGCTCCGCGCCCGAGGCAACGCCGTCCGCGTCGACGTCACGGTGCTGGACGTCGCGCGAGGGGAAGTCGTGGACGAGGTGCAGATCACGAGCACGGGCGCCGACGAGGATCCGGGGCGTGTCCTGGCGGAGGTGAGCGACTCGCTCAGCCATGCACTGCTGGCCAGCTTCGGCGCCACCGTGCCCGTCGCCGCCACTCGCCACGCGGCGTTCGGCTGTGCGACGTCGTCGTGGCCAGCGGTCGCCAGGTACCTGCACGGCGAGCAGTTCTACCGGCGCACCCAGTGGGATTCCGCGATCACGGCGTACCGCGCCGCGATCGCCGTCGACTCCGGCTGTGCGCTCGCGTACCGGCGCATCGCGATCGCGCTTTCGTGGAGAGGGTATGCGAGCGACTCGATCGTGCTGGCCTACCAGCTCCTCGCCGGCGCTCACAATCGCGGACTGCCGCCGCGCGACAGTCTGCTCGTGCTGTCCGACTCGCTGACCGCCGGCGTGAACGAGCTGTTCGAGGCCCGCGATGCTCCAGCGTCGACGTACTGGGCGCTCGTGCACCGTCTCATCGCCACGCTCGAGGAGGCCAGTCGCAAGTATCCCGGCGATGCGGAGGTCTGGTATGCGCTGGGCGAAGCGCGCCACCACTGGGGTTGGGGGCCGGCGAGCACGACGCCGCGCGAGATCCTCGGCGCGTTCGACGAAGCGATCCGTCAGGACTCGGGCTTCGCGCTCTCGTACCTCCACCCGATCGAGATCGCGCTCGCCGAAGGGGGCGCCGACCTCGCACGCCGATACGTCGTCGGCTATCTCGCGACGCGCCCACGTGGACTGAACGCCGAGAGCGTCCGGCTGGTCGCAGCGCTGCTCGATCCGCGCACGGCGACGTCGGCCGAAACCGCTCGGCTGCTCGAGCGAGACTCTCTCGACGCGCTGATAGCCGCGCGCAACCTGATCGATCGGTGGCGCGACTCCGCGGAATCGGCGGTGCGGTTGTCGACGATCATCGCCATGCGTTCAGCCGCGCGCTCGTCACTCGACACGTCGCAGAGCAGTCGTTGCGCCGGTCGCAGCAAACCGGACATCGAGCTGGCGAACCGGCTGGCATACCGTGGCCATCTTCGCGCGGCGTACTGTGCGCTGGGCGACGACGTCGGGCGTCGGGGCGCACGCGCCGTCTACGTGGAGCTGGCGTTGCTCGACGGTGTGCCGGCGGAAGTCACTGCGTCCGTCTATGAGCACTGGCTCCGCACGGGGAATGGATACCTCAACTACGCGCTGCCCTGGTGGGCGCGCCGCGGCGACACGGTGAGCGTGCACGCCGTCCTGCGACGCGCCGACTCGCTGCTTCGTACCGCGCCGGAGTCGGCGCGCCGCGAGACGGCGAGCTACGATTCCGCCGCCGCGCGCACCTACCTGGCGCTCGTGCACGCCGACACCGTGGACGCGCTTCGCCGCTTCGCGTCGCTGCCACGCACGCACTGCGGCGGCTGCTTCGACTTCGATCGACTGACCGAGGCGCGACTGCTCGCCGCGCGCGGCGACCTGCGCTCGGCGTCTCGCATCCTCGACGAGTGGCGCGGCGGAAGCGAGGTGCCGAGCGACATCCTGATCCGCCTCGAGCGCGCACGCATCGCCGAGCGACTCGGTGAGCGCGAGGACGCCATCGCCGGCTATCGAGCGGTCGCCGAGGCATGGGCGCGTGGCGACGCCGTGCTCCAGCCGATGGTCGCCGAGTCGCGCCGCGCGCTTCTGCGTCTCGACTCGTGCAAGGACCGGTCGGGATGCGGCGCCAGCTGACGCAGGAGCTTCGCCAGGTCGCCGAAGACACGAACCGTTGCCATTGCCACCTCCAACCTCTGCGCTCTCAGGTCGATATGCGACTCATCCGCTATTTGCAGCTCTGTTTTGCCATCGTCTGCAGCCTCACGCTGCTGCCGCGTCCACTCTCCGCGCAGGAAGCCGGATCGAACGTCTCCGCTCGAAGTGCGGCGGACGAGTATCTCGCTGAGTCGGGCCTCGATGACGTGGGGCGGTTCGCCCTGCGCATGAACGAGAGGGTCCTCGTCGATCAAATGGCCAAGGGCGACACCGGACGCGTTCGCGACAGCGTCCGAGCGTTCGCCGCACGATACGTGACCTGGGACAGCATTCGGAATGAGGCCGTGCGCCTGCTCACCGAGGATTTCACCGAGCAGGAGCTCCGGGACATGCTCGCGTTCCTTCTCTCGAGAGGGGGTTCCGTGTACGCGACGGCCATCACCGTCGCGGCACGGCTCTACGCGAACTCGGACCTGCCGGTGGACACGGTGAGGTGGCGGTTCGGGCGAGCGCTGGACGATATCCGGCCGACGGAAAAGGAGGCTGCCGAGATCCGTCGCTTTACGAGTACATCGCTTGGCCAGAAGTTCATCCGATTGCCATTGGAGATCGTCATGCTCGGGAATCGAGAGTTCCTCGCACGGCTTCGGCCGCGCCTACCGATTCTGCGGACCATGATAGGCGGCGCCATCTCAGTCGATCGCCCGCGAGAGGTCGACTTGTCGCAGTCGGGGGCGGCTGTCCGTGATGGGCACAACACGGCTGGTCAGCCGTATTTCGAGTTCAAGCTGGACTCTAACGCCACCCTCGTTCCGGGCACGCTGAAGCTCGACTACCCAGACTCGCTCCGAAAGCGGCACCTGGGCGGCGCTGCCCTGCTGCAATGGGTCGTCGACACCACGGGTCGAGTTCGTGACGGATCGATCAAGGTGGTCTCGTCGACGCACCCGCTCGTTACCCAGGCGATCCTCGCTGCCCTCGCCAACGCGCGTTTCAGGCCGGCACGAGCTGGAGGTCGAAATGTCGCCGAGCTTGTCGAGATGCCGTTCCTCCTCGGACTCGAGGCTCCGCACGCAGCGCCACCGAAAGTGAAGCCGACTGCACGCGTCAGGGCGCGCCCGTGACGTGCACCGTCGTGTAGTCTCGGTTCGCCTGCACCATGAGCTTGAGGTACAGCACCCCGCCGGCGAGGTAGTACTTGTCGCCATTCGACGACGCGAGCTCGGCGAGTGACGCGGCCGCGGTCACCTTGTTCCCGGTGTAATAGTCGCGATAGACGACGACACTCGTCCCGGCATATGGAAGCGAGACGCGCACCCAATCGCCCGGCTTCACTCCCCAGAGACCGATCCTCGGCTGCGTGAGCGCGCTCGCCAGCGCGAGCGTGTAGCCGCGCGCGAGCGGCACCGAGAGCTGGAGCGAGGCCGGGCTGTTGCCCGCACCCGCGAGCGCGAGCGCGACTCCGTCGTCGCGCGTCACCGTCGCGGGCGCCGGGTTCTCTCCATCGATCGAGCTCCGCACCTCGAGGCGACCGTACCCGCCGCCGCACACGTACGCGTTCCACTCCGTCTGGGCCACGCACCCTGTGGTAAGGAGGAGCGGCACGTTCGCGGCGACGTAGCGGCCCGCCGTCCCGGTGACTGTACCGTCCTTGTCGAGGAAGACCGCCGCCTTGTCGCCGTCCTTGTCGGCGACGGGATTCTCGATGTAGACGTGGTTCGCGTTCTCGTACCGCGCACCCTCGGCGAAGTTGAGCGGGTGGAGCGGGAAGGCGTTCTTCCGATTGAAGCCGAAGGCGCTCGCCGGGCCGCGCGCGGACGAGAGGTAGTTCGCGAAGGTGACCCGCTGCGCGCCGACCAGCCCGTCGTAGTACTCGAAGCCGCGCACCGGAAACCCGGCGGGGAAGGCGGTGGCGTTGTTCGCCGTCTCGCCGATGAGCAGCGCGTCCTGCAGATAGGTGTCGTTCGCGGCGAAGGTCGCGCCGATGCCGTTGTCGGCCAGCACGGCGTTGGTGAGTCGCAGGGCTCGGCCGCGCAGCCAGACGGCGCGTGCGCGATGCTTGTAGGCGAAGAAGTCACGGAAGTCCGCCGGCACGGCCGCCGATTCCTGCGCGGGATCGACGCGCGGCGCGTAGTTCGTGGTCTCGGTGGTACCGTCGGCCATCGGGCCGTCGTCGACGTTCAGCCCACCGCTCTTGTTCGAGTGTGCGACGTTGCCGGCGAACTCGCGGAGTGCGATGTGTCGAGGCCAGACCGCGGCCGAGGTGCTCAATCCGGTGGGATGCTCGGGCAGCGCGTACCAGAAGCCGAATCCCATCGAGCCCGCGGCCACGTTGCCGCGCACCGTGTTGTCGGGGTTCGTGATCCAGAACGTCGCGGGGCGACTATCGGAGGCGAGCAGACGCTCGGCGGCCGCGGGCACTCGCCCGAGCACGCCGAGGTTGCCGACGATGGAGTTGCGCGCTTCCACTCCGTCCTCGAGGAAGTAGCCGTGACCGAGATGGTCGTGGCAGACGTTGCCCTCGACCGACGCCGCGTGCGATCCGTGCACCGTGATGCACCGGTTGAAGCTCTTCCAGATGCTGTTGTTGCGTGCGTACTGCCCCGTCACGTCGTCGGCGACGTGCCAGTGAATCGGGTAGCGGGCGAGCGCGAACTTCTGCCCCACCAGGTAGAGGGCCGTGCCCTCCACCCGCATCGTCCCGCCCTTGAAGGTGATGATGTGCGCGCAGTAGCCGGTGCCCGCGCAGGCGCTGTCGCCGCGGAACTGCACGTTGCGCGTGAGGAGCCCCACTTCGCCGCGCTCGTCCACGGTGCGGCCGGCGATGGTCTGCTTCGCACCCCAATGCGCATACTTGAGCGGCGCGGCGAGCGTGACGCGACTTCCACTCACCGCCGTCACTTCGGCTTCGTCGTACTGCGCCGGATCGAAGTCGGTAGCGGTGAGAACGATCCGGTCGCCCACGTGCCAGTCGACAGCGCGCTCGAGAGTGATTTCCGTCGCGCCGAGCGGCACGCTGGCGGCGAGACGCGTCCAGCCCACGCGAGGGGCGCCATGCAGGTCGAGCGTGCCGCCGGGCATCACGGCGAGCGCCTTGGAGCGGAGGCCGAGGTCGGGGGCCGTCGCGTCGGGCGTGCCGGTAAGGGTGATCGTCGCCCGCTCCATGAACGGCGACGACTCGGTGCCCACCCGCAGCGTGCCGGCCACCTCGATACGCTCGGCAGTGAGCGCGAGATCGCGTCGGTCGAACTCGAGCGCGCCGGCGACCACCAGCGTCTTGAGCGGCGGCGGCGAGACGTCGAGCAGGATCGCCGTGCCGGTGGGGATCGTCACATCGGCGCCCGCGACGGGCACGACGCCGCCCGGCCAGCTCGCCGCGTCGGACCAGCGGGCGGTGGCGAGGGGCGGCTCGATCGGTGTAGCGGTGGTCGTGTCGCTGCTACAGTCGGCGACGACGAGCAGCGCGGCCGCGAGTGCGGCCCGCGTGCGGCGGGACGGGCGGAGCATGGCGCGCCTCCGGGCAGGGGGCTGCACCGCTCGACGCCGAGTGGGCCGAGCGGGCTATACCGTCAAGACGCCTGGCCGACGAGTGCAGTCACGGCTGGTGAGGACATCGTGCGGCCAATTCGTCGCAGTGTGACGCACACCCTTGCGCGTCAGCCGATGAGCAGGTCGGCGGAAAGCGGAAGCGGCCGTGGCGCGCGCCAAGAAGGTGCGGGAGGACGCGAGCTAGGGCGGCGAGATCGACGCCGTGGTCACCGTGCTCCCCGCACGGCGCCAGCGATTGTACCAGCTCATCATGTAGAGCTGCGTGCGCATGAAGTTCGATGGCTTCGAGCCGGTGCCGTGGTATTCGCCCTCGAAGCGCAGCAGCGCCGCGGGGATGCCTCGCGCCTTGAGCGCTTCGTAGTATTCCTCGCTCTGCGGCATCGGCGTACGCATGTCGAGCACGCCGGTCATGACGACGGTCGGCGTCGTCACCTTGCCGACGTACATGAGCGGAGACTGCTTGAGCCACTGCTCGGGCTTCTCCCAGAACGGCGCGTCGAAGAAGTTCTCCGTGAACAGCGGTACGTCCGTCTGGCCCGCGAAGCTCATCCAGTTGATCACGGGGCAGCGCACCGCAGCGGCGGCAAAGCGATTCGTGTGGCCGATCACCCAGCTCGACAGCACACCGCCCCCCGAGCATCCGCCGACGTACATGCGCGTCGTATCGACGTAGCCGCGCCCGACGACGGTGTCCACTCCCGCCATGAGATCATCGTAGTCGACACTCGGATACGCATGCATGATCGCGTTGCCGAACTGACTGCCGGAGCCGGTGGAACCGCGAGGATTGACGTACAGGACGACGAAACCGTTCGCCGCGAAGTTCTGATGCATGTAGCTGAAGCCCACGTTGTACATCGCATGCGGTCCGCCGTGGATCTCCATGATGAGCGGATATCGCCTCGAAGGATCGAAGCCCGGCGGTTTCACGACCCAACCGTCCACCGACGTGCCGCCCGTGGATACGAAGCGGAGTCGTTCCACCTCGCCGAGCTTGAGGTGCGAGAGCAACTCCTCGTTCACTCTCGTGAGTTGGGTGACCTCGCCGGAGTTGGGTGTCGTGCCGAGGCGAACGATGTTGGGGGGCGACTGGTAGCTCGTGCGCACGGCAGCCGCGCGTCCGCTCTTCGCGACGGTCAATCCGTTGAGCATGTGCTCGCCGTGGGTGATGGGTCGCACGCCACCGTTCATCGCCGCGAAGTACGCGTTGGATGTGCCGTGATCCGCGAGCGTGAAATAGACGCCGCTGCCGTCAGCGGCCCACTGCACGTCTTCGGCATCGCGATCGTGGTCGCCGGAGAGCCGGCGCGCACTCGTACCATCCATGTTCATCACGTACAGCTCCGAGCTGTGATAGCTGGTCGCGAGCTCGGTGTACCCACGGTAGGCGACGCGCCGGCCGTCCGGTGATACGACGGGCGACGACCAGGCGCCATCCTCGGTGTTCAGCCGCCTGAGCGCGGAGGTCCCGACGTCGATGGCGTACAGGTTCGACTTGCGATAGTTCCCGTCGCCGGTCGAATCGGCGACGCCATCCGCGACGATCGTCCGACCGTCCGGCGTCCAGTCGAATCCGACGGCGCCATCGAGCGCGTCGAAGCGCGCACCGATGCTCCAGTCTCCCCTGGTGATCTGGCGCGCGGCACCGCCGTCGGCCGAGATGACGAAGAGGTGTCGAAAGCCGGGATCCGTGAAGCCACGCCGATCCTGGCGGAAATGCCTCGTCTCGACGATGCGAGGCGGCTTCGTCCACTTCGCGTCCTTCGGCTCGGTCGGCATGTCGATCTTCCAGGGGATGCTCTTCGGCACCACCATGCTGAACGCGATGTGCTTGCTGTCCGGCGACCAACGCAGGTCGGCCGGCGCCTCCACGGCATGCGTGATCTGCGACGTGGCGCCCTCGGCGTCCATGAAGCGGACGAAGATCTGCATGCCCTTCGGCTCGCCTTCAGCGAGATAGGCGATGCGAGTCCCATCCGGCGCCCACACCGCGTTCGACCCCTTGGCCAGGAAGCGATTGCGCGTGCCGTCCGCGCTGACCATCCAGAGCGCCGACTCCCAGCGGTCCTCGATCCGGTTCACCCACCGTTTCGTGTAGACGATCTGCGACCCGTCCGGCGAGATCTCCGGTTCGGCGACCTGCTCGTAGTCGAGGTACTTGGCGACCGTCAGCAGCGTGTCGACCGCCTTCTCTTGCGCGTGGACGCGGGAGGTGCCGACGCTGAGCGCGAGGGCGGCTGTCAGGAAGGCGGACGTGCGAGGAAGGCGGGACATGGATTCCTGACCGAGGGAGGAGTCGTGGATTCTACGAGCTCGCCGAAGATTGTCCACTCAGCAGTCGACTCCCCGGCGGCGTACATTCGCGCGCGAGGCACTTCCATCGCGACTGGCGCGCAGTCTGGACCTCCGATCAGGACACACCGTGCAGAGAGTGCTCCTCATCGCGGGATCGTCGTGAGCGCGACCGCGTTCGACGCATCGCGCTCGCTCGCCAGCCGCTACCGATGGGTCGTCTGCGCGCTGCTGTTCACGGGCACGACACTCTGCTACATCGACCGCCAGACGCTGGCGCTGCTCAAGCCGATCCTCGACCGCGAGCTCGGTTGGACGAACGAGCAGTTCGGCGTCGCCAACTCGGTCTTCTTCGCCGTCTACACGTTCAGCTATCTGTTCTTCGGCTGGTTCGTGACGCGCTTCGGCACCCGCGTGGGCTACGCGACGTCGGCGTTCCTCTGGGGCCTCGCGGCGATCGCGCACGGAGCGGTCGGCAGCGTGCGAGGCTTCATCTGGGCGCGCGCGGGACTCGGCTTCGGCGAGGGGGGCAACTTCCCGTCGGTGATCGCGTCCTCCGGCATCTGGTTTCCGCGCCGAGAACGGGCGCTCGCCAGTGCGCTGATCAACGCCGGTCCGAACATCGCCTCCGTGATCGGACCGGCGCTCGTACCCTGGGTCGCCTACACGTACGGCTGGCGCATGTCGTTCGTCGTCACGGGGGTGGCGGTGCTGGCGTGGCTGGCACTCTGGCTCCCGTTGTACGACGTGCCGGAGAGAAGTCGGTTCGTCTCGGCGAGCGAGCTCGCTCTCATCCAGGGCGATCGCGAGGAGATACAGCCAGCGACCTCGGTGTCATGGACGGCGCTGCTGCGATCGCGTCAGACCTGGGCGATCATCTCCGCCAAGTTCCTGACCGATCCGATCTACTGGTTCTTTCTCATCTGGTTGCCGGACTTCTACAAGAAGACGCGCGGCCTCGACATCAAGGCGAGCTGGAGCTACCTCGTCGCGATCTACCTCGTCGCGACGGTGTTCAGCACGTTCGGCGGCTGGCTGACGGGCTGGCTCATGGGCCGAGGATGGTCGCTCAACCGAGCGAGGAAGACGGGGCTGCTGCTGTTCGCGCTGGCCGTCGTGCCCGTGGCACTCGCGCCGCGGTTGTCGCTGACCGGCGCGATCGTGGTGATCGGCCTCGCGTGCGGCGCGCATCAGGCGTTCTCCGCAACGCTCTACGCGCTCACCGCCGATCTCTTTCCCAGGCGCGCGATCGCGGCGGTCGCCGGCATGAGCGGGATGGTCGGCTCGTCGGGCGGCATCATCTTCCCGATCGTCGTCGGCGCGCTGCTCGATCACTACAAGGCGACCGGCGCCGGCGAGTCGGCGGCGTACGGGATCCTCTTCTTCGTGTGCAGCTCGGCGTACGTCGTTGCCTTCCTGGTGAGCAACGTCATCGCACCGCGCTTCGAGCGCGTGGAGCTCGGCTGATCGCCCGCTCGAACCGGAGTGCAGATCCCTCGACTCGCTGTGCCGCAGAGCCTTTCGGGGTCTGACCCCAATGAACGAGCATCAAGAACGGAGGGTCTAAAGGATCGAGGCGGATCGAATCGATGCACGGGCAACTGCTGCTCGGGGGTCCGCCACGGTAGACTCTCCTCACCGCCCTCCGCCACCGACGAGCGTGTGTCCGTCCAGATCCCCCGGCACCGGCACGCCGATCACGCGCGCGAGCGTGGGCGCGAAGTCCACCGTCGCCGCGCGGGTCGAATCGCGGCCCGCCGCGAAACCCGGCCCCATGAAGAGCAAGGGCACGTGCCGATCGTACCAGTACGGACTGCCGTGGCCGGTGCCGCGCACGTAACTGGTCCAGCCTTCGACGAAGCGATACTCGAGAGCACGCGCCGCTCGAGCACAGCGAAGGAGTCGGTGGGCGCCCCGTTCGAGGGGCTCATGAGCTGCGCGTGCATATATGCGTCGGCCACGAACGGGAGACGACGCAACGCGGCCGCGATGCGGGCAGCTGTCGCCGGGTCGTTCTCGAGCTTCGCTGCGCTGTCGCGAATCGCCGTGAGCATCTTCTTCTCCTCCGCCGTGCCGCGCCGTCCCGCGCGCTCGCCCGGCCACGGCGTCTCGGGTGCGACGAGTGAGCCGTGGTCGGCCGACAGTCCGACGACCCAGCGCCCCGCGCCGACGGTGCGGTCGAGGAAAGTAAAGAACTCGCCGAGCTCCCGGTCGAGGCGGAGCAGGTTGTCGAGCTGCTCGCGGCTCAGCGGCCCATAGGTGTGTCCGACGCGGTCGGTCTGCGAGAGCGACACGTTCAGAAAATCGGGAGCGTCGTCGCGGCCGAGGCCGAGCGACGACACCATCGTGCGCGCGTACGCGAGCGTCGCCGCGTCGAGCATCGGCGTGGCAGAGAACCAGCTCCAGTATTCACCGGGGTGCCCCTCGTCGACGAAGCGATGCGGGAAGCTGGTGTGCACGCCGTCGGCCTCCCACGGCACCGTGTCCGCCGACGCGCGCCCGAGCGCCGCGGCCGGGATCGTGCTCGCCCACACGCTGTCGCGCGCGAAGCGCGGAAGCTCTCGGGCGGTGAATTCATCGGACCACGCCGGATATCGGTCGCGGTAGTAGGTCGACGTCACGAAGCGGCCGGCGCGGGGCTCGAACCAGTAGACCTGCCCCTTCGCGTGCGCCGCGGGCTGCACTGCAGCGCGATCCTTCGCCGAGACGGACGCGACCTGCGAGCGCGGATTGGCGGCGACGATCCAGTCGGCGAGCCCGGTGCGCATCAGATAGTGCGGCGACACGCCGGTCAGTGTCGGAGACCCGACGATCTTCACCGTCGAGTCGTCGACGTTCGACACATCGACGAGTCCCTTCGGCGTCCGCTCCTGCCACTCGTTGGCGACGATGCCGTGACGCATCGGGTAGACGCCGGTGGCCAGCGTGGCGTGGCCGACGGCCGTCTCCGTGATGGCGTGGTCGTGCGTCGCGCGCGTGTAGAGCCGCCCCTGGTCGAGCAGTCGGCGGAACCCTCCGGTGAAGAGGTCGCCGTAGCGCTCGAGATATGGCTCGCGGAATTGATCGACGACGATCATCACCACCAGGCGGGGTCGCAGCGCGGTGGTGGAGGAGGAGGTGGTCCCTCCGGCGACCCCCGTCGCGGAGGCACAGGCGCCCGCGATTGCCAGGAGGGTCGCGCGGGTTACCGCTGCCGCACGCACGCGGAAGCGGGAGGTACGACGTCGATCTGCCATGCAGGAATGCTCCGAGCCCGTCAACGTGGGCCGCAATTCGATGTGAACTCGACGTGACTTTTCTCGATACGGCCGAGGGACTCGGCATGCTGGCCCGTCGAACAGACCTTCGCTCGCGGTTCGGCCTCAGGAGCGTTTAGTGCCGCTTCCCGTCATCGCGGTGGCACGCCTGGTCCACCACGACCGCGCTGGCGAGAATGAGCACGTCGTCCTCCCCGTCGGCGATCTCCACCCCGTAGGTGTCGCCCAGGCTGAACCAGCGCTTCGAGACCGTCGCCACCTCGCGGTCGCCGCGCGTGAAGACGTACTCGTGATCGAGGAAGTCGCCACGCGCCTCGAGGTCGTTCGGGCCCGGCACGTCCACGGTGAACCGGTGGTGCAGGAGGGCGAACAGCTCCTTCTTCACCACGGCGGCGAGCTCACCGCTCCGGTAGATCTCGTAGGTCGGCGAGAGCTTGAGGAGCTTCTGCTTGATGAACGCGAGCTCGTTCCCCTCCATGTCCTTGAGCGAGAGCTGCCCGCCCCAGCTGATCGCCTTCCCGTCGACGAAGTACACCTCGCGACCGTCGCCGTCACGGATGTAGTAGTCGTCGCCCCAGGACAGCAGCTTCTGCTTGAGCACGTAGCGCACGGTGGTCCCCGCGGAAGTGGTGCCGATCAGTACGTGATCGCGGGCGGATTGTGTCGCGCTTGCGATGGTACCCGTCAGCCATCGCCCGCGGCAGCTGGCGTATGCAGCGCCGGAAAGTCCTGCTCCCAGAACTCGCCCGGCGCACGCGCCCCCCACGCACCGTCACCGGTCGAGGCAGCGTGCCGCTCGGCCTCGCGCGCCCGCAGCTCGACGCGACGGATCTTCCCCGAGATAGTCTTCGGCAGGTCGGCGAACTCGAGCCGCCGAATGCGCTTGTAGCCCGGCAGTCGCTCGTGCACGAACTGGAACAGCGTCAGCGCCGTCTCCGCCGACGGCTCGGTGCCGGCCCGCAGCGTGACGTACGCCTTCGGAACGGAGAGTCGCTTCGGGTCCGGGCTCGGCACCACCGCGGCCTCGGCGACGAGCGCATGCTCGTCGAGCGCGCTCTCCAGCTCGAATGGACTGATGCGATAGTCCGAGCTCTTGAAGACGTCGTCCGCCCGCCCGACGTACGTGATGTAGCCCTCCCCGTCGCGTTCGGCGATGTCGCCCGTTCGGTAGTAGCCACCGGCCGTCGCTGCCGCCGTCCGCTGTTCGTCGCCGATGTAGCCCACCATGAGGCCGAGCGGTCGTGCATCGAGCGGAATCGCGATCTCTCCGTGGTCGGCCTCGTGTCCGTCCGCGTCGAGCAGCGCGATATGGTAGCCGGGTAGCTCGCGCCCCATCGCGCCGAGCTTCACCGGCTGGCCCGGCGAGTTGCCGACCATCGCCGTGGTCTCCGTCTGGCCGTAGCCGTCGCGCACGGTGATCCCCCACGCATGACGCACGCGCTCGATCACCTCGGGATTCAGTGGCTCGCCGGCACCGACCGCGTCGCGGAGTGCGACCGACCAGCGCGCGAGGTCCTCGCCGACGAGCATGCGCCACACGGTGGGCGGCGCGCAGAGCGTCGTCACGCCGCAGCGCACGAGCGCGTCGAGCACGCGACGCGGCTCGAACCGCGCGTAGTCGAAGACGAGGCTGGCGGCGCCTGCGTTCCACGGCGCGAACACGCTGCTCCACGCGTGCTTGGCCCAGCCGGGTGAGCTGATGTTCCAGTGCACGTCGCCCGGCCGTATGCCGATCCAGTACATCGTCGAGAGGTGGCCGACGGGATAGCTGGCGTGCGTGTGCAGCACGAGCTTCGGCCGCGCCGTCGTCCCCGAGGTGAAGTAGAGCAGCAGCGGGTCCGACGCGCGCGTCTCGCCGGCGGGGAAGGCGACGGGTGCGGCGGTCGCCGCCTCGTACGACGTCCAGCCGGGTGCGTCGCCGGCGACGACGAGACGCGTGTAGTCGCCGCCGAGCGGGGCGAGCTTTCGCGCACCCTCGGCCGTGGTCACGACGTGGCGCACGTCGCCGCGCGCCAGGCGATCGGCGAGGTCGTCGGGCCCGAGCTGCAGCGTCGCCGGGATCACGACGACGCCGAGCTTCATGCAGGCGAGCATCGTCTCCCATGTCTCGACGACGTTGGAGAGCATGAGGAGCAGCCGGTCGCCGCGTTTCGCCCCGAGCCGCGCGAGTGCGCCGGCGACGTGGTCGCTTCGCTCGGCCATCTCGCGAAAAGTGTGGCGTCGCTCGGTGTCGTCATCGCGCACGATCCAGAGCGCGACGGCGTCGTTGCCACGCGCCATCGGATCGAAGTAGTCGAGCGCCCAGTTGAAGCGGTCGAGCGTCGGCCAGCGGAAGCCGTCGTACGCTTCCGTGTAGCGCTCGCGCCGCGCGAGCAGGAAGTCGCGCGCGGCCAGGAAGGAATCGACATCGCTCATGCGAAGAACATGGACCCACGTGGTGCTCACTGCGAGTCCCTCACGCGCAAAGTGCCATGCGCCTGGGCTCGGTGAGCGCGAATCCGAGGCCGACGATCAGGGATCCGCACCTCGCTCGTCAGTTCATCATCCACTCACGGATGCACCGGCCCGCATCCGCTTCAGCACCACCCAGCCGAGCAACACTGCCACGGCCACCAGCGTCGCCAACGTGACGTGATGCCGCAGCTTCGGCAGGTCGCGCCCGAAGAACCAGCCGAGCGCCGCGTAGCCCGCCGCAGTGCCGATCGATCCCGCTGCGTTCGCGACGAAGAACCGCGCGAACGGCATGCGCGCCACGCCGGCGACCATCGGAACGACGATGCGCACGACGCCGACGAACCGACTGAGGAACACCGCCCACGCGCCGCGCCGCGTGAAGAACTTCCGCGCGCGCACGAGCTTCTCCTCATCGATCCGCATGCGCGCGCCGTAGCGTCGCACGAGTCGCATCCCGCCCTTCGCGCCGATACCGTAGCCCGCGACGCCGCCGATGATCCCCCCGATCGCGGCGCCGGCGATCGTCCACCAGATCGAGAGCGTCCCCCGCGCCGCGAGCGCCGCGGCCGTGACGAGGATCGTCCCCGAGGGCACGGGAATCCCGCACCCCTCGAGGATCATCGCCAGGGCGACGATGAGGGAACCGTACCGGGAGAGCAGGTCGGTGAGCGCGTCGGGCACACGCGGGTCTCACGCAACTTCCGGCGCACTCTGCCGTTCGAGTGCCGTGCATCTCGCGTCGCTGGCGCCGCGTGCGTGCGTCGCGAATACTCTGTCCATGATGCGGGCGACTACTTCATGCCCTTCGGTGCTTCTGCTCGCCTCGACGCTCGCCACGAGCGCCGTACCGGCGCGGCCCGACGGAAGGATGCCGCCGGCAGTCGTCGAGCCGAGTGACACGGCACGAGGCGCCGAGCTCCCCGTGCCGGGCGTGGACACCGTGCGCGTCTTCGACACGGACACCCGGGACGCCGACGCGCGCCCGGTGCGCACCATCGCCGGACCGCACACCGGACTTCGCGGGCCAGCCGACGTCGCCGTCGATTCGACGGGCACGCTCTACGTCGCGAACTTTGCGGGCGATGCGATCACCGTGTACGCGCCGCGCGCGAACGGCGATGCGCGCCCGATCCGCACGATCACCGGTCCACACACGAAGCTGCACGGCCCGGCGTCCGTCGCGGTCGACGCGAGCGGCGCGCTCTACGTCGTCGACCGGGGATTTCGCGTGCTCGTCTACGCCCCCGGCGCCGACGGTGACGTCGCGCCGAGCCGCATCGTTGCGGGGAGCCGAACAGAGCTTCTGCTGGCCATCGCCGTCGCGGTCGACCGCGCAGGCACGCTGTTCGTCGTCGTCAACGGGAAGGGAGTGGTCGTGCACGCGCCCGGCGCCAATGGCAACACGACTCCCATCCGCCGGCTCGGCCTGGCGTGGACGCCGCTGCGCGCCGGCCTCGATCTGTTCGGCAGCGCCCGCGACGTCGCCATCGGTCGAGGGGACACGCTGTTCGTCACCTCGGGAAACACTGTCGCGGTGTTCGCGCCCGGTGTCGACGACACGCCGCGCCCTCTGCGCCGGATCGCTGGTCCGCACACGGGGCTCGCGAACCCGACGGCGCTCGGCGTCGATGCGCGGGGCGTCTTCTACGCGCTGAACGCGCGCACATTCGAGCGCTCGATCACGGCCTACGGCGCAGACACCGATGGCGACGCGGCACCCTCGCTCACGCTGGCCGGTCGGCACACCGGTCTCGATCTGAGACCGCCACCACAGGTCGCCCCACGGAAGGTCACCACTCGCCGGCGCGCCGCGACGAGCACGGTGACGGTGTACGCGCCTCGCGCCGACGGCGACGTGCGACCGATCCGCACGATCGCGGGACCGCACACGGGATTCGGCAGCCTGTTCGGCCTTCGCGTCGGGAAGACGGGCGAGATCTACGCGCTGAGCTGCGACGGCGCGATCGCCGTGTTCGCGCCCGACGCGAATGGCGACGCGCGACCCGTTCGCACGCTTCCCGGCCGAGGCGTTCAGCCAGCGAACGGGATCACGTCATACGATCTCGCGCTCGGTCCGCGCGACAGCGTGTTCGTCGCGAGCATGACGGGCTGGGGGGGCGGCCGCGGCTACCTGGAGGTGTACGGTCCCGAACTCGGTCGCGCGGGTGAACGGCCTCGCGTGAGCGCGCACTGGTCGGGCGACGCGTCGCTCGCCGTCGATGCACGAAGCGCGGCGTACGTCGGAACGTTCAGCGCGGTGTTCGGCTACGCGGCCGGCGCCCCCGAGGTCGCACCGCCGTTCGCCACGCTCGCCGGCCCATCGACCGAACTGTTCCTCGTGGGCGGCGTCGCGTTGTCGACTCGCGACGGCGCGCTGTACACGACGAACGGAGACGACGCGGTGCGTATCTACGCGCCGATCGTCGCCGGCGCTCCGGCCGACCGGCCACCGATCCGTGGGCTCATCGGACCGCACACGGGGCTTCAGCACCCGGGCCGCATCGCCGTCGACGCTACGGGCATGCTGTACGTCGTGAACGAGTGGGCGCCCGACGGCGGCAGCATCACGGTCTACGCCCCCGATGCGCGCGGCGACGCGACTCCCCTGCGCGCGATCGGTGGCCCGCGCACCGGGCTCGCGCACCCGCACGCGCTGGCCGTGGATGCGCGCGGCTTCCTGTACGTGGCGAACACGCCGGACGACCAAAGCTGCTTCGCGACGTCGGTGTACTGATCACAGCCCGACCCTCGCGCCGAACCGCACGAGCACGAGATGCGTCGCGCTCTCGAGCGGTGTGATGGAGATCTGCGCGCCGGGCAGATCCGTGATGCTGCCGCGCGCGAGGTAGCGCGTCCGTCCGCCGTTCACGTACTGCATGCCGAGGTCGAGCTGCACGCTCGTCTTCCCGTAGTACACGGGTACGTAGATCCCGCCGCCCGCCGACCACGTCGGCGCGAACGACGAGTGGTTCGTCGTGCTGGCGAAGGAGACGAGGTCGTCGCTGCTCTCGATGTGGCTCTCGGTGAGGAACGCCTGCCCGCCGACGCCGGCGTTGACGTACGGCCGCACCGTTCCGGTCGGCCAGGTGAGCTGTGGACCGATGCTCATCGGCATGATGTAGTTGTCGGTCTTCACGTCGACGAGGACGCGACCGCCGACGGATTCGCTCAGCGGCGTGCGCCGCGACTCGTTGCCGTAGCTGACGACGCCGGCGCTGATGCGCAGGCTCCAGAGGCCGGCATCGTCCAGCCGAAAGAGATAGGCGCCGTCCGCTCCGTAGCCGAGCCCGACGCTCCGCCCAAACTCGCCCTGCGGGCGGCTCTGGACGATCGTGAGCGTGGCGGCACTGCGGCGCGCCAGCGCGGACGGCGAGTGCTCGCGAGACGCGCCGGCGGTGGAATCCTGCGCGCCGACTGTGGTAGTCGCGATCGCCAGCACCAGCGCCGCGCGACCGATCGATGACGAGAGAGAGGTGGTGAACATGGTGAGCTCCGAGTGAAGATGCCCCGACGGGGTCTGACCCCAGTGAACGCACCTCAACCTCGCGAAATCCCGTCGTGGGCACTTGAATGCAACGGCTGACTTTCCATCCAGATCACGGCGGGGCGCGTCGGCGAGCTCAGCCTGCGTCCGACTGAGGACGGCACGACGACTTCGCCGCGGTCACCATATTCACGAGGACGCTTCAATGGCCATGGTCTCGAAGAAGAAGGGTGCGCTGACCGTCAACGCGTACGTCGGCGACGCGAAGACTCTTCTCGCGTTCAACCTGCCGAAGGCGGCGGCGACGAACCTCGCCGGCTTCACGATCGAGACTGAGCCCGACGGCCTGCGGCCGTACTACCTCTACAACACGCTCCAGTTCAAGAAGCCCAGTCAGCACGCGAAGCTTGCCACCGAGCCCGCGTACTCGAGCATCAACGCACCGATCCACAAGTTCCGGTGGGTGCACATCCCCGGCTCGATGCATCAGGGGCTCTCGCCGTTCATGGGCAAGTACACGTACACGGTCACGCCGCGCTACTTCGACGCGAACGAGTCGCTCCTGCCGCTCGACCCGAAGCTGAGCGTCTCACTCGTGACGAAGGTGCTGCCATTCACGAAAGGCCGCCTCGCGCTCGGCTTCACGCGCGGCTTCACCCAGTCGCAGGCGTTCAGTCACCACTTCAGCGAGAAGGCTTCGTACAAGCCCGAGGGCGCCGAGCTGCTGTTCGACACCTCGGCCGAAGCGGGGGTGAATGCGAAGGGTGTTCACTTCACCTTCGCGCAGGAATACGCGTGGTCCGGCTTCACCGCGCGCAAGCGCATCTTCGAGCTCGTCGAGGACGTCGTGCAGCACAAGTCACTGCATCTCGACATGTTCGCCTACGACCTCAACGAGCCCGACCTGCTGAAGCTCCTCCTCACGCTCGCCGCGCAGGGACGAGTGAGACTCCTGCTCGACAACGCGGGACTGCATCACAATGCGACGAAGCCCAAGGCGGAGGACGAGTTCGAGCAGCTCTTCCGGAAGAAGATGAAGGGCGACGCCGACATCAAGCGCGGACACTTCTCCTCGTACGCGCACGACAAGGTGCTCCTCGTCAGCAACGCGAGCGGGCCGGTTCGCGTGCTCACCGGGTCGACCAACTTCTCGCTGACGGGAATGTACGTGAACTCGAACCACGTCATCGTCTTCGACGACCCGACGGTGACGGCGAAGTACGCCGAGGTCTTCGAGTCGGTGTGGGTCGACGGAGCGAAGACCGCGAAGTTCCAGCAGTCACCCCTGTCCGGGGGCTGGTTCCCATTCGGAAGCACGAAGCTGCCGAAGATGGAGATCAGCTTTGCGCCCCATACCGAGGAGGTGGCCGGCGAGATCCTCGACGGGATCGCGAAGCGGATCACCAGCGAGACCAAGGCGGGGAAGAAGGCGAACGTCCTGTTCGCGATCATGGACATCGGCCGCGGTGACGGCCCCGTGCGTCCGGCGCTCATCGCGCTGCACGCGCAGGAATCGGCGTTCAGCCTCGGTATCTCGGACACGGTAAGTGGCATCAAGCTCTACAAGCCGGGAAGGCGCACGGGCGTGCTCGTGACGGGCAAACCGGCCAACACCATCCTGCCGCCGCCGTTCGATCAGGTCGCGAGGGTGCGCGGCCATCAGGTGCACCACAAGTTCGTCGTCTGCGGGTTCAACACGGCCGACCCCGTGGTGTACTGCGGATCGTCGAACTTGGCGGCGGGTGGCGAGGCGAAGAACGGCGACAACCTGCTGGCGATTCGCGACCCCGACGTCGTCACGGCGTTCGCGATCGAAGCGGTCGCGCTGGTCGATCACTTTCAGTTCCTCGACAACTATCAGCGCGCGCCGAAGGGGAAGAAGACGGCGCCGCCGAAGAAGCAGGACGCCGCCGCCGAGGCGGGATGGTATCTCTCCACGGGCGACCGGTGGACGCTCCCCTACTTCGATCCCAAGGACCTGCACAGCATGGATCGGGAGCTGTTCGGATGACACGAATGACACATGACGAGGCGCGGGCGCGCGGCGCGGAGTGGGCGCGCGCCTGGAACGCACGCGACATCGAAGCGGTGCTCGCACATTTCGTCGACGACGTCACCTTCCTCAGCCCCGTCGCGGCCGACGTCGTCGGTACCCCCGAGCTCCGCGGCAAGGCGGCGCTGCGCGCGTACTGGGAGCGTGCGCTGAGTGGCATCCAGCGACTCCACTTCACCGTCGAGCGCGCGCTCTGGGACCCCGAGGCGCAGGAGCTCGTCGTGCTCTACCTCGCCGAGCTCGACGACCGACGCATGCGGGCCTGCGAGCGCATGAAGCTCGACGCCGAGGGTCGCGTGACGTTCGCGGAAGCGCTGTACGGGGCTCGCTCGCTCGCGCCCGTCCCGTAGCGTCGACTCGGCAGTGGTTCACGCAGAGGCACGGAGCACTGCTTGCTGCTCCGTGCCTCTGCGGCTCCGCGTGAACCACTGCCAGGAGCGGTACTCTCCACGCGGTCGCTACGCGGCTGCTTCGCGAACGGCCTGCTCCTCCCGCCGGAGCAGCACGGCGAGGAGCACCGATACGATCAGGAGCGCCGGGATGTCGCCGACCCAGTGGGAGTGCTCGGCCGAGTCGGTCGCGGCCTGGAGCGCCATCATCGCGGCGTGCGCGGCGCTCGACCAGACGGCGAACCAGAGCAGGCTTCGATGACGGAGTGGATCGCGACTCGCGACGACGAGGAACACGCCGAGCACGAAGTAGACGGCGTCGACCATCAGCGGATAGTGCGAATGGCTCGCGTCGCCCCAGCTCCAGCCGGAGGACCAGAGCTGCGTGAGTGGGTAGAGGCCAACGGCGAAGGTGAGGCCGGTGACGGCGACCGCCGCGCGAAGCAGCGGAGAAGGTCTGTGGTGCATGAGAACCGTGCGGTGAGGGAAAGGAGAGAACACAACAACGTCAATACGACACACAGCGCAGCGTAAAGCCAGGAGCGGGCGAGTCAGTTCCCGGAAAGCTGTGACTTGTTACGAAACACCGTGTCGCGTAAATTGCCCGTATGCCGACGAAGGCCCCGTCACCGGTCGACCGCCCCGCCCGCGCGCCGCGTGGCCGCCCCCGCAGCGAGCAGGCGCGCCGCGCGATCATCAGCGCGGGGCTGGAGATCGTGCGCGACGAGGGCTATCAGGCGATGACGATCGACGCCGTCGCCAAGCGCTCGGGGGTGGCCCGCACGACCATCTATCGCTGGTGGCCGAGCTGCGCGATGCTGCTCATCGACGTATTCCTCGAGCTCGCCGCCGTCGAGGCCCCCTCACCGACCGGCCCCGACCCTCTCCGCGCGATCCGCCTCGAGCTGCGCCGCATCGCGGTCGTCTCGAACGCGCTCGTCGGCCGTGTCCTGCTCGCGCTCCTCGGCGCCGCCCAGCACGACCCGGCCGTCCGCACCGCGCTGCTCGAGCGCGTCATCCGTCCGCGACGCGAAGCCTCGGCGCGCGCGGTGCGCGACGCCCAGGCGCGCGGCCTCATTCGCGACGACGTCAACCCGTACGTCGCCGTCGATCTGCTCTACGGTCCGATCTTCTACCGCATGCTCGTCGGCCACGAGCCGGCGACGGAGCGCTTCGCGACGCAGACGTTCGAGCGGGTGATGGAGGGGCTCGGGGTAGTCACTGCTTCCAGTCCGGCCGCAACGCACTCAACGTCTCGCGCATCTCGCGGATGACCTGCGACTGCGCCTCGAGCTCGCGGCGCGTCTGCGCGGCTTCCTCGCGCGCGTGTTCGGCCTGCTCCCGCGCATGCTCCGCCACCTCGCGTGCATGCTCCGCCTTCACGCGCGTGGCCTCCACTTCCTTCCGCGCCAGCTCCGCTTCCTGACGCGCGCGCTCGGCGTCGGCGCGCGCGCCTTCGACGAACTTGCGCGTCTCGTCCGCCGTCTGACGCTCCTCCTCGGCGACGGCGCGCTCGGTCTCCATGACCTCGCGCGACGATTCCGTCGATGCGCGTCCCTCCTCGGCCAGGGCTCGCTCGTCTTCGGCTGCCGCGTCTTCGCGCGCACCCACGCGGCGCTCTTCCTCGGCCGACGTGCGGAGCGCTTCGGCGGCCTCGCGCTTGCGCTCGCCGCGCGCGTCCGCGGTTTGCGGCTGGTCGGTGCGCGTCGGGGCGCTGGCCGGCTGCGGCGATCTGGCGATGAGTGGAACGTGATGTTCCGTTGGACGGCGGGTCGTCATGGGATCACCC
The DNA here is from genome assembly GCA_003223455.1 of Gemmatimonadota bacterium. GTDB lineage: Bacteria > Gemmatimonadota > Gemmatimonadetes > Gemmatimonadales > Gemmatimonadaceae > AG11. The sequence goes on along the minus strand of QHVE01000105.1, from coordinate 2,451 downwards.
TGAGACGATCGGACGGTACTGCCTCGGATATCGTCAGCCCTGCGAGCGCGCCCACTTCCGGATGCGGAACGCGAGCACGAGCGTGACGATGCCCGAGATCAATGCGTACACCCCGATCCACGTCACGATCAGTGCCGCGCCGACGGACGGCTGCAGCGCGATGGCGACGCCGAGGACGACCGAGAGGAGGCCGGCGAGCAGCAGCAGCCACTCCCCCTGGATGAGCTTGCGTAGCCGGACGGCCGCGCCGATCTCGAGCACTCCCGTCACGACCGCCCACGTCGCGACGAGCCAGACGATGGCGAGCGTGGCGACCGCCGGGACGAAGAAGGCGATGAATCCGGCGAACACGCCGGCGATCCCTTCGATGAGCATCCACCCCCAGCGCTCGTGCTCCCGCACGCCACGCAGCGCCGCCGCGATCGCCAGCACACCGTCGACGAACGCATAGAAGCCGAACAGCATGACGAGTGCGCCCAGTGTGATGCCCGGCATGGCGAACGCGAGCAGGGCAACGAGGATCGCCAGGCTCCCGCGCAGCGCGAGCGCCCACCAGTTGCTGGCGACCTCGGCGAGCCGTGGCATCGTCATCGTCATGGTTCGCTCCTGTCGTCTAGGGACTGCCGGTGATCAGTCGGCGCGTCGAATGGTCTGACGCCGGACGCGCACGATCTCCTTCGTGTCGTCGTCGCGGACGATCTCGAGGGCCTGGATGAAGCCGTCGTCCTCCTCGACCGCCCACACTTCCTTCGGCCGATAGGCGCGCACGGCGCCCGACTCGAGCTCGACCTCGAGCGCTCGCGTGCGAGGCTCGTACGAGATCCCGAGCAGCCGCACACCCTCGCCCTCGAACTGATCGCCGATCTCCATGCCGAGCACTTCCACATCGGCGACGGCCTTGGAATCGTTGCGGAGAAACCGCCTGCTGAACCCGTCGAAGTACTGTTGCAGGCGATCGGAGGAAATCTGCTTCGTCTCGGACATGGCTCGCTCCTTTGCTCGTCAACGGTCCCGACAGCATCGCCAACCGCATGTCGGCGCGCCGTGGTCCGATCGTCATATTGTAGGGCGGGGAATCAAGATTCAGTGAGTCAGTGAGTCAGTGACTCAGTGACTCAGTGGAGCGGCCTCGGGAGGCGATTGCTTCCCGAGGCCGTTTCTCAGTCACTGAGTCACTAGCTCACTGAGTCACTGCTTCACCGCCGCCCTCTGCTCCCGCACGAACAGCTCCGGCTGCTCCCACGCCGCGAAGTGGCCGCCCTTCTCCACCTTGTTGTAGTAGAGCAGCTTCGGGTACGCGCGCTCGGCCCAGCTCTTCGGCGCCGCGACTGCGGCCGGAGCGACATCTCGTTCGCGTAGCCCAGCCCTTCTTATAGAAGAGGTCGAGCTGCTTCCACGCGTTGAGCTCGTCGGGCGACAGCGTCGGCGGCGTTGCGCTGCCCGCCGCCATCGCCTTGGAGATCTCGGCCGGCACCGTGGCGTCCATGTTGGTGGAGCTCCAGCGTGCTCGGGGCCATGGTGACGGTGGCAGCAGCGAGAAAGCGACGACGATCGGGATGGGGCACGCGGGTCACCTCCATGATGCTCAGCCGTTACGATGTCCACCTACCCGTCGGCGCAGAGTCAGCTCATACTCCTGCCGACCCTCGGCAGCCCCAGCGAAGCATGAGTAGAAGACCATTCGTCCGACGACCGGAGAGCCGGCCATGGCACCGCAGAGCGTAGCCGCAGCACGTGAGGAGACCGTCGACAGCGCCGAAGGACTCGGCATCTTCGTCCGATCGTGGCAACCAGTCGGTACGACGCGTGCGGTCGTCGTGCTCTGTCACGGCTTCAACTCGCACAGCGCGTACTACGTCCGCGCCGGAGAGCAGCTCGCCGCGCGCGGCATCGCGGCATACGCTCTCGATCTGCGCGGGCGTGGCCGCTCGGACGGCGAGCGGTTCTACCTCGAGTCGATGTCGGACTACGTGCAGGACGTGGCGACAGTGGTGGCACTCGCCAAGTCGCGTCATGCCGGCCTGCCGATCTTCCTGCTCGGCCACAGCGCCGGTGGCGTCGTGTCGTGCGTGTACGCGCTCGAGCATCAGCAGGAGCTGGCGGGACTCGTGTGCGAGAGCTTCGCCTTTCAGGTGCCCGCGCCCGACTTCGCGATCGCGGCGCTCAAGGGACTGAGCCATCTCGCGCCGCATGCGCACGTCCTCCGACTCAAGAACGAGGACTTCTCGCGCGACCCCGCGGTCGTCGAAGCAATGAACGCCGACCCGCTCATCGCCCACGAGACCCAGCCGACGCGCACCGTCGCCGAGCTGGCGCGGGCCGACGAGCGGCTACGCCGCGAGTGCCCGCGCATCACGCTGCCCATCCTCATCCTGCACGGCACGGCCGACAAGGCCACGAAGCCGAGCGGCAGCCAGGTCTTCTACGACAAGGCGGGATCGACGGACAAGA
>QHVE01000085.1 GCA_003223455.1 Gemmatimonadota bacterium | reverse complement strand
ACGCGTCGAGACCACTGGATCCGGACGGCCGGGGGCCACCGTTGCTGTCCCGGCACGGGCCATGGTGTCCGGCCGAGCATGGGCCGCGACCGTCGTTCCACTGTCGACCGCGGCGTCCTCGGCGGCGATGTAGCCGTATCCGCTGGCGGTACTTCTCCGATCGATCTGCCTGAGCAGCAGTCGCAGAAAACCGTCCTCCACCTTGACCTGCGTCACCGCGAACGTCGACGGGTTGAGGAAGGCGATCGTCGGCGCGGCGTACGACGGATTCGTGTGCACGGCCGTCCGGCGCAGGATCGAGACGGTGATCTTGTTCCCCTGCGCTCGCGCTTCCCGGGTGGTCGACACGGTGAACGACGACAGGACGAGAGCACACATCAAGGCGATTCGTCGCGACACTGGGCCTCACCCCGCGAGTTGGGTCCGGACGCAGCTGGCGGTCGAACGCAGAAGCCAGGCTGCACTCGAATCCAATAGGCAGGGGCGGGCCGGCGCGCGCAACTCCGCGGCGCGGAGTGCAGATCCCACGATCGATGCAGTGCCCCGCTACTCCGACACCCTGCACGCCGCCGGCGCGCCACCGTTCGTCTTCCACAGACAGATCGGGAACGGCAGCATCAGGAACGGCCGATCGCCGAGCTTGACCTGCGCGCTCACGTAGCCGACGAGCACCGCCCCGACCCGGCGCAGCTTGAGACCGAGCGTCTGCGGCTGACCCGCCGTCTCGGCGACCGGAAGCGCACCCGCGATGCCCGCTTCCAGCAGACCGCCGCCGACCTCGGCGTTTCGTGCGGGCGCAAGCGTGTCGCCGTCGACGACACCTTTTGCTTTTCCATCGGCTGCGACGATCCAGCGCACCGGCACCGAGCCGCGCGCGAGCGTCACGCGTCCCGTCCATTCGCCGACGAACGACGAATCGCCGGCGAGCGGCTTCGGGATGAACTCGGCGGGAATTCCCTTCGCCGGAGGCAGCGCCGAATCGGCCGCCGCGAGGAGGAGATCGCAGAGCTCGAGCGTGAACCCCTCGCGCACGCTGCCGTTGGTGAGCACGGCGACGGCGAGGCCGTGATCGGGATAGATCTTGAGCGTCGCCTGATGTCCGTAGGCGGCGCCATCGGCGACGAGCATCATCTGGTCGGGACGAAACGGGTCGCGCCACCAGCCGAGCGAGTAGAGGGGCGAGCCGTCGAAGCGGAGCAGCGAGGCACGCGACGAATCGCCGAGGAATGTGCGATCGGGACGGAGGACGAGCGCGCGCGCGAGGAGGGCGAGATCGTGCGCGCTCGTGAACACGCCGGCGCCAGGCTCCGGGTCGAGCCGCACGAAGCCCAGCCGACGGAAGGGCGCGCGCGAGTACGTCTGCGCGACGCGCGCCGGTGGCAGCGCGTCGCCGCGCACCGCGGTCACCTCGCGCGTCATGTACTGGTCGAACGGAAGCGACGACACGCGAGCGACGACCTCGCCGACGATGCCGAGCGAGGCGTTCGAGTAGTGGAACCCCGCGCCGGGCGGAAAGGCGGCGAAGTGCGCCAGCGTGCCGCCGACCATCGTGTCCTCCGGCGCGTCGGGCCACCGGAAGCGCACCAGATGCGGGATCCCCGCCGTCATCTGGAGGAGCCGGCGCGTCGTCAGCTTGTCGGCGTCACCGATGCGGACCGCGACTGCGTTCGCACCGAGGTAGGCGGCGATCGGGCGGTCGAGATCGAGCTCGTACCGCTCGACCGCACGCAGCGCGCCGACGGCCGTGAGCGACTTCGCGACCGACGCCGCCGGATAGGCGGTGGTGGGCTCGGCACGCACGCCACGCCCGACGTCGGCGTAGCCGAACCCCTGCTCCCACACGATGCCGTCGCGACCGACGACCGCCACCGTGATGCTCGGCGCGACGCGCGCCGAGTCGACGAGGCGGCGGAGGCTGTCGGCGACGGTGGCGAAGCGCTTTGGCACGAGCTGCGCTTCGCTTGAGCAAGGACGTTCAAACGTCGCGAGGAGCGCGAGCGTCAGGGTCGGGATCGGAAGTCGCATCGCACTGCTCTATGAGTGAGTGATCGACTGCTCGAGGTGCGACAGCGATGCGACGCGATTGGTTTGATGGGAGTGATGCCATCGAACTCGGCAGCCATCACTTCCTCGAAGCAATGAGGAGAACGGCGATACCGTCCAATTGGCGCGGGCATGGGCCATCGGCCAGTCTCGTGCCGTCCGCTCACGGCAGTTCCCACGGAGCGGAGCCTCCGAAGTGCCCCGCCCGCGCACAGTTCTCGTAGTTGACCTTCGACAGCTCGAGCTCCTCCCACGTCGCCTTCAGCGACGGATCGTACCTCCGCGTCCATCGGGCGACGTCCGCGCCCGAGAGCACCCGCCCGTCCACCAGGATCTCGACGTGCGACGGCCGCTGGTCGCGTGGCCCCCACGACAGCGTGACCAACGCATCACTCACGAACCCCGTCTCGACGATCGCCAGCGCGATCTGCCGCGCGCGGAACGCTCCGGCTCGATCGAGCCGCCACGGATCCTTCCCCGACAGCGCGCCCCCACCGAGCGGCACGCGCGGGCCGTAGAAATCGCAGACGAGCTTCCGCCCGGTCTGCCCGTTGTCGTTCATCGGACCGCCGCGGACGAAGAACACGGACTCGTTGAAGCGGATTCGCAGCGCCGTCTCCGGCGCGGCGAGCAGCCCCGGCATCGCAGCGTGCTGTGCCTCGAGCTCGCGCAGCACCGTCTCGCGCACCGATCGCTCGAGCGCCACGAGCGGCGCGCGGTTGAGATGCTGCAGGCTCACGATCACCTCCTGCACCGCGTAGCGCGGCGACGTCGCGCCCGTCGGAGCGAGGACGACGACGAGCTTTCCATCCGGTCCAGCACCCAGCTCGCGACGAAGGACGCACAGCTCGAGCAGCCGCTGACGGAGCACCAGCGACAGATGCTGCTCGAGGGGAAGGAACCGTGTCTCGGCGCTCGCCGTGGCGTAGCCGACGTGGATGGCCTGATCGTCGGCGTACTCCCGCTCGGCGCTCTCGCGCGGATGGGCCTCGTCCAGCTGCAGCGACAGGAGGAGGTTCACGTCGTCGCCGCGCGGGCACTGGAAGTCGTCGCCGTCACCGACGTTCGGGAACCCGACGCCGAAGCCGGCCCGTTCGTAGATCGCACGCACGGTGCGCTCGACGTCCTCACGCGGCAGCGGTGCACCGAGCGTGGAGCATCGGCCGTTCACGAAACAGTCGCCTTCGTGGACCGCCACCTCGACTTGCACGATGGCGTGCGGGTCCGCGAACAGCGCGATGTCGAGGATCCCGTCGGCGATCTGGTCGGCGAGCTTGTCGGGATGGCCGGGCAGCACGGCCTCGGCGACCAGCGTCCGCGCATCGCCGCCCGGTAGCGACGGAGTGAGCGGCCGGACCGACGGCTTCGTATGCTGGATCGATCGCGCGGAAGCAAAGGGCGCGATCGGAGTCTGCGTGGTCATGTGATATCCGCTCAGTAGGATGTTGGGGATGAGACGTCGGGAAGCCGGGTCTCGCTCGCGACCCAGGGCTGGCTCGCATGCGTGGTGCTACCGACGATGCCGAGATGCAGATGGGCGCCCGAGGCGAGATAGTCGCGAAGCACGCCAGCTCGCGGAGGTGAGAAGCATCCGTCGGTGAGCAGCACCGCTCGGCGCACTCGGCCTGCGCGGGCCTCGGCCGTGAGGTGCTCGAGTACGGGATCGATCGAGGTTCCGCCCGTCGTGCGTACCTGACCGCGCACGAACTTCTCGCGCTGCAGCTCCTCGACGATCGTCGAGAAGACGAAGACTTTCGGCGCGAGCAGGCGGCGCAGCGGGACGAGCGATGCGTGCAGCGGCTCGAGGACGCCAGACATCGAACCGCTGACGTCCAGGTAGATCGCGGTGTGGCCATCGGGTGTCGGCCGTAGACGCGTCGACTCGCCCTTGTACAGCAGCGGCTCGGACGCGCCGAACGATCTCGCGACGAACCGCCGGATCGCGGCGCGCCGGTCGCGCGAGGGATCGGCGCTCCATGTGGGCACGACGTCCGTGCGCCGCTTCCCGCGCTCGGTCCTTTCGACGAGCGTCGCGACGAAGAGGCGGCGCAGCGCAGCGACGAGCCGCTCGACGGGTTGCCCTCGCGCGATGCGCAGCGTGAAAGGGTCTCCGCCGTCTTGCCCGGCAACGGGATCACGCGGAAGACGCCCGAGCACCGCCGACATGATATCGACGATCCGCTCGTCGCGTCCGCCAGACTCCGCCGCGCGCTCGCGTTCCGTCGCCGCGTGCCCACCGAGCAGACGCCCGATGATGCTCTCCATCGCGTCGCCCGTGTCGTCGTCGCCGTCCGACGGCGGCATCCCCGCCGCACCCGCGTCCTCGAGCGCGGCGACGATCTCGCCGTAGGTCACGCCCTGCCAGCGCGGGTCCTTCGCAGCGCCCGACCGAGCGCGGCGGCCGTAGAGCCGGCGATGGATCGTCCGCAGCGCGTCGGGCGCACCCGCGCTCGCTCGCCAATAGGATCGATCGGGCCAGCCGGGCGGCGGACGGAGGAGAAAGAACGGAGACTCGTCCGGCGCGTAGTACTCGTTCACGAGCGCGTCCCACCCCTCTGTCAGGCCGGAATGCGCGAGCCCCTGCAGCAGCGAGGCGTTGATGATCGCGTCGAAGGCGACGTTCTGCACCGCGGTGATCCGCGGATGGAGTCCCGTGTGCCCGAGGCTCACATGCGCGAGCTCGTGGAGGATCAGGAAGGCGAGCCGTCGCGTCGAGACGCAGTGCGTCGCCACGAATTGCGGATTGAGCAGCAGCCTCGGCGCCGCCGAGCATTCCACGCACGCCGTCGCGATGCCGTCATCCCATTCGATGGACGCCAGGCGTGTGAGGGCGTCGAGCGCGAGCCCGCTCGCTTCGGGCAGGTCGATCAGTCGCGCGACCAGCTCGTCGGCGCTGAGAGCGTCGTGCGTCGAGAAGGGAGCGCTCACGGGGTACACCTCGGCGCACAGGCCTTGAGCTCCGTCCAGACGCGTTCGGCGTCAGGGGATGCGCCGGAGGAGCGAAGCCGTGCGACGCGCAGCGCCTTGTCGGCGCGGAGCATCGAGAGCGACGGCTCGCGCCCCCACAGCACGAGTGGCGGAGAGCAGCTCACCAGCGTGACCAGCGCGACGGCCGCCTGCTCGTCCGACGGCAGAGCGCCGGAACGACTGTACCGATCTTTCGACCATTTCGCGTAGTTCGTCTCGTTGTACAGATCGTGCGGCCGCGCGGTGAGCACGACGCCCTCCACGAGCCCACGCTCCCGCACCGCATCTCCGAGCGCGACGAGAGCCACCTCGGCATCGCGTTGTGCGGTGCGGCGTACCGTGCCACCGATCGCGAGCACGAGGGCGTACGCGTAGCGAGCGATCAGCGCGGCGTGGATGCGCGCGTTGTGCGGCTTCACGGCGCGAAGCGCAAGGGCGTCGGCCTGCTCGGCGCCCGGCCACCTGCAGAGCAGTGCCATGTAGTCGAGCGTGAAGTACGATCCGATCCGGGGCGTGCTGTATCGCACTGGTGGCGCGCCATATCCGGAGTTGTGCAGTCGATCGTCG
>QHVE01000012.1 GCA_003223455.1 Gemmatimonadota bacterium | reverse complement strand
CAGCGGCGCGGGTGCTCGGGCTGACGCTCACGTCGCGCAACAATGGCGGTGCGGCCGAGGTACCGCTCGCTGGGGTCCCGGTGCGGGCGGGACAGGAGTATCTCCGCCGCCTCGTCCAGCAGGGCTATCGCGTCGCCATCTGCGAGCAGGTGGAAGATCCCAAGGTCGCCAAGGGGATCGTGCGCCGTGAAGTCGTGGAGACGGTCTCACCAGGGGCGGCGTTCGCCGACGAGCTCCTCGATGGTGCGCGGAACAACTTCATTGCGGCGATCGGTCCGGAGGAACACGGTCGGCGCCGCGTGGGTGTCGCCGCGGCCGACATCTCCACGGGCGAGCTGCGGCTGGCGATCGTCCCGACCGAGGAACTCGACGCGATGCTGGCGCGGATCGCCCCGCGCGAGTTGCTCGTACCGCACGGCGGCGACAAGTTGCCGCGCACGGCGGCGCTCGATGGCGCGCTCATAACGGAACGGGATGCCTGGGAGTTCGACGACGCGGTGGCGCGTGACGAGCTGGCGCGCCAGTTCGGCGTGCGCGGACTGGACGGGCTCGGACTCGAGGCGCGCGACACCCCAGCGATCGGTGCAGCCGGCGCGCTGCTTCGCTACCTGAAGGAGCTGCAGCCCGGCGGCGTTCCTCACCTCGCACGCCCGCACATCGAGCGCGCGGGCGGTTCGATGCCGCTCGACGAGATGACGCGGCGGAATCTCGAGCTCGTGGAGTCGCTCCGCGGCGGCACCAGCGAGGGAACACTGCTCGCGGTACTCGACCGGACGATGACCCCGATGGGTGCGCGGCTGCTGCGCCAATGGCTGCTCGCCCCACTCGTCGAGCGAGCGGCGATCGAGGCGCGGCTCGATGCCGTGGAGTCGCTCGTGCGCGAGGCGAGCGCGCGTGACGCGCTGCGCCGCGCACTCGACGGCGTGCGCGACATCGAACGTCTCGGCGGGAAGGCCGCAGCAGGGCGGGCGACCCCGCGGGAGCTCGCGGCGCTCGGCAGCTCGCTCGGCAGGCTCCCCGATGTGGAGCACGCGACGCGTCCGTTGGCCACCGCGGGCGCGATCGGATCGCTCATGCGCCAGTGGGACGCGTGCGCCGAGATGGCCACGCGACTTCGCGAGACGCTCGTCGAGCGGCCCCCGCTGCAGCTCGGCGATGAATCGACGATCGCGCCTGGCGTCGATCCGGAGCTCGACGAGCTCCGCGCGCTCCGCGAGGGTGGCAAGGACGCGATCGCACGGATCCAGGCCGAGGAGCGCGCCCGCACGGGAATCACGTCGCTCAAGGTCGGCTACAACAAGGTCTTCGGGTATTTCATCGAGATCAGCAACGCGAACCGCCATCTCGTGCCGTCGGACTACCAGCGGCGTCAGACACTCACGGGCGGCGAGCGGTTCGTGACGCCCGCGCTCAAGGAGTACGAGGAGAAGATCCTCACGGCGGCCGAGCGCATCGAGGCGCGCGAACGGGAGCTGTTCGAGGCGCTGCGCGAAGCGATCGGTCACGACATCGGGCGCATCCAGTGCACCGCGCGAATCCTTGCAGAGCTCGACGTGCTCGCCACGCTGGCCGACGTCGCGGCGCGTGAGGGCTATGCGCGTCCGACGATCACCGACGGCTTCGACCTGGAGATCGTCGCCGGCCGGCATCCCGTGGTCGAGCGGATGATGCCGCGCGACAAGTTCATTCCGAACGACGTCCGGCTCATCGACGACGCACGCGTCGTGATCCTCACGGGGCCCAACATGGCCGGGAAGAGCACGCTCCTCCGACAGGTGGGGCTGATCGTGGTGCTCGCTCAGGTGGGCAGCTTCGTCCCGGCAACGGCCGCGACGATCGGCGTGTGCGACCGCGTATTCACGCGCGTCGGCGCGAGCGACAATCTCGTCCGCGGGCAGTCGACGTTCATGGTGGAGATGGCGGAAACGAGCGCGATCCTCCACAGTGCCACACGGCGGAGCCTCGTGCTGCTGGACGAGATCGGCCGCGGCACGAGCACGTACGACGGCGTGTCGATCGCGTGGGCCGTGAGCGAGCACCTGCACAACGCGCTCGGATGCAAGACGATCTTCGCCACGCACTACCACGAGCTCGTGCAGCTCGCGGACGAATTGGTAGCAGTACGAAACTATAACGTCGGCGTACGCGAGGTCGGGGACCACGTGCTCTTCCTGCACCGGCTGCAGCCCGGCGGGGCAGACCGGTCGTACGGGATCGAGGTCGGGAAGCTGGCCGGACTCCCCGAGCCGGTGATCGCCCGAGCGCGAGACGTCCTCCGTCTGCTCGAGGGCGAAGCGGAGCGGATGGTGCCGACGCTCGCATCGGGTGCGGCGACCGGGCCCAGGGTCGGACGCCGCCCAGGGAGTGCAGCACCGACGGACCAGCTCGGGCTGTTCGCGGCGGCGGTGCCACATCCCGTGGTCGAGCGACTGCGCGAGACGGATGTGAACACGCTCACACCGCTCGCCGCCCTGCAGCTGTTGGCCGAGCTCGCCGAACGCGCTCGTGGTGTCTGAGCGTTCGGGTAGCGGCGAACGGCGTGACGCCGAGCGCTACATTGCGATCATGGCGAACTTCGTGCGCTGCGGTGGCTCGCTTGGACTGCTCACGTCGGTGGCGCTCCTGGGCTGCGCGGACCAGGTCACGCCGAAGAAGGTGGCGCAGGTATTCCAGGCGAGGCACGACACCCCGGACGAGAAGCCGAGGATGTTGAACGAGGATCTCCCCTTCCACTATCCACCAGCGCTCTACGCGCGGAAGGTGCAGGGCAACGTCACGCTGCGGCTGTACGTGGATCGAGCGGGCCAGGTGACGCCGGACTCGACGCGAATCGAAGAGTCGAGCGGGTACGCCGGGCTCGACTCAGCGGCCGTGAAGGGATCGCAGGATCTTCGCTTCGCGCCCGCGACCCTGCGTGGTGAACCGCTCGGTGTCGCCATTCTCTTTCCGGTGTATTTCCGCCATCCTGAAGCACGCGCATTGCCCGGCGACACCATCCTGCGGCGGATGATGCCTGCTGCCACACCCGCTGCTACACGGGAACCACGATGAGCCCGTCCACGACGTCGGCGGCCCAGCCCGCGGCGCGCGCGTCCGCGCGCAATCTGAGACCGTACGAAAGCGTGTTGGAGACGATCGGGTGGACGCCACTGATCCGCCTGACGCGCATCACGCGCGGGCTTCGCACCCCGATCTACGGCAAGGCGGATTTCTTCAACCCCGGCGGCTCGGTGAAGGATCGCATCGGCCTGCCGATCATCGAGCAGGCGGAGCGAGAGGGTCGGCTCCGGCCGGGGGGCACGATCGTCGAAGGGACAAGCGGAAACACCGGCGTCGGGCTCGCGATCGCTGCGGCGCTCAAGGGCTACAAGTGCATCTTCACGATGCCCGACAAGATGTCGCAGGAGAAGGTGCGCTTGCTGAAGGCGTTCGGCGCTGAGGTGATCATCACGCCGACGGCCGTGGCGGCGGATCATCCCGACAACTACGTGATGATGGCGAAGCGCATCGCCGCCGAGACGCCCAACGCGATCCTGGCGGACCAGTTCTACAACCAGACGAATCCCGACGCGCACTACGCGACGACGGGTCCCGAGCTCTGGGAGCAGACGGAGGGGCGCATCACGCACTTCGTCGCCGCGGCGGGGACGGGCGGGACAATCACCGGCGTCGGGCGCTACCTGAAGGAGCGCAATCCCAAAATCACGATCATCGCCGGCGATCCGCAGGGCTCGATCCTGGCCGAACTGTGGCGCAGCAAGGGCGCGCGCCGCCCGGACGGCGCGCCGTACAAGGTCGAGGGGATCGGTCAGGACAAGCTGCCCGGCACGCTCGATCTCTCCGTCGTCGACGACTACCGCACCGTGAGCGATCGCGACGCGTTCGCGATGGCGCGGCGGCTGACGCGCGAGGAGGGACTGTTCGTCGGCGGCTCGGCCGGACTGATCACGCACGTGGCGCTGCAGGTGGCACGCGAGGTCGACGATGCGGAGGCGTTCATCGTGACGTTCCTGTGCGACACGGGGGAGCGCTACCTGTCGAAGGTGTTCAACGACGAGTGGATGCGAGAGAACCAGCTGCTCGAGCCGGATCGCGTCACGCTGGGCGATCTGCTGCAGCACAAGGGCGATGCAGCGCCATCGTCACTCGTGAGCGCCGCGCCGGGTCAACTGGTGCGGCAGGCGCTCGGCCTGATGCGACTGCACGACGTCTCGCAGCTGCCGGTGCTGGAGAACGGAGAGTGCGTCGGCAGCGTGACGGAGTATGCACTGACGCAGCGGGGGCTCGAGAGCTCACGGTTCCTGGACGCGGTGGTCGGCGAGGTGATGGACGAAGCGTTCCCGGTGGTGGACGCCACGCAGCACGTGGAGTCAGTCCAAAAGCTGCTTTCGAAGGCGACTCCCGCCGTACTGGTGCGCCGGGCCGGGACGATCGAAGGGATCGTGACGCGGAGCGACATGCTCGCGTATCTGATGTCGAGATGAGCGCGAACACGCGCTCCGTGCAGCGAACCTCTCAATTGGTCGACCAGTGCGAATCACGGTACTGATGGGTGGCACCTCGTCGGAGCGCGACGTCTCGCTCGCATCGGGGCTCCGGATCGCCGAAGCGCTGCGATCGCGCGGGCATACCGTCCACGCGATCGACACCGCGAAGGGCGCGCTGTCGGTGGCCGACGAGCAACGTCTGCTCTCGGACCGCGTCGTGAAGGAGTTGCCACCAAGTCCGAGCGAGCTGGCGCGCATGAACGCCGAGTCGCTGGCCGACACCGCGGCGCGTCTCCCCAAGCGTGGCGACTGCGACGTGGCGTTCCTCGCGCTGCACGGCGGGCGCGGCGAGGACGGGACGATCCAGGCGCTGCTCGACCTGTCGGGTGTTCCCTATACCGGAAGCGGTCATCTGGCGAGCGCGCTCGCGATGGACAAGGATCTGTCGAAGCATCTCTTTCGGGCGCACGACGTGGGCACGGCGAACTGGTTGATGGCGACGGATCCTTCGACACCACCCAGTGCGGCGACCGTCGAACGTGCGCTCGGATGGCCGGTGATCGTGAAGCCGTCGAAGCAGGGCTCCACGGTCGGGCTCTCGATCGTGAAGCAATCGTCGGAGCTCGGCGCGGCGATCCGTGAGGCGTTCGAGCACGACGACGAGGTCATGATCGAGCAGTTCATCGCCGGCCGGGAGCTCACCGTGGGCATCCTCGGCGGGGAAGCGCTGCCGGTCGGTGAGATCATTCCAAAGCACGAGATCTACGACTACGAGTGCAAGTACACCGCGGGGATGGCCGAAGAGATCTTTCCCGCACCGATGAGCGCGGAGCAGACGGCTACGGTGCAGGCACAGGCCCGGCGAGCGTTCGTGGCGCTCAAGCTCGGGGGGTGTGCACGCATCGATTTTCGGATGTCGAGCGCGGGCGACTTCTACTGCCTCGAGGCGAACACGCTGCCGGGAATGACGGCGACGAGCCTGATTCCACAGGGAGCGGCGGCGGCAGGGATCGAGTTCCCCGAGTTGTGCGAGCGCATCGCGCTGCTGGCCACCGGGAGGCCCGTGACGCCGGGCGCCGCGTCATGACGCCGGCCAACACGCCACACCCACTCGGCGCCGCGCTGGCGGGAATTCCGTCGGGGGTTCGCGGAACTGGTCCGTGGGCCGGTCGTCGCCAACTCTTCGTAAAGTTCGCCGGGATCGCCGAGACGGCGACGATGTTCACGGCGGACGCGCTGCGCAGCGAGCTGGCGCGGCTGACGCGGCGATCGGTCTATCACTCGATCTCGATCTGCGGCGGCGATCCACTTGGCGAGGTGGACTTCCTGGCGCTGGCCCTCGAAGGTGGTGCACCGCTCGGCGTGATGCTCGACCACGACGGTCAGCATACCGAAGCACTGAGTCGCATCATCGGGTCGTTGGCGCTGGTACAGGTGACGATGACGGGCGCCGAAGGTGACGACGCCGTGGCTCGCACGATGGCGACGCTGCGTCATGCGGCGGAAAAACATGTGGCGCATGCACTTGCTCTCGTTCCCCAAGCGAACCCGAGTGACGGCCGACTTCTGAGGATCGTCGAGCAAGCGAAGGCAGCGAGCGTCGAAACGTCGGTGGTGGTGCACCCGACCACCGAGAGCCTGAGCAGCGATCGCAGCTGGTTGGCCTGGCTCGAGCGTGCGACGGGCATCCATGGTGACGTGCGGCTCCTGGCCAGACTGCCCGCGCCGACCGGCATGCCGTGAAGCGGTGCCAACCGGTCGGAACCCGCAACACGGCTGCCGGTTAATACGTTGATAGGAAAGCGTCGCCGGTGCGACGCGCGTCACCGACACGCAATACCTCGAGCAGGTCCGTCCTAATGGCGAGTGCAACCCCATTCGAACCGCACGACCGGCTGCGCCTGACGCGGTCCGTGCAGGCACTGCTCGCGATCAACGTCGCGATGCTCTTCCTGCAATGGACCGTCGTGAGCGATGCGGACGTGTTCGCGGTGTTGGGGTTCCAGGCGGGAAGTCTGCAGCGCACGCTGTGGATCGCGCTGACATACATGTTCGTGCATTACGGCGTCTGGCATCTCGCGCTGAACATGTACGTGCTGCTCGCGTTCGGACCTCGTCTCGAGGCGACGATGGGTACGCGCGCCTTCACGCTCTACTACCTCTGGTGTGGCCTCGGCGGCGCGGTGGCGCACATGCTGTTCGTGCGTACGGGGCTGCTCGTCGGCGCGTCGGCGGGGGTGCTGGGCGTGCTGTTCGCGTACTGGCAGCAGTGGCCGGAGGAAGAGATCTCGCTGTTCGGCGTCATCCCGATGCGTCCGTGGACGGTGCTGATGCTACTGGGGAGTGCGATCATCGTGTCGGGCGCGTTCGGCGCCGGCGCGACCGTGGCCGGCGGCGAGCGCATCGCGTACGTAGCGCACGTCGGCGGCATCGCATTCGCCTGGCTGTACATGCGCACGCCGCCGGCGGCGAGCATCGAACGGTTCCGCCAGCGCATCTCGCCAGCGCCGGACTATCCCCAGGACGAGACGCCACGCGCCATCCCGCGCACGCTCCCGCGCACGCGGAGCAATGCACAGCGCGACGACGTGGACGAGATCGTGGCGAAGAGCAAGGCGGTCGCCGCGCAGCAGCCGCGCCCGATGACGCGCTCGCTCGTCGCGCCGATCCCGCCGCGCGAGGACCGGGTGGCCGAGCTCGACCGCGTGCTCGACAAGATCTCGCTCGAGGGGCTGGGGAGCCTCACGCCGGCCGAGCACGCCGTGCTGGACGAGATGGCCAAGCGGCTGCGCGGGGACAACGGGCCGCAATAAAGAAAGAGCCCCCCGGACTTGCCGGGGGGCAGTACCGCCAGGCCGTTCTCCCGGCGGCAACGGCCGGCCCAGAGGGGACCGGCACTCTAGCAACATATTGTCGACGCACCCCGGCGCGCCAGAGTCACATGGCGCGCGCGCGGACATGCCGTTGTCGCGTTGCCCGAGCGGCGTCACCGGTGCGATACTCCCGCATGCCGAGACCCGAGCTGCTGGAGACGTTCCCGAATCCGTACCCGGGACGCGCGTACGAGATCGCGATGGAGTGCCCCGAGTTCACATCGCTCTGCCCGCTTGGCGGGATCGAGTCGGATGCCGCAGAGCTCAGGCAGCTGGAGGGTGGAGCGCCCGACTTCGCGACCATGCACATCAGGTACGTCCCGGGCGACGTCTGTGTCGAGCTGAAGAGCCTGAAGCTCTATCTCTGGAGCTTTCGGAACGACGGCATCTTCTACGAGCGAGCGGTGAACCGGATCCTCGACGACTTGAGCGAGGCGACCAAGCCCGCGTGGATGGAAGTGGTGGGCGACTTCAACATCCGGGGCGGGATCAAGAGCGTGATCACGGCGAGCGTCGGCGTGCGGACGCCACGCTGACGCGAGGTCGATCGGTCACAAACGAAGAGCGCCGCGGTCACGTGCTGTGACCGCGGCGCTCTTCGTTCGAGGAACGAACTCGCGTGCTAGAAGTCGATGCGGAGTCCGAGCTGCGAGCGCCAGAAGTTCGTGGCGGAGGTGCTGGACACGGCGTACTCACCGCCTGCGGGTGGCGTGAAGTTCACGATGGGCACCGCGGTCTTGAGGTCGTTGCTGCTCCAGCCGACGTGCGTGACGAGGGGCACGTTGCTGTTGATCGTCGCGGGAGTGAACGGCGCCTTGCCCCAGTTCTTGTTGAGCAGATTGCCGAAGTTGAAGATGTCCCACTGTACGGAGACGTCGCCGAAGCGCGCCGCCGGCAGCCGTTGGCGAACCGAGACATCCACGAGGTGCGTGAATGGATTGCGGCAGGAGTTGCGCGTCATGATGCGGCCGCGCTGGGAGCGGAGGCACTCGGAGCCGTTGATGAAGTTCTCGAGATCCTGCGCCTGGGTGAGGGGCGTGCGGGTACCCTGCTGGCGGAACTGGATCTCCTTCGAATCGAGCGCGTTGTTCGGGACGTAGAACAGATCGTTCGTGTTATAGCCGTCGGCGTTCAAATCGCTCGACGATCCGCCGCTGCTGGCGTACACGTAATCGTGCGGCGCGCCGGAGACGCCCGTGTAGACCATCGTGACATCGGTGCCGAGGCCATGCCACCACTCGAAGGTACGGCTGAGCAGCGCGTTGATCTTGTGCGGCTGGTCGAAGAGACTGATGCCCGTGTTCGGATCATCCTGTGGCCCAACGAGCGTGCGGCCGAACTGGGCGTTCGAGACGGCGGTGCTCGAGGTGAAGCTCTGCACGTCGCGCGCGCGCGAGAAGGTGTAAGCGACGAGCGCCTCCCAGTTGTCCGCGTAGCGCTTCCGGAGCTGCGCCGTGAGGTTGTACGCGTAGTCCTTGCTCTGATTGCGCAGATCGACGGCCGTGGAGAAGCGCGCGGTGCCGCCGTTCGCCACGACGCCCGGGGGCGCGAGCAGCGTGTCGGATCCGTTCGCCGGGTTGACCCGGTTCGCGTACACGGTGCGGCCCGTGGTGCTGACGCCCGTGGGCGCCCCGACGTTCAGATTGACGAAGAAGAGCTGGTTGAGCGTCTTCGAGTAGAGTCCCTCGAGCGTCCCGATGAGGTTCCACGGGAGCTGGCGATCGTAGGCCAGCGACATGCGAAGCGGCTGTGGGAACTTGAGGTCCTTGGCGAGCAGGTTCACGTCGCCGATGGGCTTCGTGCCCTGCCCGTTGCGGCAGGTGTTGATCGAGTTCGGATCGACCTGGAACGCCGGTGCCGGCGCGGTGCTGCCGCTGGTGTTGCAGTTCAGGAATGTAATGATGTTCCCCGAGTTCACGTACGCGTTCTCGAGCCAGATGTACGGCGGGGTGCCGACGAAGAGACCGACGCCGCCACGCAGCTGATTCCGTCGATCGCCGGTGACGTCCCAGTTGAAACCGAGGCGCGGCGAATACTGCAGCGAGTGCTTGGGGATCTCGTCGGTGCGCCGGCCATATGCCGAGTCGATCGCCGCATTGTAGGTGATGTCGTCGAGCGAGCTGCTGAAGTCGAAGCGCATGCCGACGTTGACGGCGAGACGGCTGGTGACGGCCCACTGGTCCTGCGCGTAGAAGGCGTTCTGCAGGCCGGTGTAGTAGACGTTGCCGCCATCGGACAGGACGATCGCCTTGCGGAACGAGCTGGCGTTCCCGGCGGCCATGCTGTCGAGGTTGCGGAACGACCAGACGCCGAGCGAGCTCTGGGTGAACTGATTCCGCAGCCACACGTACTCATTGCGCGTACCGACGGTGACGACGTGGTTGCCGAACGGCTTGAAGGTGTAGTTCTCGGTGAGCTCGTAGGTGCGGGTGTCGAGCTGATTGCCCTGCGAGAACTGGTCGGCGCCGGCCAGGATGGCCGACGTGCCGTTGATGCCCGCCACCGTGTTGACGCGGATCTGCGGGAAGGCGCTGAGCGGATCGCGACGGTTGAACCACTTGTTGTAACCGACGAACAGTTCGTTCGAGGCGCCGCTGGCGAAGTTGGAGAAGAGCTGCAGGACGGGCGCGCTCTTGACGTTGCGGAAGTTATGGAAGTTGTCGGAGAGCACTGCGACGGTGGGCGTGCGCGCATTCTGCTGCCGCAGCCGTTCGCCATCCGCATAGTTGTAGCGGAGCACCATGCGGTGCACGGGGTTGATCTGCCAATCGAGGCGCGCGAAGACGTTGGTGAGCGGATTGGGAATGTTCACGCTTCCCGCCGAGCCGACGTCCGTCGAGCCGAGCGCCTTCATCAGATTGAGGAAGCGGGCGAGCGTGTCCGGCTGCAGGGCGAACTTCTGCGCCGCGCTCGCCGGCTGATCGGCGTAGGGACCGGTGACGGGGGTGTTCTCGGTGGTCCACTCGTTCGCCGTGAAGAAGTGCAGCTTGTCACGGATGATCGGACCACCGACCGAGAAGCCCGACTGGGAGCGGTTGAACGGCTGACCGCGGACGGCAGCGGTGTCGGCGCCGTACGACTGATTGCGGAACGCGTGGAACACGGAGCCGTGCAGATCGTTCGTGCCGCTCTTGGTGATGGCATTGAGCAGGAAGCCACCGAAGTTGCCCTGGCGCACGTCGAAGGGTGCGAGCAGCACCTGGAGCTCCTTCACGGCCTCGATGGAAAGCGACTTCGCATTGACCTCGGCGCCGGGCGCGCCGGTGGAGCCCAAGCCAAAGACGTCACGCTCGGTGGCTCCGTCGATCTGCACGTTGTTCATGCGGTTCGACAAACCACCGGCGGAACTTCCCGGTCCCGTGCTCGACACCTGCGGCGTGATCTTGACGAAATCCGTCAGATTGCGCGTCGTGGTCGGGAGCCGCTGCAGCACGGTGTCCGAGATCGCCGTGCGCGTGCCGGTGTTCGTCGGGCTGAACTCGCCGGAGTTCGTCGTCCCAACGACTTCGACGACGCTCAGCCGCGCAGCCTGCGCGGTGAGCTTGAAGTCGAGGGTGAGCGTCTGCGACAGCGGAACCTGCAGGTTGTCGAGCGTCTGCGGCTCCATGCCGATGCGACGCGCAGTGACCGCGTACGGACCGCCGGGCTCGAGGTTCTGCACGCGGTACCGGCCATCCTCACGCGTCTGCGCGCCGGCCTTGAAGCCAGTGGTCCGATTGATGATGACGATCTGCGCGCCGGCGAGTGGATCTCCCGAAGAGGAGGTCACGCGGCCGGCAACGGCGCCCGTGGTGACACCCTGAGCCGCGAGGCGACCCGGAAGTGTGGCGAGGAGGGCAGCTGTCACGCCCACTATGAAACGCGAAATCCTCATGTCTGTACTTCCCGATTGAAGTTGGCGCCATCCACAGCGCCGAACGGAGCTCCGCCACCCGAGCACGGCGAAGCAAGGCGAGCGAAACGTGATCGATGAAATGCAACGACGCCCGGCCGTGTCGTAACGGTCAGGTCACCGCGTGGTCGGGTGGTGCGAATGGGTCGTCGGATTGGGGGGAGGGCTCGACGACGACGATGGGTGAAATGTACGTCCCGCCGAGGTCGGCCGCGAGGCGCGGGTAACCCACCGAAGAGTTGGACTGGCGCACGGAAAAGAACGGCTTCCGGCACACTCGAAAGGACCTCGCGAACGTATCCGATCGTCACGCGATGCGAGGAGCGCGCAGCGCGGCAGGACACCGACGCACGTTTGCGGGGCGTGCGCGCAAATCTCTCCGCCGCAGGGGCTTGACGACGCGCCGGAACCGGCATAGACTGATCGAACAATCGAAACTCGTGGTGATTTGCCGCCTCTTGCCGCCACGTTAAACAATGAGCTAAAAAGCGACTCGCCTGGCGGCGCTGCACGCCCGGCTTTTTTTGTATGCAGAATCGTCCTTTTCTCCGCTGCGTCCACTTCCCATGACCCGTCCGTCGATCTCCGCCACGCTCCGACCACGCGTCACTCGCGCGCGCGTCGTCGTGCGCGCCGAGAAGCGCGCGGGTGCCACGGGATCCGCATGCATGCGCATCCCGATCGCCATGCGCATGTGCCGGATTCGGGGCTGTCGCCCCGGAATGGCAACGCGGCCGGGAGACGAGGAGCAAGGCTAGACCGCTCCGACACCCCAACGGGACTACCCGGCCGCTCAGTTCGAGGCGGCCGTTTTTTACAGCAGCCTCAACGAGCACCGATCATCGCTCGACGACCTTTCACCGAGGCATCACCATGAGCACGACAACCGAGCCCGTTTCCCTGACCGCTGCCGAGAAAGGCTACGTAAAGCCCGACGTCCTGGTCACCACCGAGTGGGTGGCGCAGCACCTGAACGACCCGAAGGTGCGCATCATCGAGAGCGACGAGGATGTGCTCCTCTACGATCTCGGCCACATCCCGGGCGCGCAGAAGGTCGACTGGCACACCGACCTGAACGATCCGGTGGTGCGCGACTACGTATCGAAGGAGCAATTCCAGACGTTGCTGCGCCGCCTCGGCATCGACGACTCGACGACGGTCGTGTTCTACGGCGACAAGAGCAACTGGTGGGCGACGTACGCGTTCTGGGTGTTCCAGCTGTTCGGCTTCACCAATGCGAAGATCGTCGACGGCGGCCGCGCAAAGTGGGAGCAGGAAGGGCGGCCGTTCTCAATCGAGGTCCCGAAGTACCCCGCGACACAGTACGTGGCCAAGGAACGCGACGACTCCAGGATCCGCGCGTTCAAGGACGAGGCGCTCGCGCACAGCAAGGCGAAGAAGCCGCTCGTGGACGTGCGCTCGCCCGACGAGTTCAGCGGCAAGAAGACGCACATGCCCGAGTATCCGCAGGAGGGCGTGCTGCGCGGCGGACACATTCCGGGCGCGAAGAGCGTTCCGTGGGCGCGTGCCGCGAATCCGGACGGTACGTTCAAGACGGCGGACGAGCTGCGCGCCATCTATGAAGGTGAGGCGGGGCTGCACAAGAGCGACGACATCGTGGCGTACTGCCGAATCGGCGAGCGCTCGAGCCACACCTGGTTCGTGTTGACCTACCTGCTCGGCTACGACAAGGTGCGCAACTACGACGGCAGCTGGACGGAGTGGGGCAACTCGGTCCGTCTCCCGGTCGAGAAGTAGAGCCCGGGATGCCGTCGCGTCGCTCGCTTCGCACGTGTTTCACCGCGCGCCGTTCGCGCGCCGCCTCCCAGTGGGGGTGGCGCGCGTGAGACGGCGCGCGGTGGTGCGCGTGCCCGGGTCGACGGCGAACCTCGGCGCCGGCTTCGACTGTGTCGGTGCAGCGGTGGACCGATGCCTGACGGCGTCGGTCGTGGTGCAGCGCGAGGCAGACGCGACGACGCAGATCCAGCGGGGCGGCGCGCTCGCGGGTCTCGACGTGGCGCCGGAGGAGGATTGGATCGTGGTCGGGCTGCGGGCCGCGTGCAGGGCGGCAGGACGCGACGCGCCCCGCGCGCTGCGCATCCGGGTGAGCTCCAACATCCCGGTCGCGCGCGGGCTCGGCTCGTCCGCGGCGGCGGTGGTGGCGGGCGCGGTGGCGGCGACGGGTATCTGCGGGTTCTCGCTCACCGAGGCACAGTTGCTCGAGGTGTGCGCTTCGGTCGAAGGACATCCGGACAATGTCGCCGCGGCGATCCACGGCGGCTTCGTGCTCGTCGTGCCCGGCAGTCCGGCGCGTGTGGTGCCGCTGACGGTGGCGCGCGGGCTCTCGCTCGTGTTCGCGGTGCCCGACTTCGAGGTGACGACGCGCGATGCTCGCGCCGTGCTGCCACGCGAGCTGCCGCATCGCACGGCGACGCGCGCTGCCGCGCTGGGCGCCGCGCTCGTACACGGGCTCGCGACGGGAGACGGCGATACGCTCCGCGTCGCGTTGGATGACGTGTTGCACGTGCCGTATCGACGCTCGTTGATGCTCGGCTACGACGAGGTGTGCAGTGCCGCGGTCGCGGCGGGAGCACTCGGCGCGACGCTGAGCGGCTCGGGCTCGACGCTGGTCGCGGTTGCGCCGGAGCGGCAGGCGCCCGCGGTGGCCGAAGCGATGCGCGCGACGTGGCGACGGCACGGCATCGATACGGACACGTTCGTGAATTCGGCGCAAGTGGAAGGCCGGAGCCTCGTGGTGCATCACGACTGCGAGGACTCACCGGCGACGGCAGGCGCGGCGTAGCGACACGATGACACACGTCGCCGCCGAAACGAGCACGACTTCTTCTCTCTCCTTCGGAGATTCGTCATGGCAGTAACACTCTTCCTTCCCACGGTCCTCGCCAAGCTGGCCGACGGACGCGCGATCGAGTCGACGGGAGAAACCGTCGGCGCGGTGGTGGCCAACGTGGCCGCGCGCTACCCGAACCTCGCACCGCGACTGCGCGACGAGACGGGTCAGCCCTATCCATTCGTGACGTTCTACCTGAACGACGAAGACATCCGGTTCAACGGCGGCTTCGAGGCGCCGGTGAGCGACGGCGACGAGCTCACCGTCGTGCCCGCGATCGCGGGGGGCTGAATCATGGCGACCGCCACCGCGCCGCTCGCGACGCAGCTCGAGGAGCTGTCGTCGGACGAGATCCTCCGGTACAGCCGGCATCTCATCCTGCCGGAGGTCGCGCTGGAGGGCCAGCAGCGGCTCAAGGCGTCGCGCGTGCTGCTCATCGGCGCGGGTGGTCTCGGCTCGCCGCTCGCGCTGTATCTGACGGCGGCGGGCGTGGGAACGATCGGGCTCGTCGACTTCGACGTCGTGGACGTGACGAACCTGCAGCGGCAGATCGTGCACGGCTCGAAGGACGTCGGGCGTCCGAAGCTCGAATCGGCGCGCGACCGGCTGAAGGACATGAACCCGCACGTGCACGTCGAGGGCTACGAGACGCGGCTCACGAGCGAGAACGCGCTCGAGATCATCCGCGACTACGACATCGTGATCGACGGGACCGATAATTTCGCGACGCGCTACCTCACGAACGACGCGTGCGTGATCCTCGGCAAACCGAACGTGTACGGCAGCATCTATCGGTTCGAGGGACAATCGTCGGTGTTCGCGACGGAAGACGGGCCGTGCTACCGCTGCCTGTATCCGGAGCCGCCACCGCCGGGCCTCGTGCCGAGCTGCGCCGAGGGCGGTGTGCTCGGCGTGCTGCCCGGGCTCGTCGGCACGATCCAGGCGACGGAAGGGATCAAGCTGCTGCTCGGCATCGGCGAGCCGCTGATCGGGCGCCTGCTGCTGATCGACGCACTGTCGATGCAGTTCCGCACGATGCGACTCCGCAAGAATCCGAACTGTCCCGCGTGCGGCACGCACGAGATCCGTGAGCTGATCGACTACGACCAGTTCTGCGGCATCGGTGGCGACCCGTTGCAGGATCCGCACGGCATTCCGGAGATCACGCCGGCGGAGCTCGCGGCGAAGCAGCAACGCCGGGACGACTTCGACCTGATCGACGTGCGGGAGCCCCATGAGTGGGCGATCGCGAAGATTCCCGGTGCGCGCCTCGTACCGCTCGGCACGTTCACGGAGTCGCTGGCGACGTTCGACAGCGCGCGCGACATCGTCGTGACGTGCAAGATGGGTGGCCGGAGCGCGAAGGCGGTGCGGCAGTTGCAGGCGGCGGGGTTCAAGAAAGTGTGGAACCTGGCCGGCGGCATTCTCCGATGGAGCGACGACGTCGATCCGTCGGTGCCGAAGTACTGAACGGCGGTTTGACGGTTTGACGGTATCACGGTTTGACGGTTTCCTCGACGCTACGCATCACGCAATGACCTCGATTCTTCCCGAAGCCAGTCCGAGCCAGGCCGCGTCACGCGCACCAACGGCTGCCGCGCTTCGTCCATATTCTCAGCGGTGCAAGCTGTGCGGCACCGAGAACGACGCGGCGCCGGCGGCGATCTGTGAGAACTGTCTCGGTCCGCTCGAACCACTGTATCCGGCGTCTCGGCGACTGCCCGATCGCGCGACGATCGCGGCGCGGCCGCAGTCGATGTGGCGCTATCGCGAGTGGCTGCCATTCGAGGGCGAGCCGGTGGCGTCGCTCGACACGGGGTTCTCGCCGCTGATCGACGCGCCGCGGCTCGCCGAGCGACTCGGCGTGGCGCGGGTGTGGGTGAAGAACGACGCGGTGTCGCATCCATCGCTGTCGTTCAAGGATCGCGTGGTGTCGACGGCGATCAACGCCGCGATCGCGTTCGGGCTGGACACGGTGGGCTGCGCGTCGACCGGCAACCTCGCCAATGCGGTGGCCGCGCACGCGGCGCGCGCGGGCCTCGCGTCATGGATTTTCATCCCCGAGGATCTCGAGATCGGCAAGGTGATCGGCACGGCGGTGTACGGGCCGAATCTCGTGCGCATCAAGGGACACTACGACGACGTGAACCGACTGTGCGCGCAGCTCGCCGACCGCTTCGGCTGGGGAATCGTGAACGTGAACCTGCGCGGTTACTACGGCGAAGGCTCGAAGACGATGGCGTTCGAGATCGCCGAGCAGCTCGGATGGCGACTGCCGAGCGCGGTCGTCGCGCCGATGGCGGGCGGCTCGCTCGTGACGAAGCTCGGCAAGGGATTCAAGGAGTTCATCGACGCGGGGCTCGTGGACGGCGCGACGCCGCGCGTGTACGGCACGCAGGCATCGGGATGCGCGCCGATCGTGCGATTGTGGGAGCGTGGCGACTCCACGCTGGTGCCCGAGATCCCGAACACGATCGCGCGATCGATCGCGATCGGGAACCCGGCCGACGGCGCATTCGCGGCGAAGGTGATGCGCGAGTCGGGTGGCGGCGGACAACATGTGAGTGACGAAGCGCTCGTCGCCGGCATCCGTCTGCTCGCCGAGACGACGGGCGTGTTCACTGAAACCGCTGGTGGCGTCACTGTCGCTGGGGCGCTCGCGCTCGCCGAAGCGGGGCACTTCCGTTCCGACGACGAGGTGGTATTGTGCATCACAGGGAACGGATTGAAGACGACCGAAGCGGTGAGTGACGTTCTGCCGGCCGCACCGGTCATTGCTCCGAAGGTTCGCGACGTCGCCGCGCTGGTGGCCGAGCGAACGGGTTCCTGAGGTTCACGTCATTCGTCGCGATCGCCGAGATACCGTGATGTCATCGTTCGTCCGCCTGGCCATGTGTTGTCGCAGCATGTGCTGTGGTCGCTCCCTGGAGAGCGCTCATGGTGGCAGTGCTGTGCTCACGAACCCGTGTCCATGTTGTTGACGACGGCCGACTGACCACACCGCACGCGCACCGCGGGCCCGCTCTCCACGACGAGAGCGGGCCCGCTTCGCATGTCTTCGCTTTCCGTCGACACATCCCTTCGAGGACCTCATCGAGATGTTCGCTTCCCGCTTCAGCACGCTCGCCCTCGCCGTCTCGGCGATCACGACCATTCACGCGTCGGTCGTCAGCGCGCAGACGTCGATTCCCGCGCCAACGCCGACCACGTCGACCACCTCTGCTCCATCGGCGGTGGTCGTCACACAGCCAGCCACCGATGCAGACGCGGAGACGCGCATCCGCACGCTCGAGGATCGCATCGCCACGCTCGAGAAAAGCGAGGCGAAGGCCCAGGCCGCAGCCGCGGCGGCGCCCGCCGTGTCGGCGACGCGCGACGGCCTGACGGTCCGCTCGGCGGACAACGCGTTCACCTTCCGGCTGCGCGGCTACGTGCAGTCGGACGCACGGTTCTTCGGCGCGAACGGACCGGTGGCGCCGGGCTCGAGCACGTTCCTGCTGCGGCGCGTGCGGCCGATCCTCGAGGCGACTGCGTACAAGTACTTCGGCCTGCGACTGATGCCCGACTTCGGGAACGGCCAGGTAGTGCTGTACGACGCCTACGCCGAGGCGCGGCCGAACGCGGCGCTCAATCTGCGCGTCGGCAAGTTCAAGCCGCCCATCGGACTCGAGCGACTCCAGTCGGCGAGCGACGTGCGATTCGTCGAGCGCGGCCTGCCGACGAGTCTCGTGCCCAACCGCGACATCGGCGTGCAGCTGTACGGCGACCTCGCGAAGGCTCGAATCCAGTACCAACTCGGCGCCTTCGATGGAGCACCTGACGCGGCGCTCGTCGACGGTGACGCGTCGACGGGGAAGGATCTCGTGGGCCGCGTGTTCTTCCGTCCACTCGCGGCGATCGCGTCGGCGCCGGATCTCGGCGTCGGCATCGCCGGGAGCTCGGGCACGGAGCAGGGTACGGTCGCCGCGCCGGCGCTGGGCAGCTACCGCACGACGGGACAGCTCGCGCTGTTCCGCTATCGGGCCGACGGCACGGCAGCGAACACGGTGCTCGCCGAAGGGCGCCGCACGCGTGTCTCACCACAGGGCTACCTGTACGTCGGACCGGTGGGCGTGCTCGCCGAGTACGTGCGATCGACGCAGCACGTGCGCCGCGCGACGAACGCCGCGGCGCTGACGAACCAGGCGTGGCAGCTGTCGGGCAGCTGGGTGTTGACGGGTGAGCGCGAGTCGTATGCGAGCATCACGCCGGACCATCCGCTGGACGGATCGAAGAACGGCGGCTTCGGCGCTCTCGAGCTCGTGGCGCGCTACGGCGTGCTGACGACCGACGCGAACGCCTTCCCGACGTTCGCCGACCCGGCGACGCAAGCGCGACGCGCTCGCGCGGCCGGCGTGGGACTCAACTGGCGGCTGACGCGCGGGCTGCTGTTCGCAGCCGACTACGAGCGTACGCAGCTCGAGGGGCCGGACGTCGCGACGGTGCGCTCCACCGAGCATGCGGTCCTCACGCGGCTGCAGCTCGGGTTCTGATCCGATGCGGTTCTCGCCAGAGCGAACGACGGAACGCGGCTCTGAACGGCGATGTCGCGGAAACGGCCGGATGAACTGCTGACTGTGATCCGGGAACCCGGAACGCAAACAACCGACAACGCCGTGCTAGTCACGGCCCACACACTACGACTCGACTCATGAAGATCCTGAAGACCATTGCACGACTGACGCTCGCACTCGGGTTCGTTGCACCCATCGGCGGAACAGCCGCCGCGCAACAGAAGGTGACCCTGCTCAACGTGTCGTACGACCCGACACGCGAGCTGTACAAGGAGATCAATGCCGCGTTCGCGCAGGAGTGGAAGCGCCGCACGGGACAGGACGTGGAGATCAAGCAATCGCACGGCGGATCCGGCGCACAGGCGCGCGCAGTAATCGACGGACTGGAAGCGGACGTCGTGACCCTCGGTCTCGCCTACGACATCGACGAGATCGCGCAGCGCGGGAAGACGCTGCCGGCCGACTGGCAGACGAAGCTGCCGCACAACAGCACGCCGTTCGCGTCAACGGTGGCGTTCGTCGTCCGGAAGGGAAACCCGAAGGGGATCAAGGACTGGAACGATCTGATTCGTCCCGACGTGCAGGTGATCACCGCCAACCCGAAGACGTCGGGGGGCGCGCGGTGGAACTACCTCGGCGCGTGGGGCTACGCGCTGCAGAAGAACAAGGGAAGCGAGGCGGCGGCGCGCGACTTCGTGGCGAGGCTGTACAAGAACGTGCCCGTGCTCGACGCGGGCGCCCGCGGGTCGACGACGACGTTCGTGGAGCGCGGCATCGGCGACGTGCTCATCGCGTGGGAGAACGAAGCGCTGCTCTCGGTGAAGCAGCTCGGCCCGGACAAGTTCGACATCGTCATCCCGTCGGTGAGCATCCGCGCCGAGCCGCCCGTGGCGGTGAACGAGGTGGTGGCGCAGAAGCACGGGACGAGCAAGGTCGCGCGCGCCTACCTGGAGTTCCTGTACACCGACGCCGCGCAGGCGATCGCGGCAAAGCACTACTTCCGTCCGACGGGTCCGCGGTCGCTGGCGAAATACGGCGACTCGTTCCCGAAGGTGCCGCAGTTCACGATCGATCAACTGTTCGGCGGCTGGGCCAAGGCACAGAAGACGCACTTCGCCGACGGCGGCATCTTCGACCAGATCTATTCGACGGCCGGGAAATGACCCCGGCCCTTCCGCGCCGTTCGGCGACGAGCGCCAGGACGACGCCACGCGTGCGGTCCGTGTTGCCCGGAGTGAGACTCACGCTGGGCTTCACGCTCGCGTACCTGCTGTTCCTCGTCATCATCCCGCTCTCGACGCTGTTCGTCCGCACGGCGCGACTGGGTTGGAGCGGATTTCTCGAGGCGGCGACCTCGCCGCGCGCGATCGCGGCGTACAAGCTGAGCGTCGGCACCTCGGTCACCGCCGCGGTGGTGAACGGTGTGTTCGGCCTGCTCGTGGCGTGGGTGCTGACGCGGTACCGGTTCACGGGCAAGTCGATCGCCGACGCGCTGGTGGATCTGCCGTTCGCACTCCCCACGGCAGTGGCCGGGGTCGCGCTCACGACGCTCTACGCGCAGAACGGCTTGATCGGCGCGCTGTTCGCGCCGCACGGGATCAAGATCGCGTTCACACCACTCGGCATCACGGTGGCGCTGACGTTCATCGGGCTGCCGTTCGTCGTGCGCAGCGTGCAGCCGGTACTGGAGACGCTGCCGAAGGAAATCGAGGAGGTCGCCGCGACACTCGGCGCCGATCGGTGGCAGACGTTCCGCCGAGTGATCCTGCCGGCGCTGACGCCGGCGCTCGTGGCGGGGGTGTCGCTCTCGTTCGCGCGCGCGATCGGCGAGTACGGCTCGGTCGTGTTCATCTCGGGGAACATGCCCGGGCGCACCGAGATCGCTCCGCTGCTGATCATGAGCAAGCTGGAGCAGTACGACTATTCGGGCGCGACGGCGATCGCCGTGGTGATGCTGCTGCTGTCGGCGGTGATCCTGATCAGCGCCGGGCTGGTGCAACGGCGCGCCGCCAGGCGCGCGGCCTGAGGAGACGAGCATCATGTCGACGACCATCGCACCGCCGGCTGCCCGGCATGGCATCCCACCTGGTCTGCGCGCGGCGCGCCGCACTGCGACAGCCGCCACCGGCGAGAGCGCGATCGCGCGGTGGATCCTGATCGGGATCGCGCTCGCGTACCTATTCCTCTTCCTGGGACTGCCGCTGTTCGTGGTGTTCGAGGAGGCGTTGAAGAAGGGAGTGGGGGCGTACTTCACGGCACTGCGTGACGCGGAGCTGCTGCACGCGCTTCGGTTGACGCTGCTCGTAGCGGGGATCGCCGTGCCGCTCAACGTGGTGTTCGGGATCTCGGCCGCATGGGCGATCACCAAGGGCAAGGTGCGCGGGCACGCGCTGCTCGTGGCGCTGGCGGACCTGCCGCTCGCCGTCTCCCCCGTCATCGCCGGCCTCACGTTCATGCTGCTGTTCGGCATGCAGGGATGGTTCGGGCCCTGGCTCCGGGCGCACGACATTCAGATCGCGTTCACGGTCACCGCCGTGGTCCTGGCGACGATCTTCGTGACGCTGCCGTTCGTGGCGCGCGAGCTGATCCCGCTGATGGAGGAGCAAGGGGTGACCGAAGAGGAAGCCGCGGTCACGCTCGGCGCCTCGGGGTGGCAGATGTTCCGCCGCGTGACGCTGCCGAACATCCGCTGGGGGCTCCTGTACGGTGTGGTGCTGTGCAACGCACGCGCGATGGGTGAGTTCGGCGCGGTGTCGGTGGTATCGGGGCGCATCCGCGGCCAGACGACGACGCTGCCGCTGCACATCGAGATCCTCTACAACGAGTACGACTTCACCGCGGCGTTCGCCGCGTCGTCACTGCTGGCGATGCTCGCCGTGGTGACGCTGGCCGCCAAGCATCTGCTCGAGCGCAGCCATCACGCGGCGCGGGCGCGGCTCATTCAGGAACAACAGGAGAAGCAGCCATGAGCGTCGCGCTCGAGCGGGTCTCGAAGCGATTCGGGGAGTTCGTCGCGCTGGACGAGGTGACGTTCGGCGTGGACGAGGGAGAGCTGGTGGCGCTCGTCGGGCCGTCGGGCTCGGGGAAGTCGACGCTGCTGCGTGTGGTGGCCGGCCTCGAGCGACAGGACGCCGGCGCCGTGCGGATCCACGGCGAGGACGCCGCGCCGCTCGGGCCCGGCGACCGGCGCATCGGGTTCGTGTTCCAGCACTACGCGCTGTTCCGGCACATGACGGTGTTCGAGAACGTCGCATTCGGCCTGCGCGTACGGCCACGACGGGAGCGGCCCAGCGGGAGCGAGATCACCTCGGCGGTGAAGGACCTGCTGCAGCTCGTGGAGCTCGATGCGTTGAGTGCGCGGTATCCGTCGGAGCTTTCCGGCGGGCAACAACAGCGCGTCGCGCTCGCACGCGCGCTCGCCGTGCAGCCGCGCGTGCTCTTGCTCGACGAGCCGTTCGGCGCGCTGGATGCGCGCGTGCGCAAGCAGCTGCGGCAGTGGCTCCGCCAGCTCCACGACGAGGTGAGGGTGACGACGATCCTCGTGACGCACGACAGCGAGGAGGCGTGCGAGGTGGCGGACCGCGTGGCGGTGATGCACGAGGGGCGGATCGCGCAGATCGGCACCGCGGCGGATCTGCTGCGGGAGACGGCGAACCCATTCCTCGGCGCCTTTCTCGCCGATTCCCCGCGGCCGTCGGCGAGCGCGAAGCGAATCGACTACCATTGAGCGCGCCGCAGAGCGGATTAGCTTCCGGCGTTCACTCTCGTCGAGACGCCGATGCGCATCATCGTGCTGCTGCTGGCCGTCGTCGTGGGGTTGGGGCTGATCGTGGTCGTCGTCGGGTATCTGCTGCCGGTGCAGCACGTCGTCACCGTGGCTGCGCGCGTGCCCGCCACGCCGGAGCAGGTGTGGGACGCGCTGACCGACGTCGCCGCGTACCCGACATGGCGGGGCGACGTCGCGTCGGTGGCGATGCTGCCCTCGGACTCCGGGCACGTAGCGTGGCGCGAGCAGGGGAAGAACGACGCGATCGCGTACGCCATCGAGGAGGCCGAGCGGCCGCGACGTCTCGTCACGCGGATCACGGACCCATCGCTGCCGTTCGGCGGCGGCTGGGAGTACGTCATCACGCCAGACGGCGCCGGAAGTCGCGTGCAGATCACCGAGCGGGGTGAGGTCTACAATCCGGTGTTCCGCTTCGTGTCGCGGTTCGTGATGGGCCACTCCGCCACCGCGAGCGCGTACCTCAAGTCGCTCGGCGCGCGATTCGGGGCCACTGTGACGCCGCAGGTCGCCTAGTCGCTCACGGCGTTCGAGGCAGCAGCAGCGAGTCGTTCAGGCGTCGTATGTATTCGACGCGTGCCTGAGCCGTCGAAGGCGGCGCGACCCTCGTCATCGAGTCCCGCTCGGCGGGCAGCGGCGGAGCGGGCTCGGCGAACGGATCGAACGCGCCGCAGGTCACCGTCGTCGCGGTGAGGAGTGGCCACCAAGTGGTCCGTCGCGTCCGCTCCGATTCGAGCCGGGACGAGCCGAGTGACATCACGCGCGTTGGACCCGGCGCGGGAAGCGAGGGTTGCCGGAGCGCTCGCGCGACCGCTCGGAGGGGGTGGAGCGAGGGCCGGTGACCGGCTATGATTCGACGCTCAGCCAGTTCGTTTGGCCAGGTAGCTCAGTTGGTAGAGCAGCGGACTGAAAATCCGCGTGTCGGCAGTTCGATTCTGCCCCTGGCCATATTGAAGTCTGACAACGAGTTAACTCATCCAAGCGCCCATCAGAGATGATGGGCGCTTGGATTTCCGGTCCGTGGCTCCATCAAGAGGCGCGGCACGAACGCGTTGAATAGCAACGACGTGGATGCAAACGTCCAGTCGCAATGTCTGCTCAGACTCCCGCACAGACTTGCGCGCACGCGGTTGACCTTGCAAACCCCGTCACGGCGCCTAACGAGTCTCTTTCGCCAGATCCGACAGGGGGCGCTCGAGTGGGTCGAATGCTCGAGCATACACCTCGGCGCACACACGCCACGCGCTGATGTGAGCGTCGATGTCGCCGATGCAAGACTGCTGCTCCACTCGTTCACGCGGTGCGCAAAGCTAGGCGCGAAGCACTTCGCTCCTTTCCCGCGGTGAAGTCGGCAAGCGCCGCGGCGTTACCGCAGCCGTTCACATCTGAGCGCACCGATGATGGCTCCGTCCGGGCCCGTCGTCGAGACGATGCATGCCCGGCCCAAGCGCCGACACCTGTACCGCCGGTGCAACCATCGGACATGCCACCTTGGGATCACTCAGAAACTCCCACTCGCCCTGGTTGCCTCGGGCGACGCTCGGATGCTGAGCAGCTGACGCACGTAGCTGAGTCGTGAGTTCGGGTCGGTTCGCTGCGTCGCGACCGTCGGGCGCTTCGAGTCAGGGTCGTGCAGAATGCAGATCCGGCTCATGGATGCTGAGAAGAAGCCGGCATTCTCACTGCCATCCCACTGCATCACTGTGCGTGTGCCGGAGCGCGCGCACGGCTTCCTTCGACCTCGGGAGCGTCGGGGCTGTCCCGCATCCCGATCTCGTCGCCGTAGCAGATGAACGGCATGCCAGACTGTGTCAGCGGGAACGTCATGGCCCCTTCAGATGCTGCCTCTACGCGCTCTGTTGGAGTAGAGGGAATCGGGTTGCGAGTTCGCACCCGCGCCGCGTGTTGAACAGTGTGTTCCGCAGGAAGTCCAGGTTGATGAGTGCCGAGATCGACTCCTTCGGAGTGAACCACTCGGCGATCAGGACAGCGCTCGGGCATGCGCGGTCGAACCTGGCGTTGAGTTCCACCCAAAGCGCAATCGTCGCCCGCCGGAAGGGGCTCCGCCGCTTCCATGCGTTTGCCTCGTGGCGGCTTGCCGTGACGAGGCCGTGCATGCAAGATGGGGCCGCACACCGGAGATCTGTTGGATCTCCGTGCGCAACCTCTCTGGCTTCCACGCGGCGCGGGAGCGAGGGGACACGAACTCCGCGCGCGAGACAGATGAGACGAGCAGCACGTACGGTCGTTCGGCGCACGACACCAGAAGATCAGGCGTGATGAACACCACACCTCACGCGGCGCACACACCGCGGCGAGGGCTCGGAACAACACACACCGTGGGAGGAAGGCGCATGAGGTGTCCCCGACTACTGCTTGTCGCACTCGCGCAGGCATTGCTCTCGGCGTCCGCCGCTGGCGCGCAGACGCCGACCGGCACGATTACCGGTCGCGTCCTCGATTCGACATCCCAACAGCCGATCGCCAACGTGAACGTGGTGGTGGACGGGACGGCTCGCGGAGCCATCACGCGTAGCGACGGCGGCTTCGTTCTCGCCGCGATTCCCGCCGGGACGTACCGTGTGCGCGCGGCCCGCATCGGATTTGTCGCACAGACGCGCGAAGTCACGGTCGCAGTTGGTGCGGCCACGACCGTGCAGTTCAAGCTCGTCGCCGCGGCGACGACGCTCACCGAGCTGGTGGTGACGGGCTATGGCACGCAGCGGCGCGAGGCGATCACAGGCTCAGTGTCTACCGTGAGCGCCGACGAGGCCAACGTCGGCCAGGTGACGGCACCCACGCAGATGTTGCAGGGGCGAGTGGCAGGCGTGAGCATCACCCAGAACAACGGCGGTCCCGGCTCCGGCGTGCAGGTTCGCATCCGTGGTGGCACGTCCATCAGCGCGAGCAACGAGCCGCTGTATGTCATCGACGGCGTGCCGATCAACAACGCACCTGTAGAGCCGACGAGCCTCGGGCAGAACAACTCGCTGCCGCGCAACCCACTGAGCCTGATCAACCCAAGCGACATCGAGGCGATCACGGTGCTCAAGGACGCCTCGGCGACGGCCATCTACGGGAGCCGCGGTGCGAACGGCGTCGTGCAGATCACCACTCGGCGCGGGCGCGAGGGGCGGCCCGAGCTGGCGTACGATACCTACGCCGGCTGGTCGTCACCCTCGCGCACGCTCGACGTGCTCGACGGCGAAGAGTATCGAGCGTTCGTACAGGGAGAGGTAGCGGCCGGCCGGCTCGCGCAGACGCGGCTGGCGGCGCTCGGGACCGACAACACGGACTGGGAGCAGGCGCTTCTGCGCACGGCCGGTACGCAGAGCCACAACGTGGCCTTCTCCGGCGGCGCGGCCAACACGCAGTACCGAGGGTCGTTGAGCATGTTCGATCAGCACGGGATCGTGCTGAGCAGCGGGCTCCAGCGGCTGTCGGGCCGCATCAACGCGAGCCAACGCGCGATGGACAACCGGCTCCGGCTTGGCTTCAACCTGAATACGTCGCAGGTGAAGAACGACTACGTCGTCTCCGAGAACACCGGAGGCTTCACGGGCACCGTGTTCACGAACATGCTCATCATGAACCCGACGCAGCCGGTGCGCGTGCCCAACCCGGTCACGGGTGTGGAGCAGTTCTACGAGATCGGCACCGGGGCGGTGCCGGTACGCAACCCCGTGGCCATCGCCGAGCAGGTCAACGACGACGGAATCTCCCGTCGGACGCTCGGCAACGCGACGGTGGATTTCGACATTCTGCCCAACTTTACCGCGCAGATCAATGCGGCGACCGACCGATCGAACGGCGTGCGCAGCGCATACTACCCGAAAAACAGTCCGCTCGGTGCGTCCACGAACGGCGACGCGCTCATCGGAGAATTGTCGAACACGACCAACACGCTGCAGACCTACCTCACCTTCCACGGGTCGCGCGGAGCACACAGCGCCGAGGTCCTCGGCGGGTACGAGTTCAACCAGTATTCGACGGTGAGCTCCAACCTGGAAGCGCAGAGCTTCATTACCGACGCCTTCAGCTACAACAACGTGGGCGCGGGTGCGGTCCTGCAGAGCGGGTTCGTGGGATCGGGGCGCAACGACAGCCGGCTCGTGTCGTTCTTCGGGCGCGCGAACTACGGCTTCAAGGATCGCTACTTCCTCACCGGAGCGGTGCGGCGCGACGGCTCATCGCGATTCGGCTCGGGGAACAAGTGGGCGGTGTTTCCCGCGCTCTCCGCGTCGTGGCTCATCAGCGGCGAGAACTTCATGCGCGGCGGACCGTTCTCCGAGCTGCGCATCAAGGGCGGATACGGGTTGAACGGGAGTCAGGAGATCAGCCCCTACTCGTCGCTGATCACGCTGGCCACCGGGCCGCGCGCGTCCTTCGGCGAGACCGGAATCGTTGGCGTATCACCGAACCGGAATCCCAACCCCGACCTCAAGTGGGAGCAGACGGCCCAGTGGAACGTCGGTGTCGACTACGGGCTGGGCGGCGGGCGGTATACCGGATCGCTGGAGTATTACGTCAAGAACACGAGCGACTTGCTCCTCACCGTGAACGTGCCGCAGCCGGCGGTGGTCGCAGACCGCCTGGAGAACATCGGCAGCGTACGCAACGCGGGGCTCGAGTACGCGTTCGACGCGCGTCTGTTGTCTCGCGGCGATCTCGATCTCTCACTCGGCTTGCTCGGCTCCGTGGAGCGCAACAGTGTGGTGAGCCTCGGCAAGACGGCGTTCATCACGACCGGCGGGGTGAGCGGGCAAGGGCAGACGGGGCAGGTGTCGCAGCGCATCATGCCCGGCTACGCGCTGGGAACCTTCTTCGGCCCGGAGTACGTGGGCGTGGACGCGCAGGGCCGCCAGCTCTTCGCCAAGTACGACGTGCAGAAGGATGCCGCGGGCGCCACCACCGGCCGGACCCGCAATGGGGAGACGCTCACTCCCACGGCGAACGACTACGGGGTGATCGGCAACGCCAACCCGAACTTCTCTCTGGGCGGGCGGGGCCAGCTGCGCGCGGGGCGTTTCGACGCGAGCTTCCTCGTACGTGGCGTGTTCGGGCAGGACGTGTTGAACAACACGGCGCTCGTGTACTCCACGAAGGGCAACGCGCTTCAGGACAAGAATTTCCTCAAATCCGCGCTGACGGACCCGATCGGCATCACGCAGCCCGCGATCTTCTCGTCGCGATGGATCGAGGATGGCTCGTTCGTGCGACTTCAGAACGTGACGGTCGGCTACACGTTCACACTGCCGGTCGCATGGCAGCGCGGACACACGACCCGTGTCTACGTGTCGGGTGACAACCTCCTGATGAAGACCTCGTACACGGGGTACGATCCCGAGGCGTTCACGTCGTCGGGCCTCGCGTCGCGCGGCATCGACTACCTCAACTATCCCAACCCGCGCACCGTGCTCCTCGGCGCGCATCTCGACTTCTGAGGAGACGCGATCATGCCTACGTCTTTCAGCCGGTCCATCCGGCTCGCGGTGCCGGCGCTCCTCGCGGTGGCGATGGTCGTCACCCCCCAGGGATGCACCGACCTGGCGGAGTCGCCGTTCAGTGTCATCACGCCCGACAACTTCTACAGGAACGACGAGGAAGTACGTGCGGGACTCGCCGCGGTGTACAGCCAGCTCAATACCGCCTCGACCGGCAACCTCCGGTACCTCAACCAGATTCCGGCGGACGACGAAGTGATCCCCGTCCGCGGACAGGACTGGTTCGACAATGGCGCTCACCTCGAGGCGCAGCGCCACACCTGGCAGGCGGGCAGCCCATTGACGCTCGGGACCATCAACAGCGCATGGACGCAGAACTTCACAGGGATCGCCCGCGCAAACGTGCTGCTGAACGCGATCCAAGATCTACCGCTCTCGAACAAGCCGCGCACCCTGGCCGAGGCGCGCGTACTCCGCGCGTACTTCTATTACAATCTGCTGGACCTCTTCGGCGGCGTGCCCATCGTGACAGAGGTGGAGGTCGCGGCGCGCGCGCGCGACACGCGCGCCGCGACGTATGCGTTCATCGAGAAGGAGCTGACCGAAGCGCGCAACGACCTGCCGGTGACGTGGCCCGCCTCGGACTATGGACGGGCAACCAAGGGGTGGGTGGACGCGATGCTCGCGAGCCTCTACGTGAATGCTGAGGTGTTCGCCGGCAGCGTGACCGCGAGTGGCCTGCAGAAGGGGCCGCCGCAGTGGCAGAAAGCGATCGACGCGGCCGATCGCGTTCTGTCGAACACCAGCTATAAGCTCACCGCAGACCAGGCGGCGAACTTCCGTGCAGACAACAACACGTCGCCCGAGATCGTCATGGTGTCCGCACGGCGGCCGGAGGCGGGGCTGAGCCTGAACTTCATCAGCAACAGTCTGCACTACAACCAGTTCTCCCCATCGCCCAACAATGGCTGGTCGGTCGAGCCGCCCACCTACCGCAAGTTCGATCCCGACGACAAGCGGCGTGCGGCGATCCTGGAAGGACCACAATTCAACATCGTCACCGCCGCGCCAGTGAACGACCGGGCCGGGGTACGTCTCAACTTCACGATCGACATCCCCGATATCACGCAGGCCACCGAGGGCAATGGCACGCGCATGTACAAGTGGCCGTTCGACCCGGCCCGCACCGGCACCAACCATGGCAACGACTACGCGATCTACCGCCTTGCCGAGATCTATCTGATCAAGGCGGAGGCGCTGAACGAGCTGAATCGGACGGCAGAGGCGATGGCCCTGGTGAACCTGGTTCGTGCACGCGCGTTCTCGCCGCCGAAGCCGCTGGCGACGTCGCTCACACAGGCGCAGGCCCGGGCGGCGATCTTCGACGAGCGCCAGTTCGAGCTGATCGACGAGGGGAAGCGCCGCACAGACCAGATCAGGCAAGGCACCTGGCTGGCAGCCAATTGGAACAAGCCGGCCGATGTGCCGTTCTCGGTGTTGATGCCGATCCCACAGTCCCAGATGGACGCGAATCCGCTGCTGGAGCAGAACCCCGGATACTGATGGTCGTGCGCCGTCGCCGCCCGCCCTGCTCCGCCGGATCGCCGGTGAAGTGAAGGGCGGGCAGCGTGCGATGCGTTCCCTCTCATTTCGGATGGACCAAATATGGAAAACGACAACAACGGCATGTCTCGCCGATCGTTCGTTGGTGCCTTGGGGAGCGCGGCGGGCAGCATGGCTGCGTTCACGATCGTCCCACGCCATGTGCTCGGCGGGCCGGGCTTCACCGCGCCGAGCGACATGGTGAACGTCGCCCTGGTGGGCGCGGCCTCGATGGGGATGAGCAACGCCCGCGCGCTGATCGCGGGCGGCCAGACGATCGCCGTGCTCGTCGACGTAGACTTCGGATTGGTTGACAGGCGTGCGGCGGAGGGCGCGCAGCCCCGTGCCAACGCAGGAGCGAATGCGGGCAACGCTGCGCGGCCGCAAGCGGCGGGGTTGGTCGGGAACGCCGGAACGCGCGCCCCGCAACCGGACGTCGGAGCGCAGCTCCTCGCGCAGTACCAGAAGGCGAAGCGCTATGCCGACGTGCGCGTGATGCTCGAGAAGGAGAAGGGGATCGACGGCGTGGTGATCGCGACCCCCGACCACTTCCATGCCGTCGCCGCGAACTACGCGATGCAGGCAGGCAAGGCGGTGTACGTTCAGAAGCCGCTCACCTGGTCCGTGCACGAGTCGCGCGTGCTTGCCGCGACGGCGAAGCGTACCGGCGTCGTGACGCAGATGGGCAACCAGGGCCACTCGTTCGACGGCACGCGTCAGATGGTCGAGTGGATCCGTGCCGGCGTCATCGGGCCCGTGCGCGAAGTGCACACGTGGACCAACCGCCCGATCTGGCCGCAGGGCATCCCCCGCCCGACGCTGCAGCCGCTCTACTCGCCGCAGCGCGGTGGTGCCGGGCAGGGCGCGGTCGCCGCACAAGCGCAAGCCTCGACGGCATCAGGTGGCGCCGCACCGAGCTGGGAGAACACACGCGACGTGCAGCGAAACCTGGCCCTCGTGCTCGCCGCTGGTGCCACGGCCCCGCCGCCCGGATTGAACTGGGATCTCTTCCTCGGGCCCTCGCCCATGGTGCCGTATCACCCGCTCTATCACCCGTTCAACTGGCGCGGGTGGACGGACTGGGGCATGGGTGCGCTGGGCGACATGGGAGCGCACCTCATCGACCAGCCGGTGTATGCGCTCGACCTCGGGCTTCCAACCAGTGTCGAAGCGACGTCGTCACCGTGGGGACTCGACGTCGACGCATCGCCTGCCAGCTTCCCCCAGGCGATGACGGTGCACTACGAGTTCGCCGCGCGCGGCGAGATGCCGCCGGTCAAGATGTCGTGGTACGACGGCGGGCTGATGCCGCCACGCCCCGACCACCTGCCGGACGACCTGGTTCTCGACCGCGCCGGCGGCGGCATCTTCGTGGGCACGAAGGGGATCATCCTGTACGGAACCTACGGCAACAATCCGCGACTCTTCCCGGACAGCCTCACCGCCGATGCCGCGCGCGTGCCGCAGACGATCAAGCGCGTCACGACGACGCACGAGTTGAACTGGGCGAACGCGATCATGAAGAAGGCGGAGCCAAGCAGCGACTTCGCCTACGCGGCGAAGCTGAACGAGATCATGCTCCTCGGCATCGTCGCGCTGCGCGCCGGCCAGGGAAAGAAGATCCTGTACGACGGCGCCAACATGCGCGTGACGAACGACGCCGACGCGAACCAGTATCTCCGGCGGGAGTACCGCACTGGCTGGAGCCTCGAATGATGCGGCGCGACCAGCTCGTTCGATGCTGGGCGATGACGATCCTGTCGCTCGCGTGGGTGGTGCCGGCCGCGGCGCAGGGTGTCGCATTGACGGACAGCGCGCCATCGCGATGGCGGCAGCACGAGCTCAATCGTCCGCACGCGCCGCCGGTCACGCCGGCCTCTACCCTCGGCGCCCCGCCCGCCGATGCGACCGTGCTGTTCGACGGGCGCGACCTCTCGGCGTTCGTGGCCGGCCGGCCCCCCGCGCCCGGGGCTGCTGCCGCCGCGCCGACACCTGCGACGTGGAAGGTGGAGAACGGGTACGTCGAAGCCGTCCCGCGCGGCGGATCGATCCGCACGAAGGAGTCGTTCGGCGACGTCCAGCTCCACGCCGAGTGGGCCACGCCGAACCCGCCCATGCTCACGGGGCAGGACCGAGGCAACAGCGGGATCATCCTCATGGGCCAGTACGAGATCCAGGTCCTCGATTCGTACGGGCGCACCGACACGTACGCCGACGGCACGGCGGGATCGATCTACGGGCAATATCCCCCACTAGTGAACGCGAGCCGCCCGCCCGGCGAGTGGCAGACGTACGACATCTACTTTCGCCGCCCGCGCTTTGGTAGCGATGGCTCGTTGCAGGAGCCGGCGCGCGCGACGGTCGTGCTCAACAGCCTGCTCGTGCAGAACAACGAGATCATTTACGGCCCCACCGCGCCGACACCGCCATACCGCTACGCCGCGCACGCCGACGAGCTGCCACTCACGATCCAGGATCACGGACAGCCGGTGCGATTCCGCAACATCTGGGTGCGCCGACTCAGGGAGCGACCGGAGCCGCCGCCCGGCTACGTGCCGAACGCTGCCGCGCTCACTCCAACGCAAATGCAGGGGATGGCGGGCCGTTACTGGCGGCCGCGCCCCGCAACGGGAGCGCCGGCGGCCGGGCCTCCACCTGGCCAGCCCGCACCGGCGTACACGGTGACGGTGCAGGGCAGCGACGTCTACGTGGCGATGGGCGGCTTCGGAGGCAATGCCCGACCCGTGCGCGCGATCCCGACTGCGCCCGACCGTCTCTGGATCACGGGTCGCGCGGCCGAGCTGCTGCTCACGCGTGATGCCAGCGGAGTCGTGACGACGGTGCGCGAAGCAGGATCGACCCTCGCGCCCGCGCAACGTGGCGACGCAGCGCCGTAAGGCTCGCGAATCCCGCTCCTCAATTGCGCTCACTCCAGTTCGATTCTGCCCCTGGCCACTAGGTAGCACGACGAGTTGCGAGATCAGGCGCGGCCATCCGCGCGACACCCGCGCGGACGTACAGGCGGGAGTCGCTGGCGAGGAGGCCGCGCTTTTTCGTGTTCGAGGAACGTCGCGCCGTATGGCTGGGGAGGGTATAATCTCCGCTCCCTCCCCTCGTCGCACGACCCCAGCCACGCGCGGACCCCGTGCCGGAAGCGCCCGTCGATCGCCTGACCACGCGGCTCGCTGACCGTTACCGAATCGAGCGCGAGCTCGGTTCGGGCGGCATGGCGACGGTGTATCTCGCCTTCGACGTGCGCCACGCCCGCAAGGTCGCGCTCAAGGTGCTCAAGCCGGAGCTCGCGGCGGTCATCGGCGCGGCGCGATTCCTCGCCGAGATCAAGACGACCGCCAACCTGCAGCATCCGCACATCCTCTCGCTGCACGACTCTGGCGAGATCGACGGCACCGTCTACTATGTGATGCCGTTCGTCGACGGCGAGTCGCTCCGCGATCGACTGACGCGCGAGACGCAGCTCCCCCTCGCCGAAGCGATCCGGATCGCGAGCCAGGTGGCCGACGCGCGCCGAGGAGACGCATGATCAATCGAGCACTCACACTCACTGTCGTGGCCGTCCGGCTCGCGATCGCTGCGCCCCTCGCGTCGCAATCGCCGCGCGGCTCTTTCACGGTCGTCGAAGCCAGCATCGACGACATGCGGAAGGCGCTCGAGCAGCGGCGCACGACGTCGCGCGAGATCGTGCAGCAGTACCTCACACGCATCGCGATATACGAGGATCAGCTGAACGCGATCATCACGGTGAATGGCCGGGCGCTCGCGATCGCCGACTCGATGGATCGCGAGCGTGCGCGCGGACGGATTCGTGGCCCTTTGCACGGCATCCCGATTGCGCTCAAGGACAACATCCACACGACGACCATGCGGACGACGGGCGGCGCGCTCGCGTTCGCGGATGTGGTGCCGCCGTACGAGGCGACGCTGGCGAGGAACCTCGAGGCCGCCGGGGCGATCATCCTCGCGAAGACGCAGCTCACCGAGCTCGCGAACTGGGTCGCGAGCGGCATGCCGGCCAACTACAACGGGCTCAATGGATACGGCATGAATCCATGGGACCCGCGGCGCGACCCGCGCGAGAGTCTGTTCGACGGTCGTCCGGTACTGGGCACGGGCGGCTCGAGCTCCGGTGTGGGCACGAACGTGAGCTTCTGGGCGGCCAACGTCGGCACCGAGACGTCGGGGTCGATCCTGAGCCCATCGAATCAGAACATGCTCGTCGGCATCAAGCCGACGGTGGGCCGGGTGAGCCGATACGGTGTCATCCCGATCACGGCCGATCAGGACACGCCCGGTCCGATGGCACGCACGGTCTCCGATGCCGCCATCATGCTTGGCGCGATGGAGGGAACGAAGCCCGATCCGCACGACTCGGCGACGACGAGGTGCCCGCCCCCCGCTGGCAACGATTACACGAAGTTCCTCGACCCGAGTGGTCTCCGGGGTGCGCGGATCGGCGTTCCGCGCGCGTTCTACTATGAGAAGGCGAACGCCGGCAGCACGACGCCGCGCGGTGGCCTGAACGACTCGCAGAAGCGGGCGATGGACGACGCGATCGCCGTGCTCAAGGCGCAGGGCGCGGTGATCGTGGATCCCGCAGACATCCCGAGCGTCACCGCGACGGATTCGGCAGAGAACTTCCTGAACTGGAGCCCATGCGCTGGGCTGGACAACGCAAAAGGGCTCGACGCGAACTGCTCGATCGTGTTCAAGTATGGGATGAAGCGTGACTTCAACGCGTGGCTCGCGACGTTGGGCAACGGAGTCCCGGTCAAGACACTGACGATGCTGCGGGAGTGGAACATCGCGCATCAACGTGCGGGCGCGATCAAGTATGGCCAGGCGCTGCTGGACATCTCGGACGAGATGAACGTGCAGGCGGACCGCGAGCGCTACGAGGCAGATCGCCGCAAAGACATTCGTCTCTCCGCGACGAACGGTCTCGACGCCGCCATGAAAGCGAATCGATTGGATGCGCTGCTGTTCCCCGGTGTGAGTGGCGCGAGTATCGCGGCGCGACCGGGCTATCCGACGGTCACCGTGCCGTGGGCGTTCGTGCCCGTGGCGCAAGGACAGGGTCCCACCGCGTTCCCGGCGGGTTTCGAGCCCAGGCCGCAGCCGTTCAACGTGAGCTTCACGGGAACGGCGTGCAGCGAGCCGAAGCTGATCGAGCTGGCCTTCGCGTTCGAGCAAGCGACGAAGAAGCGCCTTCCGCCACCGCTATTTCCGTAGGACTGCTGACTCACCGACCGAGTGTTGAAGCCGACGCCGTTCAGCTGTCGCTCCGGTGTCGTCGCTTGAACGCGAGCGGGTTCTCGCCCGTCACGCCGCGGAATACCCGATTGAAGTACGAGAGGCTCTCGAAGCCGCACGCGAACGCCGCCTCGGTCACGCTGTGGTCCGTGAGGAGGAGGCGCTGCGCTTCGTGGACCCGATAGCGGTTGACGAACTGCGTGAACGTCAATCGCGTCATGCGCTTGAACGAACGGCAGAACGCCGCCTCGGTGAGATGCACCAGCTCCGCCGCCTCGCGCAGCTCGATGCGCCGCGAGTAGCACTCGGCGACGAACTGTGTGAGCCGCTTCAGCCGGCGTTGCTCGTCCAGATCGTAGGCTCCTGCGACGGGCTCGCCGTGCAACCGCGTCACCTCGGCGCTTCCCGCCAGCCGCTGGAAGACACGGAGCAGCAGCAGTAGACGATCGAACGGGGGCAGATCAGCCAGGCGTGCGAGGTCTCGGCCCACTTCTGCCTTCGTCTCGCCGTAAAAGGAAAGACCGGATCGCGCGCGCGAGAACAGATCCGCGATGGCGGCGAGCTCGGGAGCCTGCCACAGATCGGCCCCGAGGAAATCGGCGTTGAGCTGGACGACCACCTTCCGGTATTCGGTCCGGACGCCGTAGTCGAAGTTCAGGTGGGGGATGTTCGGCCCGATGAAGACGAGGTCGCTCCCCTGGTAGCGAGAGATGTGGTCGCCGACGTGACGCGTGCCACTCGCCCCCTCGATGTAGACGATCTCGTACTCGGGGTGGTAGTGCCAGAGGAAGACGTCGCTCAGGTG
Source organism: Gemmatimonadota bacterium (assembly GCA_003223455.1). Taxonomy (GTDB): domain Bacteria; phylum Gemmatimonadota; class Gemmatimonadetes; order Gemmatimonadales; family Gemmatimonadaceae; genus AG11. Next base: position 23,432 of record QHVE01000012.1, on the reverse strand, counting down.
GGGCGTGAGGAGCAGCCGGAACGAGCTGTTCGCGTCCGGGCGGATGCGCTCGAGCGTGCTCCTCATGGGACGTGCACCGAGAGCTGGCGCGTTCCGCGACGACAGGTTCTGTGGGGTGATCCGGCGCTGCGCATTTCACCATTCTAGCATTCATCGGCGGCGAAGGGGTGGACAATCGAGCAAAATAGTGCAAAAAATGGCGAGTCCTGTTGTATCTCGGTCGGAGGCTCCAGGGCATCTTCTCTCTCGTCGACCGCATTGCCACCCGATTCGCTGTGAGGACCCAATGGGACCCCAGACCGCCTCGCCCGCCCGCATGGTGCCCGACAACGCCCACGCCGACATCCCGGGCAACCCCTCGACCGCCGCCAGCAGCGCGGTGCGGCTCCGCGAGCACGCCGATTCCGCGTCGCTCCGGGTCCTGTCGATTGAGGACTGGGCGTTCTGGAAGGAGAACGGCTACGTCGTGGTGAAGCAGGCCGTTCCCCGAGAGAACGCGGCGCGGCTGGCCGCGCTGCTCTGGGAGTTCGAGGAGAAGGATCCGAGCGATCCGTCGACCTGGTACGCGCCGCCGCGTGCCGAGATGAAGATGAAGGAGCTGACCAACAGCGGCATGGTCGAGCTCTACAACCACCAGTACGAGTGGGACAACCGCCAGTATCCGCGCGTCTACGATGCCTTCGTCGACATCTGGGGGACGGAGAAGCTGTGGGTGACGATCGATCGGGCGAACCTGAACCTGCCGGTTCGGCCCGACTTCGAGTTCAAGGGCTTCATCCACTGGGACTACGACCCCGAGACGAAGCCGCAGAACGTGCAGGGTGTGCTGGCGCTCGCCGATCAGACCGACGAGAACATGGGAGGCTTCCAGTGCATCCCGGAGCTGTTCCGGACGTACGACACGTGGAAGCTCACGCAGCCCGCCGACCGGGATCGCTTCAAGCCGGATGTCACCGGCTTCGAAATCGTGAAGGTGAAGATGGAGATCGGTGACCTGCTAATCTTCAACAGCTCGGAGCCGCACGGCATCCGCCCGAATCGCACCGCCGACAAGGTGCGGATGGCGCAGTACATCTCGATGATGCCGGCGCAGGAGGACAACGACGCGTTGCGGCAGTGGCGGATCGCCTCGTGGCGCGACCGCATCGCTCCCGAGGGACACGCCTTCCCGGGCGATCCACGCAACTGGGAGCAGACGCGGTACGAACGGGCCAAGCTCTCGGAGCTGGGCGAGAAGCTGCTCGGGCTCCGGTCGTGGGACGAGAGCGCCACAACCGACAGGCCCGCCGGTATCTGACCCAGAGTGATGTAGCCCACACCGCTACGGCCGCTACGGCGGTAATTTCGCTCCACCTGCAGCAAACCTTTTCCTGGGCATGATCGCTCCGCCCGACGGCATCCGTCCGCGGGCGTACGACAAGGGCAAACCCGACGAAAGCCGGGGACGCAAAGCCACGAGGCTACCGCGTGCGCTCGCCTGATCAGGCGAGCGCACACCATGCCAGTCGGGTCGCCGAACATACCAGAGAGGCTCCCCACATGCATGCGACTCGCACGCGATCCGGCGCAGTCACGTCGTTCGCCACGCTCGCCTTCCTGACGCTCATCGGCTGCGACAGCTCAACGACTGCACCAAGCGCGACGACGCCGTCACCGAGCGACGCATCACTGACGACCGGCAACGGCGCTCCGAGTGGTGCGCACTTCAACCTCAACATCATCGGTGTGTCGAAGGACAAATCGGCGGATTTCAGCGGCGGCAACGGCGGACGCATCTTCGTCGATCTGGTCGGTTCCACGAAGATCAACCTGACAGAGGGTTCCTATCAGGTGCTGGATGCCAACGGCACGGACGGCACGGCCGCGTTCCAGCTTCCCAACCCGGACAACGGCTCCGGCCAGCTCGCCTACTCCGTCTGGGTGCGCGCACTGGGCAAACCGGGCGGCAAGGCGTCGATGGCCTCGTGTTTCACCGAGCTCTCGACGGCGACGACGTGGTGTAATTCCGGCGAGCTCACGGTCAATCTCAATCGTGTTTCGGGCGGCCAGAAGTTCGTCGATGTCAGCAAGGGGCTACTGCAGGTGTGCGCCGACGTCGATGCCGACCCGCTCGTCACCACGCTGCAGCTCGTCCCGCTCTTCTCCGATCTGGGGACGGATTACTTCTGGCAATACGACAACTCGGGACTCAAGCTCGCGCAGATGCGGTTCTATCCCATCTCGACGACCACCGCAGGCGGCGCCTGTACACGCACCGCGAAATGATCTCGGTGCCCCGCGGCCGATTTCGGCCGCGGGGCACGCGGTCGTTGCGCGCGGGGCCACGTCGCGAAGCCAGGCCTGAAGGGCGCGTCGATGGGTCGCTTCGACAGATCAATGCTGCCGACGCAGCCACACCAGATACGCCGTTACGGCCGAGATCTGCTCGTCGGTGATCTCGTTGCTGGAGAAGCGCGGCATCGCGCCCACGCCATTGCGGATCTGGATCTTCATGGCGAAGCGCGGCAAGGGCTTGTTGTTCAACGCCGGCCCGAGTCCACTCTCGCCGCCGGGATGACACTGCGAGCAGTTGCGATCGAACACCTGCTCCCCGAGCGCGAGCTTCGCGTCTGGAGGTCGCCGTTCGCCGATCAACGGCTCGCCGCGCCGCGCAGTCCCGCACGCGGTGAGAAGCAGCACGGTCAACGCGATCGGAATGCATGGGAGCCGGCTCACGGTGCACCATCCGAAGCGCGTGTGATGCGCCACAGCACACCGGTACCGGTGCGCGGTTGCGGGCTCGAGCCCATCGTCAGGACGCCGAAATCCACCACGTAGAGCGACGTGCCCGTCGGATCGAAGCGCACGGCGACGGGGCGTTCCAGGCCGCCGGTGCCAAGCCGCGACGCGGGTCCGTTCGTCTTACCGCGATTCACGGCGAAATCCTCGATGACGCCGGTGTGGACGTTCACGCGCACCACCTTGAATCCCACCGGAGACAGCACCTTGCCGACGTTCGGTGCCATGTCGCCGAACTGCGCGATGAACGCGTCACCGACGTGACCGAACGCGGGATTGCGCGCGAAGTCGAGCCCATTGGACGACGAGTGCACGCCGAGCACCGCTGCGGGTGGTGGCGGCGTACCCGGATGCGTCGCCAGCACGAAGCCCGGGGCAGGCTTGCCCCTCGGCTTGAACCACTCCTTGTCGGACAGCGCGTGGCCCGCGTGATAGTCCGGCCAGCCGTACCACGCGCCCGCCTGCACGCGATAGAGCACGTCACCGGTGCCGAACACGGGGCGACTGCCGCGCACGTCGAACGAATTCTCCGTCACGTAGAGCTGACCGTCCGGTGCGAAGGCGAGGCCGAACGGATTGCGGAGACCCCACGCGACGAGCTCCGGCGCGCCACCGGTCGGTTGCACGCGAAGGATCGCGCCGTTGCACGGGATCTGCCCGCGGATCACCTGTCCGGCGTGCGTCGCGGTGCCGAATGCGACGTACGCGCCGGTCGTCGCCTCGCCCGCTCCGCTCACCGGGTTGCTCGTGGTGTGGTTCTGCCCCGACAGCGTCACGTCGCGGCAGGGGATGTCGTGAAACTCTGGGTGCCGCTTGGGCCAGCCGAAGTCGAAGTTGTCGAGGCCCACGACGCCGGCGTTCGTCGCCGTGCCCTGGCCGAAGTAGACCAGCCCATCCGGTCCGATCGCCGGACCATTGGTGTGATGATCTCCGACGCTCGGCAGGCTGTCGACCACGGTCGTGATCGTGCCGCTCGAGCCGATGCGAATGATCTTGCCGCCGTTGCGCTCCCCGCCGGCAGCGACGTAGAAGTCGCCGCGGTAGAAGGCGACGCCGTTCCATGGCGGGTCGGCTCCGGCCGCAACCTGCGTGAGACGACCATCGGGCTCCACACGGACGAGCCGAGGAGTCGTCCACAGCTCGCCGTACGAGTATCCGGCCTCGGTCACGTAGGCACGGCCCTGCTCGTCGAACGCGACCCCGGTCGGCAAGTTGAGCCCCGACGCCACGACGTCGATCCGATATCCAGGGGGCAGCGCGACCGCTTTCGGATCGAGGGTGCGCGGCGGCGTGAAGCCGGATTGGCCACCGCCGTGCGACGATCGCATCGCGAAGCAGGCCTGGAGCGATGCGAGCACGACAGCCAATCCGAGAGACCGTACGACATGCTTGGGGCGAAGCATGGCAGATGGCGATCGAGTTGTGCCTGGCGAGCAGGACCATCATAGATCGCGCATCAACTCTGCCACCGCTCTCCAGCAGCGTCAGTCAGTCAGGCGTCATCGGCTACCTTGCTCGCATGACCGCTCCATCGAGCACGGAGACCGGTGCACGACACACGGTGCGCGCCGCGCAGGCGGGCGTCGCCACGAACGTGGTGCTCGCGCTGGCCAAGATCACCGCCGGTGTGGTCGGCAACACGTACGCGCTGATCGCGGACGGCGTGGAGTCGTTCGCCGACGTCGCGAGCTCGCTCATCGTCTGGGGTGGGTTGGTCGTCGCGGCGCGGCCGGCCGACGAAGACCATCCCTATGGCCACGGCAAGGCCGAGTCGATCGCGGCCGGGATCGTGTCGCTCATGCTGGTGGGCGCGGCGATGCTCATCGCGGTGCAGTCGATCCGGGAGATCCGAACACCGCACCGGTTCCCGGCATGGTGGACGCTCGCCGTGCTCCTCGGCGTCGTGCTCATCAAAACCACCCTCTCACGGCGCGTATCGGCCGTCGGGCGTGCGAGTGGCAGCACCGCGGTGGAAGCGGACGCGCAACATCACCTCAGCGATGCCCTCACGTCGGGCGCGGCGTTCGTGGGCATCACGGCCGCCCTCATCGGGAAGCACTCGGGCGGTGGCCCACGCTGGGCGGCGGCCGACGACTGGGCGGCGCTCGCCACGTCGCCGGTGATCGCGTGGAACGGTGCCCGCATCGCGCTCATGGCGCTGCACGATCTGATGGACCGGAGTCCCGGAGAGCAGGTGCTCGGTCCACTGCGCGCCGCGGCTCTCGGCGTGCCCGGGGTCTGCGCGATCGAGAAGCTGTGGGCGCGCCGAGTGGGAGCGGGCTATCGGGTGACCGTGCACGTGCAGGCCTCGCCGCAGCTGACGCTCGCCGAAAGCCATGCGCTCGGCGGGCGAGTCAAGCGCGCGATGGCCGACACCGGGATGCGAATCCAATCGGTGCTCGTGCACATGGAGCCATACGAGGATGGCTCACCCGCGAGTGACCCACCCGACGCCGTGGGAGAACGGGCGGATCGGCGAGACTGATCTCCGTCAGCGCTTCGCGACCGTAGCGAGCGTCGATACCTCGATGCGCTGCAGCAACGTGCCGTTCGGAAGTCCGCGCACGACCGCGCTCCGGTCACCGTCGGCGAAGTCGACGGCGGTCATGCTCAACCGATTGGGATTCGCGAGCGTTTTCGACGACCCACCCGCCGTCGCGCGCACGTCCACTCGAAACCCGCCGTCGCCGAGAATGTCCTGCCAGGTCACCAGTCCCTGCGTACCGTTGGACGACCAGCTCGTCCCGATCTCGTAGCGGTCCTTGCCGGTCGTGAGCGTCCGCAAGCGCTTCCCGTCGGCGGACCAGATGTCGACGGAGCAGTAGCCCTTGTCGCACTGCATCACCTTGAGCTCGCGACCATCGCGACGCCACTCCGGATATTGACTGGGCGCCGGGCTGAGTTGCTTCGGTGCGCCACCGGACGCGGGCACGAGGAACACCGCAGCCCCAGCCCCTGCCTCGGCGCGCGCGGTGAAGGCGATCGTCTTGCTGTCCGGGCTCCAGCGGAAAAAGGTGCCCGACACTCCGATCGTCGTGAGGCGGGTCGCGGCGCCACCTGCGGCCGGCATCGTCCAGAGGTCTCGCCCTGGCGAATCCCGGGTCGACAGGAAGGCGATCGTCTTGCCGTCGGGCGAGAAGTGCGGATTGAATTCGGCGCTCGGCCAATCCGTGAGTCGAGACGCGGCGCCCCCATCGCTCGGTGCGATCCAGATGTCCGCGCTGCCGCCGCGCCACGAGTTGAACGCGATCCGCTTCATGTCCGGCGACCAGTCGGGCTGGCCGTCGTACCCCGGCGCACCGCTCACGAGCTTCGGCTCGCCACCAGCCACGGGCACGACCCAGATGTCGTCGTCGCCGTTCTTCGTGCCGTTGTACACGATGCGCAATCCGTCGGCGGAGACCTGCGGTTCTTCACCGACCGAGAAGTCTCCGGAGGTGAGTGCGACCGGCGGACCGTCGCCGGCGACCGGAATCCTGTACAGATGCCGATAGCCCAGCGCGACGCTCGCCACGATGCTGCGACCGTCCGGCGTCCACTCGGCGTCCGCCTCTTCGAGCGCGTCGTCCGTGACGCGCTGCACGTCGCTCTCACCACTCGACATGATCCAGAGATCGGGCTGGCCACCTCGATTGGACAGGAAGACGATTCGCGTTCCGTCCCGCGACCACTCGCCGTTGCCGTCCTCGGCGATGTCCTGCGTGAGCTGCCGTCGTTCGCCGGTGGCCACGTCGAGCCGCCACAGGTCACCCGTGCCCGAACGTTCCGAGCGGTAGAGCAGCGACTTGCCGTCCGGGGAGAAGGAGCCGCGCCAGAGCTGCTCGAAGCCCTCCGTCGTGAGCTGGCGGCTCGTCTTCTTCTCCCGGTCCCGCAGCCAGATCGTGGACTTGCCGTCCTTCGTCACGGTGTACGCCAGCCACTTCCCGTCGGGAGAGGCGTACGCGCGGACGCTGCCGTCGGCCTCGATCGCCTTCGCGCTCGATCGATCGGCGAGATTGTACACCCACGTCTCCGCGCCGCGGCCAGTGGTTCGCGTGAACAGGAAACCGCTGCCATCGGCGAGCCACCCGTTCGGCACCTCGTCCGCGAGCGTCACGCCGACGCCGATCTCGGCGCCACCGTCGCTGGACACGATGATCACGTCGTTATGCGCGCCCGCGTCGCGGGTGAAGGCGATCCATTTGCCGTCGGGCGACCAGACCGGGCCATAGTCCCATACACCGAAGCTGACACGCTTGGCGTTCCGCCCGTCGGCATCCGACACGAAGATCGCCGCCTTCGCGTCGATGAACTTCGCGTAGGCGAGGCGTCCCTGCTTCGAGAACTGAAATCCGAAGACCCCGGGGGCGGGCACCAGCGTCGTCCGCTTCGGCAGTGAAGGAGGCGCGTCGGTCGCGGCGCAGCCGATCAACCCCAGCGTCGCGAGCGACGCAACCAGTCGTCGTATGGTCATCAGGTTCCTCAATTGGTCGTCGCGACCCGTTTCGCGCTTCCGTCCAGCACTCCGCGCAGCTGCGAATCGATCGTCCGCATCAGCGAGTCCTGCGCGGCCAGCACGTTCTTCACGTTCAGCTCGAAGCTGCCCGTCCAGTAGTGCCGTACCGAGACGGGCTCCACGAGCTGCAGGTTGATCCGCATCACGTCCCCCGAGCGGAAGAGCGTTCCTTCCATCACGGCATCGACCCCGAACTCGCTGGCGACGTCGCGGATGCGGCGGCTCTGTGCCTTCTCCGTCAGCTCCGACCGCGGGACGACTCCCGCGAGATCCATCCCCGCGATCCCCGTGATCAGCGCGTCCTGCATGCTCTCCGCGAACACCGCGTCGGCGCCGGAGATGTCGCGCAGCGGCATGACGGCCACACGCGTGATCTTCCCGAAGCTCGACGCGGGACGCGCGGCGAACGCCTTCCAGCCGCCGAACCCACCGCCAAGCGCGAGCACGAGCGCCGCGATGCCGATGAGCAGCGGGCGACGACTGCGCGCGGGCGCCGGCGGCGGCGCACTCACCACCTTCACCGGCCGCGTCTGACTCGGTGTGATCCCGCCGCTCGGCGTGCCAAGCGACTCGAGCAGCGGCACCAGCTCCTCCGTCGTCTGCCAGCGATCGGACGGCGACTTCTCGAGGCAGCGCATCACGAAGTCCGCGACGGCGTGCGGCACCGCTGGTCGCTCCTCCGTGATCGGCCTCGGCTTCTCGAGGATCTGCGCCGAGAGCGTCGCCTGCGCGTTCTTCCCCTGGAAGGGGGGACGGCCGGTGAGCATCTCGTACGAGAGGATGCCGAGCGCGTAGATGTCGGACCGTGCATCGACGTCGTCCGATCCCGTGGCCTGCTCGGGCGACATGTAGACGGGCGTCCCGATCGCCACGCCCACGGTGGTGAGAGTCTGGCCCCCCGCGTCGCTGACCGCCTTCGCGATGCCGAAGTCCATCACGAGCGCGTGACGACCGGACAGCATCACGTTGCCCGGCTTGATGTCGCGGTGGAGGATCCCGGCGGCATGGGCGGAGGCGAGGGCATCGGCGACTTCGCGCGTGATGCGCACCGCCTCCTGCATCGGGAGCGCGCCGTCGCGGTCGATCCGCTGCCGCAGCGACACGCCGTCGATGTACGGCATCGTGTAGTAGAGGAAGCCCTCGGCCTCCCCCGAATCCAGCAGGGGCAGGATGTGCGGATGCTGGAGTCGCGCGAGGATCTGGATCTCGCGGGGGAACCGGTCCGGCCCTAGCGCGGCGGCAAGCTCCGGGCGCAGCACTTTGACCGCGACCTTGCGGCCGTGCTTGAGGTCGTCGGCGAGGTAGACGGTGGCCATGCCACCGGCCCCGAGCTCGCGCTCGATGGCGTATCGCCCCGCGAGGGCGGCTCGCAGGCGATCAAGCACGTCGTTCACCCGGGAAGACTACGAGTCAGGGCGCACGACGGATAGAGCGGGCTGGGCGGTAGGGTAAGAGGGGTGGTGGAACGGCTACTTCGCGGGCAGCTCCTTCACGCGCACGTTCCGGATCCAAACCTCGCTGCCGAGGTTGTGCTGCTGGAAGGCGAAGTGTCCCTTCGTGTGCGTGTTCTTCTCGTCCACGAAATCGACCGTCGTCTTGCCGTTCACCTTGATCGTGATGTGGTTGCCGACCGCCGTGACCTCCTGGGTGAACCAGGTGTCCGGCGGCACGAGCATGTCCGTCACCTTCACGAAGTTGTAGAGACTGCCGGTGCGCACCGGATCGGCGTGCGTGCTGTTGACCTGCGCCTCGTAGCCGTTCGGGAAGCCGTTGCCGAACGCGGTGCGGAAGTACTGCCCGCTGTTCCCCTTGTCCGAGATCTTGATCTCGGCGCTGTAGGAGAAGTTCTCGTAGTCGCCGCGCGGGCTGAAGATGTGGCTCACGCCACCCTCACCGTGCAGCACACCGTCCTTGAACGACCACTTGCCGTCGTGCTGTGGATCGCCGGTGACGACGCGCTTCTCGGTGTCGCTCTCCTCCACGCGCGCGGTCGGCCGCTCCGGCGCGACCTTCCAGTCCTTGAAGGACTTCGCGTCCAGGATCGTCACCCAACCGTTCTGCGCGCGCAGCGGCGCCGCGGCGCACAGCACCAGCGCGGCGAGGATCCATCCATGTCGCAGTCGCATCGTCATCGTTATCTGGCCTGCCTCACGGCGGTGAATAGAGTGCGGTGACGCGGATCGGAACGATCGTCTCACCCCAATGGATGCGCAGCACGGCATCGGCGCGCACCACGGACGGAAAATAGTACGCGAGCGACTCCATGTGTGCGCCGGTCTCCGGCGTCACGTCGAAGCGATACGCATCGTGTGCAGCGCCGGGATACGGTTTGTGAAACGTGTGCGCCGCGCGGCTGAGGATCACCGTCCACGGTTGGCTGGCGCGCGGGATCAGCCACACGGAGTACTCGCCCGCCTTCACGTCCTGTCCCTCGAGTCGCACCGGATGATCGAAGGCGATTCGCGTGGCGGAGTCGGCGCCGGGATGCCAGACGCTGTCCCACGGCACGAGCTGACCGAAGAGCGCGCGTCCGCGCGCCACGGGCCGACCGTACTCGATGGTGATCGTCGTGTGCGCGACGTGCTGGGTGACGCTGCCGCGCTGGCTGAAGGGATATCCCTGGGCGCGTGCGGACGCGGCTGCCAGCGTGAGTGCGGCGAGAGCCGGGCGGAACCGCGCGAGCGAGAGCGAGATCGTCGTCACAGAATGAATTGTCGCAGCCAGGCGACGTACCATGCCGACGCGCCGGCAGCGACGCCGATCGGACCGGTGGATCATACTCGGCGTACGTCGGCGGCGCGAACAGGCTGGCGGCGTGTAACAGTGTGCGATGGCCGATTGCTCGCGCGCTCCGGAGGCCGCAAGCTTCGCTGGCAGAGCATCCCCGCCGCGCGTGGCGTGGCGATCGTGATGGACGTCGCCTCACGGGCTGCAGTGTCGGAGACGCGCGCGTTCGACAGCCAAGCCGATTGCCTGACGCTCGTGGCCCGCTGGGCGACGCACCGGTACGCGCGGGCCGACTGAACCAAGTCCATCGCGCGGCGCTGCCGCGCCGGGCGATCTCGTCAGTCGTCCAGCCGACGCAGGATCGACGGGGTGAGCGACCAGATGAGCGTCGCCCTGCCGCCCCGCGGACGGGGGTCGAGCTCGAGCAGGCACGCGCCTCCCTTCTTCAGCGCGATCCGTCCCTCGGCGGCCTCGCCGGAGAGAAGCCAGTACACGAGCGAGCCGAGGTGGGGCTCGTGTCCCACGGCGGCCACGCGGTCGTCGGGCTCGCGCGTGCGCAGCCAGGTGAGGAAAGTCTGCGGCCGGCCGTCGGGGGTGAGCGCATCGAGCCGCTCGACGTCGATGTCGTCGTACGCCGACGCGACGATCTTCGCCGTCTGTGCGGCGCGCGTGAACGGGCTCGTCGCGATGACGTTCAACGACGGAATCGCGTGTCGCAGCGCGCGTGCGCCGCGCTCCATCTTCCAGCGTCCTTCCTTCGTGAGGGGACGGAGGGAGTCGTCCTTCCCGGTGGCTGCGAACTCCTCACGCTCCTCCGCCACGCCATGCCTGATCACGAGCAGTTCCACGTCGCCACTCCGCTGAGGTCACGTCGAGTGACGACGCTTCGCCAGCACACAGAATGCCGGACGGGCGGTAACGACGCTAGCGTGGGCCGATCGGCGCCAGGTCCCCGCATCCATCATCGTGCAACGGCGACGGCCGGCGCGCCACGAACTGCGACGGTGCAGCTCCGAAGTAGAGCACCAGCGCCTCGCCGATGAATCCGAAGTAGCGGCGATCCTTCTCGTCGCGGGCGAGGAGCGGTGCGCCGGCGATCTTCGTCGATGGCGACTCTCCTCGCACACGCGCCGCAGAACGGCGGTCACCTCGATCGGCTCCGCTCGACCGTCCACCACGCGCTGAATGATGGTGGCGAGCATGCCATCCGTGCTCGCCGAGAGCTGGACTTCGCGCTCCGGGTGTGCAGCCATCTGATGCCCTTCATGTCCGGCGTGAGGTTGGCGCGCCAGGCGTCGCGCGACGTACCTCTGAATCCTGGGCACCGGAAGTCATCGTGCAATGGCCCATACGTCACGAGTGGACACCGCTTCGTAACGACAGCCTGAGGTGTAGGCGCGTGTGGCGAACGCTCACGCACCGAGGCGCAACTCGACGCCCATCCCCGCGTCGAGGGCGCGCTCGTACACGAGCGCCGCGGCAGCGACGTCCTCGAGCGCGGTGCCGGTGCTGTCGAACACGGTGATCTCATCGGCCGAACATCGGCCCGGACGACGCCCGCTCACCACATCGGCCAGCTCCGCGTGCACGTCCTCGCGGCGCATGGCGCCAGATGCGAGTGCGTGGTGCAGGTCGCCGATGCGCGCGCACTGCTCCAGGACGTCGACCACGACGACGCTGCGCGCGAGGAGGTCGGGCGCCAACTCCTGCTTGTCCTCGCTGTCGGCGCCGACAGCAGCGACGAAGCAACCGGGTGGAACATCCGCCGCAGACAGGAGTGGCTGGCGTGACGGCGTGCAGGTGACGATGACGTCGCTGGCCCGCACTGTCGCTCGATACTCGACGACGGCATGGACGTCGCACCCGAGCGCGGGCGTCATCTCCTCTGCGTAGCGTACCGCCGCCGCGGGGTCCACGTCCCACGCGCACACCCGCTCGATGGACCGCACGCGACGCAGCGCGAGCAACTGGCTGCGGCCCTGGATCCCGCATCCGAGCACGGTGATCACCCGCGCATCGGCGCGCGCGAGGTGTCGCGCCGCGACGGCCGTCGCCGCGGCGGTGCGCAGCGTCGTGATCTCCATGGAATCGAGCAGCGCGAGCAGGGCTCCGTCGCTCGCGTCGTGGAGAGTGATCACGCCCTGAATCGTCGGGAGGCCAAAGTGAGCGGGGTTGCCAGGGAAGTTCGCGTTGATCTTCGCGGCGAAATAGGACCGTGCGCGCCCCTCGGCGAGACCCGCCGTCTTCACGTGGAATCCGCCGTCCGGCACGTGTGTGCCAAGCACGCCGGGCGCCAGCGTCGCGCCCAGCGCGTGCGCACGGAACGCGGCGTCGACGGCAGCGATGCAGGCGTCCAGATCGAGCAGGTCGCGCACGTCGCGGCGCGTGAGCACCAGGGTGCCGCGTCGGCTCGTTTCGGCGTGCTGCGCTACGACCATCGCTGTACGATGAATCCGACTACCGCGGCGGCGGCGAGCACCAGCGGCTCGGGAACGCGCGGTCGAGCCAATAGCCACACGAGCGCAGCCACGGCGATCGCCGCCGTGGGCAGGTCCACGAGCGTGCGCGTCCCCATCACGACGACGGCGCCGAGCAGCGCGCCGACCGCCGCCGCGGTGACGCCGCTCGCGAAGGTGCGCGCGCGCCCGTCCGCCCGGATCGCGCCGAAGCGGGGGGCGAGCAGGAGCACGACGAGGTACGCGGGGAGGAACACTCCCATCGCCGCCACGATCCCACCCGCCATGCCGGCGACGAGGAAGCCGATGAACGCGACGGTGATCACCACCGGCCCCGGGGTGAGCAGCGACACGGCGACCGCGTCGAGAAACTGCTGCTCGGTGAGCCAGTGCCGCTCGACGACAACGCCGCCATGGAGAAACGGCACGATGGCGAGTCCGCTCCCGAACACGACGAGCCCCGAGACGGCGAAGAAGACGAAGAGTGCGGGCAGCGAGGAGGCGCTCACCGCGATGCCGGCGAGCGGAGACAGCATCGACACCGCGCCGATCGTGAGAGGCCGCGTCGTGCCGGGGCTCGCCGATTCGTCCTTCCCGCGCATCGCCGCGCGCGCCGCGAGCAGGAACAGCCCGCTCAGGAGCACGAGCAGGACGGATTCGCGCCGCAGCGCCACGGTCGCCACCGCGTTGACGCCGGTGATGAACCAGAGAACCCGGTCCGTTGCAATCGTCGAGCGGGCGAGCCGGTAGCCGGCGCGCGCGAGCACGGCGATCACGGCGGCCCCGACTCCGTAGAACAGCGCCCCGATGATCGGTAGCCCACCGGCTCTGGCGTATCCCGCGGCAAGGACCAGAACGATGAGGAGCGAGGGTAGCACGAAAGCGACCCCCACGACCGTGGCGCCAAGCACGCCATCGACGAGCCAGCCGAGATACATCGCGAGCTGCGCCGCAAGTGGCCCCGGGGCGACCTGAGCCAGGGCGAGTCCGTCGCGAAAGTCCTCCTCGGCGATCCAGCCGCGACCGTCGACCAGGTCCTGGCGCATCCGAGCCACGAGCGCAACCGGGCCGCCGAAGCCAAGAGCGCCAAGGCGCAGGAAATAGCGCGTCAGATCGGCTCGCCGTTGCGCGCTCATCTGGTGCCTGATACGTTCATATCACATGGATGCTACGGACGATTCAATTGCGCAAGTGCCGGACTCCGGAGCGGGCTGGCTGCTGCTGATCGCCCAGCTACCCCCCAAGCCGGACTACCTGCGAGTGAAGCTGCGGCGGCGCGTGCAGCGGATCGGTGCGGTGGCGCTACGCGGCGCCGTGTACGTCCTTCCGAACCAGCCGGAGGCGGCGGAGGACTTCGAGTGGCTGCGCACCGAACTGCTGGCGGACGGAGCCGATGCGATCATCTGCTCCGCGGCACCGGTGGCAGGGATCACGGAGGAGGATCTCCGCAAGCGATTCCGCGACGCCCGTGGCAGCGACTATCAGGCGCTGGCCGAGGACGCGCGCGCCCTGGCGAAGACGGACTCCCGGGACGACGTCGAGCGTGCTCTCCCGCGGCTCCGCCGCCGACTCGACGAGATCGGCCGAGTGGACTTCTTCGGCTCCATGGAGCGGTTCGAGGCAGAGGGTACGATCGAAGGGCTCGCAACGATGGCGGCGTCCGCGCCAGGTCGCGCCGGCACGGATCGCGTGGTTCGCGACACGACGGGGGGGACGCCGCGCGGCCGAACCTGGGTCACGCGCGAAGGCGTGTTCGTCGATCGGATCGCGAGTGCCTGGCTGATTCGGCGGTTCATCGATCCCGAAGCGACGTTCAAGTTCGTCGCCGCACGCGGTTACCAGCCGCAGGGCGACGAGGTGCGCTTCGACATGTACGAGGCCGAATACACGCACGAGGGCGATCGCTGCACGTTCGAGACGCTGCTCGCCCGATTCGGAGTGGACGATCCCGCACTGCACGTGCTCGGCGAGATCGTGCACGACATCGATTGCAAGGACGCGAAGTACGAGCGCCCGGAGGCGGCGGGGGTGGAGTCGATCCTGCGCGGCCTGGTGAACGCACACGCCGCCGACTCCGACCGCATGACGCAGGGGAGCGCGATCCTCGAGGCGCTCTACTCACAGCTCGGCGGCGCCACGCACTGACACCTTCGCGTCGGGCGCGCCCGGCGCTCAGGCACGCGGCAGCCTGCAGGTCGCCTTCGGGGGCGGTCTTGGACTCCAATCCATCCCAGCTCAGCACGAAGCGTTCCGCGCATTGCGCGGGCGTGCGCTGCGGGCTAAATTCAAGGGAGCGATTCACGCGCCCCGGCGCGCGGACAAGTTCCGAACGAACAGGGGCCTGCCAATGTCAGCGGGCCCCTGTTCTGCTTCCGGAGCGACCCACCCACGCACGGAGCAGCCCCATGCTCGATAACATCGCCGTGCGCTCGGACGCGCGTGCGCAGGACCTCCACGCCGACTACACCTCCTCATACCGGGCGAACGCCGCCTGTGTGCGCGAGCTCGGACGGCTCCACGACGAGATCGCCGCGTTGCTCATCGACGCGCGCGTTCCCGCCGATCTGCACGTTCCCGAGGAGCCCGTCGTGCGGCGCTCGCCGGCACGCTGCCTCGTGCAACTGGGACCGGTGGCGCTGACCGTCGCGTGGCTGCAGCGGGCGCAGGGCACTGTGGCCGACGGGGAGCTGCTGGTGGTCGTATGGCGCGGCGAGGTTGCCGTACGCACGCCGCAGGGGTTCGAGCGGGCGCACCAGCAGTCCGGGGCCAGCTCGGCCACGGCACTCTGGGAGACGGTGCTCGTGGTGTCGGCCCAGAGTGAGACGAAGTGGGGGTGGGCGCCGGCCGATGCGTCCGGTGAGGCGATGTCGTCCGCCGCACTCGCGCAGCAGTGCGTCGAGCGCCTCCGTTCCGCCTACGCGGAGTGCACGCGTGAGCGCTGAAGCACGGCCTGCTGCCAAGCGCGCTCCGTCTCCTGCCGCCTGGCGCGCCGCCGTCGCTCCCTACATCGGACCGGACGCCTCTCGGGCGTCGATTCAGCTCACGACGACGCTCGCGCTGCTCGCCCTCTCGTTCACATTGGCGTATCAGCTCCACGATTGGTCGGTGTGGGCAGCGCTCGCGCTCGCGCCGCTCTCCGCCGGCCTGCTCGTCCGGATCTTCATCTTCATGCACGACTGCTCGCACGGCTCGTTCCTGCCGTGGCGCCGGGCGAGTGACCTGGTGGGATTCATCACCGGGGTGTTGACGCTCACGCCGTTCGCGCAGTGGCGTCGCGACCATGCGCTGCACCACGCGTCCTCGGGCGACCTGGAGCGGCGCGGGCACGGCGACATCCAGACGCTGACGGTGCGCGAGTACCTCGCGCGCACGCCGCGCGGACGGTTCATCTATCGCCTGACGCGACACCCCGCGAGCCTGCTGCTCGTGGGCCCGCTGTACCTCATGATCAACCAGCGCTTCCGGCCCCGGAGCAAGGCGACCGGTGACCAGCAGATCGCGAGCGTGTGGTGGACCAACGCGGCGATCCTCGTGCTCGGCGCGCTGACGGTCGTGCTGTTCGGCTGGCACGCGCTGCTCGTCGTTTACCTGCCCGCCATCTACCTGGCGGCGAGCGCAGGCATCTGGCTGTTCTACGTGCAGCACCAGTTCGAGGACGCGTACTGGGAGTCGGCGGAGTCGTGGGACTACGCGACCGCCGCGCTGCACGGGAGCTCGCACCTCGTGCTGAACCCCGTGCTGCAGTGGTTCACGGGGAGCATCGGACTGCATCACGTGCATCACTTGGCACCCCGCATTCCAAACTACCGCCTGCAGCGCTGCCACGATTCCACGCCGCTGCTCCAGGTTGCACCGGTGCTGACGCTGCGCGCCGGCGTGTCCGCCCTCACGCTCGCCCTCTGGGACGAGGAGCAGCGTCGGATGGTGCGATTCAGCGACGTGACCGAGGCGCAGTCCGCATGAAGCAGGACAGCATCGAGATGGAGGGTGTCGTGGCCGAAGTGCTGCCGAGTGCGATGTTCCGTGTGGACCTCGTGAACGGTCACCGGCTGCTCGCGACCACCGCAGGGAAGATGCGGAAGTTCCGCATCCGCATCATCGAGGGCGATCGCGTGACGGTGGAAGTGTCGCCGTACGACCTGAGCCGCGGACGGATCACGTTCCGGCACAAGTAGCGCGATCGCCGTTTCCGTTCTCGCGAGGTCCGACGATGTCCCGAGCGCGCTCCAAGTTCCAGCACACGCCCCTCTGGGCGGCCGTGGCCAGCACGCTCACCGAGCTGCAGGCGAGCGGCGAAGTGCGAATCGACACGGAGACTGACTACGTGATCGACTACCTGTGCCGCGAGCTCGCGGCAAAGCAGGTGGTGACGCCGGAGGCGGTCAGCCTCGCGCCGGGCCGATAAGGACGAGCCGGCGACGCACCGCCGCGCGAGCGGCCCTGGTACGTCGCCGGCCCCCATGCCTTCACGCGGCCGAGCTAGGGTGCCGTCCGCCGCGCCACGATCATGCGGTAAATCCAGAGCAGGAGCACCGCGCCGAGGATCGACATGAGGATCCCCGCGCCCTGGCCGGCCCTGTAGAAACCGAGCGCGCGGCCGATCAGCGTGCCGACGAACGAGCCCGCGATGCCGATCAGGATGGTGATGATGATCCCGCCGGGATCTCTTCCCGGCATGATGAGCTTCGCGATCGCACCGACGATGAGTCCGATGATGATGGCCCAGAGCATCTGTACTCTCCGGTGAAAGTTGGGGCGTTACCATAGCGCTGTCCGCCTCCGCCGCCTAGTGCAGAGCGCGGGCCCGCGGCGCGGGATGTGACGCTGCCGGCCGCGTGTGATATTGCGTCTGACCGCCGCGAACTTCTCCGCTCAGACCGCGATGCCCGATCCCTCGACCCTGGCTCTCCCGCACGTCGCGACGCTCCACGCCTACACGCCTGGCCTGCAGCCGACCGACCCGGGCTGGGTGAAGCTCAACACGAACGAGTGTCCATACCCGCCGAGTCCGCGCGTGGCCGAAGCCATCCGGCGTGAGCTCGGCGATGACGGTCGCTCGCTGCGACTGTACCCCAACCCGCGGAGTGCCCCGCTCCGTGTCGCCGTCGCACGGCGACACGGCCTCGCCGAGGACAACGTCTGCATCGGGAACGGCTCGGACGACATCCTCACCATGCTCGTGCGAGCGTACTGCAGCGACACGTCATCGCTTGGCTTCACGGTGCCGAGCTACTCGCTCTATCCGGTGCTGGTGGAAATCCAGGATGGGCGCGCCGAGGTGGTCGAGCTCGACCGGTCGATGCGCCTGCCGGTCGAGCGGATCCGCGCGTCATCGGCACGCGCGTTCGTGCTGACCTCGCCCAACGCGCCGACGGGGGTCGGGTTCGCGAACGCGGAGCTGGAGCACGTGCTCGCGGGCTACGACGGGCTGTTCGTCGTGGACGAAGCGTATGCGGCGTTCGCGCGTGAGCATACCGTGCCGCTCCTCGCCCGACATCGGAATCTCGTCGTGGTGCGCACGCTGTCGAAGGCGTATGCGCTCGCGGGGATCCGCGTCGGCTACGCGCTCGCCGACGCGGCGGTGATCGACGTGCTCGACCGGGTGCGCGACAGCTACAACGTGAGCCGGTTGTCGCAGGTCGCGGCGATCGCGGCGATCGAAGACGACGCGTACTTCCGCTCGCTCGTAGCGCGTGTGGTCGCGACCCGCGACGTGTTCGTGACGGACCTGACGAAGCGCCGCGGCTGGTTCACGTACGACTCGCAGGCGAACTTCGTATTCACCGAACCGCGAACCCAACGCGGCGAGACGGGACCGGCGGTGGCCCGCTCGGCGTACGAACACCTGTACGCGAACAAGGTGCTCGTGCGGTATTTCCCGAATCATCCGCTCACCGCTTCGTTCCTCCGCGTCAGCATCGGCACGGACGACGAGATGGCGGTGCTGCGCGAGCAGCTCGACGCGTGGCAGGCATCGTGAGCGCGAGACGTCCGCGCTTCGCGGTGGCCGCCGTCGACATCGACGACACGCTCGTGGGGCCGGATGGCGTGATCAGCTCGGAGAACGCGTCGGCGCTCGCCAGGCTCGTGGACGTAGGCACGCTGGTGGTGCTGGCCTCGGGGCGCAGCCACGCGAACATGTTGCCGTTCCACCGCGCGCTCGGATTGCCCCACGGCCCGATCATCTCGTCGCAGGGCGCAGTGGTGCAGGAGAGCGACACGGGCGCAGTGCGGTTCGCGCGGGCGCTGCCGCCGGCCGACGTGGCCGCCGTCACGCACCACGGACGCGAGCTGGGCTTCGCCGTGCAGTTCTACCGGCCGAGCGGGATCCACACGGAGACGCGCACGCACTGGACCGAGTACGATCAGCGGCGCAACGCCGAGCCGCACCGGCACGTGCGCGACCTGCTCGCGACTGGTGACGGCAGCACGGTGCCAGACGACGTCATGAAGGTCATCTGGCTCGGCGAGCCCGACGCGATCACGCGTGCCGTGTCGGAAGCGCACGCGCGACACGACGCGCGGCTCACCGTGATACGCACCGATCCGCCCTACCTCGAGTTCAGCGCGCCGAACGTGACGAAGGCGACGGCGCTCGCGGCCGTAGCCGAGGCACACGGCGCATCGCAGGCCGAGGTGGTGGCATTCGGCGACGGGAACAACGACGCCGCGATGCTGGCGTGGGCGGGGATGGGCGTGGCGATGCCGCACGCCTCGGCCGCGGCGCTGGCCGCTGCGGACCGGGTCGCGCCGGAAGGCGATCTGGAGACGGCGCTCGCACGCGCGGTGACGATGGTGCTGGACGAGCGCTGACGGAATTCACGCGTCGTTCAACGGGGCGCCACCTTGACAGATCAAGAAAACTTGTTCAATATCCATGCATGGCCACTGCGCAGACATCCGACCTCGATCGCGCCGTCTCGCTCTTCCACGCGCTGTCGGATCCGATCCGGCTCTCGATCATGGAGATGCTCCGGAGCGGCGAGCGGTGCGTCTGCGATCTGCAGGACGATCTGGAGACGGCGCAGTCGAAGCTGTCGTTCCATCTCAAGGTGCTGAAAGACGCCGGGCTCGTGTCGGACCGGCGCGAGGGCCGGTGGTCGTACTACACGATCGTCCCCGACGCGCTGGCCGAGGTGCACGATCTGACGGTGGGCATGACCCCGAAGAAGGGGACGTTGCCGGTGCTGCGTACGGGATCCTGCTGCCGCTGACGAAATCTTCGCCGCGTTCAACAGATCAAATTTTCTTGCTCAGTGAGGGCATGATGACCACGTTGGAGGAGATCCGCGCCACGGTGCAGGCGCGCTACGGCGCGACTGCGCAGCGCGTGCTCGAGGGGGCGACGACGCCGTCGAGCTGTTGCGGACCGGCGGAGGGCTCGAGCGGATGCTGCGGCTCGACGAGTGAATCGTGGGATCCGATCACGGCCGACCTCTACGAGGCGGGAGAGACGGCGGGGATCCCGACCGAGGCGCTGCTCGCGTCGCTCGGCTGCGGCAATCCCACCGCGCTCGCGGACCTGCGCGAGGGCGAGGTGGTGCTCGACCTGGGTTCCGGGGGCGGGATCGACGTACTGCTCTCGGCGAAGCGTGTCGGCCCCACTGGCAAGGCGTACGGGCTCGACATGACCGACGAGATGCTGGCGCTCGCGCTCGAGAACAAGGCCCGGGCGGGAGCCACCAACGTAGAGTTCCTCAAGGGGCACATCGAGGCGATCCCGCTGCCGTCGAACACGGTGGACGTGATCATCTCGAACTGCGTGATCAACCTCTCCGGCGACAAGCGACGCGTGCTCGCCGAGGCGTTCCGCGTGCTGCGGCCGGGCGGGCGCTTCGCGGTGAGCGACGTGATCGTGCGCGAGGGGCTGCCCGAGCCCGTGAAGGCGAACATGGCGATGTGGACCGGGTGCGTGGGGGGCGCACTCGAGGAGCAGGAGTTCCTGGCGCTCCTGCGCACCGTCGGCTTCGACTCGCCGAGCATCGAGCCGACGCGCATCTACACGCGCGACGACGCCGTCGCGCTGCTGGCAGGCACGGGGCTGGAGGAGCGGTTCGCCGACGAGATGGTCGGCAAGATCATGAGCGGCTTCGTGCGGGCGACCAAGCCCGGCACGACGGCAGCGCGCGCCACGCCGTCGACGCGACGACTGGCCGTCGCCGCACCGAGCGCCGAGACTTCCGCGAGCACGCGCGCGTGCGGCTGTGACGACGGATGCTGCACCTGACCGAGGACACGACGATGACGACATCGAGCACCACTCAGCAGAGCGCCGCGAGGGCAGTGGGCGCGGTAGAGAGCGATCAGCAGGATACGCCGCGCGTGCGCGCTGCGGCGCCGCCGGACCTCGCCGCGGTGGAGGCACTCCTGACGGCGAGCGACCTTCCGCTCGACGGTGTGAAGGACGCGCTCGCGACGTTCGTCGTCGCGGAAAGCGGAACGGACGTGGTGGGGGTGGCGGGTCTCGAGGTGTGCTGCGACAACGCGCTGCTCCGCTCCGTGGCGGTGCGTCCCGAGTGGCGCTCGCACGGCGTCGGCCGCGCGCTCGTGACGCGGGTGATCGCGGACGCGGAGTCGCGCGGCATCCACGCGCTGTATCTGCTCACGACCACCGCCGACCGGTACTTCCCGAGCTTCGGCTTCCGGACGATCTCACGCGACGAAGTACCCGCCGGCGTGCGCGAGACGGCGGAGTTCCGCGAGGCGTGTCCCGCGTCGGCGACGGTGATGTGCCGCGCGTGCGACACCACCATTCCACCGAACTGACGGAGCGACGCGATGCGCATCGCCCTCATCTCGGACATCCACGCGAACCTGCCGGCGCTCGACGCCGTGCTGGCCGACATCGATCGGCGCGGCGACGTCGACGCGGCGTATCACGCGGGCGATCTCGTGGGCTACTCGAGCAGTCCGAACGAAGTGGTGGCGCGATTGCGAGAGCGCGGGATCATCGGCATTGCCGGGAACTACGATTCCACCGTGGCGACCGACTACGACCATTGCGGGTGCCGGTCGGAGGGACCGCGACAGGAGGAGCTCGCGCACCTGAGCTACGAGTTCACCAGGCGAACGGTGACGGCCGAGACGAAGCGCGCGCTCGCGGCGCTTCCGTTCTCACTCGACGTGCGGCCGCTGGGCGGACACGCGAGCGGCCCGCGGCTGGTGATCGTGCACGGCACGCCGACGCTCAATACCGTGTACTGGACAGAGGACCGCTCGGACGACTTCTGCCGGAAGATGGCGGCGATGGTCGCGCTGAAGGCGGGCGACGTGATCGCGTTCGGACACACGCACAAGCCGTGGCACCGCGTGGTGGACGGCATCCACTTCGTCAACACGGGCAGCGTGGGACGTCCGAAGGACGGCGACTGGCGTGCCGGCTACGTGCGGCTCGAGCTCGGACGCGGGGAAGCCGGCGTGGAATTCGTGCGCGTCGATTACGACATCGACGCGACGATCGAGGGCGTGCGCGCGGCGGGACTGCCCGAGGACTTCGTCGACTTCCTGCGGACGGGTCCCCGTGATCCTGCGCCCCCGCGCTCCACGAACCGTTCCGACATGCACCAGCACTGATGCCGCTGTCCGGCAGACCGGCGCGCCAGCCCGCGCGAACCCTCCTCGTCATCAGCTCGGCAGCGCTCGTGGCCGGCTGTCCGGGCTCACGGCGGCCGGCACCCGGGCCGCCGCCGGCGACGGCGACGACGTCCACGCCGGCCGCGGCACCACGACGCGTGATGTCCGCCGAGCCGCCGCTGCCCCCGCCCACCCAGCGCGGCCCGTTCGAGGGCGCCGACCTCACACCCAAGCCGCCCGTGCTGCCGCTCGCACCGGCGGACGAGCGGCAACGCTTCATCCTGCCGGCGGGCTATCACCTGGAGCCCGTGCTCACCGATCCGGTGATCCGCGAGCCGGTGCAGATCGCGTTCGACGGCGACGGGCGCATGTACGTGGCCGAGATGCGCTCGTACATGCTGGACGCGGATGCGACGAATGAGTTCACGGCGATCAGCCGGATCTCGCGGCACGAGGATCGGGACGGCGACGGTGTCTACGAGACGCACACCGTGTTCGTGGACAGCCTCGTCGCGCCGCGATTCGTGATGCCGCTCGGCAAGGACGCGGTGCTCACGAAGGAGACGAACGCCGACGAGGTCTGGCGCTACACGGACACCGACGGCGACGGGCGCGCGGACCGAAAGGAATTGTTCGCGACGAACTTCGGCCGCTCAGCGAATCTCGAGCACCAGGAGGGCTCGCTGTTCTGGGCGATGGACAACTGGATGTACAGCACCGTGAACCCGTTCCGGGTGCGCTGGACACCGAAGGGCGTGCTGCGCGAGCCGACCGGATTCAACGGTGCGCAGTGGGGCGCGACGCAGGACGATGACGGCAAGACCTGGTTCCAGGGGGGCGCTTCGGGACTGCCGTCGTCGTTCCAGTTCCCGATCGTGGCGCGTACGAGGTGAAGCTGGGCGAGGACAAGCCGCCCGCGTTCCGCGAGCCCGTGCACTACACGCGATCGATGTTCCTCACCGGCGCGATCAACCTCGTGGGGGCGGACTCGATGCACCACCGCGACCAGATGTCGCCGCGCCGGTTCGTCAGTCGCGCGCCCGGTGAATGGAACACGCTGCGCGTCGACGCCGTGGGCCAGCGCTACACCGTGTACGTCAACGGCGAGAAGGTGAACGACTTCTTCGGCCGCAAGGCGACCGAGGGATACATCGATCTCGTGAACCGCACGCCCGACTTCTCGGTGCGGTTCCGCAACGTTCGCGTCACGCCGCGCACCGCCACGAACGCGCCGAACAGCGTGGGCGAGCTGGTGGCGACGCACGACCAGCGGCCGCCGATCAAGGTGCTGACGGTGACGGCGACGCACGGCTTCCGGCACACGTACGGGATCGAGGGCGCCGTCGAGCTGATGCGCGAGCTGGAGAAGACGACGGAGCTTCGCGTCGACACGACGGAGAACC
>QHVE01000103.1 GCA_003223455.1 Gemmatimonadota bacterium | reverse complement strand
TCTGGCTGGATGGCGCGAGGCGCCGCCCGTGCGCGGGCGCGCGTCGCTCGCGACACGGCGCGTGGAAGCGGCGGATCTGGATCTGCCGCTTCGCGTGTAACGACAACTGGAACCTACAACTTCGGCCGGCGCGTGGCGACGATGACGCCGATCAGCACGACCATGATGCCGCCGACGATGCTCGCGAGAACTCCTCCGGTCATGGCACTGCCTCCTGCGTAACGCGTATCCAGTCGACGAGCACAGCAGCGCCGTCGCGCTGGATCAGCTGGACCGTGGACTCGGGCAAGCCTACGTATGGGGCCTTCGTGAGATTCACGCTGCGCGGATAGCCGCCGCCGAGCGCGAGGTTGACGATGAGGAACTTGGGGTTGTCGAACGCCCAGCGTCCGTAGGGCGCCACCATCGCCCTCGTCACGCGGTAGATCTCGCGATCGTCGACGCGAAAGACCATCGCGTCGGCACGCCAGTCCACGGCGTAGACGTGCCAGCCGGCGATGTCCTGACCGGCAGGAAAGGTGTCGCGCTTCACGAGCGGCGTGTTGCCCGAGTAGCCCGGGCCGTGCACGGCGGCGCTCACCCACGATGGATCGCCGACGTTCTCCATGACGTCGATCTCGCCCGTGTCGGGCCACCGTCCGACGCCGAGCACCCAGAACGCGGGCCAGAGACCGGCGCCCGCGGTCAGACGCATGCGAGCCGCCGCCGTGCCGTATGTGAACTCGACCTTGCCGCGTGAGTCCATGCGGCCGGACACGAAATCGAAGCGATTTCCCTCGGGGGTGACGTGGCCCGGACGCCAGCGGCCGCGGATGAGCAACGCTCCATTGGAACCAGCGGCCAGCGGCCCCCTGACGACGCGAATCGTGGCCGTGTCGTCGACGTACGCCTGCTGCTCCTCGTTCACGGTGCGACCGGTGATGCGTACGGTCCATCTGGAGCGATCGACCGAGTCGCCAGCGAAGTCGTCGAAGAACAGGACGCGAGGCGCGGGCGCCGTACGTGCGGGCACGTGGCAGGCCGCGAGCAGCAGGAGCGCCGAGAGCCGGAGTGGCGCGCGCACGATCACGGCTTCGTTTTGGGCGGATCCTCGCCCTTGGCGATCGCCTCGAGCCACTCGGCGGTACGCTTCACGATCGGACGCTGCTGCGCGGCGGTGGCAAGGTGGTTGTGCGGAGAATCGGGCATCGGCACGACCTCCTTGGGGCCAGTGATCTGATTGAACACCGCCCAGACTCCCGCCGGTGCCGAGACGTCGTCGATGAAGCCCATGCCGACGAGCGAGCGCGCGGTGATGTGCGAGGCGAAGTTGGCCGTGTCGAAGTAGCGGGCGGTCTCGAGGACGCGCGGGTTGGATACGTTCCAGTTCGGGTAGCTCGCCCAACGCTTGTGCAGCGCCGCGGTGACGTCCGCGCCGGCGGGGACGTTGACGATGAGATGCGTCACGCGCGGGTTGAGGCCCGCGGCGACGAAGCTCTGCTGGCCGCCCATGCTCGTGCCCATGACGACGATCGTCTTTCCATCCCAATCGGGCCGGCTCGCGAGATACTCCACGGCGCGATACACGCCGAGGTACATGCGCAGGAAGTAGCTCTCGTCGCGGCTCAGCGTGCCAATCGTGTTGTAGCGCTTGATGATGGCCGGCAAAGCATCGTAGAACGCCTGCGGCATGTCGGCGGGCACGTCGTGCGGCTCGACGTTGAGGGCGAGATACCCCAGCGCAGCGAGACTCGTGACCCACGACTTCTGGAGCGGGTAGGGCGGACTCGCCCACTGGCTCAACAGCACGGCGGGAAACTTTCCCTCGCGCGCCGGCTTGGCGAGCTGACCGTAAATGTGCGAGCTGTCGATGTTGTTGAGCCGAACGGTGTACCACTCGATGGCGATGCGATCGCTCTCTCCGGGCGTCACGGCGGCGTTGACCGGCACCTTGGCGAGCTGACGGAGCTTCTCGGCCCAGAAGGCATCGAAGTCGGCGGGCTTCGGCTCGGCCGCGGTGAGCTTCGTCGGCTCGACGGCGGCGGCGAGTCGCACGCGTCCCCTGCCCCCCGTGCTCTGGTTGCCGAAGTCGGAGACGCCGACGGGAGGCGTCACCTCGACGACGAGCATCGCAGGCTGGGCGAGCGACGTCTCGATGCGGGCAGGCCCCTTCGCCAGCGACACGGTCCCGGCTCCGATCGAGTCGGCACCGAAGCGTCTGATCGTATAGCGGTAGGGACCGGGTGCGGTCTCGCCCTTGAGGAGGGTGACCGTCCACCCGACGCGCTCGCCCACCCTGTAGATGCCGTCGGCGTGATCGGGCGTGAAGATCGGCTGTTGCGCGCCGACGACGGCGTTGGCGAGGCTCGCCGCCAGCACGCCCAGCGCGCTGGCCCGGACGCCGATGGTGAGTCGAGTCATGATGATCGAAGGGTGAGTCGGGTCGCGCGTCGTGCGACTAGAAGAACCTCGAGGCCGACGGTCCGCCGCGCCATTGCTGGAACGCGACCTCGCCGTTCCACAGATGGGTGAGCGCGGTGAAGCTCTCGTTCATCTCCTCTTCGGTCGCCTGCGACTTGTGGCAGGCGATCGACCGGCGCGCCGCCTCATGGTCGCGCTCGTCGAAGGCGATGCGCGTCGTGAGGAGCGCGGGCGCAGTCGGATAGACGCGGGAGCCGTACCACCGCGGCGCGCCGGCGATGCGCTCCGCGGTGAAGCCGACGTAGAGGAGGCGTGCCGAGCCAGCCGCGCCCGATTGGAACACCTGCGTCACGACGTCGCCGACGAGGCGATGATCCTGATGCCCATAGCCGCCTTCGGGACCCCAGGTGAGCACGACGTCGGGGTGCAGCGCGCGCAGCGTCGAGTCGACGCGCCTCGCCATGCGGTCGAGCGGCTCGCCGGGCCACGGGCTCAGCACGGAGAGCCCCGCGTCCTCGAAGCCAAGCAGCACGGGAGGCCGCGCGCCGAGCGCGGCGGCCGAGCAGCGCGCCTCGCCGGCGCGTACGGCCGCGAGGCTGTCTCCGGCGGGAATGCCGGCATGCTTCGAGACGCCACGCCGCCCGTCGGTGGCGATGACGACATACACCGTCGCGCCATTGCGCGCGGCATGCGCGAGGGCGGGCGCAACGATCGTCTCGTCGTCGGGGTGCGCGAAGATGGCGACGAGCGTTCCCGCAGTGCCGCCGGGCGCGGGCGCGACGGATCGCGACGCGCACGCGGTGACGGGCGCGAGGGCGACGAGCGCGAAGAGAGCACGGTTGCGCATGGCGGCAATATCGGAGTGACGAGACGGCCGCGCCAGCACGACCGCGCCCGATGCCGTGCGGAACGATTTGCCTCGCGCGTCGACGCACCGCCATCTTGCGTGCGGTCCGAGTCGAACGTGCTGCGTCTCTCCAGCCTCGGGCCCGTCTCTCGCCTTCGCCTCAGGCGATTCACAGCCGACCCTCTCGCGACTGTCGCTTGATGCACTCGTGGCTCCGACGCGTCCGGTCCATGGTCTTCCGCGCACTCGACGTGCTGTCGCGGCGCGCCGCGCTGTCGACGGCGATCACGTTCGCGGTTGCCTTCGCCGCACCGATCGTACTTCGGCACTACCCCGACAGCTGGAAGCCGGCGATCCAGGACGAGTTCAGCTATCTGCTCGGAGCGGAGACCTTTCTTCGCGGACGGCTGACCAATCCGCCGCACCCGATGGCGCGGCACTTCGAATCGCCGCATGTGCTGCAACGGCCCACGTACCAGTCGAAGTATCCTCCTGCGAACGCACTCTTCATCGCCGCGGGTTGGAAGCTCGGCGGTGCTCCGGCGGCCGGCATTCTGCTCTCGTATGCGTTCATGTGCGCATCGATCGCGTGGATGCTGCGCGCGTACATCGGACGGCTGCTCGGCTTCTCGCTCGCAGTCGCGTTGGCGCTCAGACTGGCGGACTCCGATTGGGCGACGACGTACTGGGGAGGAGCCGTCGCTGCGGGCGCGGGCGCCCTGGTGCTCGGCGCCGCCGCGCGGCTGCTGCGAGTGGGGTCCATCGCCGCCGCGCGGGGAGTGACGCGGAACGCGATCGTGCTCGCGATCGGCCTGCTCCTGCTGGCGAACAGTCGGCCTTATGAGGGATTGTGGCTCTCGGTCCCAGTCATGCTCGTACTCGGTGTGGATCTGTGGCGCCGCCGTCACGACGCGGGCCGCATGATGCTTCGGCGCGCCATCGCGCCATTCGTCGTGGTGATGGCGCTGGGCGGCGCGGCGATGGCGGCCTACAATGACGCCGTCACGGGCAATTGGATGGAGATGCCCTACACCACGTACACGCGACTACGGGGCTCGATCCCGCTGTTCGCGACGGAGGTCTCGTCTCCGTCGGCGCCACATGCCGATTCGGCCAAGGCGAAGAACGCACCGACAGCGCTTGCACAGCGCCGGGCCTGGTCGCCTCGTGGGGCCGCCGTGTACGTCTATTTCCTCACGACGCTGATTCTGTTCTTCGTTCCCGCGGTGGCGCTCGTGCCGTTCCTGTTACTCCCGCTCGTCACCAGGGACCGCCTGACACGAGTGGCGCTACTGGCCATCGGAGGAACCGTGCTCGGGATGGCGCTGACGATATGGCATCTTCCCCACTACGCCGCGCCAGCGACGGCCGCGATCCTCGCAGTGTACGGCGCGTGCCTCCACCTCCTCGGGAAGCTTCGCGTCGGCGGGCGTCGGGTCGGCCCGCCACTTGTGGCAGGCATGCTGATCGCGTTTGCGCTCACGGTGCCGTGGAACATCGCGCTCAGCCTGGCCAAGGGCGGACTTCCACCGGGCTGGCCGACTCATCGCGAGATCATCGCGGACTCGCTGGCGCGCAGGGGGAAGAGCGTCGTCTTCGTGCACTACGCGCGGACCCATCCCTCGACGGACGAGTGGGTCTACAACTCGGCAGACATCGATGCCTCGCCCGTCGTGTGGGCGCACGATCTGGGACCCGAGGCCAACGCGGAGCTGCTGCGCTACTATCGGGATCGGTTACCGTGGATCGTCGAGGTCGACCAGGAGTTCGGACCGTTTCCCGTGCGGCCGTACGTGGGCGCGGATTCGGCGCAGGCAGGAGGCCATCCGTAGCGGGAGCGGCGGCTCTCTAGGGCACATTTCTCCGACACTCGTACCCTCCCACCAGGCGCTCTCCCCATTCCCCGCCGAGCACCCACTTCGTCACCGACACTCGCCAGCCGTCGAGCTCCATGGCCTCGAGCATCCGAACCGTCGCCGAGCGGAACGGATCGGTGAGGAGCAGTCGTCCCGTCGACGTGAGGTTGGAGTCGAAGATCGTGCGCAGGAAGGGCTGAAGGCGCGGTGCGTACGTGACGTCGGCGCCGAGCACGAGATCGTAGCGCTCCGAGTCGGTCCACTCCGTCCAGTCGGCGAGTCGATGCTCGATGGAGCGCGCGCCGTTCCGTTCGGCGTTCGCGCGGCCGAGCGCGAGCGCAGGCTCGAGCCGATCGCTCTGCACGACGCGGGCTCCGTAGGTCGAGGCGACGATGCCGGGGAGCCCAGTGCCGGCGCCGAGCTCCAGGACGCGTCGCCCCGCGAGATCGGGTGCGCGTGAGACCAACTCGTGCGCGAGGGCGATCGCGGCCGGCCAGAGAGCGAGGCCGTATGGTGCGCGGCTCCGCTCCTCACCCAGCAATCGTTGCTCGTCTTCCTCGCTCAGAACGGCGCCCGAATGCGCGATGGTCCACTCGTGTCCGTCGAGCCGGAGATGGTACTCGTGCAGCGGTCGCTCGACCGGCAGCGTCACCGCGGCGAGATCGAGGACGACGACTGGTGCGCCGGCCAGTTGCGCGTCGCCGCGGCACGCACAATCCCCTCGGCGACGTCGACGATGCGCGTGAGACCCGGCACGTCGATGCGGGAAGCGACGTCGGTGACCCGGTGATAGTCCGAGTGAAATCCGCTCGTGAGGGACAATGCCGGCACGCTGATCAGCGCGAACATGACGTGGTCCGATCGTCCGGCCGACGCGCTCGAGCGCGCCGCCGGCACTTTCATCGCTTTCGTCACGCTGTCCGCCAGGGCACGCGAGGTCGAATCCCCCATCGATCCGTCGATGAGGAGGTCATGACCGCGCAGTCGTCCGACCATGTCGAGATTGAGCATGAACACGATCGCCGATGCGGGAATGGGTGGCCGGAGCGCGAATGCACGCGAGCCGATGAGCCCCCACTCCTCGGCGTCGAAGTGCACGAGGAGCACGCTGCGCGCCGGGGGGTTGGCGGCAAGCCGCCGCGCCAGCTCGAGCACGGCGGCGGTACCCGAGGCATTGTCGTCCGCGCCAGGGCGCAGCGAGGAGAGGAGATCGGGATCGAGCGCGAACCGGGGCGACCTGCCGAGGTGATCGAAGTGCGCACCGACGACGACGAACTGGCGGTAGAGATCGGGGTCCGAACCGCGAATGTACGACCCGACGTTGTGTCCTCCGATCTCCTGGCCCTTGAAGTACTGGAAGTACGTCGCGCCGCACGACGCGCCGGTTTCGCATATCTCAGGGAAGGCGCCCTGCAATCCCAGCGCCTGATAACGCCGCGCGAGAAAGACGGCAGCGCTGTCATTTCCCGGAGTGCCGGCTTCCCTGCCGGCGAACGCGGGGCCCGCGAGATACGCAACGTCGGCGGCGATGCCGCCGGGCGCGGGCGGCGCAGAGGGCGCGATCTCTGGAGTGGTCGACCGGCAGGCGACCGCCGCGATGAGTGGCAGCCATGCGCGACGCGGCAGGATGTGCTGGAATCTCATGGACACGCGAAGCTCGGCGCTGATGGGCACCGGAATGGTGCGACACGGCCGCTCCCGATGGCCATCAGTATGCGCGTCGGCGGCCCGCGTGCAACCACGCGCCAGCTAGGCGTGCCGCGCGCTCGACTGCATGGCGACGACGGTGAGCGTCCGGCTGCCCTGCGTCGCGCTCCGCTCGACCGCCCTCGCGGCGCGCTCGGACGCCTGACGCAGGCGCGCCGGTCCGTCGATCGTACGCCAGATGAGGTACACGAAGAGGTAGGCCCCGAGCGCCGAGAGCGCACCACCACTGGCGAGGATGACGGTGCCGACCGCGGGCTCGAGAACACGCGCCACGAAGCCACAGGCCATCAGCAGGAGACCAGCGTTGGCGATCCACCAGTGCGCACCGGCCAGCGCGGGCCGATGCAGGCGGAAGCCGACGAAATGCGGGATGACGTGATAGGCGACGCCGTAGATCATCATCGTGACGAAACCGAGCAGCATCATGTGCACGTGCGCCAGACGATAGACGGTCCAGACGGGATGCGCAGCCATCGCGACGCCGAAGGTGACGCCGAGCGCGAGCCAGGCGAGGCTGGATTTGAGGAAAGCTTTCACGAACCAGGTCATGAGCGGCGAGCGCGCGAGCGCGGTGAAGAGTTCCTCAGAATCCGGCGCGGAGCTGTGCGTAGCCCCACTTCCGGTAGCTGCGGTCGGTGCCGAGACCGAGCGGCTGGGCAGCAGGTCCCGCCCTGAACAGGGCATATCCGAGCTCGAGGCTCGTTCCGGCGGCGAGCCGGAACGGCGCGACGAGGTCCGCCTCGACACCGAGCCGTCGCTCCGTCCCCGCCGCGAGCGTGAAGCGATGCAACTCGGCTCTTGGCGAGAGCCAGGTCGTGAGGGGATGTGCAGCGTTGACGAACGCGTCGCGCAACCCGCGCTCCTTCGTCGTCGCAGCGGGATCGCCGATCAGGTCGAGGAGCCCGTAGAAGGGATGGTTCGTGCCGAACATCGTGCCGAACGCCGAGTAGCGCGCATCGCTGGGCGCGTCGTCGCCCGACAGCATGTCCACACCTGCAGTGGCGACGCCGCGCCCGATCGCGTGACCGAGCCGCGCTCCTGCGAGCCAGGCGCGCACGCGCTGCGTGCTC
Source organism: Gemmatimonadota bacterium (assembly GCA_003223455.1). Lineage (GTDB taxonomy): Bacteria > Gemmatimonadota > Gemmatimonadetes > Gemmatimonadales > Gemmatimonadaceae > AG11. Next base: position 7,081 of record QHVE01000103.1, on the reverse strand, counting down.
GGCGCACCGGTGGCGGGCACGTAGGACTGCGCGCCCGTCTGCACCGCACCCTCCACCTCGACGCGGACGGCGAAGGGAAGGAGCGCGCGGAGCCGGGCGTCCGTCGTGGTGCGATGCGCGTCGGCGTACGAGCGATAGGCCGCGCCGGCATCGTAGAGGACCGTGACATCGGCCCCGGGCTTCCCAGGCGCACCGCGACTCGCGAAGGCGCCGAGGACGAAATGATCGGGAGTCGCGGCGACGTTCGTCGCCGCACCGAATCGGCGGCCGTTCTCCTCCATCACCGCGGCGAAGGTGGTGACACTCCAGCGATCCGCGCCCGCGGGTCCAGCGGGCGTGAGGAATACTCGCGCGCCGTCGAAGGTGCGGCCCGTGTTGGACCAGTTCACCGCGCCGACGAGCCGCTCGTTGCCCAGCGCGATCTCCTGTCGACCGGCGCGAAGACCGATCTCGCTGCCACGCCAGGGCGTGACGAGCTGCAGGTAGCCCTGATGCAGGTCGAACACGTCCACGGCGCTCGACAGGCGATTCCCCTCCGTGCCGAGCACTCGACTGTCCTGGAGCTGCAGCATCACCGAGAGTCCGCGCGCCGGATCCACGCGTGCGCCGAAGCGGGAGCGCAGCATGGTGAAGACGTCGGCCGTCGCCCCGCCTCCGGGGGCGTCCCATTCCGTGCGCGAGCGGACCTCGCCGAAAAAGGTGATGGGAAGCGAGAGCGGCGTCGCGGAGGTCGCGGCGTTCTGCGCTTGCATCGGCGCGGCGACGACGAAGGTCAGCGCGACGACGACGAGCGAGCGTGAGATGGTGCGGGCGCGGGGAGACATGAGTCCTCTGGATCGAGTCGAACGAGCGCGAGGCACGAGGAGATCAACGGGCGGTCGCATGGAGCTCGGCGATCGCGGCGACGTCGATGGGTCCGGACGTCTGCCGTGTGATGCGCCCCTCTCGGTCGAGCAGGGTGATGAGATTCGTATGCGCGAGATCGTCCGGCGTGACCTGCCGGAAGCGCACGCCGAGCGTGGCCGCGAGATCGCGCACGTCGGCGTCGGATCCGGTGAGCAGTGTCCAGCGCGACGGCTCGAGTGCGCGCTCGGCGGCATAGTGCGCGAGCCGACTCGCGTCATCGCGCGCGGGATCGAGCGACACGAGGACGAATCGCACGTCGGGATCGAGCGCGGCGACTCGCTTGAGCTCGGACACGGCGAGCGGACACGTCGCCGTGCAATGCGTGTAGATCATGGCGAGCAGCACGGGCGACCCGCGGAAGCTCGCGAGCGAGCGGGTCGCACCGGACTGGTCGCGCCAGGATGCGTCGAGCTCGTAGACGGAGAAACGATCCACGTCATCCTCGGCGCGGGCGGACCGCTCGGAGGTACGGGAGCCGGGAATCGGCTGCGAGGCGCAGCCGCTCGTCGCGAGTGCCAGGAGCGCGAGCAGCAGGGCCAGCGCGATCCACATGACGGTGAGGCGTGACGTGTGGATCATGAGATCACCATGTCCGCGGCGCAGCGGAAGCCGACCGTCGACGTCGACGAGCGCGCGCCGAGACCCGCGCGCACGGCGTGACGCAGGAAGGCGGGATAGTCCGACGGGTCCGTCGCGCCGAGCGCGGCCGAGGCGCAGTAGAGGTGCCGGTCGCGCGCGTCGGCGCCGCTGCCCGTGGCGCGCGAGTCGTCGTCGAGGACGACCGAGTTGAAGTCGAGCGTCCACTCCCACACGACGCCGTGCATCGCGCGGACGCCGTACACGTTCACGAACGCCGCCGCCGCCGTCTGCCGGCCGAGGCCGGCGTAGAGCGCGAGGAGTCTGGAGCGGAACGCGGCGTCGGCTGTGGCATCCGTGGCGCGCTCGCTCGCGGCGGCGGCGTACTCCCATTCGTCGACCGTCGGCAGGCGCTTTCCGAGCGACGCGCAGTAGGCGCGCGCCGCGAACCAGGAGACCTGCGTGACGGGACGACGCTGCGCGCCGAGCGCGCCCGCGTCCGTCGCGGCCGGCCAATCGGCGAGATAGCGCGCGTCGGCGAAGACGCGTCGCACGCGGTCGCGGCGCCACTCAGGATGGCGCTCGACGAAGGCGAGGAACGCGCCCGCCGTCACCGGCTCACGATCGAGTGCGAACGCGGCGACAGCGACACGTTCGGCGCCGGGCGGGGCATAGAGAGGCCGGTAGCGTCCCGCCGGGAGCATCACCATGTGCTGCGCGGCGTGACTCGCCGTGCGCCGCGCCAGGCGAACCGGCCGCGCGACCAGGCGCCCACTCGCCGACGCCTGCTGTGCGGCGGCGAGGAGGATGAGGGCGGCGAGACGGAGGGAGCGCATGGCGAAGTTCCCGGTGAGGCGATCGGATCAGTGCGTGCCGCCGAGGCCTTTCAGCGACGCGAACACCTTCGCGTTGTCGTCACCCGACACGTGCAGCATCCCGAGCGCGCCCTTGTTGAAGGCGCGGAAGATCGAGTGATCGACCAGAATCAGGTCGCCCGGCTTCTCGACGCCGAACTCGACGACGGCCGAGCCCCCGGCGGGAACGAGCGTCGTCTGGACGTTGTGCTGCGATGCGACGGTGCCACCCTCGGTGTAGACGTTGTCGAACACCTCACCGATGACGTGGAACGAGCTGACGAGGTTCGGGCCCCCGTTGCCGACGAAGAGGCGCACGCGCTCACCGACCTTGGCCTGGAGCGCCTTGTCGCCCGTGAGCGATCCGACGGCGCCGTTGAACACCACGTAGGTCGGTCGCTCGTCGATCCCCTTCTCCATGTCGAGCGTCTGCAGCCCCTTCTCGCCGAACTTGCCGTGCGTGTAGAACTCGCTCTGCATCACGTAGAATTCGCGATCGACCTTGGGGAGGCCGGCCTTCGGCTCGACGAGGATCATCCCGTACATCCCGTTGGCGATGTGCATCGGCACGGGCGCGGTGGCGCAATGGTAGACGTAGAGACCGGGATTGAGCGCGGCGAAGGTGAAGACCGACTCGCCGCCGGGGATCGTGAGCGAGCTCTTCGCGCCGCCGCCCGGTCCGGTCACGGCGTGCAGGTCGATGTTGTGCGGCATGGTGCTGTGCTTGTCGTTCTTCAGGTGCAGCTCGACCTGGTCGCCTTCGCGGACGCGGATGAAGCGGCCGGGCATCGAGCCACCGAACGTCCACATCGTGTAGTCGACGCCGTCGGCGAGACGCATCGTCTTCTCGATCACGTCGAGGTTGACGATGACCCTGGTGGCGTGGGTGCGAGTGATCGCCGGCGGAACGTTCGGCGCCTCGGTGAGCACGGCGACTTCCTGGCCGACGATCTCGTCGTTGGGCACGCGTACGGGCACGGCGGTGTGATCGCTCGACGGCGCCGCGTCGGCGACGCGGTTGCAGCCGGCGAGCGAGAAGGTGAAGAGCATTGCCAGAAGCGCGCAGAGCAGCGCGAGGAGCGTTTGAGCGACCGTGTGCCCGTGTGGGCGATGGATGTGCAGTGACATGGGGTGGACCCGTGGCGAAGGGAGGTTCGGTTCGGTTCGGTCAATCAGCGGCGACGAGGGCGGGCTCGAGGAGATCGGCGACGGTGGTGTTGGCGAGCGCGGCACGCCGCGTCGCCTGCACGGCGGTCCAGCGGTCGTGCGCGCGGCAGGGATGCCGAGCGTCGCACGCGCGCGCGCCGAGGAGGCATCGCGTGTTCGGCCGTGGGTCGTCGAAGCAGTCGACGATGCGGGCGAGCGTCAGCTGGTCGGCGTCGACGGCGAGGGTGAATCCGCCGAGCGGCCCACGTGCGCTGGTGACGAGCCCGGCCTTGGCCAGCGCGTTGAGGGTCTTCGCGAGATAGTTGGCGGGCGACCCGGTGGCGCGGGCGATCTCGTCGGCACGCAGCGGTCGGCCTGGCTCGGCCTGCGCGAGCACGAGGATGGCGCGAAGTGCGTAGTCGGACGTGGACGAGAGCATGCGACGACCTCCGGGAAAGACCAGTTTCTCATCTGGATATGAGAATCGGGTTTTCGGGAAGGCCGGGCCGTCGGGAGGGTTGCCGAACCTGTTACGGGATTCTGCTCACAGGCTGTGAGGGTTTTCCGGAGGTCCGGGGTCCGCGGGGCGCCGGTAGCGTGCTTGACGCGCCATTCGGTGAGGCGACATTCCGGGCGAGCGATCACCATCTCACGACATCCGGAGACGACCCATGTTCATCATCCGCGAGATCATGTACTGCAAGCCCGGCAAAGTTCGGCCGCTCGTCGACAAGTTCAAGACGATCTCGGAGCTGAGCGTCAAGATGGGAATGCCGCGGATGCGGATCATGACCGACTTCTGCGCCGAGCAATACTGGACGGTCGTGTCGGAGATGGAGGTGCCGGACCTGAACGCGTTCGAGCAGATGATGGCGACGATGCCGCAGGGGTCGACGGACGACATGAAGAAGATGGAAGAGGCCATGCACGGGTATCACGACCTCGTCGATCACGGCAAGCGCGAGATCTACCGACTCGAGGCGTGAGCGTGCGGCGCGACTACGCGCGCAGCACGCGCGTCGCGTAGTCGCGCACACTGGTGAGCGGCAGGTCGAGCTCACGCTGCAGCGGCGACACGATCACGTCGCCTCCGGCGGTCTGCGCGCCGAACGACATCCCCGAGGCCACCTGTTCGTTGAACGTGGCCACGATCGGCGCCAGTACCGATAACAACGCCTTCGGCACGCGGCGCACCGAGTAGGGACGCCCCGAGACCTGCTCGAAGATCTTCACCACCTGCCGCGCGGTGAGCGTCTCCGGTCCACCGAGCGGGAGCTCGACGTTGGCGACGCGCTCGTCGTCGATCGCGCGAACGACGTGGTGTGCGACGTCGGCGATGCAGATCCAGCTCAACGGCGCCGTGCCCGGCCCGAACATCACCGCGCGGCCGCGCACGTGGTCCCAGCCCATGATGGGGGAGAACCAGACGTCCATGAGCGCGCTGGGCTGCACGACAGTCCAGCGCATGCCGCTCGTGCGGACGGCGCGTTCGACCTCGCGCTTGTAGCGAATGAGCGGCGCGGTGCGGCGAAGGTTGGGGGAGGCCGAGAGGAACACGAACGACTTCACGCCGCGCAGGCGTGCGAGCTCCACGAGCGCGAGCTGACCGTCGCGATCGACGTTGCGGAGCGAGAGCGATCGATCCTTCGATCCCATCGCGGTGGCGGTGGAGACGACGGTGGACACGCCGTCACATGCGGGGGCGACGGTCGGCGGCGTGCGGAGATCGCCGTGGTGGATCTCGACGCCGAGGTCGCGCAGGAGCGGCTCCATGACCGAGCCCGGTCGCACGAGCGCGCGTACGGCGCGGTGCTGCGCACGGAGGCGGCGGCAGATCTCGAATCCGAGCATTCCGGTCGCGCCGACGACGAGAATCATCGCTACCCTTTACGACTTCGCGCGGAGAGAACCAGCCCTACTCCGCTCAGCACCGCCACGCCCGACAGCACGAGCCGCGGGGTCAGCGACTCGCCGAGGGTGAGGACGGCGCCGGCGGCCGCGATGACGGGGACGCTGAGCTGGGCCACGGCGGCCTGGGTCACGGTGAGCCTGGGCAGCGCACGGTACCAGATGGCGTAGCCGATGCCGGACGTCACCGCGCCCGAGACGAGCGCGAGGACGATGCCGCGCGCAGTTGCGTGCACCGGTGCGCGAGCAAGGGCGACGAGGAGCAGCGCGAGTGGCGTGCTCCAGAGAAAGCTGCGCGCGTTGGCGGCGAGCGGATCGGACGTGCCGCGTCCGACGAGCGTGTACACGGCCCACGCGATGCCGGCGGCCACCATGAGCAGAACGCCGAGCGGATCGGGGCGCGAAACGGCGGGAACGGTGAGCACGAGCAGTCCCCCGCCGGCGAGTGCGAGGCCCAGCCACATGATCGGCGTGGGCCGCTCGCCCCGTGCGATGCCGTAGCCGATCATCGTGAGCTGGACGACGCCGAACAGCACGAGCGCGCCGACGGCCGCTCCGATGCGCAGATAGGCGAAGGAGAAGGGGGCGGCGTACACGAACAGCGCGAGCGGGCCGGCGATCGCGGCGCCGCGCAGCGCACCCCACGAACGCGACTGCACGAGCACGATCGCCGTGAGCATGAGGGCGCCCGAGGCGAGTCTGAGCGCCGTGAAGCTCGCCGCGTCGAGCTGCCGCGTGCCGAGGGCGAGCCGCGTGAGCAGCGAGTTCGATGCGAAAGCGACGAGCGCGAGGAGCGTCAGCGCGACCGTTCGCGCGCCTACCCCCCCGGCGCGAGTCACAGCACCAGCCGCGCGAGCACGCGGAAGCGCCGGTCGATCACCAGCCACTCGTTGAACTCGCCGAACGCGACGGGCTCCGCCGGATCGTAGACCACGTAGAAGCCGACCGCGTCGACGACGACGACGCGCCGCGGTGGGCCGGTGTCGAGCCCGTAGACCCTGGCGGCGCGCTCGCAGACGCGCTCGTCGTCGACGAGGTGCACCGCGGTGGAATCGCCGGCGGGAAGGCCGATGCCGAAGCGGAAGCCCGGACTCGCCATGTCGCGCGCGCGGTCGAGCACGAGCAGCGTGGTGATCTGCTCGGTGACGCAGGCGCGCTCGCCAGGATGGCGAAAGCCACGGGGCCGGCAGTTGTGCCGGTTGCGAAGCGCATCGGAGTACTCGTCGAGCGCGAGGGTCACGGTGTCGATGGCGCCAGCGCGGACGACCACGGTGTCGGTGCGATGCTCGTAGCCGAACGCGCGGGCGCCAAGCTGATACGAACCGGGGCGGAGTGCCAGCTCGAACGGCATGGCCTCGTCGGCGCGCCGCTCGACGGGCCGCACGGACGAATCGCCCGGCGCGAGCGGCGTGACGGCGATGTCCGCGTGATCGAGGAGGGCGCTCGAGCCGAAGCGGGTCAGCCGCACGACGACCGCGCCGGGGCGGTCAGCGGGGCCGTCCCCCTGCACCGCTCCGAGGCGCACGGCCGGCCGGCACTCGGTGGCGGGCACGTACGTCGGCTCCCAGCTCGCGAGCACAGCAGGCGAGACGGCGGCGCTCCGCGCGCAGGCGGTGAGCATCGGGCCCGATACGAGGAGGACCGACGCCGCGAGGAGACGCACGCTAGGCAAGTGTGGTCATGTGTCGAGC
>QHVE01000102.1 GCA_003223455.1 Gemmatimonadota bacterium | reverse complement strand
CGAGAAGCCCGAGTACACGAACCCACCGTTCCCATCCGCCGTCGTCGAGTACACCCGATCCGGATGCAGCAGCGGATCCTCGTGCAGCGTCAACGTCACCGTCTCCCCTGCACCGAATCCCGTCCCCGTCATGATCACCGGCGTCCCCGGCGGATAGTCGTCCGTATCCGTCGTGATCACCGCGCCGCCCGTGTTCGCTCCCATCTGCGTGAGGAGCACGATCTGCCCGCCCACGCTCGTTCCCGTCTGCCCGACCGCGTCGAGCGACACGCCCGATGCCCCGCTCGGCGTCTGGAACCCGAACGACGCCATGTTGGCGTAGGCGAGCGTCGAACCGCTCGAGGCGAGGATCGCGTTCCCCGCGGCTGTCAGCGACCGCACCGAGTTGTACGACGCGAGCTTGGGATCGGCGACGATCTGGAATCCCAGGATCGGCTGCACCCACGAGTAGCGTCGCGTCACGACGTCGGACTGGTCCTGCAGCACGACGAGGCCCGGCGCGTTCACTGTCGCGAAGTTTCCGCTCGCCCACGCGGCGAGATTCCGAATCAGCTCGTCCTTCTGCGGCCGCGTCGTCGCGAGGGCGCCCTGGTCGGGCGTGCCGGACCAGAAGGCGCGACGTCCGAGCAGCGCGAGCTTCAACCGGTCGACGACGGCCTGATCGCGCAGCAGCGCGTACGGGGCCGTCGAATCGGTCTCGGCGAGCGAGGGGACGACGATGACGGCGTACTGGAACAGGTCAACCGTCTTGAGGTCGACGCTGCCGTTGGTGCCGTCATCGCCCGTCTCGACACCGCCGGGGAATGCGCTGAGAAGAGCCGACCGCACCGTGGTGCAGCCGCTCTGATCGATCGCGGGGCAGTAGACGAGTGCCTTCTGCGCTTCCGCCGACGTCGGCGCGAAGGGGAGAGCGAGCACCGACGCGAGCCAGAGCGCGTGGACTCGGAATGTGGTCTTCATGTTCAGACGGGGCCTGGGTGTGGCCGTACAGAGCGAGGGAGGTGTTCGTCGTGCGTGGCGACGCGCGCAGTGCGAGCAGCTCGATCAGGTGCAGGCGTCGTCGATCACGGCGTCGTACGCCGCGACGTCGGCCTTCAGCTGTTCGTCGTCGGGATTCTTCGCGAGGTCCGCCTTCGCCTGCGTGGCGGCCTTGCGATACGACTTGCACACCGAGGCGATCTGCGAGTTGATCTGCTGGGCCAGATTCGGCCCGCCCGTCGGCGTCAACGCCGACGCGGCTGCGGGCGCCGCGGGGGCGGCGGTCGGCGCGACGGCCTCGGTCTTCTGGTCCTCGCAGGCGAGCAGCCCGAGGACGGCGACGGTGGCGAGAACAGGGTACGTGCGCATGAGAGCTCTCCGAATCGGCACAGGGTGGCGCGTCATGCAGCGCATCGACGGACGTCGATGTGCGAGCGTGAGAGACGAACCCTTTTCGGCGGCCAGGCCATCTCGGGGAGATCCCTGACTTTGCGGACCGGCCTCGCGACCGGGGTGCCTTTGTCGAAGGGCGAAGCGATTCCGCCGGACGTGGCCCCCTAGCGCAAGCGTCCTGCCGAGCGGCCCGATCCGTAGAAGGCTTTGTGGCGCAAGGACCTACGCAACACGCTCGCGAGCGGCGAGCAGAGCCGTTGCGGCGGGCGCGCTACGGGACGGGGCGGCAATACCACACACGCTCGACGCGCGTCACACACGCATTTCGCGCGTGTCGACCCGGAAATGTGCGCGCTGGAAGAGGCTCGGCGCGCGCTCGCGCGCGCCGAGTTCCCGTCACTGTTCCAGCAGCATCGTGAAGAGGTTCGTCGCGATCTTCACGTTGTCGTTCCGCTCGATGTACTCGTTGTACAACCACGGATCACCGAGCGCGAACACCATCCCGCGCCCGACGTGCGCGAGTGCCATGACGTCGGTGCCGTCGACTTTCATCATCGACTGCGCGGGGGCCGCGAGCTTGAGCGGCGCCACTTCGACGAGGTACGCCTTCAATCCACCCTCGAAGATCGCGTCCGAGCCGGTAGCTTCGAGGATCGCCTTGCCACTCATCTTCGGAAACGTCTCCTCGAGGAACTGGATGCCGAAGCGCGACGCGAGCCGATTGAAGTGCGTGAACTCGGCGTGGCCCTTGTCGTTGCCGAGCAGCACGAGCCGGCCGCCGTCGTTCACCCACTTCGCGAGCGCGTCGATCTCCGCGTCCTCGATGTACTTCGGCTCGGGCGTCTCTTCGGGGGTGTCGGGGTCGACGACGATGAGCAGGTTCACGCCCTGCAGCAACGCGGCATCGATCCGGTTGCGTAGCGTCCGCAGCTCGACGTCGTGGTCGCGAAAGCCCTGGGCGAGCTTGGAGAAGCTGCCGTCCGTCGTCCCCTCCCACTGATAGTGCTCCGGCATCGCGCGCTCGGCGTTGTGATAACCGTCGAGCGCGACCACCGCCTGCGCGCCGAGCGGCGCGGCGGCGAGTGTGAGAAGGAGGAGGGCCGGCAGTCGAAGGAGCATCGATCGGAGTGAGAGGGTCGAGGTCGAGCGTGCGGCGGAACGATCAGTACTTGTCCGAGTTGCTCACGAACGCGATGAACCGGCTGTCGGGCGACCAGGAGGGGACGTTGATCGTGCCCTGGCCACCATATAGGTAAGCGATCACCGTCGATGGTCCGCCGCGCACGGGCATGCTGCGCAGGTACACGTGCTTGTACCACGGGTGGTCCTTCGGATCGATGTCGGGCGGGAAGGCGATGTACACGATGGTGCGCTGGTCGGGCGAGACGTGCGGGAACCAGTTGTTGAACTGGTCGTTGGTGAGCTGCTCGGGCGCGCTGCCATCCCCGTTCATGCGCCAGACCTGCATCTTCCCGCTGCGCGTCGAGTTGAAGTAGATCCGCCCGTCGAGCGCGTACTCGGGTCCGTCGTTCATCGCCTGGTTCTGCGTCAGCGCGTGCTCGGTCCCGCCGGTGACGGGAATGGTGTAGATGTCGATCGCCGATCCGCGGATCCCCGTGAAGGTGAGGAGCTTCCCGTCCGGCGACCAGCCATGCAGGTAGGACGGAAAGAGCGGCGTGATGCGCCGCGGCGTTCCTCCTTCGATCGGAACGACGTACACGACGGACTGATTGCGGCTCGCACTGTCGCTCTGGTCACTCATCCCGAGCCACTTTCCGTCGAACGACAGCACGTGGTCGTTGTTGTTTCGGATCCGCTCTCCCGTGTTGATCGGCGTGGGCTGTGCGGTCTTGAGATCGAAGCGATAGAGCTTGCCGTCCTGGTTCCAGATCAGCGCCTTGCCGTCTCTCGTCCAGTTGGGCGCCTGCACGGATCCCGTCGCGTGGTAGACGATGCGCCGACGACCCGTCGCCACGTCCATGATCTCGACGTTGCTGCCGAGGTACTCGCGATAGGGAACGAAGCCGGTGCGGACGGGCACCGTGATGCGCACGTCGGAGAGAGTGGCGCGCTCGGTTACCGTGTCGTTGTGCGCGGTGATGAACAGGCCAACGTAGACGTCGTCGCCGAGCGGGATGTCGGTCGCCTGCACGCTGGAGAGCGTGTCGCCGTACTTGGCGACGGACATGATGTACGTGCCACCGCGGCGCTCGAGCTGGATGACGTCGGCGGCCTTGATCGTCGATTGCACCTGCTCGGTCTGACCGCCGGGGGTCTTCCGGAACTGGAGCGACACGAGCCCGTCGCCGTGCACCGCGGCGCTCGCGTGCACTGCCGCCGAGTCGAGCGAGCTGCGGATCATCCACCCGAACTTGCGGTGGGGATCCACGCCTTTTCCAACGAGCTGTCCCCGTGCCGTGAGGATGAAGTCGCCCTTCATCTTGCGCCACGCGTAGTGGAACGCGTCGCGCGCCGCCCAGATGTTCGCACCGGAGCCGGCGAGCTGGTACACGCCGGTCGTCGAGTCGTACGTCGCGGAGCCGGGTTGCTTGACCGTGCCGACGTCGCCGTGCCCGGTGAACTCGCCGACGCTCTGCTGCGCCGATGCACCGCGTGCGAGCGCACCGAAGGCGACGGCGGTGAGGAGGCCGAGATGGGGAAGGGGGATGGACTGCCAGCTCATGGTGCTCCTCCAGGTTGCTCGCGCCGGCGCGACACGTTCGTGATCGCGCGGCGAAGGGAAGGCGCAAAGCCGCGGGCGTCACGGCAGGGCGCGATAAGCTGCCGGAGCGGGTGAGCGGTGTCCAGACGAAGAGTCGACGGGCGAACGACCTGGCACGAAGGATGACCCTGCCGAAGGCATGAGACAGGTCACGTGGTCGATCGTGGTGGGGTGTGCGTGGGCGTCGGCGGCGTGTGCGCAGTCGACGGATGGACGGCCGGCGGCGCCGCCACCGCTGGATCTCGCGCACGGAGTGGGCGCCGCGCTCCCCGCCGACCCGCTGGCGGCTCGCGCCGACTCGCTCGTGCGCGCCGGCCGTCCATGGCCCGCGACGGTATTGCTCGCGCCCACGCTGCGCACGCCGAACGGCGCGAGCGCGGCGGTGCGCCTCGTCGGCGCACGCGCTGCGGCCGCGTGGCGCGGATGGAATGAAGTGGAGCGGATCCTCCGGGACGCGCCCTGGCTGGACAGCGAGCTGGAGGGAGAAGGCCGCGAGCTGCTCGCGCGCGCCGCGCTCGAGCGGAATCTCCCCGCCGAGGACGACGCACGGCGCGCACTGGCCGCGGCCCGAACCGACCCGCAGCGCGCCGTGCGGCTCGTACTCCTCGCTCGAGCGCTCGACCGCGCCAATGCGCGCGACAGCGCGGCAGCCTCGTACGCGGGCGCGGCGGCGCGGATCGCCGAGGCGGGAGACTGGCTCAGACTGCGCGCCGCCGGCGTCACCGCCGACAGCGCGGCACGCTCCGCGTTGCTCGCGCGCGTGACGATGGAGCCGGCGCGCACGCGAGTGGCATGGACCGATGCGCAGGCGCGCGAGCGCGCTGGTGACTTCGCCGGTGCGGCGCGGAGCTATCGGAGCGTCGGCGCGGAGCCGGCGGCGCTTCGCGTCGAGGCACTCGGGGCACGCGACGACGCGAGCCGCGCCGCGGTGGCGGAGCGCATCGCGGCGTACCTCGCACGCGGCCCGCAGACAGCGGATGCGCGTGTAGCGCTCGACGTCCTCGAGACGCTGCACGCGACGCTGACCCGCGATCAGGAGCTGCGCGTGGCGCGGGCGGCGGCGGATGCCGGCGTCACGGCACGAGCCCTTCGTGGCTTCCAGCTCGCCGCCACGGCGGCGGCGCCGATGGATCCGAAGGATCAGTTGGCGTACGCCGGCGCGCTGGTGCGCAGTGGTCGGCAGCAGGACGCAATCCGCATCTACGAGCAGCTCGAGAGCGCAAAGGGAGCGCTCGGCGGTGCGGCAGCGTATCAGCACGCCCGAATGCTGCTGCAATCGGGACGCGGCGCCGCCGCGCGCTCGGCTCTGCGCGCCGTGGCGTCGCGGTCCGACGCCGAGGACGCGAGCGCCGCGGCGCTGACGCTGCTGGCCGATCTCCAGGTCGACGATGGCGACCTCGCGGGCGCGGCGCGGAGCCTCGCCGAGCTGACGCGACGGTTTCCGACGGCGGAGCAGGCGCCGCTCGCGCGGCTGCACGGCGGGTTGCTCGCGTTCGGCTCCGATCCTCGGCGCAGCGCGGCGATGTTGGACTCGCTCGTGGCGCTGCACCCCAGTCGCGAGGAAGCGCTGCCGGCGCGATACTGGGCGGCGCGCGCACTGGACGGAGCGGGCCGACGCGACGACGCAATGTCGCGATGGCGTGCGATCGCGTCGGGATCGCCTCTCACCTACTACGGCGTCGCGAGCGCGCGGCGTCTCGGAGGCGCGGTGCAGCTGCCGCCATCGGGAGCGGACACGCCGACACGCATCGCGGCCGTCGACTCGGCGGCGCAGCGCATCCGCGTGCTGCGGCTCCTCGGCATGGACGTCGAAGCGTCGTTCGAGGTCGAGGCGCTATTCGATCGTGGCGACCGCAACGCCGCAGAGGCCGCGGCGATCGCGCAGACGCTCATCGACGTCGGCTTTCCGGCGCGCGGCCTGCGACTCGCGGTCCGAGCGCTCGATCGCGGCGCACCGATGTCGCGCCCGTTGCTGCGCGCGGCGTTCCCGGTGCTCCACGCCGACGCGCTGGTGGAGAGCTCCGGGACGATGGGACTCGATCCGGCGCTCGTCGCGGGATTGATCCGACAGGAGTCGACGTGGAATCCCGACGCCGTGTCGCGGGCGGGCGCGCGCGGACTGATGCAGCTGATGCCATCGGTCGGCGCATCGATCGCCTCGGGTCGCGGCTATCCGCTCTGGAACCCGGCGCTGCTGTTCGATCCGGACGTGAGCATGCAGCTCGGCACGCGTCATCTCGCGTCGAGCCTGAATGACCGGGATGATCCGACGAGGGCCCTCGCCGCATACAACGCCGGCCAGTCACGGGTCGCGCGCTGGTCGCGACGTCCCGGCGCGAGCGATCCGGAGCAGTTCGCGGAATGGATCCCGTTCGTTGAGACGAGGGATTATGTGAGAGCGGTGGTTCGGAATCGCGCGGTTTATTCGGGACTGTACGCATCCGACTGGAACGCAAGCCGCGCTCGGTGAGAAACTCTCACCGAGCGCGGCTTCGTTTTGCTGCAACCTCTCCTTCTCGTCCTTGGAGCTGATTCACATTCCGGGAGCATCTCACCGGTACTGGGTACTCGCTACGTCGGTCCTACCGAGTACTCGCACTGGCAGTTCAGCAACATTACCAGCCAGGCACCAGTTGGAATCCCCAGATCCAGCTCTTGGTCGGCCGCTGGAACGGATGGGCGATGTATGCCTCGAGGATCGCGTAGCCGAGGACGTTGAAGCGTGCCGAGAGCCCGGTGCTCACGACCGGCGTTCGATACCGCAGATCGTTCGTGTTTGCGCTGAGGCTCACCTGGGTGCTACCCGTCCACGCGACGCCCGCGTCGACGAAGGGTGAGAGTGTGAGCGGAAGGAACGGCACGTTGAACAGTCCGTACTCCGACACGCCGAACACCGGGATGCGTATCTCGAAGCTCGCGACGGCCAGCTTGCTGCCGAGCAGGCGGTCGAACGATGCGCACGTGTACAGTGACCCTCCATTCTGCGAGCCGCACTCCGCCTGGTCGAACGAGCCGACGCTGTAGCCGCGCATCAGGCTCTCTTCGCCGAGGAAGAGCGGATAGAGCGTGGTGGAATCGTCCGCGCTCCTGCCGTAGCGGCCGTAGTGCAGACCGCGGAACGCGAAGGTGATCGGCCGCGCGAAGAAGTAGTGGCGGTAGTCGGCGAGCGCCGTCGTGAAGCTCAGCGTCCCCGCGGTGGGCGTGACCTCGAATCGATAGCGCGAGCCCTGGATCGGGCCCGTGAACGCCGAATAGGATCGGTCGCCGATGAGCGCGAGGCTCGCCTGGCCGTAGTAGATCGGCGCGCGTGACGCCGTGTCCTCGACACGCTGGTCGTACACGAAGCCCGCCTGATCGATGATCAGCCGCTGGATCTGCGTCGTGAACCCGAGCCGAGTCGCCGAGAGGCTGAACTCGATGCGCTTGGTGGACGAGAACGGATACGCCGTACTGAATCCCGCCTCGTCGATGAATATTCGCTGGAGGTAGAGGTTCTGCTGGAAGAACCCGTTCCCGACATTTTCGTAGCTGAGATAGCCGGTGAGATACGGCACGTGCTGGACGCTCGCGCCGTAGTTCCAGCGGTTCCGCAGGTTCTGGTAGATGAGCTGGGCGCCGATGTCCTGCACGGTGCCGTTGGCCTGCACGCCGAGCCCGATCTGCCGGTCGCTGAGCTGGTCGCCGAACAGGAACGACACGCCGCCCGCCACACCGGTACCGAACGGACCTCCGGCGGTCACACCGACCGTGGGCTGGCCGACGGCGTCGAGCGAGAATGCCGAGCGATACGGCGAGTAGGTGAAGTCTTCGCCCGAGGCCAGGCCCGTGACCGGATCACGCAGATAGTTCGTCACGGTCGCCCGGCCAGGCGTATCGCCCGGGGGCAGCACGCCGGCGTTCGTCGCCGCGACGCCCGAGACGAGCGGCTCGCCACGAGTGCGGTCGGCGTCGAGCGCGTAGACGGCGTAGCCCTGATCCTGGAACACCGAGAAGAGCATGCGCCCGGTGGTCGGCGCGACGGTGAGCGCCGGCGAGATCGACGTGATGCCGCTCACCCCCGTCGACAGCCGCGTCACGCGCGACACGGCGCCGCTCGCGAGCTCGAGCCGGTAGATATCGCTGAAGCCGTCCTGATCGCCGATGAAGAACAGGCTCTTGCCGTCGGGCGAGTACTGCGGGTTGATGTGCTTTCCCTGCGTGAACGGCGAGAACACGCTGATCTGCCCCGTCGCGACGTCGATCGTCGCGAGCTGCAGGGGCGAGAACAGCATCTTGTTGAAGTCGGTCGTCGGGCCGCGATCGGTCGCGAAGGCGATCGTCTTCCCATCGGGCGACCATGCGGGCTGGATGTCCGCGTTGCGGTCGTTGGTGAGCTGCCGGACGCTGCCGGCGGCGAGATCGAGCAGGTAGAGATCGCTGATACCGCCGGACATGCCGGAGAAGGCGATCGTCTTGCCATCGGGCGACCAGGCGATGTGCGTCACGGAGCCGACGCCCGGCACTCTCACGCGGCGCTCGATGTTGCCCGAGGTCACGTCGAGCAGGGCGATCTCGTGGTTGCCCTCGGCCTGGGCGACGAAGGCGAACTGCTTGCTGTCCGGCGACCAGGCGCCGGACGTGTTGATGAAGCTGATGGCGTCGAAGTGCGAGTCGCTGGTCGGGCCCGCGAGCTTCTTGATCAGCCGGCCCGTGGCCGCGTCGGCGACGAACAGCTCGATCTCGAACAAGCTGCGGCGCGCATAGAATGCGACGAGGCGGCCATCCGGGCTCACCGTCGGCGCGAGCGCCATGTCGCCGGTCTTGCGAGCCGTCTGGAGGATCGGGTCTCCCGCGCCATTCGGGCGCGTGCGTCCCTCGAGCACGGGGAGATAGGCGCGGCGCGTCGCCGCGATCCAGTCCTTCGACAGCGAGTCGGTGCTGATGCCGAGCACGCGGCGGATGCCTTCCTCGAAGCCGATGCGCAGCGACGTGCGATAGACGTCGACCACGGCGCGGTCGCCCCAGCGGCCGCCGACGTACGCCCAAAGCGCCTGACCGTAGCGATACGGGAAGAAGCGGGTGTCGTTTGTGAGCTGCTTGATGGTCGGGAGATTGTCGCGCTCGGCGGCGTCGCGCAGCCACATCGCGGTGAGCGGATCGTCACGCCCGAGCGAGAAGTACTCGGCCATGCCCTCGATCAACCAGAGCGGCAGGGCGCCGAGTCGCGCCAGCCCACCCGGCCCCGCTTCGGCGACGCTGTACTGGAAGACGTGCACGAGCTCGTGGCCGAGCACGTGATCGTTGTCCGCGTAGATGCCGGTGAAGGGCATGATGACGCGCGTCCGAAGCCCTTCGGTCACGCCTCCCGTGCCTTCCGAGAGCTCCTCACCGATCACGTTCGTCTGCTGGAAGTCGGGGTGGTCGGCGTAGAAGACCACCGACTTCCGGTCGAAGGTGTGGCGGAAGCTGTCCGAGTGGCGCGAGTACCAGCGCTCGGCGAGCCGGCCGGCGTCGTGCACGACGAGCGATTCGGCGGGATAGAAGTACAGATCGAAGTGCGACGATCGCAGGATGCGGAAGTCGAACTTCTCGTACTGTACCTTGTTGCGGCCGAAGTACTGCGCTGCCACAGGGGCAGGCGCTCCGACGAGGAGCGCACCGAGCAAAGCAAAAAGCCCTGCGCGGCGGGGAGCGAAGGAAGTCATCGCGCGAATCCCGCGGACGAACCGCGACTGAGGAACTTTGTCGAGCGCGCCGTTCAACGACGGCTCGAACGAAGAGGGGCAAAGTTGGTGCCCCGCCCGCTTTCCGGACCGACCTGCACTGATGTTCGAATCGTGATCGACCAACCCGCAGCGCCTTCGGCGGTTCCAGAATGCGCTAGGGCCCGCTGCGCCTAACCTCGGCCCGCGCACAGCAGGGCACAAGCGGCTGATCGTCCCATTGCTCACGCTTCTACTGACACGTGATGCTCGCGTCACCCCCTGTGAGACCGATGCGGCGCTCGGGGCTCGTCGCTCCGATACGAGTGCAGACGTCGGGAAGGGGCCGTTTAATCCCGCACGGACGGCGCCGCGCGACTCGATGCTATTCGGCGTCGCCGCGTCGCATCCGTTTGGTCTCGCTCCGCTTCCGCTTGTCGCGAATGCGCTCCTCCCGCGAGGCGCGGGTCGGTTTCGTGGGACGCCGACGCTTCCGGACCACCAGCGCGCCTCGCACCAGCTCGACCAGTCTCGCTTCCGCCGCCTCGCGATTCTGCTGCTGGCTTCGCCGAGTGCTGGAGACTACCCGCAACCACCCCTCGCGGTCGATCCGCGTCACCAGGCGAGCCGCGACGAGAGTCTTCCGCTCGTCGTCCAGCGCCGTGGTCCGCAGCACGTTCCAGAGCAGCTCGATCCGTGTGCTCGAGGTGTTGACGTGCTGTCCGCCCGCGCCGCCCGCACGGGATGCCCGGACCTCCAACTCCGCGCGCGGGATGGCGAGACCCTCCGAGACCTCCAACACCCCTTCCTTAGCCATCGCGTAACCCCTCTGGTGGCCGGTCGTCCAGCGAGATGAGCAGTGGCAGAATGCCAGATTCGATCCGCTCCCCCCTCTCTGGCACTTTGCGAGACGCCCCGTGAGACTCCCCACCCGCCTCCTCGACGAGGAACGTGCGTTCCTGCTCGACCCAGCGCTCCTGGTGCGCTGGGTTTACGTCGGCCGTCTCTCGGTGGCCGGGGCGATCTTCCTCGCCGCGGTCCTGGTCTGGCAGAATCCGGACACCGACGGCCAAAAGGTCCTCGTCGCGACGCTGGCGTTCGTCGCCTGCCTGATCGTCACCGGCGCGTCGGTCCTGTACAGCGGATTCTACCACCGGGCCCTCCGCACCACCTTCTATTACTTACAGGCGATCTTCGACCTCCTGCTCGTCACGGCGGTCGTGCACGTGACGGCGACGAACGGGAATCCCTCCCAGTTCGCCGCCCTCTACATCCTGGTCATCGCCACCTCGTCGCTGCTCCTGCCAGTGGGGGGCGGGCTGCTCGTGGCCGCGCTGGGAAACGTGATGTACGTGGCCGATGCCATCTGGAGCGTCGGCTCGCCGTTCACGATCGCGGTGTGGCTGCAGCTCGGCGTCTTCGCCATCGTCGCCCTGGGGAGCGCCTACCTGAGCGCCAAGGTGAAGGAGCTGGGCGCCGGGACGGAGGCCGAGCTGGCCCACGTCCGCCTGCAGGCGGCAGACATCCTGCACAACATCCGCAGCGGGATCGTCACGATCGACGAGATGGGACGCCTGCTGTACGCCAACCCGATGGCCGAGCAGCTCCTGGCCATCGACCTCGAGATGACGAAGGGGAAGGATATCCTCGGCCGACTCCGCACGATCGCCCCCGAGCTGGGCGAGTCGCTGGAGCGAGCGGTCACGCGACGCGACCGCACGACGCGCGGCGAGGGCATGATCGCCGTGGCGGGCAAGCGACTGTCGATCGGGGTGACCACTACTTATACCGACGGCGACGGCCTGCGCACGGATCGCACGGCGACGGCGATCTTCCAGGACATCTCCGACCACAAGCGCATGGAGGCGCTCCGGCTCCGTGCCGAGCGCCTCGAAGGGGTGGCCGAGCTGGCCGCGTCGCTGGCGCACGAGATCAAGAACCCGCTCGCCTCGATTCGGAGCGCGGTCGAGCAGCTCTCGCGCTCCCCGTTCAGCGGGAACGACGAGAAGACGCTCGCGCGGCTCGTGATGCGCGAGTCCGATCGTCTCAGCCGGCTGCTCTCGGAGTTCCTCGACTTCTCGCGCGTGCGCGTCGCGAGGGTCGAGCCGATCGATCTGGGCGCGCTCGGCGCCTCGGCGGCGCGACTGGCGGACGCGAGCCCCAACCGTCCGGACGGGGTGCACGTCACCAGCGACGCCGAACGAGCCGAGTACATCGTCGACGGTGACGAAGACCTGCTGCACCGTGCCGTGTTCAATCTGCTGCTCAACGCCATTCAGGCATCGCCGGAAGGGGGTAACGTGCACCTCGCCGTCGGACCGGCGCTGCCGGAGCATCTGGCCGGCACGCGGTACGAGCACGGCGCGGTCATGCTCACCGTGACCGATTGCGGCGCGGGGATCCCCACCGAGATCCGCGACCGCCTCTTCGATCCGTTCTTCACGACCAAGCCCGGGGGCAGTGGTCTCGGGCTCGCGGTCGTCCACCGCGCGATCGACGCGCACCGCGGCCTGGTGTTCCTCGACAGCAGCTCGGCGGGCACGCGGTTCACCGTCGTGCTGCCGCGCGCCGAGCCATCGCGCCGGCCGGCTTCCACTCCCACTTACTCCGTCGCGGTGCTCACGTGATCGCTCCTCGCATTCCGAAAGTCCTCGTCGTCGACGACGAGCAGGGAATCCTCGAGTCGCTCGGCATCCTGCTGCGCAATGCCGGTTTCGACACGCACATGGCGCACGGGGGTCGGCAGGGACTCGCCCAGCTCGCGTCGCTCCAGCCGGACATCGTGCTCTCCGACGTCCGCATGCCGGACGTGGGCGGCGTGGAGATCCTCGCCGCGGCACGGCAGCAGAACCCGGACACGCCGGTGATCCTCATGACGGCGCAGGCGACGCTGCAGTCGGCGATGCAGGCCGTGAACGAGGGCGCCTTCTATTACATCCAGAAGCCGTTCCACAACGACGAGCTGCTCGCGATCCTCAAGCGTGCCGGCGAGCACCGCGAGCTGCGGGTCGAGAACCGTTCGCTGCGCCAGGAGATCAAGCGCCACGAGCAGACCACTACGGGCCGCCCAGTGGGCAACAGCCGGAGCTGGCTCGAGGTGCTGCGCCTCGCCGAGACCGTCGCGCCGACCGACTCGACGGTACTCATCCAGGGGGAATCAGGGACCGGTAAGGAGGTCATCGCGCGCTACATCCACGAGCTCTCCAGCCGCGGCGACAAGAGCTTCGCGTCGATCAACTGCGGAGCGCTGCCCGAGAGCCTGCTCGAGAGCGAGCTGTTCGGACATGTGAAGGGCTCGTTCACCGGCGCGGTGAAGGACAAGATGGGACTGTTCACCGCCGCGTCGAAGGGAACGTTCTTCCTCGACGAGATCGGCGAGACGACTCCGGCGACACAGGTGAAGCTCCTGCGCGTGCTGCAGCATCGCGAGGTCATCCCGGTCGGCGCGACCGACCCGCTGCCGATCGACGTGCGACTGCTCGCGGCGACCAATCGCGACCTCGACGAAGAGATGAAGCGCGGCGGATTCCGGAGCGATCTGTACTATCGACTGAACGTCATTGCGCTGCATCTGCCGTCGCTGCGTCAGCGCGCCGACGACATCCCACTGCTGGCCGAGCATTTCCTCGCCCGGATCGCGGGGCTGCGGGGGGAAGCGCAGAAGACGCTCTCGGACGATGCGCTCGAAGCGCTCGTGAGCTACACCTGGCCCGGCAACGTGCGTGAGCTGGAGAACGCGCTGGAGCGCGCCGTGATCCTGACGACGCGCGACTCGATCCCCGTGTCTGCGCTTCCCGAGCGCGTCACGACGCGCGTGAGCGAGCCGCTCGTCGCGGACCGTCCGCCGGCGAACCCGACGCTCGAGGCGGTGGAGCGCGCGTACATCATGTGGGTGCTGCAGAGTGAAGGCGGCAACAAGAGCCGCGCCGCCGAAGTGCTCGGCATCGATCCGTCGACGCTCTATCGCAAGCTTTCGCGGTACGGCGTCGAAGCGTGACCCTCGCAGTGCCCCTGGAGCACGAAGACCTGCCGCGATCGTCCGTCGCGGTCATCGACGCCCCACGCCGCGCCACGGCGTGGTGGCCGCTCGCGCTTACGGGTGTCGGCGCGCTCGCGGTCGCGGTCGGCCTCGCGATCGTCGATGCGCTGCCGGTCGGCGTCGTCGCGGACGACTCGTTCTACGTGATCCTCGCGCGTGCGCTCGCATCGGGGGAAGGGTACCGCTACCTCAACGTGCCCGGTCATCCGGCGGGGACGCACTTCCCGCCAGGCTATCCGGCGCTGCTCGCGCTGCTCTCGTTCGTCGTGCCGGCGTTTCCGGCGAGCGTCGTTGCGTTCAAGGCGCTGAATGCCGTGTTCCTCGCCATCGCCTCGGTCTGCGTCGCGAGGCTCCTGCGCGTGCGCGTCGGCCTCGGTGCGGGTTGGTCGATCGCCGTCGGGGCGGTGACGGCCGTGAGCGTGCCGCTCCTCATCCTCGGAAATCTCGTGCTGTCGGAGCTGTGCTTCCTCGCGATCGCGCTGGCGCTGCTGCTCGCGCTCGAGCGTCTGGTCGACGAGCCCGCACCGCTCTCGCGCGTGCTCGCCCTCGGCGCGGCGATCGCGGCGTGTGCGCTCGTGCGCACGCACGGCGTGGTGCTCGTGCCCGCGGCGGCGATCGCGCTGGGCGCGCGCCGCCGGTGGCGTGACGCCGCGCTGCTCGCTGTCGCCGCGGTGGTCTGTCTGCTCCCGTGGCAGCTCTGGACGGCGCGCCACGGCGGTACGCTGCCGTCGCCGCTGCTCGGCATGTACGACTCGTATGCGACATGGTGGATCGGCGGCGTGCGGACGCTCGGTGTCTCGATGATACCGGCGACCGTGATGAAGACGACGAGCGAGACGAGCACGATGCTCGCCGTGCTGTTCTCGCCGATGCGCGGCAGCGCGGCGCACGCCGTCACGCTGGTCGCGCTCGCGACGCTCACCGTCGCGGCGTGCGCCGCCGCCTGGCGCCGGGCGCCCGTCACGCTGCTGTTCCTCGCCGGCTATCTGGCCATCGTCGTCCTGTGGCCGTTCCAGACGGCGCGATTCGTGTGGACGATCTGGCCACTGCTGCTCGCCCTCGTCGCCATCGGCGGCTGGACGGCGCTCGGCAGACCGGCGTGGCGCGCGCCGCTTCGGCTCGCCCTCGGGGCTGCCTTCGTGTGGGTAGCCGTCGGCTACGCGGCGTACGAGATGCGGGGCATCCGTGGCCGATGGTGGTCGAGCATCCCGCGCGCGAACACGCCCCGCATCGCCATGGCCGTTCGCTCCGTTGCCGCCAACACATCAACGAGCGAGGTGGTGGCGACGGACTACGAGGGCGCGGTGTATCTGTACACCGGCCGCCAGGCGCTGCCGATAATCACGCTCACACCCGCGCAGTACCTGCGCGACTACTCGCCGCGCGAGAATGCGATGGAGGGGCTGCTGCCGCTGCTCGATGCCTATCCAGTGCGCACCGTGGTCGCGGGCGCAGGCAAGGCGTTCGACGCCGCGCAGTTCCTCGCCGCGCAGTCTCCCACCCGCCTCAGCCTCCGCGAGCGCATCGACGGCGGCGGCATCTTCACCGTGCAACCACGATGACCTCCGCTCCGCCCACGAATCGACCCCTCACCCTGGCCGCGAAGCCGCGGGAGTTGACGCCGCTGGACCCGGCCACGGTGACCTTGTCGGTGCTGATCCCCGTGTACAACGAGCTGAACACGATCGAGACCATCCTCGACCGCGTCCACGCCACGCCGGTCCGCAAGGAGATCATCTGCGTCGACGA
>QHVE01000101.1:25994-42553 GCA_003223455.1 Gemmatimonadota bacterium | reverse complement strand
AGTCGCACGTTCATCGACGCGCCGTCCACGCGCACTTCATCGCCCTCGAGCGAGAGCTCGAGCTCGGAGTCGCCGACGCGCACGAAGTACTTCACGCCACTTCCGGAGCGAGCTCGCAGAGCGTCTCGACGTGCGCCGTCTGCGGGAACATGTCGTAGCCCGTCACCTCGACGACGCGATAGCCGGGCATTCGCGCCAGATCGCGCGCGAGCGTGGCGGGATCGCAGCTCACGTAGAAGAGCGCGCGTACCGAATCCCGCCGCGACTCGAGTGCCGCCGTGACGCGTTCCTCGACGCCGGTGCGCGGTGGGTTGAGCAAGACCACATCCGCCGGAAGCGCTCGCTCGATGTGATCCTCGACCTTTCCCCCGATGGCGCTGGACGGGGCTGGAAGTCGCGCACGCAACGCGTCGACCGCCGCACGATCGAGCTCGATCGCCGTAACTCTCCGGCCGTCAGCCGCGAGAGGCACCGCCGTGGCGCCCGTGCCCGCATACGCGTCGACGACGTGCGAAGGATCGTGCGCGCGAACGCGAGCGAGCAGGTGCTCGCGCAGCCGTGCGGCGACGCCGGCATTGACCTGTACGAACGATGCGCCGGCGTGACGTTCGTCCGTCCGTGCCGCCACACGGCGCAGCGCGCCCTCCTCCGGGCGCCACCACACCTCGGTCAGGAGCGGAACCTGTGCGAGGAGCGTGTCGGAAGCGCGCCACACGCGCCCGCCCTCGACGGAGACGGACGCCCCGTCGTCGAGCAACCGCACGGCCACGCGCAGCGCGCGCTCGCGGGGCAGCGCGTCGAACGCCGGACGGAGCTGGCGCCAGACGGCGAGCACCCGTTCGTCGGTGATGGGACAGTCGGCGAGATCGAACACTTCGACCGGGTCATCGTAGGGATGCAAGCCGGCGATCCATCCGTCCGCGACACGGCGCAGATGAAGCGTGAGCTTGCGACGATACCGCCAGGCGACGTCGCTCGCTTCGACCACCGGATCGGCGATCTGGCGCCGTCCGATGCGACGCAGTGCGTCGCCGATGATCATGCTCTTCGCCGCGCGCTGCGCGTCGTACGAGAGGTGCTGGAGCTGACAGCCCCCACACCGATCGATCGTGTAGTGGGGACACGGCGGGTCGACGCGCGCCGGCGACGGCTCGTCGAGCGAGAGCAGCTGGCCACGCGCGAAGCGCTTCGCACGCCCGATGCGTACGCGCGCCACGTCGCCCGGAGCGGTTCGCGGCACGAACACGACCATCCCCTCCGTCCGGCCGACGCCGTCGCCCCCGGCGGCGATGGAGGCGATCTCGAGACGTTCGCCGCGCTCGATCATCGCAGGCCTTCGCGTCGAGCCACTTGGAGCCACGGCGTCGCGACCTCGGATGCAGCGCCCGCGTGTGCGTCGCTCCTCGGCGTGACGCGTCGCGTCTTTCGCTCACGCTCTGCGAGGAGTACTGCCGCGATCGCGGCGCGCAGGACGCCATCGGGCGGCGGCGGCGCCGCAGTCAAGTCGGCGAGCCGGCGCTCCAGCCACTGGATCTCGATCGCACCATCGCGGAACTCCGAATCCTCCATCACGCGGAGATGAAAGTCGCGCGAAGTGTCCACACCCTCGATCGTCAGCTCGAGGAGCGCGCGATGCATGCGCGCGATCGCCTGCGCGCGATCGGGTGCCCAGGCGATCAGCTTGGCCAGCATCGGATCATAGTGGAGCGTGATCTCGCTGCCGGTCTCGATGCCACCGTCCCACCGCACGCCCGGGCCGGCCGGCACGTGGAGGTACTGGACCTGTCCCGTCGAGGGGAGAAAGCCGTTCGCCGGGTCCTCGCTGGTGATCCGGCATTCAATGGCCCACCCGCGGGGCGTGATCGTCTCCTGAGCGAATGGGAGGCGCTCTCCTGCCGCGATGCGCAGCTGCCACTGCACGAGGTCGATCCCGGTCACGAGCTCGGTGACCGGATGCTCCACCTGAATGCGTGTGTTCATCTCGAGGAAGTAGAACGCCCCATCGGAGTCGAGAAGGAACTCGCACGTGCCCGCATTCGTGTAGCCCGCGGCCCGGGCCGCGGCCACGGCGGCGGCGCCCATGCGTGCTCGCAACTCGGGCGACACGGCCACGCTCGGCGCCTCCTCGATCATCTTCTGGTGCCGGCGCTGCACCGAGCACTCACGCTCGCCAAGGTGAAGCATGGTGCCATGATGATCGCCGAGCACCTGGATCTCGACGTGGCGCGGGCCGACGATGTACTTCTCGACGTACACGGCATCGTCGCCGAACGCGTTGCGCGCCTCGCGCTGGGCGGATGCGAGCGCCGGTGCCAGGTCCTCCCGGCGGTGCACGACGCGCATTCCCTTCCCGCCCCCGCCGGCCGCGGCCTTGAGCAGGACGGGATAGCCGAATCGTTCGGCGACGTCCTCGGCCTCGGCGGCGTCGCGGAGTGCGGTCGTCGTGCCCGGAACGACGGGCGTCCCCGCTGCGATCGCCAGCTCGCGCGCCGCCGTCTTGCTCCCCATGGCCGCGATGGCCTCGGCGGGCGGGCCAACGAAGACGAGACCCGCGTCGCGCACCGCGCGCGCGAACCACTCGCGCTCGGATAGAAAGCCGTAGCCCGGGTGGACGGCCTCGGCGCCGACACGTTTTGCTGCAGCGATGATGGCGTCGCCCCGGAGATACGACTCACTCGATGGCGCGGGACCGAGGAGCACCGCCTCATCGGCTTCACGCACGTGCGGTGCGCGGGCGTCGGCTTCCGAGTACACCGCCACGGAGGCGACGCCGAGCTCGCGGCAGGCGCGAATGACGCGAAGCGCGATCTCGCCCCGATTCGCGACGAGGACCTTGGCGAACATCAGAGCGGAATGTTGCCGTGCTTCTTCGGCGGATTGCGGTCCCGCTTGGTGCGGAGCGTGTCGAGTGCCTCGATCAGCCGAGGTCGCGTGTCGCGCGGATCGATGATGTCATCGAGGTACCCACGACCCGCGGCGACATAGGGATGGGCGAACTTCTCCCGGTACTCGTTGATCTTCGCGTCGGTCATCGCATCCGGCTCGCTGCTCTCGGAGATCTCCTTGCGGAACAGGATCTCGACCGCGCCCTTGGGTCCCATCACCGCGATCTCCGCCGTCGGCCACGCGACGTTGAAGTCGCCACGAATGTGCTTCGAGCTCATGACGTCGTACGCGCCGCCGTACGCCTTGCGCGTGATGACGGTGAGCTTGGGCACCGTCGCCTCACAATAGGCGTAGAGCAGCTTGGCACCGTGACGGATGATGCCGTTGTGCTCCTGCGCCACGCCGGGCAGGAAGCCGGGAACGTCCTCGAGCGTCACGATCGGAATGTTGAACGCGTCGCAGAAGCGAATGAACCGCGCGGCCTTGATGGAGGCATTGATGTCCAGAACGCCGGCAAGCACGGCGGGCTGATTCGCGACGATCCCGACGCTGAACCCGCCGAGGTGCGCGAAGCCGCAGAGGATGTTCGCGGCGAATCGGGACTGCACTTCGTAGAAGGTGCCGTCGTCCACGATGCGCCGGATCACCTCGTGCATGTCGTACGGCTTGTTCGGATTGTCGGGGACCACATCGAGCAGTGACTCGTCGCGCCGATCGCGCGGATCGGTGCCGCGCCCGCGCGGCGGCTCGTCGACGTTGTTGGAGGGGACGTACTGGAAGAGTTCGCGGATGGCCTGCAGGCATGCCGGCTCCGAGTCCACGGCGAAGTGGGCCACTCCCGACGTCTCATGGTGCGTGTCCGCGCCGCCCAGCTCCTCCATCGTCACGTCTTCGTGGGTGACGGTCTTCACGACGTTCGGGCCGGTCACGAACATGTAGCTCGTCTTCCGCACCATGTACGTGAAATCGGTGATCGCAGGAGAGTAGACGGCTCCGCCGGCGCAGGGTCCGAGGATCGCGCTGATCTGCGGAATCACCCCCGACGCAAGCGTGTTGCGGAGAAAGATCTCCGCGTAGCCGCCGAGCGAGACGACACCCTCCTGGATGCGAGCGCCGCCCGAGTCGTTGAGCCCGATCACCGGGGCGCCGTTGCGCATCGCGAGATCCATCACCTTGCAGATCTTTTCGGCAAAGGCCTCGCTCAACGAGCCGCCGAACACGGTGAAGTCCTGCGAGAAGACGTAGACGAGGCGCCCCTCGATCCGCCCATGCCCCGTGACGACGCCGTCGCCATAGATCAGCTGCTCCTCGAGGCCGAAGTCGTGGGAGCGGTGGACGACGAAACGGTCGAGCTCCACGAAGCTTCCCTCGTCCAGGAGCAGGTCGAGCCGCTCTCGCGCCGACAGCTTGCCCTTGCGGTGCTGCGCCTCGAGCCGCGCCGCTCCTCCTCCCAGCTCCGCTTCGGCCGCCCGGCGCTCCAGCAGGGCTACCCGCTCTCGCATCGTCATAGGAGCGAAAAGCTAGCGCACGTGACCATGCGCTTCTAGGCGAGGGCCGGCGCCCCGATGCCGGTAACGCCCGAATGGTCGGATCGTCCCAACGGTAGCACCCCGTCGCTCGACGCTGGCGACCCTCCGATCCGTCCTCCATTCAGCGCTCGTCCGTGACAGGCAAACTCTGTTGGCGACGTGGACCAACCGCCGTCGTGTACCGGACTCGCGATCCACTCGCGCGCCCCGTCACCGCGCTCGCGCTCCCACTCTGTATCGCCGCCTGCGGCGGCGTGTCGCCGGCGATCGGTCACGGCGTGGCTGACACCGCGTACGTCGGCGTCGCCGTTGGTCTCACGAATCCGGAGCGCTACGCCCACCTGTTCGAAGGGGTCGCGCTCGCGTTCGACTCCCTGAACAGGATTCGGCCGACAGGGGCACCCCCGCTCGCGCTTCGTCGCGCTCCGTCGACGGCGGATTCACCGGTGAAGATCGCCACCGCGTTTCGCGACGACCGCCGAATCGTCGCGGTGATCGGCCACACCGAGAGTGACGCGACCATCGCGGCAGCGCCCGTCTACGGAGACCGGGCGCACGGGGGCAAGGATCCCGTTCCCGTGGTGACGCTGGCGGGCGCGAATGCCGTGACCCGCGTCTCGCCCTGGATCTACCGCGTGAACGTCACGATCGGCGAGCAGGGCCGCGTGCTCGCGCGCTACGCCGATTCCCTCGGCTTCAAGCGTGCGGGCGTCCTGTATCGCAACGAACCGTCCGGGAAGGATTTCGTGACCGCGTTCTCGGAGGAGTTCGCCGCACGCGGAGGGGTGGTGCTCGAGCGCGACCCGTTCACCGAGGACATCTGGGACTTCGACGCATACGCCAGGCGTCTGGTGAAGAACGGAGCGCAGATCGTCGTCGTGGCCGGTAACATTCCACAAGGCCGCGCGACGATCCGCGCGCTTCGCGCCGCCGGCGGCCAGCAGCCGGTGCTCAGCACCAACGGCCCCGCCCCCACGGACACGGGCGATTTTCACGGCCTGCACCATATCGTGCTCTACTCGCCGGAGCGACCCGTGGCCGCGGAGGGTGCGCTCTTCGCTACGCTCTTCGCCGCGCGCTACAACGGGAAACCCGATCACTGGGCGGCGCTTGGCTACGATGCGGCGATGCTGATCGGTCGGGCGGTGCACGACTCGGGACCGAGACGGGCCGGCATACGCGAATGGCTGGAGACGATCGGCAAGTCGCGTCCGCCCCACCCCGGCGTCACTGGCTCGATCGCGTTCGACGGACATCGTGACCCGACCGACAAGAAACTGCTCGTCGCGGAGGTGGCGCGGTGAGCGCGCTCGCCGCGCTCGTGCCGGCCCTGCGGCGCTGGACGATCCGGCGCCGCGTCCTGGTGGGCTTCGGGTCGGTGATCGCCCTGCTCTTCGTGACCGGCGCGCTCGGCACCTCGATGCTGCGTTCAGCGCATCACAATCTGCAGGGCCAGACGCTGCAGGTGATCGCTGTGAAGAATCAGCTGTTCGCCAGCCAGGAGGCCACGCGTCAGTACGTGGTCCTCGCGCAGAACGACCTGCTCCGCGCGGGCAAGGCGGCGGAGACGAGCATGGACAGCGTGAGCGCAGTGGCCGACTCGCTGCGCCTGCAACTGAATCTTGGCGATGCGATGACGGACGCCGAACGCGTGAGTCTGGCGAGGATCGGGGCCCTACAAGGACGCATCGGGACGCGGCTCGCCATCGCTCGCGCGTGGGTGGACGTCGGCAATCCGGTGGCCGCGGCGCCGCACACGGCCGCGTCGTCCGTGCTGCTCGACTCCCTGTTCGCGATGTCGAGCGCGATCATCGCGGCGGAGGATGCACGGGCGACCGAGATGCTCGCTGCGGCCGATCGCATCGTGACGCGACAGCAGCTGTTCGTGCAGACGCTGCTCGCGATCGGGCTCCTCGCGGCACTGGTCGTCGGCTTCGCGACGCTGCGGGCCGTCACCAAGCCCCTCGACATGCTCGCCATGGGCGCGAAACGAGTGGGCGAGGGCAACTTCACCGCGGTAATCGATCCGGCCGGGCTCGACGAGGAGTATCGCGTCGTGGCGCAGGCGCTTGCCGATACCACGGTGCGCCTGTCGCAGCTGGTGCGCGAGATCCAGCACGAGGCGCGAGACGTCGCTAGCGCGGCAGGCGCACTCACCGCGGCGTCCGGGGCCGCGGCCGAGTCCACCAACCGCGTGAGCGAGAGCATGCTCCACATCGCCAGTGCGGCGCAGGAGCAGCGTGGCGCCGTCGAGACTACCCACGCGGTGCTGTCGCGCGTGCGTGCCGCCTCCAGCGTGCTCGAATCCACGGCCAGCGACGCGGGTGCCCTCGAAGACGAGGTACGCCAGCTCACCGACGGCGCACGGATCGGGATCGGCGATGCGCTGAACGCGCTCGCGCGTGCCAGGGACGTCATCGGCGCATCGCAGGTGAACGTGGAGCGCGTGGAGAAAGCGTCGGCCGTCGTGCAGCAGTTTCTGCAGACCATCCAGCAGATCTCCGAGCAGACCGACCTCCTCGCGCTGAACGCGGCGATCGAGGCTGCGCGCGCGGGAGACGCCGGCAGCGGCTTCGCCGTCGTCGCCGACGAAGTCCGCAAGCTTGCCGATCACAGCGATCGGACGGCCGACGAGGTGCGCGAGGTCGTGAGCTCGATGCGACGTGAGGTCACCACGGCATCGCTCGCGTTCCGCGAGGGGGTGTCCTCGCTCGGCAACGTGGATGCGACATCTCGTACCGTCACCGAGGCGCTCGACACCATTCATCTGGCGATCGCACGCATGGACGAGCTCACGCGTGCCGTGCGCGAGTCGGCGCAATCGAACCGCGAGTCCGTCCGGGCGCTCGACGACCAGGTCACGGCAACGACCTCACACGTCGAGGCGCAGGCGGCATCGAGCGAGATGGCCCGCGCGGCCGCCGAGGAGACGGCGGCCGCCTCGGAGGAAGTCGCGGCGACGGCGAGCCAACTTGCCGAGAGCGCTCAGCGCCTCAGCACCCTCGTCACGGCGTTCTCAGTCTGAGTCGCGGAACGAAAAGCGCGCCCGCTCCGGTCATTCGGAGCGGGCGCGCTTCGTCGTGCCTACCTCGTGGGGACTTACTCCTCCACCGACAGATCCGCGGGAATCTCGATCGTGTCGCCGTCGTCGGTGTGAATCTTCGACGGCGTCTCCGGACGTGGTGGCTGCTCCTCCGGGATGTTCACGACGCTCAGGACGATGCGACGGTGAATCGGATCCACCTCGAGCACGCGCGTGTCGAGGTTCATCCCCTCGTACACGACGTCGGCCGGGCTGTTGACCGCGGCGCCCTGACCGAGCTGCGAGATCGGCACGAAGCCCTCGATGTCGTTGCCGATATCGACGACGACGCCCTTGTCCATCAGTCGCACGACCTTCGATCGCATCTCGGTGCCGACCGGATAGGTCTCGCCGATGCGCAGCCACGGATCCTCCTCGGCCTGCTTCAGGCCGAGGCTGATGCGCTTGTTCTCGCTGTCGATGTTCAAGATCACGACGTCGACCGCGTCTCCCTTCTTCACGACCTCCGACGGATGCTGGACGCGCTTCGTCCAGCTCATGTCGGAGATGTGAATGAGGCCGTCGATGCCCGGCTCAATTTCCACGAACGCGCCGAAGCTCGTGAGGTTCCGGACCTTCCCGTTGATGCGAGTGCCGACCGGGTACTTGAGCGGCAGCACCACCCACGGATCCTGCTCCGTCTGCTTCATGCCGAGCGAGATCTTCTCCTCGTTCGGATCGACCTTGAGCACGACGGCCTCGATGGTCTCGCCGATGCTGACGAGCTTCGACGGGTGCCGGACGTTGCGCGTCCAGCTCATCTCGCTGATGTGCACCAGACCCTCGATGCCCGGCTCCAGCTCGATGAACGCGCCGTAGTTCGTGATGCTGACGACCTTCCCCTGCACGCGGGTGCCGACCGGATACTTCTCGGCGACGTCCTTCCACGGATAGCTCTGAAGCTGCTTGAGGCCGAGCGAGATGCGCTCACGCTGCCAGTCGATGTCGAGCACCTTGACCTCGAGCTCCGACCCGATCTGCACGAGCTCGGACGGATGCGAGATGCGGCCCCACGACATGTCGGTGATGTGGAGCAGGCCGTCCACGCCGCCGAGGTCGATGAACGCCCCGAAGTCGGTGATGTTCTTGACGACGCCCTTCCGGATCTGGTCCTTCTCCAGCTCCTTCATGAGCTTCTCGCGCTTCCCGGCACGCTCGTTCTCCAGGATCACGCGGCGCGAGACGACGATGTTCCGGCGGCGCTTGTTCAGCTTGATGATCTTGAACTCGAACTTCTGGCCGAGGAGCTCGTCGATGTTCGGCACGCGACGGAGCGCGATCTGCGAGCCTGGCAGGAACGCGTCGACGCCCATGAGATCGACGACGACGCCGCCCTTGATCTTCTTGACGAGCGTGCCCTCGACCGGCTGATCGTTCTCGTAGGCGAGACGGATGCGCTCCCAGACGCGCATGAAGTCCGCCTTCTTCTTCGACAGGACGACCGAGCCTTCCTGATCCTCGAGGTGCTCGAGCAGGACCTCGACCTCGTCCCCGATCTTGAGATCCGGGAAGTCCTTGAACTCCTCGAGAGGGACGCTGCCCTCCGACTTGAAGCCGATGTCGAGCACGACGAGGTTGTCGCGGATCTCGAGGACGTGGGCTTTGACGATCTCGCCCTCGTCGATCGAGGCCATCGTGCCGTTGTACATCTCCATCATCGCCTCGAGCTCGTCGGGCGAGTAGCCCTCATCGTCGACGAGTTCAGGGCGCAGGTTGGCAAGGGGGCGCAGCTGCGCACGCTGCGCGTCGCGCTTCTCGCGCGCGCTCAGTATCGCCTTGTCGGACGGGATTTCGAGCTCAGTCATGCTGGAAGGCAAAGTCTCCTGAATCGCGGAAGTTTTCGCTCGCCGCGGCGAGTCTGAGGTGAAGCGCGGCCCACGAATGCGAACGCGCGCAGGGCCGCCCGGACGGACGCCGGATAGCCAGATTGGAGCGAGCCTGAAAATATACGGGAGCCCGTGGACGCCGTCAACGGGAGGTGCGCGTTCTTAAGTGATGTTCGGACGGTGGGTTACGGCGCGCGCGAGCGCGACGATACGCTCCACCTGCTCCTCCTGCGTCAGGTAGGTCGTGTCGAGCAGGACCGCATCGGCGGCCTGAACGGTCTGCATCGCGTCGCGCGCGTCGCGCTTGACGAGCAGCTCCGTCTCCTCGGCGATCTCCAGGTCGAGCGGACGCCGGCCGAGTCGCTGGGTCAGGCGTCGGCGGGCGCGCTCCCAGGGATCGGCGATGAGAAAGACCTTGAGCGACGCGTCGGGGAAGACCGCGGTCCCCATGTCGCGCCCGTCGACCACGACATCGTGCTCGGCAGCGGCCTCCCGAACGCGCTGGTTCACCCACGCCCGCACCTCTGGCATCCGCGCCACCATCGACACGTGCTCGGTAACGCGCGTCCCTCGAAGCTCCTCTTCCGTCGACTCGCCATCGATCAGGACGCTGAACGACGTGCGTTCCGGGCGGAGCGCGATGCGCGAGCCCTGCGCGACGAGCTTCGAGCCGGTCCACGCTTCGGGCGCCGTCGGAGTGCGCAGCATCGCCGCGGTGATGCCGCGATAGAGTGAACCCGAGTCGACGTGTCGGAAGTCCAGCCGTTCGGCGACCCACTGTGCGGTCGAGGACTTTCCTGACGCCGCGGGGCCGTCGATGGCGATGACGGTGCGCGGCGTGCTGCTCACGAGCCCGTGACGGCCGAGAGATCGTTCCAGAAGGCCGGGTACGATACGGCGACGCACGCGCGATCGTCGATCTCGATCTCGTTGCCCGGAAGCGCCCCGAGAATGCCGAACGCCATCGCCATGCGATGATCGGCGTGCGTCACCACGCGACCCCGCAGCGTCGGCGCGGAGCCTCGCACGACGAAACCATCGGGAAGCTCGTCGGCGTCGGCACCGAGCGCACGCAGGTTTCCGACGACGACGGCGATGCGGTCGCTCTCCTTGACGCGAAGCTCCTCCGCACCCGTGACGCGGGTCTCGCCCTCGGCGTACGCGGCCAGGCAGGCCACGAGTGGAAGCTCGTCGATCAGCGTCGGTATGGCCTCGCGCCCGATCGAGATGCCGCGAAGCATCCGTCCCCCCTTCACCGCCACGTCGGCGACCCATTCGCCGGCGAGCCGCTCGCGATCCAGGAGCTCGATGTCGCCGCCCATCTCCCGCAGCGCGGCGAGGAAGCCGGTGCGCGTCTCGTTGACGCAGACGCGGCGAAGCAGCAGCTCGCCGTCGGGCGCGAGCGCGGCCAGCGCGGCGAAGAACGCCGCCGACGACGGGTCGCCCGGCACGGTGACGTCGAGCGGCGCGAGGCGCGACGCAGGGTGCAGGAGGACCGACTCGTCGTTCACCCACACGTCCACGCCCTGCGACGCCAGCATGCGCTCCGTGTGATCCCGTGAACGCGGCGACTCGATGATCTTGGCCTCGACGCCTCCGCAGAGGGCGGCGAACATGATGCAACTCTTCACCTGGGCGCTGCCGGTCTCGTTGACCCACTCGACGTCGCGGAGCGCGGCACCGCGGACGGTCATCGGCAATCCGCCGTGATCGGGGAGCTCGACAGTCGCGCCCATCGCCGCGAGCGGCCTGGCGATTCGCCGCATCGGGCGCCCGCTGAGGCTCGCGTCGCCGACGAACCGCCCGGTGACGCCGGAGCCGGCGACCACCCCGGCCAGGAGGCGCGTGCTGGTTCCGCTGTTGCCGCAGTCGAGATCCGACGCGGGATCGCGAAGTCCGCGCAGGCCGACGCCCTCGATCGTGATGTCGTCGCCGAGCGGCGGCACGCGGACGCCGAGCGCGCGAAGCACGCCCGCCGTGGAGTGCACGTCCGCGCTCTGCAGGATCGATCGCACGCGCGACGTCCCTTCGCCCAGCGCGCTGCAGATGAGCGAGCGATGCGAGATCGACTTGTCGCCCGGTACGGTGAGCTCACCGGCGACACGCAACCGCGTTGCCGTCATCGCAGCCAGCCCTCGAGCGTCGTAGCGAGATCGGTGCGCTCGTCGCGGTATTTGACGATGATCGGCGTCTGCAGGGAGATTCCCTGCTCGCGACCCCACCCCTTCGCCACCTGGCGCGCGCCGGGCACGACGACCGCGCCGCCGGGAATCTCGAGCGGGCGCTCTCCGTCGGCCCGGATGACCCGCTCGTGCACGAGGTCGAAGACAGGCGTCCCACGCGTCAGCACGACGCCCGCGGCGAGCACCGCTCGCGACCGCACGATCGTGCCCTCGTACACGCCGCAGTTGCCACCCACGAGCACGTCGTCCTCGACCACCACCGGAGACGCGTTCACGGGCTCGAGCACGCCGCCGATCTGCGCCGCGGCGCTCAGGTGTACGCGCTCGCCGATCTGGGCGCACGAGCCGACGAGCGCGTGCGAGTCGACCATGGTGCCGCCACCGATCCACGCGCCCACGTTCACGTACATCGGCGGCATGCAGACCACGCCGGCGGCGAGATGCGCGCCGCGACGCACCGACGATCCGCCCGGGACGAGACGCACCCCGCGATCGACGGTGAACGATTGCACCGGATAGGTGTGCTTGTCGAAGAAGGGCAGGATTCCACCGCCCGACCCCACCGACATGTCCACGAGCCTGCCGAGACGAAAGCCGAGCAGGATGCCGCGTTTCACCCAGGGCACGGCGTTCCACGAACCGTCATCGGCACGCTCTGCCGCACGGACCTCGCCACGCTCGAGCGCCGCGAGCAGCGTTTCGACGACGTCCTCGGCATCGGGAGGAAGCGCGGTGCCCGCCGGCGTGTCGGCGAGTGCGAGCACGCGCTCGGCGAATGCGGCATCGAGCGACCGGGAAACCACGGCGCTCACAGCGCCCCTGCGCGCTGCAACGCCGAGCGGACGGCGGCCTCGTGTCGCGTCTCCAGCGAGACGAGCGGGGAGCGGAGCACGTTCTCGAATCGACCCAGCATGGAGAGAGCGGCTTTGATCGGAAGAGGATTGGACTCGATGCTGGCAGCGCGCATGAGGGGCAACGCACGCCCATGCAGCTCGCGGGCACGCGAGGCATCGCCGCCTCGCACCGCGCGAACGAGCTCCGACATGAGCCGCGGCGCCGCATTCGATACGACGGAGATGAGGCCATCCCCGCCGAGCGCACAGATCGCCAGCGTCATCTCGTCGTCGCCGGAGAGCACGGCGAAGCCATCGGGACGACCGACGAGGATGTCGGTGATCTGAGGGAGCAGACCCGAGGCTTCCTTCGTGCCGACGATGCCCGGATGCGCCGCGAGCTCGATCGTCGTGGCCGCCTCGATGTTGCATCCGGTGCGGCTCGGGACGTTGTACAGGATGATCGGAAGGTCGACGGCCTCGGCGATGGTACGGAAGTGCAGCGCCATCCCGCGCTGGGGCGGCTTGCTGTACATCGGCGCGACGTGCAGCAGATGTGTCGCACCCGCCTCCTTCAACTCGCGCGACAGCGCGATCGCCTTCTGGGTGTCATTCGATCCAGCCCCAGCGACGACCGGTACACGGCCGTGCGACTGCTCGACCACGATCTCCACGACGCGGCGATGCTCGTCGAGCGACATCGTGGCTGCCTCACCGGTCGATCCGCAGGGCACCAGAAAGTCGATCCCCTCGTCGATCTGCCAATCGACGAACCGGCGCAGCGCTGCCTCGTCGATCGCGCCGCTGCTGGTGAACGGCGTGGCGAGCGCCGTACCGCACCCGGTCGGAGACGCCGCGCTCACGACACACCCGCCGTGTCGTCCGACAGCACGTCGGCCATCGTGAAGACGCCGCGTCGACCGACGAGCCACCGCGCGGCGAGGAGCGCACCTTCGGCGAACACGCGGCGATCGCGCGCTTCGTGCACGAGGCGCACCTGCTCGAAGGGCGCGTCGAACACGACCTCGTGGGTTCCGGGAACGTGTCCGGTGCGGATGCTCGTCACCGGAATCGGGCGGCCGAGTGCTGCGGACGCGGTGCGAGCGAGCGCACCGGCCGTGCCGGACGGGGCGTCCTTCTTCGCTGCGTGATGGGTCTCGATCAGATGCGCGTCGAATCGATCGAGCTTGGCGAACAGCCGAGCGGCCTCGCCGACGACGCGGTCGAAGACGGCGACGCCGACAGAGAAGTTGGGCGCGGTGAGCAGTGCGCCACCGGCGCGCTCGATCTCCGCCGCAACGGCGGGCAGCTGGTCGTACCATCCCGTCGTACCCACGACGATCGGGCAGCCGGCGGCGGCGCATGCACGCACATTCGCGGGCGCGGCTTCAGGCATCGTGAACTCGATCGCCACCTGCGCATCGCGCAGGGTGTCACGCGTAACCGGCGCGTAGTCCGGTCGTTCGTGGTCGAACTCGGCGACGACGCGAAAGCCCCGCTCGGGAGCGAGCGCGGCCAGCGCGTGGCCCATCTTGCCCATGCCGATCAGGGCGAGTGGAACGGCGCTCATATGCACGTCGCCGAGTCGCCGAAGAACGCCGCGTGCAGTCGCTGCATGGCCGGAATCACCTGCTCGCCGTCCACGACGACAGTCAGGTTGATCCCGCTGGCACTGAGCGACAGCATGTGCACCTGGATGTCGCCGATCGCCGTGAGCGCACAGGCCATCGCCTTCCCGCCGTCGGCGAGCCCCGTCCCCACGACGGACACGATGCCGCGGTTGCGCTCCACCGTGACGTCGCCGTGCTCGCGAAGATCGACCATCAGCGCATCGAGACGCGAGGGGTCGTCGATCGTGACGGACACACTGACTTCCGAGGTTGCGACGACATCGACCGACGTCTTGTGGCGCTCGAACACGCCGAACAGCCGACGCATGAAGCCTTCGGTGAGGAGCATGCGCGCGCTGCGTACCTTCACCAGGCTGACGCCACTCTTGCCGGCGATGGCGGTGACCGGACGACGCGGTGCGTCGAAGGTGATGAGCGTTCCCGTGCCCTCGGGCCGACGCGAGTTGAGGATCCACACCGGGATCCCCTTGGTGACGGCCGGTGCGATCGTGTTGGGGTGCAGCACCTTCGCGCCGAACGACGCCAGCTCCGAGGCTTCGTCGAACGCAATCCGTTCGATGAGCTGGGAGCCCTGCACCACGCGGGGATCGGCCGTGAGCATGCCGTCGACGTCGGTCCAGATCTCGATCGCGTCGGCCTGAAGTGCCGCTCCGACGAGCGAGGCGCTGTAGTCGGAGCCTCCACGGCCGAGCGTGTTGCTCTTCGCGGAGCCGATGTAGCCGCCCATTACGGGGATGTGCCCGTCGCGCAGGATCGGGACGACGAGTCGCTGCGTCGCTTCGGCGATCGCGTCGGGCTGAGGCTCGGCGCGCGTGAACGCGTCATCCGTGATCACGACGTGGCGCGCGTCCACGTGAACCGCTGGCAGTCCGCGCAGCTTGAATGCCGCCACGATGAGCACGGACGACATCTGCTCGCCCAGCGAGGCGATCGCGTCGAGCGAGCGCGGCGTCAGATCGCCGAGCGTGTTGAGAGCGTCGGCGAGCATCGCGAGCTCGTCGAACATCGCCGAGAGCTCGGCGCAGATGTCGTCCGCGACGGCCTGGTCGGCGGCCAGCAGGAGCTGCGACTGCTCCAGATGCCGCTCGCGGAGCGATTCGATCGCCGCGAGGGCGCCGATGAGCTGTCCACGTGCCGACTGCTCGGCGATGGCGAGCAGCGCGTTCGTGGCACCGGCGAGCGCGCTGACGACGACGACCGGCTTGCGCTCGCGCCGCGCACCGATGATCGAGGCCGTGCGAGCGATCGCCTCGGCGTCTCCCACCGAGGTGCCACCGAACTTGCAGACGATCACGCGAGGCCTGCCTGCCCGGTCGAGACGAGGAGCTCGGCGTTGAGCACCGACGCGCCAGCCGCGCCTCGGACGGTGTTGTGGCCCATCGCGACCAGCTTCACGTCGAACAGCGGATCCTCGCGCACGCGGCCGACCGTCACCGTCATGCCGCGGCCGAGATCGACGTCGCGACGCGGCTGCGGCCGGTCGGGGGCATCGGTCACCACTAGTGGGTGCTCGGGCGCACTCGGGAGACCGCGCGCGCACTCGTCGCCTTTCCAATCGCGCAGCACCTCGAGCGCCGCGGCGGCGTCGACGTGCTTCTCGAAATCGATCGACAGACACACCGTATGGCCGTTCTCGACGGCAACGCGATTCGCGTGCGCCGAGATGGTGATCGGCGCGTGCTCGATGTGCGTCTCCATCCGACGACCGAGCATCTTCTGGATCTCGCTCTCGATCTTTCCTTCCTCACCGCCGATGAACGGGATGACGTTGCCGAGGATGTCGAGCGACGCCACGCCGGGATAGCCCGCGCCGGAGACCGCCTGCATGGTGGCGATGAAGAGACGGCGCACGCCGAACGCCTCGTGCAACGGCGCGAGCGGCATCACCGCCATGATCGACGCACAGTTGGCGTTCGTGACGATGCCTCCCTTCCAGCCGCGATTGGACCGCTGCACCTCGAGTAGCGAGAGGTGATCGGCGTTCACTTCCGGGATCACGAGCGGGACGTCCTGATCCATCCGGAAGTTCTTCGCGTTGCTCAGCACGAGCCGGCCGGCACGCGCGAACGCTGCCTCCACCTCTCCCGCGACGCCGGCGTCGAGCGCCGAGAAGACGATCGGCGCACTCACCTCCGCCGGATCGCACGGAAGGACGGTGGCGTCGCGCACATTCTCGGGGATGCCGCTGCCGCCGATCCAGCGGGTGGCGTCAGCGTACCGCTTCCCTGCCGAGCGCTCCGACGCGGCGAGCTGCGCCACGTCGAACCAGGGATGATCGGCGAGCAGCCGGATGAACGACTGTCCGACGGCGCCGGTCGCGCCGAGAACGGCGACCGGGATACGGGACTTGGGCGAGAAGGGAGTCATGAGGCGAGGAGGGTGCGGACGATGCGTTCGTACGAATCGACGGCCTGCCGCAGCTCCTTGACGTCGATGAACTCGTCGCTCGTGTGCGCGACGTGGATCGAGCCGGGTCCAAAGAGCAGCGGCTTCCCCCAGCGGCTCAGCAAGGGGATGTCGGAGGTATAGGCGACGGGTGCGACGTCGAAGCCGTCGATGGTGTGAAAGTGCTGCGCCGGAATGTGCGAG
>QHVE01000101.1:23576-25981 GCA_003223455.1 Gemmatimonadota bacterium | reverse complement strand
CATTCGAGCTCGGCGCGGTCGCCCGCCCAGCTCGTGAGCGTGTCGCGCAGGCTGCCGACGTCGCTCACGAGACGGAACATGAGCTCTGCCTCGCAGAGGTCGGGAACGATGTTGGCCTCGGTGCCGCCGCGAATCGTGCCGATGTTGACGGTCGTCTCACCGAGCACCGGATCTGTCGGCAGCGGGAGCGCCTTCACGCTTGGCAGCAGCGCGAGCATCGGCTCGATGGCCGACACGCCGAGGTGCGCGTAGGCGGAGTGCGCCGCACGGCCCCGCGTTCGCACGACGACGCGCTGCGAGCCCTTCGCGCCCGACGCGAGCTTGCTCTCGGTCGGTTCACCGTTGACGAGGAACTTGCTCGTCGCCTGCAGATGGTTGGCGGCGCGCGCGCCGTCGGAGCCCTTCTCCTCGCCCACGACGAGGAGCAGATCCACTCGCCGTTCGCCCGCCTCGGCAAGGCGTTCGGCGGCACACAGCATCGCCGCGGCGATGCCCTTGGCATCACAGGCGCCGCGACCATAGAGCCGCGACTTCTTGAGACTGGGGCCGATGTACGGCGGGACCGTATCGAGGTGCGTCGACAGCGTGACACCACTTCCCGCTCGCGACGCCCACACGTTGGCGCGACCCTTGGCGACCTCCTGCAGGGTGACGTTCCAGCCGCGCGCGATCAGCCAGCGGGAAACGAAATCGACCGCCGGGCCTTCAGCGCCGGTGGAGGATTGGAGTGCGAGAAGCTCGGCAGCGAGCGCGACAACGTCGGTCATAGCGCAAAACTAGCCGGGGGCGAAAGTGGATGCCACCGCCGCCCCCGGAAAATCCTTCGCGCTCGCGCCGACGCGGCGACTCAGTAACCTGTGCTGCTCGTCGACGTTCCCGTCGTGCCGAAGCCGGTGGACGTACTGCTCGACGCGGCCTGCGAGATGTTCAAGCCCGTCGTGTCGCCTTCGCGCACGTGCTCGACGAACATCTGCTGAGCGAGACGATTCGCCTCGCGATGGAAGTCATCGTGATCTCGCTCGCCGATGTCGCCGAGCTGCTGCAGTCGCGCGATGCCGAGCGCCCTGCCCGCTTCGCGGAAGGTCTTGAACGTGTCCTCCGACTGGCGCGACGTGACGATGTCGCCCACAAGGCGAAGGAAGTCGCTCTCGCGTCCCGCATCGGCGAGATCGCGCGCGACGCCGAGCGCCTTGCCGAGCATCTTCTTCCCGGTTCCCGCTTCGGCTCCGAGCTCGGCCTGATAATCCTCGAGCATGCGCTGATGTGTTTGCGCCTTCGGGACGAAGCGAGCGCACAGGGCGCGATAGCGTGCGTCGTCGGCCTGCTTCTCGTGATCGACCAGGTTCTCGACGAACGTCTGGTGCTGCATCACGGCGTTGTTGACCTGGCTTTTCAGAAAGTCGATTCCGCGGTCCATTTGGCCTCCAATGATTCGGTTGCTTCCGGGCCTGGGTGCGGGTGCAGAACACGCGCCATCACCGCGTCCACGAGGCACGCGTGGCGACGAGCGCGTCGGTGTCGGAGCTAGAGCTCGCCGGCGAGCACGCGCCGACGAATCTCCGAGAAATCGGCGGACAGCGGCTGCGCGGCGTCGACCGCGAGGTCCTCGAGCGCGTTGAGCAGCGCGCGCTTGAGCCGACGGCCGGCATCACCCTCCGGGAGCGTCCGGAGCGTGGCGGCGAGGTGTGCGGGATCGCTCAGATAGCCATGGATCGTGGGCGCCGCCGAGGCGTCGATCGCAGCGCCGGGGAGCGACGACGTCACCGTGGCCGCCAGGGCATACGTCTGCGACGGTGGCGCGATGGAAGCCGCCGAAAGGACGGACGGATCGACGGAAAGGGCCCCAGCGAGTCGCTCCTTGAGCGAGCTCGTCAGCTCGGACTTTCCCGTCATTACGCGCCAGAGCTGCTGACGCGAGGTGCCGGCGAACCGTGCGAGATGCTGCTTCGAGATCCCGCGTTCGATGCGGAGGATCTCGAGCCGCTT
The DNA here is from genome assembly GCA_003223455.1 of Gemmatimonadota bacterium. Lineage (GTDB taxonomy): Bacteria > Gemmatimonadota > Gemmatimonadetes > Gemmatimonadales > Gemmatimonadaceae > AG11. Next base: position 23,995 of record QHVE01000101.1, on the reverse strand, counting down.
TCCGAGCGAAGTGAGCTCAGGAGCGCCCTCCGGAAGCGGCGAATCGAGCAGCAAATCCGTTGACATACGTTGCAGGTTGACCTAGATTAATATCCCGAACGAAAACCGAATTGATGCGACGTTCGTTACACAGTCTAGGAGAGCAAGTGGCGAAAGTCAAGAAAGAGACTGGGTTTGCGGGCGAACGTCACACGAAGGGCAAGTCGGCACGGGGCAAGGCGAAGGGCGCGACGAAGGCGTCAAAACAGCAGGCCAGTACCGGGGCGAAGAAGCGCTCGGCGTCGCGAAAGAGCGTTGCGACCCAGGGGAGGAAGCGGGTGAAGACGGCTCGCAAGCAGGGCACGAAGCGTTCGACGGCGGCGAAGCGCGCAAGTCAGCGTGCCCTGGCCGTGGTGCGAGGCCGCGCGAGCGACGCGCCG
>QHVE01000101.1:0-23506 GCA_003223455.1 Gemmatimonadota bacterium | reverse complement strand
AACAGGTGAACGGGCGCACCACGGCGCATCTCGTCTTCTTCGATCGACATGGGTGGTACTGCGAGCACGGCCGCTCCTGCCCGGCGGTCGGACACGCTCGGAAGTTCAACGGGCAGATCGCGCGAGTCTCGTAGCGAGCTCGCACTGGACGGACAACGAAACGCTAGGATGAGAGAATGATCGCGAGACACGAGACGCATCTGGACAAGGTCGACATCTGGTCGGCGCTGGCTGCCCCCCTTCCCCCCGGCGTGATCTCCTGGAGGCAGGATGGACGCCCCATCTCGCGCGACGGGCGCCATCTCGCCCGTTTCGTCGCGTACATCGAGGCGAACACCGTTCGCGAGCGGCTCGACGCCGTCGTGCCGGGCGAATGGGACCTCACGCTCGAGCTGCTCCCGCCGGTGACGGGGCTGGACGAGGATGCCAACCAGGGCGCCTGCTCGTTCAAGGCGCGGCTGCAGATCCTCGGCGTGATTCGCGAGGACGTCGGCACCGGTGCATTCAAGCGCGCGGCAGTGCGGTTCGGCATCGCGCACGAGCTCTACGCGTACGAGCAGAACTGGGTGCAGATGGACGGCGATGGAAAGTACGCGCGGCCGATCGAGGACCCGGCGGTGACGTATGCGCGGCGCTACGGACGTCCGCGCGTGGCGAGTGCGCCCGCGACGGAGCCGGCGCAGCTGACGGCTCCGGTGGAGCGCGAGACCGAGGTGCCCGTCTCCGAGGAGCCGGCGTCGGCGGCGAGCGCGAACACTGCGCTCACGTCGGACGAGCCGAGCTGCCCGAAGTGTGGCGGCCGGATGTGGGACAACCGGTTGACGAAGCGCAATCCGAAGGCGCCGGACTACAAGTGCCGCGACCGCTCGTGCGACGGAGTGATCTGGCCACCGAAGACGGGAAAGAACGAGAAGACGGAAAGCGCGAAGACGCTGAGCGAAGAGACGGAAGAGATTCCGTTCTGAGAGTGGCGGTGGGGTGTTTGGAGTTGGGGGTAAATGCTACGACCTCGGGAAGCACTGCCTCCCGAGGTCGTTCCCATTCCCCACTCCCCACTTCCCACCGGAGCTCATGCCGGGACCGGGGCTCGAACCCGGATGTCCTTGCGGACACAAGATTTTAAGTCTCGCGCGTCTGCCAGTTTCGCCATCCCGGCGCGCCGATCGGACCGAACGCGAAACGGGGGAGCCTGCGCTCCCCCGTCGTCGATCCAGAGCGGGAAACGGGACTCGAACCCGCGACCCCAACCTTGGCAAGGTTGTGCTCTACCAACTGAGCTATTCCCGCGTGCGGGAAGAATATAAAGCCGGCGTCCGGGAGCAGGTAGGTGGTGCGCGCGAGGTCAGCCAGTGACGCCCAGCGCGTGCACGGCGAACCACGCCGTCCATGCCAGCAATCCGGACAGCGAGGCGTCGCCGGCATTGGCGGTCGCGATGCCGGCATCGTCGACATGCTCCGCGGCGACACCGCCGTGCAGCGGTGCGTTCCGCAGCCACCGGAGTACCTGATCGCCCTCGGGTCCCAGCAGACGCCCGATCTCGCGCACCAGCGACGTGCGTTCGCGTGGCAGCGCCTTCACGGTGCGGCGATACAGCGAGTCGTTGCGGTCCAGCGCCTCGTACAGCGGCAGCCACACGGCGCTCGCACTCGGCTCGTCGTCGGTAGATACATCGCCGAGGAGATCGATCGACGCGCGGAGGGTCGCCTTCTGATCGCGCTCCGGGGCAAAGTGACGCTTGATCGCGGCGCGCACCGCCGCCGCGTCCTCCACGGAGCGAGAGGTCTCCTCATCGAGCGTTCGGCGCAGAATCTCGAGCGCCTGCGCCGCCGTCGCGTTCGCGTGCAGCGTGTAGGGATGCACGACCGGCGTATTGCCGGGCGTGACCTCGGTGGAGTAGAGCGGGAAGCGACGGTCCCGCCGATCCTGCAGGTCGTCGTGCGCGAGATACAGCGCGTTCCCGATCGCCGGCTCGTCGACGATCGCCGAATCGCCCGTGTCGCGGGCATAGCGGTCGATGGCGATGGGATAGGCGGCAACTCCTTCGAGCGCGAAGCCGGGCTCGAACAGCGTCCCGTCGAGGTAGTGAACGCCGCGTCCGGGCGCATAGCCGTGGAGCTCGCACATGCGCAGCAGCAGCTCGCGCGCGAGCGCATCGTCGGCGAGCTGCACGGCGGGGAGCGTCCACATGAGCGCGTCCCAATCGCGTACGGTGACCCCTGCTCCGTGCCACGGCGCCCGAGTCCGCACGAGGTAATAGTGCGCATCGTCGAGCGCGCGAGCGACACTGTAGAAGTACGCGAACAGCAGGTTGCGGTTGATGAGCCGATCGACTCCTTCGGACCCGGTGCTCTGCTCGAGCTGCTGCAGCGCGTCGCGGGTGCCGGCGAGCAGGGCGCGCCAGCCGCGGCGCCGCAGGACGGCCACGGTCGCCTCGGCGCCGTCGCGCTCGGGGCCGGCCGCGAGGTAGAACGCCACGTCGACGTGCCCACCAGCGGGAAGCGCCAGCGTGCGCCCCAGCGAGAAGCGCACACCATCCTGCGCGACGTCGGCCTCTTCATCGGCGCTCAGCGCGAGCGCGGCGAGCCCTGGTAGCGCGCTGCCCTCGAGCAGCAGATGCCCCGCGGCCCCACGCGAGACGAGCGACTGGTCATCGGTCGGACGTGCGGTCCGTACGCGCAGCTGGCGGTGACCCAGCGTCCCCTCGAGACGCACCCGGACGGAGTGCGCGGCGCCCCGGCTCTCGAGTGCGATCGCGTACACGGCGCCGGCGAGATCGGCGTCGCGGCCATAGGGCGCGAACACCGTCCCACGGACGACGACGTCGCCGATCGCGCAGGTGAATGTCGGCAGCCACTCGAGGGCGCGCTCCCAGGCCATCGCGCCTCCCGCCAGATCGTGTGCCTGCCCGTCGATCTCGACGATGGGCTTGAGCAGGGCCGGCGCCTTGCCGTCGATGAAATCAGCGCCGCCGGCGAATTCGACGGCGGCGCGAGCCCCGCTGTGCACGACGCCGATCGCATGAATGGACCCGTCGGCGGGATGGATGCACGGGATGGCGAGCCAGTGATTCCCCGTGAGCTGCCAGGGAACGTTCGGAAGCGCGGTGTGGGTCACGGTGCGGCGCGTGAAGTTGTTGGTCGCGTGCCCCAATGATAACCTTCGGCCCAATGCTGCCGCTCGTCGTGCCCCATTCCGCGCCGCACCCTCTCCCGCCCGCGCGGCCACGCGCGCGGCGCCTCCTGACGATCGCCGTGCTCGCCTCGCTGTGCGCGCTGGGTGCGAAGGACACGCAGGCCCAGACGATTCCGAGTCCCACCGAGGATGCGATCCCGATTCCGGGTGGGTGGTTCCGGCTCTCCGTCGGCACCGCATGGACGAGATACGACAGTCGATTCGGAGACAGCGGGACGATTCGCGGACTCGGCGATGAATTCTCGACGGACTCGCTCGGCCCGCGGCAGCTTCCCCGCCTGGCTCCGATCGAAGGGGCGCTGAAGACGCTGACGCAGAATGCGGCTCAGCGCCTGACGTTCGGCCGGCTCGAGGTCCGCAGCGACGCGCGCATCGTGACGACGCCAATCGCCTTCGAGTACGGGATCACACGCCGGCTCAGCCTCGGTGTGGTCGTGCCGCTCGTTCAGACGCGCCGTTCCGCGCAGACGCGCGTGAACCAGCGCCCGACAGGCGACACGACGAAGACGAGCAACGTCGGGATCATGCCGCAATCGGGCCGCGCGACGCAGGCAGCGCTGAACGCGACGTTCGTGGCGAACCTGGCGACAGCCGCACAAAGCCTCAACGCCCTGCTCGCGCGCTGCGCCCGTACTCCAGCCGCCGCGGAGTGCGATCCGATTCGCGGACGCGAGACCGACGCCGCGGCGACGGCGCGTCGAGCCAGCGACTTCGCCGGAGCGGTCGCAACCGGCTATGGGGTCACCGAGCAGACGGCCGTCGTCGCGCCGCTCACGGGGAGCGCGCTGGCGACGACGATCGAGCTCCAGCGCGCCGCACTGGCGGCCCAGCTCGCGACGTACGTGCCAGGCACCGTGCTCGGCACCCTGCCCACCGCCACGACGGAGTTCTCGTACATCGACCTCCAGGGTCGAGCCAACACGCCGGGCCTTCTGCAGAGCGACCTCGGAGGCGGAGTGGACTCGATCGCCACAACCGAGCGACTCAACTTCGGCGACATCGAGTTGCGCGCGCGCGTGCTACTGATCGATCGGGTGCAGCGCGATTCGCTGCCGATGCACGGACCGCAGGTGCGGCTCGGCGTGGGCGGGATCGTGCGCTTCGCGACGAGCCGTCCCGATTCGGCGATCGATCTGCTCGACATCGGTACCGGAGAGGGGGCGGGTGTGGAAGTGCGCTCCGCGCTCGATGTGGGTGTGGGACGCGTCGGCGCGACGATCTCCGGACGCTATGCGAGATGGTTCGCGCGAACGGTTACGTCGCCGCTCGTCGGCTATCCGATCTCGGGCTGGCCGTTTCCACAGTTCGGTGAGGTGTCGCGAAAGGCGGGCAATCTCGTCGGCATCGACGTCACCCCCCGCTTCTTCGCCAGCGAGTGGCTCGCCTTCGAAGGGCAGTTCGGCATCGAGCACACCGATTCGGCGACGTTCACCGGCGCGGACGGAGCACCCTGCCCCGCGTGCGTGGTCCTCTCCAACTCGATCCTGCCGACACCCCTCACGGTACAGCGAATCGGCTTCGGCATGCGCTACTCGACGGTGGATGCGTTTCTCCGCCGGCGGGCGCGCTACCCGATCGAAGTCTCATACCGGCACCTCGAGACGATCACGGGAGACGCTACGGCACCGAAGGTGTTCCGCGATCAGATCCAGCTTCGGCTCTTCTACCGCATCCGGCGCTAGTCGGGGCGCCGTTACTTTCGCGCGCGGCGCGCGCCGCGTACCGTCGGCGCCGGCGCCGAGTCGGCCGCAAGCGCCGCAGCGGTATCGAGCAGCTCGCGCGCGTGGGCGCGGCTCACCTCACTCTCCGGATCGCCGCCGAGCATGCGCGCGATCTCCGCGGTGCGCGGATCCCCCTCGAGCACGGCGACGTCGGCGGTTGTGACGCCACCGCGTGCACCCTTGCTGACGAGGATGTGATGATGCGCGCGCGCGGCGATCTGCGGCAGATGCGTGATGGCGAACACCTGATGATACGACGCGACACGGCGCATCGTCTCTCCGACCTGCAATCCGACGCGACCGCCGATGCCCGCGTCGACCTCGTCGAATACGAGCGTGGGCACGCGGTCGAGGCGCGCGAGGATGGTCTTGAGGGCCAGCATCACCCGCGACAGCTCACCACCGGACGCAACGCGGGCGAGCGGACGCTCCTCGTGCCCGACGTTGAGCGAGACGCGGAACTCGACAGCTTCCGCGCCGTCGGGGCCGATCTCGCGGAGGGGCATCAGCGCGGCGTGAAACCGTCCATCGGGGATGCCGAGGTCCGGCAGCACTTCGTCGACCGCGCGACCGAGCCGTTCCGACGCCTGGGCGCGGAGGGCGGACAGTGCGGCCGAACGGTCCTGCAGCGCCTGCGCCGCGGAACGCTCGCGCTCCTCGAGGGCGCGCAGGTCGAAGTCGGCCGAGTCGACGAGATCGAGCTCGGCGCGTGCGGCGCGGTTCGCCTCGAGCACATCGCCAAGCGTGGGACCGTACTTCTTCGTGAGGCGAAAGAGCAGGTCGCGGCGCCGGCGAACTTCCTCCAGCCGTTCGGGATCCAGCTCGACGCTCGCCTCGTACTCGGTCATCTCGCGCGCGAGCGCCTCGAGGCTGTAGTACGCCGTGTCGTAGAGCTCCTGGAGCCGCGCGAGCGTCGGATCGACGCGCTGGATGGTCGCGAGCAGACGCTCCACAGAGGCCAGACGCTGCAGCGCCGATTCCTCCTCCCCCTCGATACACTCGACGATGCCGGTGGACAGCTCGCGCAGCTCCTCGGCGTTCTCCAGTCGTCGGGCCTCATCCTCGAGCCGCACGTCCTCGCCGTCGGTCAGCTTCGCCGTCTCGATCTCGTTGACGACGTGCCGCAGGTAGTCGGCGCGCTTCTCGGCGTCGGCGCGGCGGCGTTGAAGGCTGGCGATGTCGCGCCGCGCGTGGGCCAACGTGTCGTACGCGTCCCGCACCGCGCTCGCACTGTCCGTGGCGCCGGCGAAGGCGTCGAGGATCCGGCGCTGCGCGTCGGGATCGAGCAGGGTCTGCGCCTCGTGCTGCCCGTGGAGGTTCACGAGCAGCCGCCCGACCTCGGCCAGGATCGCCGCGCTCACCGTAGTGCCGTTCACCCAGGCACGCGCGCGCCCAGCCGCGACGATCTCGCGCTTCAACACGACGAACGACTCTTCCGCGTCGATCCCGCGCTCGTCGAGCAGTACGGCGATCTCCGGTCGGTCGGCCACGTCGAACACGCCCTCGACGGTCGCGCGATCGGCACCCGTGCGAATCAGGTCCGCGCTCGCCCGTTCACCGAGCAGAAGTCCCAGCGCACCCACGATGATCGACTTGCCGGCGCCGGTCTCGCCGGACAAGACGTTGAAGCCGCGGGCGAGCGGCAGCGACAACGACTCGATGATGGCGAAATTGCGGATGCGCAGCTCGGTCAGCATCGATTCGGCTCGTCGCGATCCAGCAGTCCTCCCCAGTGGAGCTTCTCGCGCATCGTGGAGAAGAAGCTGGTTTCGGGGAAGCGCACGATCGACACGGGGGCGATGGAGCGGCCGATGACGAGCGTGTCACCGGCGCCGAAGGTGCAACCCACCTGCCCGTCCACCGTGATCAGAAGCTCGTCGGGCCCGTTGTTCCCGCGCAGCGTGACCCGCGACGTGGCGGGCAGCACGAGCGGTCGCAGTGCGAGCGTGTGCGCGCTCACCGGTGTCAGCAGAATCGTCTCGAGCGTCGGCACGACGACCGGGCCGCCGGCAGAGAGATTGTACGCCGTCGAGCCGGTGGGCGTGGCGATGACGACGCCGTCGGCGGAGAAGTGGCCCACCGTCTCGCCGTCGGCTTCGATGCGCACGGCGACGACGCGCGCGAAGCCGCCCTTGTGCAGCACGACGTCGTTGAGCGCACGCCACCGCTGGCGCTCGCTGCCGCCGGCATCGGTGACGCGCGCGTCGAGCGTCATGCGAGCCTCGACGACGTAGTCGCCCGACGCGAGGCGATGCATCGCCTCGTCGAATTGCGATGCCGGACAGCAGGTCAGGAAGCCGAGTCGACCGAGATTGATGCCGAGGACGGGCACGGCGCGCTCGCCGACGAGTCGCGCGGCGCGGAGCAGCGTGCCGTCACCACCGAGCGTGAGCATCGCGTCCACGTCACCGGCCACCATGCGCGCGGCACCGTGCGCGGCGAGGGGCAGCAGCTCATCCTCGTACGACAGCTGAAGATCGAGCGAGGGCGCGAGACGGTGCAGCGTCGCCAGGACCTCGGAGAGGCCGCCGTACCCCTGATGTCCGACCACGCCGACGCGGATCACCCGGCGAGCGCCTCGGTCTCGTGCAACGCCCGCACGCGGCGTGCGATGCCCTCGGCGTCGAGCCCGAGCATCGCGAGCTGTCGCGCGCGCGGCGCCGCATAGATGATCCGATCGGGAACGCCGTGGGTGTGGACGCGCACCCCTGGCTCCTGCCGTTCGATCACGGCGCCGATGTAGGATCCGAACCCGTTGATCACCGTTCCTTCCTCCACGACGAGGATCTGACGATGCTGGGCGAGGATCGCGGCAAGCGTGACTTCGTCGTGCGGCTTGAGGAACCGGCAGTTCACCACGGTCACGTCGAGTCCATCGGCAGCGAGAGCCTCGGCCGCCTTGAGCGACGCGCCGACCATCGTGCCGACGGCGAGGATCGCCATCTCACTGCCCTGGCGCAGGACCTCCCACGTGCCGAACGGGATCGGCGCGATCTCATCCACCGCGGGCACCGGTGCCGGAACGAGGTCGCGTGGATAGCGCAGCGAGAAGGGCCCGGCCGCATGCGCGAGTCCCGTGCGAAGCAGCGCGAGCATCTCGGTCCCGTCCTTGGGCGCCGTGACGGTCACGTTCGGCACGGCGAGCAGATAGGCGATGTCATAGAGCCCCATGTGCGTCTCGCCGTCCTCGCCGACGAGGCCGGCCCGATCCATCGCGAAGATGACGGGCAGCGACTGGATGGCGCAGTCGTGGATGATGTTGTCGTACGCGCGCTGGAGAAACGTCGAGTAGATGGCGCACACCGGACGCAGGCCGCGCGTCGCGAGTCCGGCGGCGAAGGTCACGGCGTGTCCCTCGGCGATGCCGACGTCGAAGAAGCGCGTCGGATGCGCGGCGGCGAACTGGCCGACGCCCGTGCCACTCGGCATCGCCGCCGTGATCGTCACCAGCTTCGGCTGCTCGTGACCCAGCTCGGCGAGTCCCTTGCCGAAGACGGCGGTGTAGCTCGGGTTGGCGGCGCTCGTCGTCCGCTGCTTCCCCGTCGCGGGATCGTGGCCCGGAGGCAGCGCGTGCCACTTCTCGCCCCCGGCGTGCTCGCCGGCGGGGAACCCTTTCCCCTTCTGGGTGATGACGTGCACGAGTCGCGGGCCCTCGAGCTCCCGCACCATCGCGAGCGTGTCGAGCAGCGCGTCGATGTCGTGGCCGTCGATCGGACCGAAATAGCGGAAGCCGAGCTCCTCGAACAGCACGCCGGGGGTGAGGAAGGATTTCATGCTCTCCTCCCACTTCCGCACGATCGTGCCGACCGGACCTGGCGCGTTGTCGACGATCTCGCCGATCTTCGTGCGCACCCGGTTGTACAGCGGATTGCGCTGGATCGACGTGAGGTACTTGTGCATCGCGCCGACATTCGGCGCGATCGACATCTCGTTGTCGTTCAGCACGACGACGATGTCGCGGTCCGAGTGGCCCGCATTGTTCAGCCCCTCGTAGGCGAGGCCGCAGCTCAGCGCACCGTCGCCGAGCACGGCGACGACCTTGAGATCGGTTTCGCCGTTGATGTCGCGCGCGGCGGCCATCCCGAGCGCGGCGGAGATCGCCGTGGCGGCGTGACCGGCGCCGAAGGTGTCGTACTCGCTCTCGGTGCGCTTGAGAAAGCCGGAGACCCCTCCTTCCTGGCGCAGCGTCTCCATGCGCGCGTTGCGCCCCGTGAGCAGCTTGTGCGGATAGCCCTGATGGCCGACGTCCCAGACGAGCTGGTCGCGCGGCGTCTGAAAGGCCGTGTGGAGCGCGATCGTCAGCTCGACCACTCCCAGCCCCGCGCCGATGTGGCCCCCCGTGCGGGAGCAGACGTCGACGAGGCGCGCCCGAATCTCCTCGGCGAGCGTACGAAGCTCGTCGCGGGTGAGGGCGCGGAGGTCGGCGGGGGATTCGATCCGATCGAGCAGAGACATGGGGGAAATCTAAGAGGTGCGCTGAACGGTGAAGTGTGCGATGCGGTCGAGGGCGGGGGTGAGAAGTCCGACCTGGTCCAGGGCGGCACATCCGTCCCGGACCAGTGCGTCGGCGCGCGATCGCGCGCCCTCGATGCCGAGGAGCGCCGGATACGTGCTCTTTTGCAGCGCCACATCTCGGCCGGCCGTCTTGCCCAATTGATCGGTCGTCGCCGTCACGTCGAGCACGTCGTCGGCGATCTGGAACGCCAGGCCGACAGATGCGCCGTACCGCGCCAGCGCGTCACGACGCTCGCTCGACGTCCGCGCCGCACGGCCGCCGATCGTCGCGGCGGCCGCGATGAGTGCACCGGTCTTGGCGGTGTGGATCCGCTGCAATTCCTCGAGCGCGAGCGGCTTGCCCTCCCCCTCGAGGTCAAGCAGTTGTCCGCCGATCATTCCACCTGCTCCCGACGCGATCATCAACTCACGGACGATCTCGCCCGTCTCGGTGTGGTCAAGCCCTAGCTCGCGAGCCGCGTCGGCGGCGCAGAGCGCGGCGAGGGGTACCATCGCGAGCCCGGCGGCCGTCGCCGCCGCGACGCCGAACGCGCGGTGGACGGTCGGACGTCCGCGGCGAACGTCGTCGTCGTCCATGCACGGCAAGTCGTCGTGCACGAGCGAGTACGCGTGCACGATCTCGATCGCGCCCGCCATCGCCGATCCGTCGGCCGTACCACGCGCGGCCTCGTAAGCCCGAAGAAAGAGGATGCCGCGCAACCGTTTGCCTTCTCCCATGAGGCTGTAGCGAATCGCGTCTCCCACGGGCGCGGGCAACCCGCCGCAGTAGCGGTCGCAGAACGCCTCGAGCGCGCGGTCGATCGCGGCGCGGTCGGGGCCGAGGTCGACCGCGACGGCGACCGCCTGCTCAGTCATCGAGGTCCTCGAGCGCGAAGGCGCCGTCGGCCAGCTCGGTGAGACGCTTCACGCGCGCGTCGGCCTCGGTGAGAACGCCTGCGGCATTCCGCAGGTGCGCGACGCCCTCCTCGAACAGCGCCAGCGCCTCCCCAAGGTCCATTCGCTCCTCGTCGAGCCGAGCGACGATCTCCTCGAGACGTGCGAGCGTCTGCTCGAGCGTCATGCCGAGTGCTCCGGCCGAACGCGACGCGCGGTGGCGTCCACCTCGCCGTCGCGAAGTCTCAGCGTGAACGCTCCGCCTTCGGAGAACTGTTCGATCGAGGACACTGTCGTGCCGTCCGTGCCACGTGCGACGGCATAGCCACGCTGGAGAGTCGCCAGGGGGCTGAGCGCGTTCAAGCGTCCCGCGAGCGCCGCGAGCGCGGTCTCGCGCTCGGTGATGTGGCGGGCCGCCGCCGCGCGCAGCAGACGGGCGGTGGTCGCAGCGCGATCGCGCGGCTCCTGCAGGCAACCCGCGATGGCTGCGACGAGCCGCTGCCGGTGCACTCCGAGCGTGAGCGCAATCTCGTCGAGCGACGGGCACGCGGCTTCGGCGGCCGCCGAGGGCGTTGCGGCTCGGAGGTCGGCAACGAGATCGCAGAGCGTGACGTCGATCTCGTGGCCAACCGCGGAGATCGTCGGCACCGGGCATGCGGCGACGGCGCGGGCGACGCGCTCGTCGTTGAACGCCCAGAGATCCTCGCGCGAGCCGCCGCCGCGTCCGATGATCACGAGGTCGGCTCCTCCCCAGCGGCACACACGCTCGAGTGCCGCGCAGAGCTCGAGCGGCGCGGTCTCTCCCTGCACGGACGCGTGCGCGACGACCAGCTCGACGCCGGGCGCGCGGCGGCGGAGCACCGCGACCACGTCACGGAGCGCGGCGCCGCTCGCACTCGTGACGAAAGCGATCCGCCGGGGATATCGCGGCAGCGCGCGCTTGCGCTCGACGGCGAGCAGGCCATCGGACTCGAGCCGGCTGCGCGACTGCTCGAGTGCCTTCCGCCACAACCCATCGCCGTCGGCCTCCAGCCGCCGCACGGTGAACTGCATCTCGCCGCGCGCCGCGTAGACACCGAGCTGTCCGAGCGCGGCGACCTGCATGCCGTCGTCCGGCGCGGCGGGGATGCCGCGCTGGTCGCGGGACCAGACGACGCAGCGCAGCTGCGACGAGAGATCGCGCAGCGTGAAATACCAGTGCCCGTTGCGATGCGACTTGAAGTCGCTGACCTCGCCGCGGACCCAGAGCGGGATGAAGGCCCCCTCGACGATGTCCTTCACCGTCTGCGTCAACGTCGAGACCGAAACCGCGGAGCCGGGGCTCGCCCCCGGGAACGTCTCCCCGACCTCGTCGTAGATCTCGTGCACGGCGAGCGGCTCGACGCTCAGCTCGACATGCGAGGCCGCCACCTCGTTCACATCGAACAGCGATGGGGACGTGGTGTGCAGCGTGGCGCGACCGCGGCGTCGGGTCACGCGCCGACGCTCCGCTGCGCGGCCCGCACGGTATTGCGCAGCAGCATGGCGATGGTCATCGGCCCCACGCCGCGCGGAACCGGCGTGATGAGCGACGCGACGCGACGCACGCCATCGAAGTCCACGTCGCCGACGAGGCGCGTCCCCGTCCTGCTCGTCGGGTCGTCGATGCGATTCATCCCGACGTCGATCACGACCGCACCCGGCTTGACCATCTCGGCGGTGACGAGCCGCGTGCGCCCCGCGGCCACGATCAGGATGTCTGCGCGGCGCGTGTGCGCAGCGAGATCACGCGTGCGACTGTGACACAGCGTGACGGTCGCGTCGGCGAGCGGGCCGCTCTGGATCATCAATGCCGCCATCGGCTTGCCGACGATGGTGCTGCGCCCGATCACCACGCACTCCGCCCCGGTGGTGCGGACGGCATACTCGCCGAGCAACCGCTGAATGCCGGCGGGGGTGCATGGCACGAAGCCGTCGGTATGTCCGATCAGCAGCTTGCCGACGTTCACCGGGTGGAATCCGTCGACGTCCTTCTGCGGAAGGATGTGATTGATCACCGTGTCGGGATCGATCTGCTTCGGCAGCGGCATCTGCACGAGGATGCCATGTACGGAATCGTCGGCGTTGAGCCGCTCGACGAGCGCGAGGAGCTCGGCCTGGGAGGTCGTCGCCGGCAGCCGGATCGTCTCCCCCGCCATGCCGGCCTCGCGCGACGCCTTCTCCTTGCCGCCGACGTAGACCGCGCTCGCCGGATCGTCGCCGACCAGCACCACGGTGAGGCCGGGCACGACACCCCGCTGGCGCAGCGCGGCGACGTCGGCGGCGACTTCCGTCCGAACCTTCTGCGCCAGAAGCGCGCCGTCCATCAGTCGGGCGCCCTCCGTCGGAACCGCGTTCGTCGCCTGCCCTGCCACTGCGCTATCGGGCAAAGTCCACCGCCCGCGTCTCTCGGATCAGCACGACCTTGATCTGGCCGGGATACTGGAGCTCGGCCTCGATGCGGCGGGCGATCTCCTCCGAGAGCGTCGTCATGCGGACGTCGTCCACATCGTCCGGCACGACGACGACGCGGATCTCGCGCCCGGCCTGGATGGCGAACACGCGCTCCACCCCTTTGTAGCTCGACGCGATCCGCTCGAGCCCCTCGAGACGCTTCACGTACGTCTCGAATGCTTCGCGCCTGGCGCCCGGTCGGGAGCCCGAGATCGAGTCCGCCGCCTGCACGAGCACCGAGACCTCGCTTTCGTGCGGTACGTCGTCGTGATGCGCGGCGATGCAGTTCACCACGAGCGGGTGCTCGCCGTACTTCGTCGCCATCTCCACCCCGAGCTGAACGTGCGTCCCCTCGTGCTCGTGCGTGAGCACCTTGCCCACGTCGTGCAGCAACGCGCCACGCTTCGCCATGGCGACGTCGAGGCCGAGCTCCGCGGCCATGATGCCAGCGAGATGGGCGACCTCCTGCGAGTGCTGAAGGATGTTCTGCCCGTAACTCGTGCGCCACTTCATGCGGCCGATCAGCTTGATGAGCTCGGGATGCAGCCCGTGGACGCCGGTATTGTACGCCGCCTGCTCACCGGTCTCGACGATCTGCGTCTCGACCTCCTTTCGCGACTTGTTGACGACCTCTTCGATCCGACCGGGATGGATACGGCCGTCGGAGACGAGCTTCTCGAGCGCCAGTCTGGCCACCTCGCGCCGGATCGGATCGAAGCACGAGACGACTACCGTATCAGGGGTGTCGTCGATGATCACGTCGACGCCGGTGGCGAGCTCGAACGCGCGGATGTTGCGACCTTCGCGTCCGATGATCCGTCCCTTCATCTCGTCGTTCGGCAGGGAGACGGCGGACGCCGTAGTCTCGGCCGTCGTGTCGGCAGCGATCCGCTGGATGGCGAGCGCGACGATCTTCTTCGCCTCGCGCTCGGCATTTCGCCTAGCTCCCTCGCGAATCTCGCGCAGCATGTTCGCGGCGTCGGCCTGCGCCTCCTCCTCCAGACGACGTATGAGCTCCGCCTTCGCATCCTCGGCGGACATGCCGGCGAGCTGCTCGAGGCGGCGTCGTTCCTCGACGAGCAGGCGGTCCAGTTCCTCCTCGCGCGTCTGCATCACCTTCTCGCGGCGCCCGAAGTCGCTGGCGCGGCGGCCAACCTCGCGGTCGCGCAGCTCGACCGATTCGGCGCGACGCTCGAGCGCACTTTCGCGTTCGCCTACGCGGCGCTCCTCCGCCTCGACACTGCTGCGCCTGGCTCGCAACTCCTGCTCGGCTGCCTCGCGCAGTCGGATGAGCTCTTCCTTGCCGGAGAGGACGGCGGTCTTGCGGAGTGTTTCGGCCTCTCGCTCGGCCTCCTCCACCAGGCGCTTCGCGATCTCGTCGGCGGAGGATTTGGCGGCGCGCTGTCGCTCGAGCTCCGCTCGTTCGCCGGCCGTGATGCCCGCTCGACGGCCCACAAAGAAAATTGCCGGCAGGGCGAAGACGAGTGCGCCGAGCACGGCAACGAGTGCCATCTGGTTCATATCGGATCTATGCTCCACCGCGCGAGGGCGGGAGAAGGGAAACCACCGCTCTCCCCGCGGAGCGCCGCTCGCCATGCTTCGCTCGAGGACGCGCCGACGTAGGGCGCGACATGGAGCGAGCTAACTGCAAAGGGCGCTTCAACCTACGGGTGAGCCTGGCAACGTGGCAAAAGCTATTCGGCGGCCGGCACGAATGCAAACCGCAACGCGACTTATGCCACCGAACCATCTCCGCGTTTGGCGGGCGGCAGCATCCGACGCACCTCGCCGCTCAGCGCCTGCATCGCGTTGGTGATCGACTCGTTCGCCTCGCGTTCCTGAAACAGCTCAGAGGTGATCTGCATCGCGGCGAGGATGGCGGCCCGATTCACTTCGATGACGGAGCCGCCGGCCAGGATCTTCCGGATCGAGTGGTCGAGATGCTCGGCGACGGCACGCGTGTGCTC
Source organism: Gemmatimonadota bacterium (assembly GCA_003223455.1). GTDB lineage: Bacteria > Gemmatimonadota > Gemmatimonadetes > Gemmatimonadales > Gemmatimonadaceae > AG11. The sequence goes on along the minus strand of QHVE01000101.1, from coordinate 8,765 downwards.
CGGGTCGGCCTCGCTGCGGATCGCGTAGGATTCGCCGAGGATCTCGACCTTGATCGAAGTCTTCTTTCCAGTCACCGCTCGGCCCCCTGTGCCTGCTGTCGGATGAACCGAACGCGATCCAGCATCGCTTTCGTCCGAGCCGTCGCCGCATCGAGCCGTCCACGCAGGACGGCGTTGTCGTGCTCGAGCTGGGTGACCTGATCGCCCATCGCGCGATGCTGCCGGATTTCCGGTTGCGACTCTTCGCTCTCGAGCTCGCGCACGCGCGCCTCGGCGAGGAGCGCACGTCGACGAAACCCGGCGAGCTCGTCGCCCAGATGCCTCACGAGCTGCTCGAGCTCACGAAACGCAAGTGCTTCAGGACGTTCGCTGTCTGACATTCAGCTCCTGCTGTAGTGCAGATAGGATCCTCGTCCGACGGCCCTCGATTTCTTTGTCGCGTAGAGTGCGCTCCGGATGCCGCAAGGTCAACCGCCAGGCTACCGAGCGATGGCCCGGCTCGACGCCGCTTCCCATGTACTCGTCGAATGCAGCAAGCCGTTCGAGCAGGTCACCGGCCGAGTCCCGGATCACCTGCTCCACCCTCGCTGCAGTAACACCTGGCGGGAGGAGCAGCGCGAGATCGAACTCGGCTGCCGGTGTGTTCGGCAGCGGCCGATACGGGCGGGGTCGTCGAGGAGCCTCGCGCTCGGACGATCCATGCGCGTGCTCTCCCGGCGGAGCGACGTCTCCGTTGGACATCGTGCCCAGGACCAGTTCGAAGCCGAAGGCGGCCTGCGCCCACACCGGAGCGTCGAGCGTGAGACGTCGCACCTCACCGCGCGATTGGCCGTCGATCAGCACGCTCCACAGCCGACCGTCGTCGTCCTCGGTCGGCTGGAGCACGATCTCGGCACCGGGAAACGCAACGCGCGCCGTGCGCTCGGCCAGGGCCTTGGCGTCCCACGCGTCGTACGACGCCGTGGCCGGGCCCGCGAAGTGAGCTGGCTCGCGGTCCCCCATCACGAGCAGGGCGACGCGGATCGTCTCGTCCGGCAGCGAGTCCCCGGGTGCGAATGCCGACCCGATCTCGTACAGCCTGACGTTGCCCACCATGTGCGCGAGGTTGTGCTCAGCGCGCCGGGCGAGCGATTCGAGCAGCGTTCGACGCAGATGCGCTTCGTTCTCGGCCAGCGGGTTGAGCAGTCGCACGTGATTCTCGCCGCCGGCGAGAAAAGGAATGGGACGCACCTCGAGAAGTCCGAGCGCGGAGAGCGCGTCGCGCAGATGCGCCGCGACCGTCCACAACGGGGCGTCCAGTGTGCTGCCGGGCCGGTACGGGCGGATCTCGTCGGGCAGCGCCTGGTAGCCGTGCAGGCGGGCGACCTCCTCGATCAGATCGACCTCGGCGACGAGGTCGTGACGCCAGCTGGGCGGTACGCAACGCACGGCCGCCCCTGCGTCCTCGACGTCGGCGACGCAGCCGACGCCTCGCAGCAGAAGCGTGATGCGCTCCGGCGCGAGGTCGACGCCGAGCCGGATCTCCGGCGTACAGGTCGACGGGCGGATGCTCCACGCGCCCTCCGGCGAGCGCGATCACCAACTGCGCGGCGCGCTCGAGCGCAACGGGCGCGAGTGAGAGATCGACGCCTCGCTCGAAACGATAGCTGGCGTCGGTGGACAGCCCGGCGCCGCGCCGCGTGCGCCGCGTGCGCGACGGGACGAAGTTCGCCGCTTCGATGAAGATGTCGGTCGTCTCCCGCCCGACTTCGGTGTCCTGGCCACCCATCACACCGGCCAGGCCGACGGGGCGAGTCGAGTCCGCGATGACCGTCATCTCGGGCGTGAGCGTCCGCGCGACGCCGTCGAGCGTGACGAGGGTCTCACCCGACTTCGCCGTACGCACGACGACCGTCTTCTGCGGCAACTTGGTCTCGAGGTCGAACTTTGCGAGATCGAAGGCGTGCGTGGGCTGGCCGAGCTCGTGGAGCACGTAGTTCGTCGCGTCGACGACGTTGTTGATCGAGCGCGACCCCACAGCACTCAGGCGGTCGACGAGCCACTGGGGACTCGGCCCGACCTTCACGCCGCGCACGACGATCCCCATGTAACGCGTGGCGAGACTCGCGTCCTCGAGGTGCAGCACGATTCCACCCGCGTTGCCGGCGCGACGGAAGCGCTTCGGGGGCGGAATCTCGATCCCTGCCGTGTCGATGGAGGGCAGCCGCGAGGGCGCGCCGGTGATCGCCTCGACCTCGCGCGCGATCCCCACGTGCGACAGCAGGTCCGGCCGATTGGGCAGCACGTCGACGACGAGTCGAGTGTCGCCGATCGGCATCACCTCGAGCAGCGGCGTGCCCGGCTCGGCGTCGACCGTGAGCTCGAAGATCCCTTCGTGATCCTCACCCAGCCCCAGCTCGCGCGCCGAGCAGAGCATGCCGTTCGACGTCATGCCGCGAATCTTTCGCTTCTCGATCTTCAGACCACCCGGCATCACGGTACCGGTCGGCGCGAAGGGATACAACTTCCCAGCCGCGACGTTCGGTGCGCCGCACACGACGTCGAGCAGCTCGCCCGTCCCCACGTCCACCCTGGTGAGGTGGAGATGATCCGAGTCCGGATGCGGGCGCTCCTCGACGACGCGCGCGACGACGATCGGCGCGAGGTCGGCGCGCAGCGGGATGACCTCCTCGACCGTCGCGGTGTGCGCGGTCAGGAGATCACGCAGCTCGATCGCCGATCTGTGGCCCTGGTCGAAGAACGCGTTCAGCCATTCGACGGACACGTTCATTCGGCCACCTGCTCGAGAAAGCGCACGTCCGAGTCGTAGAGGATGCGAATGTCCGGAAGATCGTAGCGCTGCATGGCGATGCGGGCCGGCCCCATGCCGAACGCCCAGCCGGTGTAACGCTCGCTGTCGAGCCCCGCGGCCTCGAGCACGGCGGGATGCACCATTCCGGAGCCGAGGATCTCCATCCATCCGGTGCCCTTGCACGCCGAGCATCCACGCCCCGCGCACAGCCGACACTCGACGTCCATCTCGGCCGACGGCTCGGTGAACGGGAAGAAGCTCGGCCGAAAGCGCGTGCGCGTCGCGCCGAAGAAGCGCTGCGCGAAATGTGTGAGCGTTGCCTTCAGGTCGACGAAGGAGATCCCCTCGTCCACGGAGAGTCCCTCGATCTGGGCGAACGCGGGGGCGTGCGACGCGTCGAACGGATCCCGGCGGAACACCGTACCAGGCGCGAGGATGCGGATCGGCGGAGCGTAGCGCTGCAGCGTACGGACCTGCACGGGAGAGGTGTGCGTGCGGAGCAGCGCGCCATCGCCGATGTAGAGCGTGTCGTGCAGGTCCATCGCCGGATGATCGGCGGGAAAGTTCAATGCGCCGAAGTTGTACCACTCGGATTCCGTCTCGGGCCCGAGCGCGACGGTGAATCCGAGCTCGCGGAAGATGCCGACGATCTCGTCGATCACGAGCGTGACGGGATGCTTGCCTCCGATCCAGCGATGACGGCCGGGCATCGTGAGGTCCAGTTGCAGACTCTTCGCCGCTCCGCGGCTCAGAGTCGTCCGGCGTTCGTCGAGCGCGCGCGTCAGTCGCGTCTTCGCGTCGTTGAAGGCACGTCCGGCCTCGCGACGCTGCTCGGGTGGGAGCGTGCCGAGCGCCTTCTGGAGCGCGAGGATCTCGCCGCGCCGGTCGCCGAGGAACTGGACGCGCGCCGCCTCGAGGGCGTCGGGGTCTGGCGCTGCAGAGAGCACAGTGACGCCTCGAAGCGCGATGTCGTCGGCGGCCTGGAGGTACTGCTCGAGCGTCGGAGAATCGGGAAGCATTGCAGGAAAGGTCGTAAATGACTCAGCGGCGGCGAGACCCCTGGGTCGCGCCGCCGCCGAATGCCTGCGGAAAAAGCTACTTAGGCAGCGTTCAGGGCGGCGCGCACCTTGTCGGCGAGCGCGCCAAACGCCTGCGGATCTCGCACGGCGATGTCGGCCAGGATCTTCCGGTCGATCTCGATGCCGGCCTTGCCGAGGCCGTTGATGAACACGTTGTAGCTCATGTCGTGCTGCCGCGCGGCGGCGTTGATGCGCACGATCCAGAGCCGGCGGAAATCGCGCTTCTTATTCTTGCGATCGCGATACGCGTACTTCCACCCACGCTCGACATTCTCCTTCGCTGCCTTCCACAGCTTGGAGCGGGCACCGAAGGCGCCCTTGGCGTGCTTGAGGATCTGCTTCTTCCGCTTGAGGCGCGGGACGTTCGATACGGCGCGTGGCATGATCGGCTCCTGTTACGCGGCCTGGATGAGGCGCTTGATTCGCTTCTGTTCGCCGTTCGTGGCGATCAGCCCCGCGCGGCGCAGGTTCCGCTTACGCTTGGAGGTCTTCTTGGTGAGGATGTGGCTCTTGAACGCCTTGTAGCGCTTCACCTTTCCCGAGCCGGTCGTCTTGAAGCGCTTCGTCGCGCCCTTGTGCGTCTTCATCTTCGGCATTGCACGCTCTCTTTATTTGGGCGTGAGAATCATCGTCATGGACTTCCCTTCGAGTCGGCCCGCGCTCTCGATCTTCGCGATGTCCGCCAACTCGCTGCTCACCCGGTCCAGCACTGCTTGTCCGAGCTCGGGGTGAGCGACCTGCCGACCACGGAACATCATGGTCACTTTCACCTTGTTCTTCTCTTCGAGAAACCGGCGCGCGTGTCGGGTCTTCGTGTCGAAGTCGTGATCGTCGATACCCGGGCGGTACTTCACTTCCTTGAGCTCGATCACGTGCTGCTTCTTCTTCGCGAGCCGCGCCTGCTTGGCCATCTCGAACTTGTACTTCCCATAGTCCATGATGCGGACCACCGGGGGCCGTGCGGTCGCCGCGACTTCGACCAGATCCAACCCAGCCTCTTCCGCCATCCGGAGCGCCTGGTCCACCTCGAGAATCCCGAGTTGTGAACCGTCGGCGCCGATCACGCGGACTGGGCTGATGCGGATCATACGATTGACCCGCACGCGCTTGGTGGTGTCCTGAATACTCGTAGCCTCAGTAAGAGAGAACAAAAAAGCGGACCTTCCGGGGCAGAAAGTCCGCACGCGCCCAACTCCGTCAGTGGCGACGGAAGCGAGACGCTGATCGAGGACTCCTGCAGCACGCCCCGCGTCCGCGCGGGGGCCAGAGGGTGGGCCGTCGAGAGACGACCACTTAGCTAGTTGTCAGATCGCAAGTTAGAAGACGGGGATGCGAAGTCAAGTCAGGTCGTGAGCACCTCGCAGCCGTACCCCCGCCCGTCATGGACGATCCGGCCGAACGCGTTCGTGGCATCGTGCTCGAAGATCACAGTCCAGCCCTCCGACGCAGCCTCGGCCCAGATGCGGCGCTTCGTCTCCAGCGTGACGAGAGGCTCCACGTCGTAGGCCATGATCCAGGGCAGCGGCACATGGGCGGTCGTCGGCGCGAGGTCGGCGAGGTAAAACAGCCGCTCGCCCCCCGACTCCACGAGGATGCCCTGATGATGCGGCGTATGACCGGGCGTACGGCGCAGCGAGACGCCGGGAAGCACCTCGCGATCGTCGTCCACGAGCTCGAGACGCCCTGCCGCCTGTATCGGATCGTAGTTGTGGGCGAAATAGCTCGCTGCCGTGCGCTCGTTGGCCTGGTGCGCCCAGTTCCATTCTCCGCGCCGCACGACGTAGCGCGCATTCGGGAACGCGAGCACCGGCGCCCCATCCTCGCCGCGACGCGTGTTGCCCCCCGCGTGGTCGAAGTGGAGGTGTGAGTTGAGCACGAGGTCGACGTCCGACGTGGTGAAGCTCGCGTCCGCCAACGCACTCTCGAGCTGAGTCGGGCCGGCCGTTCCCACGGGAGAGTTCTCGATCCCGTAGATGGCCGTGAACTTCTCGCTCTCCTTGTCCCCGACGCCCGTGTCGACCAGCACCAGCGCGTCCGGATGCTCGATCAGCAGACAGCGCATGCCGAGGGGAATGCGGTTCTTCGCATCCGCAGGGATCTTCCGCTCCCACAGGTTCTTGGGCACGACGCCGAACATCGCGCCACCGTCGAGATGCTGGAGACCGGCCTGCAGCGCATGCACGCGAAGCGAGCCCACGGTGCGGGTCTGGACGAGCGGAAGCAGCGGCATGCGGGGAGTCTAACGACTCGGGCTCACGCCGTCGTGTCCCGATCCACGGGACGCGGCATGGCGGGCGCGCGGCGCCCACGCCGCTTCCGCGTATGGGTCGCGGCAGCGAGGAAGCGCTCCAGGTCCGACCAGCGCTCGCATCCGTGGCCGCGCGCGTCGTCGAGCAGGCGAAGCAGACAGTGCGCCGTGGCCAGCGCATCGCCCGCAGCGCGGTGCCGCTTGCCGGGATCGATCTCGACGTTGTAGTGCCTGGCCACCCAATCCAGCGAGCGTGAGCGAAGCTGCGGCAGCAGACGGCGCGCGAGACGCACCGTGCACAGACGTCGGCCGGCGAGCTCGCGGCCCTGTGCCCGCACCACCTCGGCGCTCACGAAGCGCCAGTCGAACGACGCGTTGTGGGCGACGAACACGTGGCCCTCGAGCACACGAAGGATCTCGTCGCACACGTCGCGGAAGGGTGCCTTGTCGCACACCATCTCCCACGTGATGTTCGTGAGGCGAGTGATGAACGGCGGAATCGACCGCTCCGGGTTCACGAGCCGCTCGTAGACGTCGTCGATCCGTCCATCGCGCACGGTCACGACGGCGATCTCGGTGATGCGGTCGCCGCCGTCCGGCCGGCTTCCGGTCGTCTCGACGTCGACGACGGCGAAGCTGAGCGACGAGAGCGGCGGCTCCTCATCCGCGGGAAGCGCGCGCCACGCCGGCGCCGGACTCTCGGACAGCCGCCATCGTCCGTCGAGCGTGCGCACGAACGTCGGATGTCCCCCCAGCAGCGACGCGGCCATGTGATCGGCGACGACGTCGGGGAGCGCCGAGAGCTGACAGACACTGGCGATGAGGCTGCGCGAATCGGCTGGGCCGGCGCGCAGGTAGTCCGCGGCGCGCTCGGTGAGCAGCATGCGCTCGGGGCGCGTCTCGACCGTGGAGGGCGCGTGCGGCTCCAGACGCGTGCCGCTGACCGGATCGACGCCGCTCACGCGTCCTCACGGTGGACGGGGCACGTCATGCAGCGCGGACCACCCCCGCCGCGAACCAGTTCGGCTCCTTCGAACGTGATGACGGCGCGCTCATCGTCGGCGATGCGCACCTCGTCCGTGAGCAGGTTCACTCCAGGCACGATCCGAAACCCCGCACGTTCCATCTGCACGATCGTGCCGACATTGCGGGCGTAGGAGAGCACGAGGCCCGGCCGCATCGCGACGAAGTTGCAGCCCGACGCCCATTGCTCGCGCTCCTGCACGACGCGCCGCTCGCCGCCGCAGAGAACGGGCGTCATCGGCAGACCGCAGTCGGCGAGCGCGGCGAAGATGTCCGGGCACTCGCGCAGCGTCGTCTGTCCCTTGTGCCAGTGCAGGACGCTGAGGCGCTCCGCCCCGATGAAATGCGGCGCGTAGCAGACGCACAGCTCGTGGTCCACCTGGGTGAAGATCATGTCGAGGTGGATCGCCGTGTTCTCCTTCGGCATCACGACGACGATGATGTCGGTGACCTTCGTCCGGGCGAACAGCAGTTCGGCCAGATGATCGATCGCGCCGGGGCTCGAGCGTTCGCTGAAGCCGATGAGGACGAGATCCTCGCGGAGCGTGTGCACGTCACCGCCTTCGACGGTGTAGTTGAGCCGCCGCTCCACGGAACCGTCGTAGAGGATGCCCTCGTTGCGGAGCAGCGGATGGTAGAGGAAGAGCGCCTTCATGATCAGTTCCTCCGGCCAACGGCTGCCATAGCGCATCGAGCCGACGAGCACGTGCTGCCCGACGCTGATCGCGGAGTCGCGCGTGAAGAACAGATTCGGCAGAGGAGGCAGCTCATAGCCGAGCTCGTTCAGCGTTCGGGCGAGCGGGCCGGGCGACTCGACCCGTCCCTCGATCAGTGTCGTCACGAGGTCGGACGCAGGCAGCGCCTCGATCTCCCGCGCAAGCGGCTCGCTGGGGACGACGTGGGTCGTCTCGCGCACCAGCAGCGCGCGAACCTCTCGATTCTCGAGCACCTGAGCCAGCAGGTCCCGCACTTCGTAGACCTGGCAGAATCGCTCGAGGATCGCGGTGAACCGCCGGTGCTCCGTTCGAGCCTGTTCGGCGTCCGGAAGATCGTCGTAGAGGTAGTCCTCCCGCGTGGTCGGCGTGACCCCCAGCAGCTCGTTGCCGGGGGTATGAACGACGACGGAGCGCAGGCGGCCGATCTCCGAGGTGACGTGGACGGTCATATGACCCGAAGATAACCCGTTCCATGATCGAACGTACGGGCGCATCTGCAAGAGCGAGCGCGACATAGGTGCGCTCGCGGCGTCGCGTCTGGTGCGTGGCGCAGGAGGCCGCTAGTTTGTGAACGAATTCACAAGCCGCCCAGATCCGTGAAGCGCATCGCTGAATCGACCGTCCGACGCCTTTCGATCTACTTGCGATTCCTCGAGGAATTCGAGGATCGGGGACTCACCACGGTTTCCAGCGATGAGCTGGCGCGACGTGGTGGAACGACCTCCGCGCAGGTGCGGAAGGACCTCTCGTTCTTCGGGTCGTTCGGGAAGCGAGGATTGGGGTATTCCGTGCCCGAGCTCTCGTCGGCACTCCGCGAGATCCTCGGCCTCGGCCGCGAGTGGCGCGTCGTGATCATCGGCGCCGGAAAGATCGGCGCCGCGCTCGCGCAGTATCGGGGCTTCCGCCAG
>QHVE01000100.1 GCA_003223455.1 Gemmatimonadota bacterium | reverse complement strand
TAGTTCACCGCGATGCGGTCCCTGAACAGCGCAGTTTGATCGATCGCGCTCTTGGATTCGGGGACGACGACGCGCCAGTCGCTCTCCGCGGGACGCGCGAGGTCGAACGCGACGATGCGGTACCGCGGCGCTCCCTTGTCGGTCGACATGTAGATCGTGCTGCCGACGTTCCCGATCGGGGAGTAAGCGGCATCCCCGGTGTCGAACAAGGTTTTTACCGGCCCGGCAACGTTCGGGCGAATGGGATCACCCACGTCGAGCACATACAGGCGATTGTGTGGATCCGTGCCGTTCGCGACGGAGATGAACAGGAATCGGCCGTCGTCGCTCATCCCGCCGAAGACGAACCACTCCGGATGATCCTTGCGGTCGTAGACCATGCGGTCGGCGGACTGCGGCGTGCCGAGCCTGTGGTAGTAGAGCTTCTGATCTCGAACGGCCCCCTGCAACTCCTTTCCCACTTCGGGCGTCGGAAACCTCGAGTAGAAGAAGCCGTTGCCGTCTTTCGTCCAGCTCACGCCACTGAACTTGAGCCACTTCACCGTGTCGGAGAGTTGTCTCCCCCCCGTGAGCGTTCTCACGTAGACGGTCGACCAGTCCGAGCCACCTTGTGAGAGGCCGTATGCCAGATACCGGCCGTCGGGGGACGGCGTGAACAGGCTGAGCGCGATCGAGCCGTCGGGCGAGAGCACGTTGGGGTCGATGACGATTTGCTCGGGCGCGTCGAGCGAGCTACGCATGTAGTAGACGGACTGCCGCTGCAACCCACTGTTCTTCGTGTAGAACAGTCTGTCCGCCTCACGGAATGGAAGGCCCACCTTGGCGTAGTTCCAGAGCTCCGTGATGCGGGAGCGGAAGCGGTCGCGCATCGGCAGACCGGTGAGATACCGCTCGGTCACCTCGTTCTGCGCTTTCACCCACTGTGCAACCTCCGGCGCGTTGAGATCCTCCATCCAGCGGTATGGATCGGCCACTTTGCGACCGAAATAGTCGTCGGTCTGATCCGTACGGTTCGGTTTCGGATAGGTGATGCGCCCTTGCGATTGCTGGGCCCCAGCGGTCGCCGTGGCAACGGCAATCGTGAGAGCCAGCGAGAGCTGCTTGGCGAGTCGATTCATGCTTCCTCGGCGCACGTGGGCTCCTTGAGAGAGTCCGCCGAACATACCGTGTGGATTCCACGCGGGCGAGGCGCTTGTCGTCGAGCTGGTCCAATGGCCATCACTCGCACGCACCACCAGACGCACGAAGCCCCGCTGGCGCATGATCGCCAGCGGGGCAACGGTTACTGCGAGTGGAGCGAGGGCCTACCAGCGATAGTGCGCGAACGCCTTGTTCGCGTCGGCCATGCGGTGCGTGTCTTCCTTCTTCTTCACCGCGTTGCCCTCCCCCTTCGACGCCGCGATCACTTCCGCAGCCAGCTTCTCCCCCATCGACTTCTCGTTCCGGTCGCGCGAGTAGCTGATCAGCCAGCGCATCGCGAGCGCCGTGCGGCGCTCCGGACGCACTTCGACCGGCACCTGGTACGTCGCGCCGCCGACGCGGCGGCTCTTCACCTCGACGACCGGCTTGAGGTTCGTCAGCGCCTGCTTGAAGATGTTCACGCCCGGCTGGCTCGTGCGGTTCTCCACGAGGTCCATCGCGGCGTAGAAGATCCGCTCGGCCGTGCTCTTCTTGCCCTGATACATCAGGACGTTGATGAACTTCGAGACTGTCTGGCTGTCGTAGCGCGCATCCGGAAGGATGGTGCGCTTCACAGCGGATTTGCGGCGGCTCACTTCTTACCTCCCTTCGCAGCTGCTCCCGCCTTCGGCTTCTTGGTGCCGTACTTGGAGCGGCTCTGGTTGCGGCCGTTCACGCCCGAGGCGTCGAGCGTTCCGCGAACGATGTGATAGCGCACGCCCGGCAGATCCTTCACACGACCGCCGCGAATGAGCACGATCGAGTGCTCCTGGAGGTTGTGTCCCTCGCCGGGGATGTAGGCGGTGACTTCGAAGCCGTTCGTGAGGCGTACACGCGCGACCTTGCGGAGCGCGGAGTTCGGCTTCTTGGGCGTGGTGGTGTAGACGCGCGTGCAGACGCCCCGCTTCTGCGGGTTCGCCTTGAGCGCCGGCGCCTTCATCTTCTTCTCGACGTCGCGGCGGCTCTGCCGGACGAGCTGATTGATCGTGGGCATTACACCTGAGCTGTGTTCGTCTTTCTGCTTCTACGTGGATCGCCCGGATGAGGCGGCACGGAACAGACTCGTAAGCTAAGCTGGGGCCTGCGTTTGGGTCAAGCAGCACCCTCCGTCACGGGTACCCGACGGGCCGTGGACCCCGCGTGCGGGCTCTTCCGGATGAGATCACACCGACGTAGTTCAGCTACCGCGACCTCCCGCTGCCCCCACCCTCCCCAGAATGACCCGGCGTATCACGCACCCCTCCCGCCGACCCTGTCGCGCGCGGCGCAGAACCCGCCTTGCGACCCCCGCCCGGGTTCTCGCCTTGATCGTCTGTCTCGGCGCGCCGGCAAGAGCGCAGCGAGCGAGCCCCGCGCCTTCCACGACGACAGCCCAGCCGGGCGCGACGACGATCGCGACGTCGATCGCCGCCCGCACCACTGGCTTCGAGCGGCGCGACGGCTTCGTTCCGCTCTGGATCGACACGCTTCAAAGCCGCGTCTATGCCGAGCTTCCTCACGACACGCTGCGCGCGCTGTTCTTCGTGACGATGGCTACCGGTCTCGGCTCGAACCCGGTTGGTCTCGACCGCGGATCGACGGGGCAAGCACAGGTCGTTCGCTTCGATCGTGACGGTGGCCGTGTGCTCATGGTTTTCGAGAACACCGGCTTCCGCAGCTCGCTCGACGCCGCTCATCGGCGTACGGTGGACGAGAGCTTTCCACCGAGCACCGTGGCGAGCCTCCCCGTGCTGGCCGAGGAGGCGGGCCGCACACTCGTCGACCTGACCGACGTCGTGTTCCGCGATTGGTCGGACGTCTCCGGCACGCTGACGCGCCTTGCCCAGGGCAGCTACCAGATCGAGCGCGATCGTTCGTCGCTCGACCGGCCGCTCTCGCGCGCATACCCGGACAATAGCGAGATCGACGCGTCGCTCACCTTCACGACGACGGCACAACCGGGCAGCATCGTCTCGAGCATGGCGCCCGACGGACGCGCCTTCACGCTCCGGCAGCACCTCTCCGTCGTACGGCTGCCGCGCGCCGGATACTCCCCCCGGCTGCAGGATCCGCGCGTCGGATTCTTCGGTATCACGTTCAAGGACTACGGTCAGCCGATCCAGCTCGCGCTCGAACAGCGGTGGATCGCGCGGCACCGTCTCGAGCGCGCCGACCCCGCGGACCCTGCCTCGCCCATCCGGAATCCCATCGTCTACTACGTCGATCCGGGCATTCCGGAGCCGGTGCGTTCGGCGACGCTCGACGGCGTGCGATTCTGGAGCGAGGCGTTCGATCGCGCTGGGCTCCGCGGCGCCTTCCGCGCCGAGCTGCGCCCCGACAACGTCGATCCGATGGACACGCGCTTCAACGTCGTCCAGTGGGAGAACCGCAACGAGCGCGGATGGTCGATCGGCTCTTCACTCGGAGACCCGCGTACGGGTGAGATCATCAAGGCGATGGCGCGCATGGACTCGCATCGCGCGAGGACGGACTACAACATCTTCGCGGCGCTGATGGGCGCCGATGTCGCGGCGGCCGATACCGCGTTCGTGCTCGCTCGCGTGCGCCAGGTGAGCGCGCACGAAGTCGGACACACGCTGGGTCTTTCGCACAACTACATCGCCAGCACCAACGAGCGGTCGTCCGTCATGGATTACCCCGCGCCTCGCGCGCGGATCGCGCCGAATGGAGCCATCGACCTCACGAGCGCCTATGCTACCGGGCCGGGCGACTATGACGTATGGGCCATCCGCTGGGGATACGGCATCTTTCCTCCCGGCACCGAGCGCGACTCGCTGCGCGCCATCATCGCCGAAGGGCTCGCGAAGGGCTTTCTCTTCCTGAGCGACGCTGACGCCCGTCCCGAGTTCTCGAGCGATCCGCGCACCAATCTCTGGGACGACGCGCCCGAGGCGATGGAGTTCCTGCGGCGCCAGACCGCGGTGCGCCGGACGGCGCTGTCACGCTTCGGGCTCCGCAACATCCGCCTGGGCGAGCCGGTGGCGACGCTCCAGGAGCGCCTCGCGCCACTCTACTTCTGGCACCGCTTCGCGCTCAACGCGGTGACGAAGACGCTCGGCGGGATGATCTACGCGAACGCGGTACGCGGCGACGGCCAGATCGCGACGCGCCCGATCGACGGCGCGCACCAACGTGCCGCGCTCGGCGCACTGCTCGCGGCGCTCGAGCCAGCGGAGCTCGCGATCCCGGACAGTGTGCTCGATCTGCTCGGGCCGCGTCCGAGCGGGTACGACGGACCGGTCAACAACAGCAACAGTCCCGTGGAGGAGCTGTTTCGCGGTCGCGCCGACCCCGCGTTCGACGAGCTGTCCGCGGCGCGCACGCTCGCGCAGATGATCGTCGACGGGATTCTTCAGCGGCAGCGCGCGGCGCGGCTCGTCGCGTTCACCTCACGTGCTCCGCACATGCTCACGCTCGCGGAGACCATCGACTCGCTGGTGGCGCGCACCTGGACGCAACCGGGCGCCTCGCCCAAGCTCGCCGCGCTGCGGCGAGTCACGCAGCGCGCGGTGGCGGATCGTCTGCTCGCGCTCGCGGCCGACGTGGAAGCGGCACCCGAGGTGCGATCCGTCGCCGAGTGGGAGATCACTCGCCTGGGTGTGCTCGCGAAACGCCGTGCGGAAATGGGAGACCCGATGACGCGCGCGCACTGGCACTCGATCGCCGGCGACTTCGCGCGCTGGCAGGATCGGCGAGAGCTGCCCAAGCCGACACCGACGCTGCCGGCGCCACCGGGTGATCCGTTCGGAGAGCCGTAGCGCGCGTCGCGCGCACGCGAGGACGAGCTGTCATCCCGAGCGAAGTCGAGGGATCCGCACCCGGGGTCAACTCGAATGGCAGCTAGCCCAGCGAAGATCCGCTCGCAGCGCCACTGGACGACTGCAGGCCGATCATCGACGGAAGTGCGTCGCGCAGCCGCACCGCGCCGGAGAATGGCCCGAGCAGGTGGGCGACGCTGTTGGCGTAGTAGCTGACGAGAGGGCGGCCGCGCGGCAGGACGAGATACCCGGTGCCCGTCCGCGCGATCACCTTCCGCATCCTGAGCATCCGATACGCCCGCTCGAATATCTCCTCGGCCGTGCGGTCCTGCCGCACGACGCCCGCGTTCAGCTCGCGAAGCACCCCGCGCATCTCGTCGATCCTCTCCAGCAGCCGATCACGCGCCACGAATTCGCCGTCGAAGCTCTGAATCGCCGCGCACACGAGTGGCACCGGCGTGACGGGTATGAGTGCGCCGACGCGTCCGAGCAGCTCGTCGCACAGCGCCTGGACGCGCGCCAGTCGCTCCGGCTTCTCGAGGGCGAAGAGATCGCTCTGCTCGCGGAACCACGGACCGAGGGGCACCGGCGCACCCACCACCACCGCGGCGCGACCGTAGCGCTTCCACTGCCGCGTCACGAGGCGGACGACGTTGGCCCCCACGTAGCGGCCGACCTCCCACGCCTGGACGAGCCGCGGGGGGCGACGCCCTCCTTCCTTCGCCTCCAGCTCGCGAAGCAGCGACCGGTCCTCCAGTACGCGATCGTAGTTCACCGCCACGGGCACGACGTGCAGCCGCGACGCGTACGCGGGGTCGCGCCCGATGCCGAGCACGTAGTCGAGCAGGCCGATCTTCGGCGGACGGAGCTTGCCGTCGCGCGTCAATCCGCCCTCCACGAAGATTCCCTGCGTGACCCCCTCACGCGTGATGAGCTGCACGTAGCGCTCGAGCACCGCATGGTACAGTGGCTCCCGATACCGGCGGCGAATGAAGTACGACCCGAATGCCTTGAACACGTGCTCCAGCGGAAAGGCGCGGGCCCATTCGCCCACGGCGTAGGAGATCGCGACCTGCCCGGCGAGCGCGTAGCTCACGAGCACGTAGTCGGCATTGGAGCGGTGGTTCATCACGTAGACGATGACCGCGTCGCGCGGCAGCCGCTCGCGTGCCCTTGGCTCGGCGAAGTCGACCGACACCTTGTAGAAGAGGTTGAGCAGCCAGCCCGAGATGCGGTAGCCGATCTGGTAGTACGCGACGACGTTGAAGAACGGGACGATCTCCTGGACGTATCCGTCCACCGTCCGCCATGCGTCGCGCTCCGAGACGTGCGCCGTCGCCGCGTGCTCGCGAACCGCCTCCGCGATACGCGCGTCGGCGAGCAGGCGCGCGCGAACGTGTGCGCGACTCGCGAGCTTGAACCGGTCGACGCGGGCGCGATTGTGCAGCAGGGCGCGGCGTCCGAGGTGGGTGAGCAGGCCGGGCATGGCCCGAAGGTGGGGGGTGACCGTCCGCGGCGGCAAGCGAGAGCGAGGGGCCTCATTCGAGCCCGTGTAGATCGCTCTTGACATTCTACCTAGTGGTAGGTAGGCTTGCCGCGTGCCTCGATCCCCTGACACCTCCGGAACCACCGACCAGCTCCTGGACGTCGCGCAGGAGCTGGCCCAGACGCGCGGGTACAACGCGTTCAGCTATCGCGACCTCGCCGAGCGCGTCGGGATCCGCTCCGCCAGCATCCACCATCATTTTCCCGCAAAGGGGGATTTGGGGCGGGCCCTCGTCGCGCGATATCGCGACCGGTTCTCCGACGCGCTGCGACGCATCGGTGCCGGCACGGGCGATGCGCCCGCCAAGCTGGCGGCGTACGTCGACCTCTTTCGTGCGACCTATGAGCACGGTGGTCGGCTGTGCCTCGGTGGCATGTTCGCGGCGGACCTCCCCACCCTTCCGACCGAAGTGCAGGAGCAGGTGCGCGGCTTTTACGCGGACAACGAAGCCTGGCTCACCCGCCTCCTCGATGCGGGCCGCCGCGCCTCCCAGCTTCACTTCGAGGGCGCCCCGCGCGACGCCGCGGCCGCGCTGCTCGATGGTCTCGAGGGCGCGTTGCTGGCCGCTCGCGCGCATGGCTCGTCCGCCCGGTTCGCCCGGGCGAGCCGCTGGCTGCTGCTGTCGGTCGGTGCACGATCGTGAGCGCCGCTCACACTAAAGAACCTACCTACTACTAGGTAGCTCGTCCCTCCACCGCCTTCGAGGACTCGAACCATGACAGACATGCATTCCGCCCAGTTCGCCGGCCGCCGCGCGCTCATCATCGGCGGCAGCAGCGGCATGGGCAAGACGACCGCGCAGCTGATCCTCCAGCGCGGCGGCCGAGTAGTGCTCGTCGCACGCGATCGGACGCGGCTCGCCGACGCGTACGCGACGCTCAGCGAGCTCGGTGGCGTCGTCACCCACGCCTGTGACATCACCGATCCAGCCGAGCGGCGCGCGCTCATCGCTCGCATCGAGACGGATTGGGCGGACGTCTCCCTGCTCGTCAACGCCGCCGGAGTATTTCTGCCCAAGCCGTTCCTGGACCACGGCGAGTCCGACTACGACCTGTATCACGACCTGAATCGCGCGCTCTTCTTCATCACGCAGGCAGTCGCTCGGCGCATGGCCGTCACCGGCGGTGGCGCGATCGTGAACGTCGGCTCGATGTGGGCGCGCCAGGCCATCCAGGCGACGCCGTCCAGCGCGTACTCCATGGCAAAGGCCGGACTGCACGCCTTCACCCAGCATCTCGCGATGGAGCTCGGCGGTGCCGGAATTCGCGTCAACGCCATCGCCCCTGCCGTCGTGGAGACGCCTGTCTACGAGGGCTTCATCCCGAAGGAGCAGGTGCACGATGCGCTTCAGGGGTTCAATGGCTTCCATCCGATCGGGCGCGTCGGACAGCCCACCGACGTCGCCGAGGCGATGACCTTCCTTCTCTCGGACCGCGCCGCCTGGATCACGGGGACGGTACTCGACGTCGATGGCGGCGTGATGGCGGGTCGGAATCAGTACCAGTGACGGCACGGACGGCCAGAGCGCCTCGAGGACTGTCGCCAACCCTCGAAGCGCTCTGGTCACGGCCGCCCTCTGCACTAGAATCAGGGCATGACCAGCTTTACCGATCGCCCCTTCGATCGGCGTTCCGCGCTCGGCGCGATGACGTCTGGATTCGCGGCGATGCTCGCCTCGCCGACTCTCCTCCGCGCGTCACAGTGTGCCGTGGCGGCGCCCGTGCAGGAGCTTGGCCGGCTCGAGACGCGTCACGTCCCCGCGACGGAGTCGACCGCTCCCGGCACGTATCCGCTGGGCCTGCGCCGCGAGCGCGACGGCGTGCTCTACCTCCCGCCGCAGTACTCGCACGCCACCCCCATCCCTCTCGTGCTGCTCCTGCACGGCGCCGGCGGCACGGGCGCGCGGGTGACGCAGCGGTTCAAGACCTACGCCGACGAGCTCGGGATCGCCTTCGTGGCGCCGGATTCCACCGCGATCTCGTGGGATCGCAACGACCGCCTCGCGAGCGACGTGGCGTTCATCGACCGGGCGCTGGCAGTCGCCTTCCGACGGGTGAACACGACGCCTGACTGGCTGCGTATCGGCGGGTTCTCCGACGGCGCGTCGTACTCCCTCTCCGTGGGTCTCACGAACGGTGACCTCTTCTCGCGCATTCTCGCGATGTCGCCGGGATTCTGCGGACCGGCGCTTCCGCGCGGGAAGCCCGAGCTCTACTTCACCCACGGCACGCGCGACGACGTCCTCCCGATCGAGATCACCAGCCGGAAGATCGTCCCGATGCTTCAGCGCGCCGGCTACTCGGTCGAGTATCACGAGTTCGACGGCAAGCACGAGACGCCGGCCGAGATCACGCGGCCCGCGTTCGAGTGGCTGATCAAGTCCTGAGAACGTGAAACGGTCCGGGCGCATGCGCCCGGACCGTTTGTCACGTCCGTACTGAGTCACTGAGTCAGTGACTCACTGCCGTTCTCAGCTTCCCTTCATCGCCGAACGGGCCGACGCCGGGAAGTCCTCTTCTTCTGGCAGCGAGAAGACGTTGGGCAGCGGCTCCGGGAGCGGAGTGAGCTCCGCCGCCGGCATCTCCATCCCTTCCAGTTCGACGTCCTGGTAACGGTACATGCCCGTACCCGCCGGGATGAGGTGCCCGATGATGATGTTCTCCTTGAGGCCGAGCAGATCGTCCTTGGCCCCGCGGATCGACGCGTCGGTGAGGACGCGCGTGGTCTCCTGGAACGACGCCGCCGAGATGAACGACTGCGTGGTCAGCGACGCCTTCGTGATGCCGAGCAGCAGGGGCTCCGCCGTCGACGGCGACTCCTTCCGCTTCTTCATCCGATCGTTCTCGTCGCGGAAGACCTGCTTGTCCACGTGCTCGCCCTCGAGGAACTCCGTCTCGCCCGGCTCCATGATCCGGACCTTCTGGAGCATCTGGCGGACGATCACGCCGATGTGCTTGTCGTTGATCTTCACGCCCTGCAGGCGATAGACCTCCTGCACCTCGTTGAGCAGGTACTCCTGCACGGCCCGCGCGCCCTTGATGCGCAGGATGTCGTGCGGGTTCACCGGGCCCTCGGAGAGGCGGTCACCAGCGCGCACGCGGTCGCCCTCGTGCACGCGCAAGTGCTTGCCCGCCGCCACTTCGTACAACTGCGCTTCCTGCTGCTCGTCGATCGAGTAGGCGTCGGCGCCCGTGCCGCCCTTGAACGGGTGCACGAAGATCTCGCGCTTGCCGCGCTTGATGTCGCCGAACCGGACGACTCCATCAATTTCGGAGATCGTCGCCGGATCCTTCGGCTTGCGCGCCTCGAACAGCTCCGCCACGCGCGGCAGGCCGCCCGTGATGTCGCGCGTCTTGTACGCCTCGCGCCCGAGCTTGGCCAGCGTGTCGCCGGGGAAGATCGACGCCCCATCCTCGACGGTGAGCTGTGCGCCCACCGGGATGACGAAGTCGCGGATCTTCTTGTCCTTCCCGCCCTTCGACTGCCAGATCTCGATGTGCGGGTGCAGCTTCTTCTCGCGATCCTCGATGACGACGCGCTGGCGCAGGCCGGTGAGCTCGTCGAGCTCCTCGGACACCGACTCGTCTTCCACGAGGTCCACGAACCGGATCGTGCCTTCGACGTCGGCGATGATCGGGTTCGAGTACGGGTCCCAGGTGAAGATGACCTGATCGCGCTTCACCTCGTCGCCGTCCTTGAGCATCAGGATCGCGCCGAGCGGCACCTGAAGCCGCGCGCCGACGGCCGAATTCGGATCGGCCGAATTCCGGATCATGATCTCGCCTTCGTAGCCGGTCACGATCTGCTGGCCCTCGCGGTTCGTGACGGCCACCAGTCGGTCGCTGTACTCGATCCGTCCCGCCACCTTGCTCTTCCGCGCCGTCTGCTCGGCGATACGAGCCGCCGTGCCGCCGATGTGGAAGGTGCGCAGCGTGAGCTGCGTGCCCGGCTCGCCGATCGACTGCGCGGCGATGATGCCGACCGCCTCGCCGATGTCCACCATCGCCATCGTGGCCAGGTTGCGGCCATAGCACATCCGGCAGAGCCCGCGCTTCGCCTCGCACGTGAGGACGCTGCGGATCTTCACCGTCTCGAGACCGGAGTCTTCGACGTGCTGCGCCGTCTCCTCGTCGATGAGCTGACCGGCTTCGGCGAGCATGGTCGGACGACCCGACTCGTCGGTCTCGTGCGGATCCTCGATGTCCTCGGCCGCGACGTTGCCGACGATGCGCTCGGCCAGCGGCTCGATGACGTCCTCACCTTCCTTCAGGGCGCCGACCTCGAGGCCCATGATCGTACCGCAATCCTCCTCGGTGATCGTCACGTCCTGCGCGACGTCCACGAGGCGACGCGTCAGATAACCCGCGTCGGCCGTCTTGAGCGCCGTGTCGGCGAGACCCTTGCGGGCGCCGTGCGTCGACGAGAAGTACTCGAGCGGCGAGAGACCCTCACGGAAGTTCGACTTGATCGGGCTCTCGATGATCTCACCGATGCCGCCGGTGAGCTTCTTCTGCGGCTTCGCCATCAGACCGCGCATACCGGCGAGCTGACGGATCTGGTCACGCGATCCACGCGAGCCGGAGTCGAACATCATGAACACCGGGTTGAACCCCTGCTTGCTCTCACGCATGGCCTTGACCATGGCGTCGGCGACGTCGGAGTTCGCGTGGGTCCAGGTGTCGATGACTTTGTTGTAGCGCTCGCCGTTCGTGATGTTGCCCGTCTGGTAGGCGCGCTGGAACCGCTCGACGCGGTCGCCCGCCTCCTTGAGGATCGTCTCCTTCTCGCGCGGGATGTGGAGATCCTCGATGCCGATCGAAACGCCGCCTCTCGTAGCGTTGGCGAACCCGAACTCCTTCAGCCGGTCGAGGAACTGCACGGTCGCGGCGAGGCCGGCGCGGCGGTAGCTCTCGAACACGAGCTCCGACAGCGCCTTCTTCTTCATGTCGTGGTTCTTGTAGCCGAGCTCGCGCGGGATGATCGCGTTGAACAGCGCGCGACCGATCGTCGTCTTCTCCCAGCGCGTGCCGTCCATGTCGTCCACCCAGTACATGATCGGCGTCTGGTGCGTGACGCCCTTGCCCACGCCGAGCTCCATCTCCACTTCCGCCACGGTCGTGTAGCGGCGCGTCACCTGCGCCGTGGCGAAGTCGGCTGGCGCCTTCGTCGCGACGTAGCACCCGAGCACGATGTCCTGCGACGGCTCGGCCACCGGACGGCCGTCCGACGGCTTGAGGATGTTGTTCGACGACAGCATCAGCAGCCGAGCCTCGAGCTGCGCCTCGAACGACAGCGGCACATGCACCGCCATCTGATCGCCGTCGAAGTCGGCGTTGAACGCCGCGCAGACGAGCGGATGAATGCGGATGGCCTTGCCCTCGACGAGCACCGGCTCGAACGCCTGGATGCCCAGGCGGTGGAGCGTCGGCGCACGGTTGAGCAGCACCGGATGGTCGCGGATGATCTCCTCGAGGATCTCGTACACCTCGGGCGACTCGCGCTCCACGATCTTCTTGGCGCGCTTGACCGTCTCGGCGATGCCCTTCTCGACGAGCTTGTGGATGATGAACGGCTTGAAGAGCTCGAGCGCCATCAGCTTCGGCAGCCCGCACTGGTGCAGGCGGAGCTCCGGGCCGACGACGATGACCGACCGGCCCGAGTAGTCCACGCGCTTGCCGAGCAGGTTCTGACGGAACCGGCCCTGCTTGCCCTTGAGCATGTCCGACAGCGACTTGAGCGGTCGCTTGCCGCGCCCGCGGATCGCCTTCGAGCGGCGCCCGTTGTCGAACAGCGCGTCGACCGCCTCCTGCAACATGCGCTTCTCGTTGCGCAGGATGACCTCCGGCGCGCGATGCGAGATGAGCTTCTGCAGGCGGTTGTTGCGGTTGATGACCCGGCGGTACAGGTCGTTCAGGTCCGACGTGGCGAACCGGCCGCCGTCGAGCGGCACGAGCGGCCGCAGATCGGGCGGGATGACTGGAATGACGTCCAGGATCATCCACTCCGGCTTGTTGCGCACGTCACCCGAGTCGCCCGAGTTGCGGAACGCGTCGACGATCTTGAGCCGCTTGAGCAGCATCTTCTTCCGATGCTGTGACGTCTCGACGACCACCGCGGCACGCAGCTCCTCGGCCGTCTTGTCCACGTCGAGGCGGCGGAGCAGCTCGCGCACCGCCGGTGCGCCGATGTCGGCGAGGAACGCAGCGTCCCCTTCCTCACGCGCCTTCGCCTTCAGCGTGAGGAACTCGTCCTCGTCGAGGAGCTGGTTGTTCTCGACTTCCTGCGCGCCCTTGTCGATGACGACGTAGTTCGAGTAGTAGATCACCTTCTCGAGATCACGCAGGGTGATGTCGATCAGGTTTCCCATCGGGCTCGGCAACGTCTTGAAGAACCAGATATGCGCGACGGGAACGGCGAGCTCGATGTGGCCCATGCGCTCGCGGCGCACCTTCGACAGGGTCACCTCGACGCCGCAGCGGTCGCAGATCACACCGCGATAGCGGATGCGCTTGTACTTCCCGCAATGGCACTCCCAGTCCTTGACGGGACCGAAGATGCGCTCGCAGAACAGGCCGTCCTTCTCCGGCTTGAACGACCGGTAGTTGATGGTCTCGGGCTTGGTCACCTCGCCCCACGACCACCAGTTGCGCACGCCGGCCATCTCGAGCCGCTCGCGCTCCTTGGAGTCCTTGGGGCCGCGGATCTCTTCGGGTGAAGCGATCCGGACCTGGATGAAGTCGAACGCCGATGCGCGGGTGTCGCGCACGCTGCGGAAATCAATCATGACTACTCCTCGCTCCCGTTACCGGCGTTCTCGGCGGTTCCCGTGTCGATCCCGGTGCCGTAGAACCCGTCCGTGCTCTGTCCCATCGTGACCTTGATGCCGAGCGCCTGAAGCTCCTTCACCAGCACGTTGAACGACTCCGGGATGCCCGGCTCGGGCAGGTTCTGCCCCTTCACGATCGCCTCGTACACGCGGCTGCGACCGTTCACGTCGTCCGACTTCACCGTGAGGATTTCCTGCAGGACGTGCGCGGCGCCGTACGCTTCCAGCGCCCACACCTCCATCTCTCCGAACCGCTGACCGCCGAACTGCGCCTTGCCGGCGAGCGGCTGCTGCGTGACCAGCGAGTACGGTCCGATGCTCCGCGCGTGGATCTTGTCGTCCACGAGGTGCGAGAGCTTCAGCATGTACACGGCGCCCACGGTGACCGGCGCGGCGAACGTCTCGCCGCTCCGCCCGTCGCGGAGCCGCACCTTGCCGAACGGCGTGATCCCGGCGAGGCGGAGCAGCTCCACCGTCGCGGCATCGACATCCGCCTCGGACTTCTTGCCGAGCATACCGGCCAGTGCCGGCAGCTCCTGGTCGGCGAGCAGCTCGCCCGGCGCCATGCTCGTCGCCTTCTCGAGCTGCTTCAGCGCCGCCTTGTACTCCGCCCGCTTCGACGCCGACAGCTCCGCGTCGTCGGTTTCGTGGAAGTTCACCTCGTGTCCGAGCGACGTCGTCTCACGCTGGATCACCTCGCGCGCCGCCGCCGCGATGAACTCGCGAATGCGGCCGTAGATGTCCTTCGTCTCCTGCGACATGCCGCGCGCGCCGAGATCGTTCAGCGTGACGTCGGTGAGCAGGTGGACCTTGCCCTCCTCGATCCGCTCCGGCTTGATGTCGGCGAGGATCGCGTTCACGTCGGCGTCGCTGATCTCGAGCTTCGCCGTGCGCAGCTCGAGCGCATCCTTCACCCACGTGAGGCCGGCGATCTTGAGGAGCAGCCCAATCTCCTTCTCGTTCGCGCCCTGGAACACCGGGGTCTTCGCGTAGAAGCCGAGCAGCTTCGCGGCCCACCCGAGGTGGGTCTCGAGGATCTGTCCGACGTTCATGCGGCTCGGCACGCCGAGCGGGTTGAGCACGATGTCCACCGGCTTGCCGTCCGGCAGGAACGGCATGTCCTCTTCCGGCACGATGCGGGCGACGATGCCCTTGTTGCCGTGACGGCCGGCCATCTTGTCGCCGACCGAGATCTTGCGCTTCTCGGCCAGATACACCTTCACGAGCTGGATCACGCCCGGCGGCAGCTCGTCGGGCTGCAGGATCCGGTCGATCCGCTCCTCCGCCTTCTCCTCGATGCGCGCCTTCTCGTCGTTGGCGGCGTCGATGATCGTGCGGATCTGCTCGTTCACCTTCTTGTCAGCGACGCGGAACGTCTTGAGGTCGAGCGTGGAGATCTTGAGATCGGCGAGGATGTCGGCCGTGATCTTCGTGCCCGCCGGGATCGCTTCCTCCACGGTCCCGCTCTTCAGCGCAAGCGCGACCGACTGACCCACGAGGAGCTCGGCGAGCTCGCCGTCGCGGACTTCGTTGACGCGGATCTTCTCCTCGCCCTCGAGCCGGCGCACTTCACCGATCCGCTCGCCGCGGTCCTTCTCGACGACCTGGTCCTCGATGCGCGAGAAGATCTTCACGTCGATGACGACGCCCTCCATCCCCGGCGGCACCTTCAGCGACGAGTCCTTCACGTCCTTCGCCTTCTCGCCGAAGATCGCGGTGAGCAGCTTCTCTTCGGGGCTCAACTCTGTTTCGCCCTTGGGAGTGATCTTTCCAACCAGGATATCGCCCGGCTTGACGTGGGCACCAATCCTGACAATCCCGCGCTCGTCGAGATCGAGCAGCGCCTCTTCCGAGACGTTCGGGATCTCGCGCGTGATCTCTTCCTGGCCGCGCTTCGTGTCGCGGACGTGCAGCTCGAGCTCCTGGATGTGGATCGACGAGTAGACGTCGTCCTTCACCAGACGCTCCGACAGCACGATCGCGTCCTCGAAGTTGTGGCCGTACCACGGCATGAACGCCACGACCACGTTGGAGCCGAGGGCGAGCTGCCCCATCTCCGTCGCGGCGCCGTCGGCGAGCACGTCGCCCTTCTTCACCGCCTGTCCGTGCTGCACGAGCGGGCGCTGGTTGATCGCCGTGTCCTGGTTGGTGCGCCAGTACTTCCGCAGGCGGTAGCGGTCGTGCTGCGTGAGGCGGGCCAGTACGCGGCCCTCCTCCTTCGCCTGCGCGAGCTCCGCCGGCCCGGCGTCGACGATGATCTCGTCGGCCGTGACGCGGCTGACGACACCGTCGCGCCGCGCGATGACCACGGCGCCGGAATCGACGGCCACCGTGCGCTCCAGCCCCGTGCCGACGTACGGCGTGCGCGGGTTGAGGAGCGGCACCGCCTGCCGCTGCATGTTCGAGCCCATGAGCGCGCGGTTCGCGTCATCGTGCTCGAGGAACGGGATGAGCGCCGCGGCGATCGAGACGAGCTGCTCGGGCGCGACGTCCATGTAGTCGATCCGATCNNNATCCGATCGGGCGTCGTGAGCGGCACGTCACCCTGGGCGCGCGCGAGCACGAGATCTTCGGCGAAGGTCCCGTCGTCATTCAACGGCGCGTTCGCCTGCGCGATGATCGCGTCCTCTTCGCGGTTCGCGTCGAGCCAGGCGATCTCCCCCGTGACCTTGGCGTTCTTGACGACCCGGTACGGCGTCTCGATGAACCCCAGATCGTTGACGCGCGCATACGTCGCGAGCGACGTGATGAGGCCGATGTTCGGGCCTTCCGGCGTCTCGATCGGGCACATGCGGCCGTACTGCGAGTAGTGCACGTCGCGCACCTCGAAACCGGCGCGCTCGCGCGTCAGACCGCCCGGGCCGAGCGCCGAGAGACGACGCTTGTGCGTCAGCTCGGCGAGGGGGTTGGTCTGATCCATGAACTGCGACAGCTGCGACGAGCCGAAGAACGCCTGGATCACCGCGCTGACCGTTCGCGCGTTGACCAGATCGTCGAGCGAGATCTTCTCCGGGTCGGTGTTGATCGACATGCGCTCCTTCACGAGGCGCGCCATGCGGGACAGACCGACGGAGAACTGGTTCGCGATCAATTCGCCGACAGACCGGATACGTCTGTTGCCCAGATGGTCGATGTCGTCGACGTGACCGCGGCCCTCGTGGAGCTCGACGAGATAGCGTACGATCTCGACGAAATCGTCCTTCGTGAGCACGGTGAGGTCGGCCGGCGTGTTCAGCCCGAGCCGCTGATTGATCTTGTAGCGGCCGACTCGGCCCAGGTCGTAGCGCTTCGGCGAGAAGAACAGACGCTCGAGCGCCTGCTTCGCCGTGAGCGTGTCCGGCGCGTCGCCGGGACGGAGCAGCCCGTAGATCTGCTTGAGGGCGAGCTCCTCACCCATCTTCGAGTCGACGGCGTACTCCTTCTGCTCCCCGCCTTCCTTCTTGTAGTACCGGGCGGTCGGATCCTTGGCGAGCGTGTTCTTCACCATCGTGCTCTCGGCACGGCCGCTGGTGACGAACACCTTCACCTTGTTGATCTCCGCCTTGCGGATCTTCTTGATCAGCGCGTCGGTGAGCGACTGGCCGACCTCGGCCACCACCTCGCCGTCGGGTGTGACGACGTCGACGGCGATCGTGCGGCGCGTCGGGCGCTCGCCGCGCTCGATGGCGTCCATCTCGTCGCGCAGATCGATCGTCATGTAGGACGCGAAGACCTTGACGGTCTCGATCCCCTGGCGGCGGAGTCGATTGTAGACCTCCTCCGTCAGCTCGTCGCCTTCCTTGACGAGCATGATGTTCTCGGCGCGCTCGCGCTCGGCCTTCGCCTTCTTGGTGCGCGCCTTCGGCGCGTCCTCGGCGGTGGCCTCACCGGGCAGCTCGATGTCCTCGGCGATGATCGCGCCGATGACCTCGCGGATGTCCGTGCGGCTCTCGCGCTCCTTCGTGAGGTCGAGATCG
Organism: Gemmatimonadota bacterium; assembly: GCA_003223455.1. Taxonomy (GTDB): domain Bacteria; phylum Gemmatimonadota; class Gemmatimonadetes; order Gemmatimonadales; family Gemmatimonadaceae; genus AG11. The sequence continues at coordinate 4,389 of QHVE01000100.1, read as the reverse complement.
CGCACGGCGAAGAAGAGCCGGAGGATGTCCGAGTTCGACCCGTAGCCGAAGGCGCGCAGGAGCGCCGTCGCGGGGAACTTCTTCTTCTTGTCGATGTGGACGTAGACGACGTCGTGGATGTCGACCGTGAACTCGACCCACGAGCCGCGGAACGGGATGATGCGCGACGAGATCAGCCGCTGGCCGTTCGGGTGCGTGCTCTCCTCGAACACCACACCGGGCGACCGGTGGAGCTGACTGACGATGACACGCTCGGCGCCGTTGATGACGAAGGTCCCGAGCGGGGTGAGGAGCGGCAGCTCACCGAGATAGACCTCCTTCTCGATGATGTTGCGGGGCCGCTTGACTCCGTTGACCTCCTCGTTGATGACCAGCTGCAGCGTCGCCTTGAGGGGCGCCGAGTAGGTCATGTCGCGCTCGATGCACTCCTCGACCGTGTACTTCGGATCGCCGAGGGTGTAGCGAACGAATTCCAGCGAGAAGTTCTCGTGGACGTCGGTGATGGGGAACAGGTCCTTGAAGACCCGCTCGAGGCCGATGTCCTCGCGGTCGTGCGAGGCGGCATCCAGCTGAAGCAGCGCCTCGAAGGCGCGCGTCTGGATGTCGAGGAGATGAGGCATCGCCATCCCCTTGTCGTCCAGCTTACCGAACGAAATCTCTTTCATCAATTCAGGCATGTCTCACCCGCGGACAGGAAAAACGGCGGTAGCCCCGGCCTCTCCGCGCGAAATGCGCGGGGACGGGGCAACCGTCGTGCTGCTTTTCGATTGTGGTGCCGTGCAACGAAATATGATGCACGTAGGCGCCGAGGTGAAGGTCAGGGTGCTCGAGCGACCGGAAGGCGGAGGGCGTCGGATGACGCCCGCCCGCGTCCGCGGTCGACAGCGACCCCTACTTCACTTCGACGACTGCGCCCTGCTCTTCCAGCTTAGCCTTGATGCCGGCCGCCTCATCCTTGGAGACGCCCGCCTTGACGGCCTGCGGAGCGCCGTCGACGAGGTCCTTCGCTTCCTTGAGGCCCAGGCCGGTCAGCTCGCGCACGACCTTGATGACCTGGATCTTCTTCGCGCCGGCTTCCTTGAGCGTGACCGTGAACTCGGTCTGCTCTTCGACGGCCGGAGCCGCGGCGCCGCCGGCGCCACCCGCCGCCGGGGCCGCACCGCCCACCGGGGCGGCCGCGATCGTGACGTTGAACCGGCTCTTGAAAGCCTCGATGAGGTCGGCGAGCTCGAAGACCGACATGTTGCCGATCGCCTCGAGGATCTCGTCCTTGCTCAGAGTCGCGTTAGCCATGGTAGTTCTCTCTCCTGAGGTGTTCCCAGGTGTATCCTGGGGCGTGTTGTTCAGGCGTACGCCTGGGAATTAGGCGCCTTCGCGCTGGGTCTTCAGCGCTTCGAGCGCACCGGCAAACGTCATCAGCAGGCCGTTGAGCGCGCCGACGAAGGCGCCAAGCGGCGACTGCAGTCCTGCGCCGAGCTCGGCCAGCATCTGCTCGCGCGACGGCATCGACGCGAGCCGCTTGACCTGCGCGGCATCGATCGCGGCACCGGCCAGCAACCCACCCTTCACCGTCGGACGCTGGTCGTTCTCCTTGGCGAAGTCCGTGAGGACCTTGGCCGCGCCCACCGCGTCTCGTCCGATGACGAGCCCGGTGGGGCCCTTGAGCCGCTCGCCAACGAGCCCAGACTCGTTCACGGCGCGCAGCGCGAGGGTGTTCTTGATGACCACGTACTCGATGTTCGCCTTCCGGAAGCGTCGGCGAAGCTCGGTCATCCGCTTCACGTTGAGACCGGTGAAGTCCGTATAGTAGAGCGCCTGGGCGCCTCCGATCTTCTCTTTCAGCTCGACGACGAGCTGCTCCTTGTCGATTCTCTTCATGCGCGGAGCCGGTAGGGAGTGGTGTCGACGGCAACGCCGGGTCCCATCGTGCTCGAGACCGAGACATTGCGCACGTAGACGCCCTTGGCCGCGGCCGGCTTCGAGCGGATGATCTGGTCCATGAACGCGGTGAAGTTGGTCTCCAGCGCCTCGATGGCGAACGAGACCTTGCCCAGCGGGACGTGGACGTTGCCGCCCTTGTCCACGCGGAACTCGATCTTGCCGGCCTTCGTCTCGCGCACCGCCTGACCGATGTTGAACGTCACCGTGCCGGCCTTCGGGTTCGGCATCAGACCGCGGGGACCGAGCACGCGTCCGAGCTGGCCGAGCTGACCCATCTGGTCGGGGGTGGCGATCAGGACGTCGAACTCGAGCCAGCCGTCCTTGATCTTCTGCAGATACTCGGCACCGACGTAGTCCGCACCGGCCGCCTCTGCCTCACGCGCCTTGTCGCCGACCGCGATGACGAGCACGCGCACGCTCGAGCCGGTTCCCGCCGGGAGCACGACCGTGCCGCGCACGACCTGATCGGCGTGGCGCGGATCGACGCCGAGGCGAACGACCGCCTCCACCGTCTCGTCGAACTTGGCGAACGCCGAGCTCTTCACGATCTCGAGGGCCTGACGTGCCTGGTACTGCGTGTCGAGCACGCGGTTCTTCGCTGCCGCCCGATACTTCTTACCGTGCGTCTTCATCAGTCCACGACCTCCACACCCATCGACCGGGCCGCGCCGGCGACCATCGCCATGGCGGACTCGATCGAATCGGTGTTGAGATCGGGCATCTTCACCTCGGCGATCTGGCGGACCTGCGCCTTGGTGATCTTCCCGACCTTGTTGCGATTCGGCTGACCCGATCCCTTCTCGAGGCCGATCGCCTTCTTCACGAGGATCGCCGCGGGCGGCGTCTTCAGGATGAAGGTGAACGACTTGTCGGTGAAGATCGTGATCTCGACGGGCAGGATCGTATCCTGGCCCTGCGTCCGAGCGTTGAACTCTTTGCAGAAGGCCATGATGTTGATGCCCTGCGGGCCGAGCGCCGTTCCCACCGGAGGAGCCGGATTGGCCTTCCCCGCCGGGATCTGGAGCTTCACGAAACCCGATACTTTCTTTGCCACACTACCTCCTGTGCGTATGCCCGGAGACTCCGGGTCGTACTGCCACTGTTGTTTGACTTCGCCGTGGTGTGCGAAGGGGCGGCGAGGCCGCCCGGGTGGGGAGCGGGGAGCTCGGGGTGAAGGCGTGTGCCGTCACTCCCCACTCCCCACTGCCGTTCTCAGTATCCCTTCAACTGCAGATAATCCAACTCGACGGACGTCGGCCGGCCGAACAGGCTGACCGACACCCGCACCTTCCCCTTGTCCGCCATCACTTCCTCGACCGTGCCGTTGAAGTCGGTGAACGGTCCCTCGGTGATCGCGACGGCCTGACCGACGAGGAACGGGATCTCCTCCTTCGGCGCGGCCTCCTCCACCTCGTCGGCGATGCCGAGCAGGCGGTTGACCTCTTCGGGACGCAGCGGCTGCGGGAGTCGCTCGTGCCCGACGAACTTGATCACACCCTGAATGCCGTTGATGGTGTGCAGCGTCTCCTGCGTCATCACCATCTCCACCAGCACGTAGCCGGGGAAGATCTTCCGCTCCACGGTGACCTTCTTGCCGTTCTTGATCTCGACGACTTCCTGAGTCGGCACGAGCGCCTGACGGATGACACGTTCCTCTGGCGGACGCGGATCCGCTTCGATCTTCCGCTGAATCAGCGAGCGCACTTTGTTCTCGTGCCCGGCGGTCGTCTGGATCGCGTAGAAGCGGTGTTCCATTCGGTCAGCGACCCGTGAAGAGCGAGGGGATGAGCTTCACCAGCACCTGCTGCAGCACGACGTCGAGCAGCCAGATGAACAATCCGAGGAGCAGCACGAACGCGATGATGGCGATCGTGGCGCGGCGGACGTCCGGCAGCTCGGGCCAGGTCACCTTGCGCATCTCCGCCACGACCGCCTGATAGAACGACGGGATGCCGCGCACGGCGGCTACCGCCTTGTTCTCCGAGGCGGTCGGCGGTGCAACGTCGATAGCCATTACTTGGTTTCCTTGTGCAACTGATGCTTGTTGCACCGAGGGCAATACTTCTTCCACTCGACGCGCTCCGGATGGAGGCGCTTGTTCTTCATGGTGAAGTAGTTGCGATTCTTACACTCGCCGCAGGCGAGGATGATCTTTTCGCGAGGCATTGGTCCTTCCTTTAGGTGAAGTCAGTCCGCGTCGGGGCGGTATCCGTCAGGTGATCCGGCGACCTGGGTCGCTTCGTCATGCTCCCGACGCCCGTTGGCGCGCTGGTCGGTAACTCTGGTTTTCGGTTCACGGTTATCGGTTGGTCGGCCGGCCTCGGTGAGCTCCTGCGTCCCGAGGTCGACCGTCGAACGGTCACACCGTGAAACCGTCGAACTGCTGGTGCGTTACTTCAGGATCTTCGCGACCACGCCGGCGCCCACCGTGCGGCCGCCCTCGCGGAT
>QHVE01000011.1 GCA_003223455.1 Gemmatimonadota bacterium | reverse complement strand
TGCTGATCAGCACCGCGTGCAGCTCGTCGGGTAGACACTCGATTCGGTCCGCGATCGCGTCGTGCACGGTCGGGGCGTAGCTGTAACCACCATTCTCCACCGCCGTCGGTGAAACGATCCACGCCTTCGTCTCCGGATCGACGGTCAGGATGTCCTGCGCGAACAGCGTCTTCAGCAGCTCGATCACGTAGAACGGATTGCCCGCCGTGACTTCGTGGATGCGCGACGCGAGCCGCTGCCCCGCCGTCGGCGAGTCGACGCGTCCGAGCTCGCGCACCAGCTGCCACACGTCCTCCGGTGACAGCGGCGCGAGCGTCACGTGCGCCGCCCCGCGCATCGAGCGCAGTGCGCGACCGAGCCTGGCGGCGGGCGCGTCGCGCTCCACCTCGCCCACCGTGAACGTCGCGCACCAGAGGACCTGAGAGTCGGCGAGCCGCCGCACGAGGAAGTGCAGCAGCCCACAGCTGTCGGCGTCGCACCACTGCAGATCGTCGATCATGATCGCGAGTGGTCGATCCTCCGACAGCGCCATCAGCACCTGTGCGACGCCTTCGAACAACCGCCAGCCGTCCGCCGGAGCCTTCGCGTTGACGTCGGGCAGCGAAGAGAACCGCCGCCGCAATTCGGGCAGCACGCGCGCCACCTCGGCGAGCCACTCGCCATCCACGCCCGCGAGGCCGGGTGCGTCGAGTGTGCCACGCAGCGCTTCGATGATCGCCCCGAACGGCGCACTGCCCCGGGCACTGTAGCCGCGACCCCGCAGCACGAGTCCGCCGCGCGACGTCACCCAGCGGAGGAAGTCGTCCGCGAGCCGTGTCTTTCCGACTCCCGGCTCGCCCTCGATGAGAGCCACGCGGCTGTCGCCCGACCCGATGCCTTCCCAGATCTGCTTCAGCGCGTCCCACTCGCGCGCGCGACCAACCAGACTCGCGTCGAACGAGGGAGCGTGCTCGTACCAGTTTTCGCTCGCGCGTTTGGTCGCCCGCGGCGCGGGGCTGTGCTCGATGCGCGCTGCGAGGGCGGTGAGCGCGCGGCCCGGAGGCCTCGCCACGTCGCTCGCGAGCCGCGCCACGTGCCGCCCGTACGTTGCCAGCGCTCCCGAGCGATCGCCCCCGAGGTACTGTGCCTCCACGAGTACCGCGATCGGCTCGTCGGCCAGGACGTCCAGCCGATGCCAGCGCTCGGCGAGCTGGCGAGCGTCGGACCAGGCACGACGCGCCATCGCCTCGCGCGCGCGCGCCGCGAGGAGCCCGGCGAACCGCGTCGCCAGCTCTGCGCGCTTCCGGTCTGCCCACTCCTCGAATGCCTTGCAGTTGCGAATCGACAGGCCGGTGAGAAACCTTGGCACGTCGATCGCCAGCGCGGCGCCTCCGTCAACCGACGCGAGCCGCAGGAACTCTCTCGCGTCACACTCGAGCTGTCCCGTGAGCTCCACGGTCGACCGGTCGACGCGCAGGGCGTCGCCGATGACTTCCCGCAGATGACTGAGCGCCTGCCGGAGCGACGCGCGCGCCTTCTCCTCGGGCGAGTCCCCCCAGAGCAGCGCGGTCAGCTCTTCGCGCCGGCGCGACCCTGGCTCCAGTGCGAGGAACGCCAGGAGCCCGAGCGTCTTCGCGCCGAGCGGCGGCGCAACGGGCACCCCATCGGGGGCTTGGAGCGCCACTTCGCCACACAGGCGGAGAACCAGCGACGGCATCGTCTCGGTCCAGGGGGAGCGCCGAACTTACCCTCGACTAACGATCGCGGAAAGGGTTTTCACGCTGGATTCACGGTGGCACCGCATTCTGATGCGCGAATGAACGGCCGCCCTCTTACCGAGATCACACCATGTCCAACAACGAGAAAGAGATCGTCCGCATCGACCTCACGAGCGAGCAGAAGGAGCAGATCAAGGCGGCCACGGGAGGGACCGCCGAAGCGATCGAGCTGACGGTCCAGGAGCTCGAGGCGCGGATCGCTCCTGTCGCGCCCTTCCTCAACGAGTGAACATTCGGCAATCGTCCTGGCATTGTGACTGGCATTTCACGTCGGACTGCCCCGCTTTCACGCTGTATTCACGATCGCCCGAAATATTCACCCGCGAAGTCATCGCCCCCCCAGTTTCCTCCTCTCAGAGAGTATCCATGTCTGATAGCAAGCCGACGGATATCATCCGCATCGACCTCACGACTGAACAGAAGGAGCAGGTGAAGGCCGCGACCGAAAAGAGCGCCGATGCGATCGAGCTGACGGTCCAGGAGCTCGAAGCCCGCATCGCACCTAAGGTCTTCGTCTGATTCTCCTGTAGGGCCCCTCCCCAGATCGCGCCGCGTGAACCATATGGTTCACGCGGCGCGATCGCGTTCAGACGTCGTATTTCCCATCTCGCTTTGACCTTGCGATCCGCGGCGGCCCCGATCACGTTAGCCGCTCACCGCGATCGAAGCTCCTGAAGGGACGCGTGGATTCCAACACACTCGCGGCGACGCCGCCGTTCGGCACCTCCCCGGTTGCCCCCGCGACCGACGCGTTGCTCGACGCGACGCTCGACCTCCTCACAACCGACGACGCTGGCGCCATCGCCGGAAAGGCCCTCGCCGCGGCTGGCCGGGTCCTGCCGGTGGAGGGCACGTCCATCTGGGTGCCGAGCGCCGGCCAGCTGCACTGCCGGGGCGCCATCGGCGACCGCCGCGAGGCATTGACCGGACTCGCGGTGCCGGCCGACGAGATAGAGCAGCCCCTCCCCCACGAGGTCGATGTCGCGGTCGCCGTGGCGCCCATCGTGCTCGCCGAACGCACGGTCGCCGTGGTGCGCGTCACGCGCTCCTTCGCCACCCACGGTGGCTTTGCGATCGCCGAGAAGGACACCCTGCGGCGCCTGACCATGGCGGCGGGCGTGGCGATGGCGAACGCCACCCGACTCGCCGCGAGCGAGCGTACGGTTGCCGAGACCTCGCGGGAACTCGCCCTCATCACCGAGATGAGCCGCGAGATCACCTCCACCCTCGATCTCGACCGGGTGCTGCGCACGGTCGTGAACCTCGCCAGCAAGGCCCTCAGATTCGACCGCGGCGCCATCGCGCTCTACGAGCACGGGGTCTGCGACATCCGCGCCGTTGCCGGCGCCGATGGCGTCGACGCGAAGGATACGGCGCTTCAGGACCTCGCCGTTCGCGCCGCCTGGGCGGCCGGCGTCGGCGAGTCGTTCTTCCTCTCCGAGCGCTCCGATCCGGGATCCGACGCCGAACGCACCTTCGTGCAGATCTTCGGCGACGACCTCGAGCGAGACGGTGCGATGAGCGGCTTGTATCTCCCCCTCAAGGACGAGGAGGGGATCGTCGGGATCCTGCTGTTCGAGGCGTCGCGCCCCGACTTCGCGACGCCGCGCGAGCGCGACCTCGCCGCGATCCTCGCCAACCAGAGCACCGTCGCCGTGCGGAATGCGCGGCTCTATCGCCAGGTGCCGCTCGCGAGCGCCATCGGCGCGATCAGCGCGAGGAAGGCGGCATGGCTCGACCTCCCTGCGCAGCGTCGCCGCGCCTATCTCGGTGCGTCGATCGTGGCGCTCGCTGTGCTCACGCTCGTCCGCTGGCCGATGCGCGTGGCGGGCGTGGAGCCCGTGTTCCGCCCGCTCGTGCGCGCCGACGTGCGCTCGACGCTCCCCGGACTCATCGACCGCGTGTTCGTGCGTGAGGGGATGCTCGTCGATCGCGGGGCGCCCGTCGCCCATCTGCGCGACGACGAACGGCGTGCGGAACGCGAGGCATCGCTCGCCGCCGTGGCCGGGGCGGAGCGCGCGGCGGCCGTCGCCGCGTCGCGTGGTGATGCCGCCGAAGAACGACTCCAGCGGCTCCGTGTCGACGTCCTACGGCGCGACGCCGATCTGCTCGACGAGCAGATCCGATCCAGCCTCGTCCGCGCTCCGGTTCGCGGCGTGATTCTCACGGCGCGCCCCGAAGAGCGGGTCGGCTCGCACGCCGACGCGGGGGATCTCGTGGCCGTCGTTGGCCGAACCGATTCGCTCGAGCTGGAGTTCGGCGTCGACGAGCGCGACATCACTCGCGTGCGCGTCGGGGACGAGGTGCGCTTGCGCATCGCCGCACTACCGCAGCACACCTTCACGGGCCACGTCACATCCATCGGCGCGACTTCCGCGTCAGCGACCGGCCCGGTGTCGTTCCCGGTGCGCGCCGCATTTGCCAACCCGGACGGACTGCTCCGTCCGGGGATGGCTGCCTACGCGCGCGTGCTCACCGAGCCCGCATCGGCACTCTGGCGGATCCTCCGCACTCCTGTGCGTGCGACCCGGCTCGCCTGGTGGAGATTCTGGTCATGACGAGCAACTGGAACTATCTGCTCTCTGGCGCTGCCGTCGCCGGCGTCTGTGCGTTTACCGCGGCGTGCGGCAGTGAGGCGCGCTCGGCGACGGCGCAGCAGGCCGGCTCCCCGCCGTGCGTCTCCCGCTGGAGCTGCCGGCGCAGCTCTACGTCGAGCACGACGCGGTCGTCGTCGCCCGGTCGGCCGGCACGATCGACGGCCTCTACGCCGAGCTGGGCGATCGCGTGAGCGCGGGCCAGCTCCTCGCCCGGCTCGAGAGCACCGACCAATCCATCGCGCTCGCCGGCGCCGATGCGGCGTACGAGAGCATGACGCGGACGGCGGCGCGCACGCGCCTGCTCAAGAAGGGCGGTGGCGCGACTGCCGCCGACTCCGAGCAGGTCGAGTTCCAGCTTCGACAGGCCGAGGTGCAGCGCCGAAAGGCGCAGCGCGACGTCGAGCTCACGCGCGTGACTGCGCCCTTTGCCGGCGTCGTCACGGCGCGGCTCGCCCGCCCGCGTCGGTTCGTCGAGGTGGGCGATACCCTCTTCCGAGTCACCGAGCCGTCTCCACTGTTCGCGCGCGTGCGCGTGCCCGAGGTGGGGGCGCGCCAGCTCCGCGTCGGCGACTCGTCCAGCATCTCCGCCGGTACCGGGTTCGACAGTGGCGCGCCCGGGTGGCGCGCTGCTCGCCGGAAGCAGCGTCACCGTTCGACTCGGCCACGAGCCGCGACACGTCGTCACCGCGCCGCGCGCGGCAATCGCGTCCGACGGCTACGCCGTCGTCGTGGACAACGGCCGCAGCACGCTCCGATCCGTCACCGTCGGTCGCGACGTCGGCAACGGACGAGTGGAGATCCTGAGCGGCCTGACGTCGGGGGAGCGGCTCGCACGGCCGCCGCACTGATCGCATGCCTGCCCGCCCCGGTGCGCCCTGTCTGCGCGCGGACATCTCGATCATCCAGCAGGTCTATCGCGGCGAGACGAGCTTCGTCGTGAAGGATCCCGCCGCCCAGAAGTACCTCCGCTTCGGCGCGGCCGAAGTGCGCGTCCTCCGTGCCTTCGACGGCCAGCACACGCCGAGCGAGATCGCGGCCGCGCTGGCGGAAGAGGGCATGCGCATCTCGGCGCAGGCCGTGGAGAGCTTCGCGCGCACGATGGCGAACGCGGGCTTCCTCGAGCGCGCGCTCGAGGAGCGCACCACCCTGCAGATCGAGCGCCTGCGCGCGGAGCGCCACGAGCGGCGCCGACCCGCGCTCTTTCGCGGCGAGCTGCTGCGGATGCGATGGTCGTTCGGCGACCCGGACGCGATGCTCACGCGGTCGCTTCCCTACGTCGACTGGATGTTCAGCCGGACCTTCGTGCTCGTGTCACTCGCCGTGTTCGTCGTCTACACGGGCGGTGGGACGAGTTCAAGAGTGCGCTCGCGTCCACGTACTCGCTGCATACGATCACCGTCGCGAACGTCGTCGTGCTCTGGGTCACGGGCGCAGCGGTCATCCTCATCCACGAGCTCGGGCACGGCTACGCGTGCAAGTATTTTGGCGGTGAGGTGCGCGAGCTGGGATTCATGCTGATCTACTTCCAGCCCGCGTTTTACTGCAACGTCTCCGATGCATGGAGCTTTCCGGAGCGTCGCGCGCGACTCTGGGTCACGGCCGCCGGCGGATGGATCCAGCTCGTCGTCGCCAGTGTCGCCGCCATCGTGTGGTGGGCGGCGGCGCCGAACACCCTCGTGGCGAACGTCGCCGTCGCCGCCATGCTCGTCGGCGGTGCGTCCACGATCCTCACGAACGCCAATCCGCTGCTACCACTCGATGGCTACTTCGCCCTGACCGACTGGATGGAGATTCCCAACCTCCGGTTGCGGGCGGTCGCGCACTTCCGGTGGTGGCTGCAGCACTACCTGCTTCGGCTCGAGGTCCCCGAGCCGCCGGCGACATCGCGTGAGCGACGCGTCTTTCTGATCTACGGTGCCGCGTCGATGGTCTACACGACGCTGCTCCTCGGTTTCGTCGCCGTGCTCGTCGTCGGCTGGTCGCGGCAGGCGTTCGGCGTCTTCGGCGGTATCATCACGTCCCTCGTGCTCGCCGTGCTGCTGCGCGGACGGATCATGGGAGGGGTCCGCGGCGTCGTGCTCGCCGTGCGCGCTCGTCGCGACGCGATGCGCCGGATGCGCCGGCCAATGCGTATCGCCGCGGTGCTCGCGACGCTCGTTCTCCTCTTCGTGCCGTGGACACTCACGAGCCCGGGCGCGTTCGTCGTCGGACCGGTTGCCGCACATGTCGTGAGCTCGGCGGAGCGGGGTGTCATCGCGCAGATCTTCGTGCGCGAGGGAACGCGCGTCGATGCGGGTGCACCGCTGCTGCGCGTCGTGAATCACGATCTCGAGCGCGGTATCCTCACGGTCACGCGCACCGTGGACTCGCTCGCGCTCGAGGAATCGGTGGCTCGCTCGAACGGCCGCAGTGGCGACGCGAGCCGCTTGACGGCCGAGCGAGCAGCGGCCGAGGCCAGGCTCGCGGGGCTCGAGCGTCGCGCCTCGAATCTCGTGCTCCGCGCCTCGTCGTCGGGCATCGTCACCACTCCGCACGTCGAGGAGATCGTCGGGCGCCTAGTGTCTGCGAGTGACACGCTGCTCACGCTGGCGGCGGTCGACTCCGTCGAGCTGCGTATCGCGCTCGCCGGCGCCGGTGCAACTCGGGTGCAGCCGGGTTTGGTGGTGCACGCGATCTCCTTCGCCGATCCCGGCGCTCCGTGGACGTCGCGAGTCGGCGAGGTCTCGAGCATCGGCGTGGCGCGCCTCGGGGCGGCTGGGGAGGTGGAGGCCCGTGTCCGTCGTGCAGCCGGCGACGCCTGGCGGCCTGGCACCCACGGTGAAGCGAGCGTCGAGCTCAGGCGTTCGAACGTCATCGGCGCGCTATGGTGGAACGCCCGTCAGTTGCTGCGCACGGATCTGCTGCTCTGACCGCCAACGTCTTCGCTCGGCGCGTGGCTGGCGACGCCGCAACTTTGTCAGCCGAGCCTCCGTAGACCGAGCATGGCCGGCCAGCATCCGACCTTCCGTCCCGACATCGAGGGATTGCGTGGTATCGCGATCCTTCTCGTCGTGCTCTTTCACGCTCGCGCGCCCGCTCTCGCCGGCGGCTTCGTCGGCGTGGACGTGTTCTTCGTGCTGTCCGGGTTCTTCATCACCGGGCTGCTCGTGCGCGAGCGCGAGGCGACCGGCGACGTCAGCCTGGCCGAGTTCTACGGTCGGCGCGCGCTCCGGCTCCTTCCAGCGCTGCTGGTCGTGCTCCTCGCCACCCTGGCGATCGTCTTCACCCTCTATGCTCCGATCGACCGGCCGCTCGTCGCTGGCACGGCGCGAGCCGTCGCGCTCCATGCGGGCAACGTCGAGTTCGCGCGCGGCGCGCTCAACTACTTCGGCTCGAGCGACAACCCGCTGCTCCACACCTGGTCGCTCGCCGTCGAGGAGCAGTTCTACCTCGTCTGGCCCCTGCTGCTCGTCGTCTTCGTGCCCATCCTTCAGCGCGACGACGCCGATCCCGCTGCGACTCGCCGTACGGCCACGATCGCCATCTCCGTCGCTGGTCTGGCCTCGCTCGCCGCCTCGCTCGCGCTGACGAGCACCGCGCAGCCATGGGCCTTCTTCGGCATGCCGACGCGCATCTGGGAGTTCGCGCTCGGTGGTCTCCTGTCGCTCGTCCTCACCGAGGGATCCGACGCCAGCGCCGGCGCTCGCGGAGCGACTCTGCTGCAGGCACTGGGTCTCGCGGCGATCGGCATCGCCGTCGTGACCTACGACCGCGCGACGCCGTATCCTGGGTCGGCGGCGCTTCTCCCGGCGCTTGGCGCCTGTGCGCTCATCGCTGGCGGCGCGCGAGCGGCCGACGGCGCGCTCACCCGCGCGCTCAGCGCCGAGCCGCTGCGCTGGCTGGGGAGCGTGTCCTACGCGTGGTATCTCTGGCACTGGCCGCTGGTCGGACTCGGCGAGGTGCTCGACCCGGCGATCGGCGTGCGCGGGCGGCTCGTGTGGACAGCGCTCGCGCTCGTGCTGGGATGGCTCACCTACCGCTTCGTCGAACGGCCGGCGCGTGGTGGAGCGTTCTCGCGAATCCCCGATCGCTGGATCGCGCCTGCGGCACTCGCGGCGAGCGTCGTCGCGGCGCTGGTCGCGCACGCCGCCATGCGGCGCGCCGAGCAGCAGATCGCCACCACCGAGCAGCGAGTGTTCGCCGCGGCGCGCGTCGATCGCCTGCGTCACCAGTGCTGGGCCAACACCGTCGAGGATGCGCGCACGCCCTGTACGCTCGGCGATCGCACCGCGTCCACCACGATCGCGCTGCTCGGCGACTCGCACGCCGAGCATTGGCTCGGCGGCCTCGATCGCGCCGGGCGCGAGCACGGCTGGCGTATCGACGTCATGGTGAAGGGAGGCTGCCCCGTCGCCGACATGACGGAGCTCGGAAGCGAGCGCTTCGCGCGCTACTACCGCGAGTGCGGGCGCTATCGCGAGGCGATGCTGCGGCGCATCGTCGCCATGCGCCCGGCTGCCGTCGTGCTCTCGAGCTGGGACCACTACATGCCACCCGACGGGGCATCGGAGGATTGGCAGGTCTCGCCCTCGATGTGGGAGCGCGGATTACACCGGACGTATGCGCGCCTCGCCGCGGCTGGCATCCGTACGATCGTGCTGCGTGACGTGCCGCACACGCAATTCGATGTTCCCGCATGTCTGTCTCGCCTCGCGGCGCAGCTCCTGCTCGCGCGCTCGTGCACCTACGACCGCGCGACGTCGGTGTCCCGCGTCGCGGTGGCCGCCCAGGATCGTGCCGCACGCGGGCTGCCGGTGCGCATCGTAGACATGAACGATCAGCTGTGCGACGCACCCCTCTGCCAGGTCGTTCGGAACGGAGCGATCGTCTTCACCGACGACAACCATCTCACCGCGAGCTTCAGTCGGACGCTCGGACCGACGCTTGGCGCGCGCATCGCCGCCGCGATGGATGCACCGGCCCGGGCGTGGGTACTCGCCGACCGCTGAACGCGCGCATGACGACGATGCTGATCCGACATCTGCTGTCGATCGCGCTCCTGCCGTTCGTGGTCGTTGTGCTGGTGCCACGCGCACTGGTTGCCCGAGATGCGCTGACGGTCGCGGCGCTGCCCGCGGCGCTGGTCGCCTCCGGACATGTCGTCGGCGCGCTCTTCTTCGTTGCGGGATTCGCGCTGTTCGTGTGGTGTGTGCTGCTCTTCGCGCGCGTCGGTCGCGGCACGCTCGCGCCGTGGGACCCGACGCGCCGACTGGTCGTCGCGGGACCCTATCGCCACGTCCGCAATCCGATGATCACCGCCGTCTGTACGATGCTCGCGGGCGAGGCGCTCTTTTTTCATTCCCCGAGGATCGGTGGCTGGCTGCTGCTCTTCGTGGCGATCAATCACAGCTACTTCCTGCTGCTCGAGGAGCCGGGTCTCGTCGCACGCTTCGGCGACGAGTACGAACGCTACCGAGCGGCCGTACCGCGCTGGCTACCGCGGCGGGTTGGCTGGCCGTGATCGCTGGTCGGGCGCGACGCTCGCGTCCCGCTCATCCTTGACCAACCGCAGCGCTCGCGGCTTCGTGAACCGGACGTCGTCCGGTATTCGACGTGCGAAGTAGTGTTGGATGCACGCCGACACGAGCGCCGAGCGCGCCTCCTCGCGAGCGTCCGGCTCGAGCCGATCGAGCGAGTGAGCTCTGCTGAGCGTCGACTTGAGCGCGATGACGACCGCTTCCGGTAGCAGCCCGTCGTCGGCGAGCACGTCGACATAGGCGCAGATTGCCGAGCGCGTCCTCTCGGCGCCGACGTATGGGCTCACGTCGATCGCGCGCACGAGTGCCGCTTCGGTCCGGCGTCGCTCCTCGCTCGATATCGACATCGCGTTCCCGTGGGACTGGGCATCCGAGATCACGATGCCCTCGTCGGCCTGCCCTCGGCCGGATCGTGCACTGCCATCGGGACGCCGCCGCCCCGAACGATTCGACGATACCGACCGTGCTCGAGACGCGCCAGTCGGCAGTTCTCCGGAACGACCCGCGAACCATGGGAGCACTAGCCGGTCCGGCCTCCAGCGGGTAACCATCCGGAAGTGGCGACGCAGCATCCCTCCACCCTCTGGACGATGACAGACACCTCAGGACAGGTTGCCGGCGCCGGGCACGAACACCAGCCAAGGGGCCGCGCACCGGCGCCACTTCCCGATGCGCTCCGGCTCGGCCACGTGCGCCTTCAGGTGAGCGACCTCTCGCGCTCGATCGAGTACTACACGTCGATCCTCGGCCTGGAGGTTCGGAACGCAACCGGCGGCAGCGTCTCACTCCATGCGGTTGACGAGCCTGCGCCGCTGGTGGAGCTCGAAGAGCGGGCCGGCACCGCGCCGATCCGCGCCAACAGTCGGCTCGGACTCTACCACTTCGCCATTCTCGTCCCGGATCGTGCGGCTCTCGGCCGCTTTCTGGCGCACGCCGCGCGAATCGACGTCCGTATCGGCGCGTCCGACCATCTGGTGAGCGAGGCGCTCTACCTGCGCGACCCCGACGGTCTGGGCATCGAGGTGTATCGCGACCGCCCGCGGTCGGAATGGCGGATCGCGAATGGGGAGCTCGCCATGGCCAGCGATCCACTCGACATGGCCGGTGTGCTCGCGGCGGGAAAGGACGAGCCGTGGACAGGGATGCCTCGCGGCACGGTGATGGGTCACGTCCACCTCCACGTCGGCGACATCGAGACCGCGTCGCGGTTCTACCACGATGCCCTGGGTCTCGACCGCGTCGTCTCCTCGTACCCCGGAGCCCTCTTTCTCTCGGCGGGCGGCTATCACCATCATCTCGGCGTGAATACGTGGGCAGGACGCGCAGCGCCGGCCTCGGAACACGACGCGCGACTGCTCGAATGGCGCATCGTGCTGCCCGCGGTCGACGACGCCCGCGTGGTCGCGGAGCGTCTGGAAGCGGCGGGTCACACCGTGTCGCGCGAGGCCGAGGAGTGGCTTGTCCGAGATCCATGGGGCACGCCGGTGCGTCTCGTAGGCGGTTGACCTGATGCTCGGTCTCGCCTCGCTCGCGGGCTGGGAGGATGCCGTGCTCGCGAGCGTGCGTGGTTCCACCGGGACTCCGGAGGAGCGGGATGCGCAGATCGAGCGGTCCGGCCTGTACGGCGAATATCCCGCCATCGTGAGTGCGTACGTCGAGCACTTCGCCGACGCCGACTCCGCGCTCGAGGCGCTCAAGCGAGCCTACTTCCTCGTGTGGCGTGGCGCGATGGCTCCTCCCGCGGACAGCGGCATCGCCTCGTTGCCCGACGCCACGATCCGCCTCGTGATCGACGAGCTGGACGCGTGGGCCCGGCGCGGTGCGACCGACGGCGAGTTGCGTTGGATGCTCGGTCACTATCACGCGCTCGGTCCCTCGGTGCTCGAGCTCTACGGGGCGAGCGCATCGTTGATTCGGCTCGCGACGGATGCTGGCGCGGACGCCTGGCGTACCGCGGGGATCACACCCGCCTCGATGTCGGCTCGCGGTCAGCTCGGCCGCTACTGGACGGCGCTGGCCGCGCACGAGTGATCCGCCCGCGCGAGCCATTTCGCCGCGGCGCGTGCGACGACAGCTTGTAGGCACCTCTCTCTCCCTCCGCGCCATGCACCCACGCGTCGTCGCCTTCGTTCTCGTCTCTGCGCTCGCTCACATGCAGAAGAAGTGGACGCCGATCGGCGCCACCTCGAGCGGCAACCAGGTCTACGTCGACGCCAAGTCGGTCAAGCGCACCGGCTCGCTCGTCGCCGCCACGGTGCGCGTCGTGTTCACCACGCCGGTGAAGACGCCGTCGGGCACCTGGATGAGCTCGCGTACCAGCGCGACGTTCGACTGTGCGGCGAAGAAGCTCGCCGCGAAGGAGAACGTCTACTACGGCGACGCGAAGGAGACGAAGGTCGTCGACCGCAAGGTGAACAAGATGCCGGGCTACGGGCCCGCGCTCGGCGGCTCGATGGGTGCCCTCGCCCTCGACTACCTCTGCAAGTCGCGCTGAACGCTCAGCGCTTCTTCGCCAGGATCGTCCCGCGGCAGTTGGCGGCTCCGCAGTGACACGGAAAGCGGCGCTTCGCCGCCGGCGTATGCCGCTCCTCGAGCACGTACGCGTAGTCGTACGCCAGCTCTTCGCCCGGGGCGACGTCGCGGATCGTCTCGATCCAGATTCGACCGTCGTCGATCACCGCGTCGCAGTTCGGATCGCATGAGTGGTTGATGAACCGCGCGTCGTTGCCATTCACCGCGGCGTCGATCACGACGTCGTCGTCGATCGCGAAGAGGAAGGTGTGGTGGCGCTCACCGTCGACGTCGGGATAGCGCGCGTCGGCCTCAGCTGGGGTGAGCCGCTCCCCCGCATACTCGATCAGCCGGACGCCGGCGAGGATGTGGTGCGTGGCGAACGCGCCCAGACCCTGCATCGACGACGGTCGGATCTCGAACGGCGGCACCGCTGAATCGCTCGGCATCGTTTAAGATACGAAGTCGTCACGCCGCACCGTTTGTCTCTCGCACCAGTCCGATGACCCCTCGCGCCGCCGCACCCGCATCAACCGACCAGAGCCCCGGCTTCGCCGCGCTCGGCCTCGATTCGCGTCTCGTCGATGCGCTGACGGCGCTCGGCTACGAGGAGCCGACGCCGGTGCAGCGCGAGGCGATCCCGCCGCTGCTGGCGGGCCGCGACGTGCTCGGCCAGGCCGCCACCGGAACAGGGAAGACTGCCGCGTTCGCGCTCCCGCTGCTGCACCTGGTCGCGCCGGACGCCGAGCCGCGCGAGCGCACGGCGGCGCTGATCCTCGTCCCCACGCGCGAGCTCGCGATGCAGGTCGCCGAAGCGGTGCACAAGTACGGCAAGTCGCTCGGCGTGTGCGCGCTCCCGATCTACGGCGGCGCGTCGATGGAGAATCAGCTGCGCATGCTCAAGCGCGGCGTCGACGTCGTCGTCGCGACCCCTGGTCGCGCGCTCGACCACATCCGCCGCAAGACCCTGCGCCTCGATTCGGTAAAGGTCGTCGTGCTCGACGAGGCGGACGAGATGCTCGATATGGGCTTCGCCGAGGATCTCGAGGCGATCCTCCAGGCGACTCCCCAGGAACGCCAGACGGCGCTCTTCTCCGCAACCCTTCCAGCGCGCATCGCGCAGCTCGCCGAGGCACACCTGAAGGATCCGGTGCGCGTACGCATCGATCGCGAGGTCGTGCCGTCGGGTACGGCGCCGCGCGTGCGTCAGGTCGCGTACATCGTCGGGCGCGCACACAAGGTGGCGACGCTCGGCCGCGTGCTCGACGTCGAGAACCCCACGTCCGCCATCGTGTTCTGCCGCACCCGCACGGAAGTCGACGAGCTGGCGGAATCGCTCAACGGCCGCGGTTATCGCGCCGAGGCGCTGCACGGCGGGCTCAGTCAGGAACAGCGCGACCGCGTGATGAAGAAGTTCCGCGCCAATTCGGCCGACCTGCTCATCGCGACGGACGTCGCCGCACGCGGGCTCGACGTGCAGCATGTGTCGCACGTCGTGAACTATGACGTCCCCAGCGCCGCGGAAGCGTACGTGCACCGCATCGGCCGCACCGGTCGCGCCGGTCGGGAAGGTGTCGCCATCACGCTGGCCGAGCCGCGCGAGCATCGACTGCTGCGAAACATCGAGCAGCAGACGAAGCAGAAGATCGAGATCGCCGCCGTGCCTACGGTGGCGGACCTGCGGGCCCGACGCCTCGAGCTCACGCGTGCATCGATCCGCGAGACGATTCTCGCGGGCGATCTGGACCATTTCCGGGTCGTCGTCGACTCGCTCGCGCAGGAGTTCGACATCATGGACGTGGCCGCCGCCGCCGTGAAGCAGGCCGACGCGAAGGAGAGTGGGGCGGACGAGCAGGAGATTCCCACCGCTGCCCTGCGGCCGGACGCGGCGCGCGGCGCGCGGGATCGGGGATCGGCCCAGCAGGCGGGGAGGGGACCGGAAAAGCCGCGCCGAGCGCGCCGCGAGCGCGCCACCGCCGACGGCAACGTCGTACGCGTGTACATCGGGGCGGGGCGCAAATCCAAGGTGCGCCCGGCCGACCTCGTCGGGGCGATCGTGAATGAGGCCGGCGTCGATGCCCGGGACATCGGCGCGATCCAGATCACCGACCGCTTCTCCCTGGTGGAAGTGCCCGACGAGATCGCCGACGAGGTCATCGGCACCCTGCGCGCGACGACGATCAAGGGAAGGCGCGTCCTGGTGCGACGCGATCGGGAGCAGAGCACGTGACGGCGCGGGACCCCGGCAGGTCTCCGGGGGTACCATCAAGGATGTAGAGTACGCTTCCCCCCCCATCGATCTCCCCGCTTGCACATGCGTCTTCGCCGACTTGCCTTCGCTCTCCTTCCGATCGCCTTCACGGCGTGCCTTTCGGGCACGGACTACGGCACCAACACGTATCCGCTCGTTCCGATCGAGCAGACGACGTTCGCGACGAGCCTCAACGTCGATCTCTCCAAGTCCACCAAGACCGCGACGGGGCTGTACTACCGTGACCTCGTCACGGGCACCGGTGCTACCGCGACGAGCACTTCGCGCGTGAGCACGTACTACGCGTTGTATTTTCCCACCGGCCAGAAGATCGAAGAGCTCTCCTCGCCTTCGACTCCGTACTCCTTCACGATCGGGACCAACCCGCCGGCGGTCATCGCGGGCTGGGACGAAGGAGTGCAAGGCATGAAGGTCGGTGGCACGCGGCAGCTGATCGTGCCGCCGTCACTCGCGTATGGGACGAACGGGGCAGGGGTGATCCCTCCCAACTCGGTGCTCGTCTTCACCATCCAGCTGGTGGCCGTCCAGTAACGCTGGCCGACGACCTGATTTCCAGCTATATCATCGGACGCGCGGGCAGGTGATCACCTGCCCGCGCGTCTGTGCGATGGTCCCGAGACATCCAGCGTAACTCCAATCAATGACGATGCAGACCTACGTGTACTACATCGCCGAAAAGATGCCGGGCGCCATGGAGATGCAGCGGTTCGCGCATCCCATTCACGTCGGGATCGTTACGGCGCGCGATCACGAGCAGGCATACACCGCGGTGCTCGAGGATCTGCGACCCACTTTCTCGGCGGAGCCGCAACTGCTCGAGGTGCGCTTCGAGGTCGTCACGCCCCCGCGATCGGGAACGGGCGTCTGGCGCCACGGCAAGCCGATCGACACCGACATCACCTTCACGTCGGCCGACTGACACGGCAGACGTCGCGCATGGCACCATGAACGATCCGGTCTTCGAGCGGCGCCGCGGCGACCTGCTCGTTTCCACCGATCGCGCGCGACTCGACGTCGACCTGATCCACCAGGTGCTCTCGAACACCTACTGGGCGAAGGGCATCCCCCGCGATGTGGTCGTGCGTGCCATCGCCGGCTCGATCGCCTTCGGGTTGTTCGAGCAGGACGCACAGGTCGGGTTCGCGCGCGTCATCTCCGACATGGCCACCTACGCCTATCTTGCCGATGTCTTCGTCGTCGAGGAGCGCCGGGGCCGCGGTCTCGGCGACTGGCTCGTGGAGAGCATCCTCCAGCATCCGCAGCTCCAGGGCCTGCGGCGCTTTGCGCTGATCACGCGCGACGCGGGGCCGCTCTACGCACGGCACGGATTCACCGCCCCCGCCGAGCTGCGCGGCTACATGGAGATCGTGGATCAGGACGTATACGTGAAGCGGTGAAGCGGTGAAGCGGTGAAGCGGTGAAGCGGTGAAGCGGTGAAGCGGTTGGTGGTTGGTGGTTGGTGGTTGGTGGTTGGTGCTGAGTGGTCTAGATAAAACGGCCTCGGAAGGCAGATGCTTCCCGAGGCCGTTTCCACTCACCACTCACCACACAACCTCTAACCACTAACCACTCAGCCACTGAGCCACTGCCTACCAACCCACTTCACCTAATCGTCGCTCGCCTCAGCAATCGCAGCAGGAACAACAGCACCACGGCGCCGATGAATGCGGTGAAGATCACCCCCGGCAGCCCGCCGAACGGCGAGCTGACGCCCAGCCTGCTGAACAGCCATCCGCCGACGAACGCCCCGACGATGCCGATGATGATGTCGCCGATCAGACCGTACCCGGTGCCGCCCATCACCAGCGAGGCAAGCACGCCGGCGATGAGCCCGACGATGATCCAGGTGAGAAAGCTCATGTGAGGTTCCGGAAAAGGGAGCGCTGCGCCGCTCGAGAAGGGCAACTCACGTGCCCGCTACGCGCCCGCGCGCCCGCGCACCCGCGCATCACGGCACGATCGTCAGCGGCGCCGGCCGCTGAAGACTCACCCAGCGCTCCTCGCCGAGGTGCAGGATCCCCTTCACCCAGTCCCAGTCGCGCGACACGCCTCCATTTTCCATCACCATCAGACCGAGCTCGCCGGCATCGCCGGGATCCATCCGCAGACAACCGTGCGAGGCGGCACGCCCCAGCGACCCCACGGCGTCCGTTCCGTGGATGTAGAACGCCGGCTCCCGGAAGAACATTTTCACGGTTCTCATCGGGTTGTCTGGATCGCCCGGCTCCTGCGGTTTCTTCCCTTTGGCCCACGGCTGGTCGGGCGGCACCCACGCCGGATTCCACACCATCCGGCGGATCGCGTAGCTGCCGGTTGGGGTGGGGTGCTTGCCGCTGCCGACGGCGATGTCGTACACCTTCACCGTCTCCGAGCCGCGCCTCACGGTCAGCGTTCTCTCGCTCAGGCTCGCCGTCAGCGTGAGCCCTTCGGCCGGAATGTTCGCTCGCGCGGTTCGTTCCAGTGTGAAGAGCGGAATCGCGGCGAGCAGCAGCAGCAGAAGCAGTGGGCGAGTGTAGCGATGCATCGAACGACACGGTAAGAGGTGACTCGACGATGACTGGATCCGGACAGGACGCCTCTCGACGTCCGCACATCGATCATCGTGCGGTCGGCCGTGGCGCGCACCGCGCCCACGGCGATATTCAATGCACGAAGATCGTGCGTCACTTCACCCGATCCATCGCGTCACTCATGCACACCTCGCCATGCGTCGTTCGTCCACTGGCCGTGCTCGGCGCCGCGGTGCTTCTCACGGCATTCGCGTGCTCGGCGCCGATGTCTTCTGCTTCCGGCGGTGACGCACACTCCGCGGCAGGTTCCGCGGGCGCGGTCGCCGAGCGCGACGTGCGTCGGCTCGTCGGTGCGCTCAGCGACGACTCGCTGGAAGGGCGCATGACGGCGTCGCGGGGCTCGGCGCGGGCCGCGGCGGTGATTGCCGCCGAGATGCGCCGCATCGGACTCGAGCCGGCGGGCGACAGCGGCTATTTCCAGCGCGTCCCGATCGCGCTCGTCGACGCTGGACGCGCGAGCCGCCCCGTCCTGCTCGAGGGTTTCGCCCAGCTCGACACCCTCCCGGCGGCTCGGCGGCCTCCGTCGGTCAACGTCGTCGGAGTGCTGCGCGGCACCGATCCCGCCGTCCGCGATTCGGCCGTGCTCATCGACGCGCACTACGACCACCTCGGCATCGGCCGCGCGGTGAACGGAGACTCGATCTACAATGGCGCCGACGACGACGCGTCGGGCGTCGTGGCGGTGCTCGAGATCGCGCGCGCCCTGAAGGCCGGACCGCCTCCCCGTCGGACCGTGATCTTCGCGGCGACGACGGGCGAGGAGGTGGGTCTGCTCGGCACACGTTGGTATCTCCGGCATCCTGTCGTTCCCGTCGCGCAGATGAGCGCCAACCTCGAGATCGAGATGATCGGGCGTCCCGATTCGCTCGCCGGCGGCCCGGGACGCGCGTGGCTCACCGGCTTCGAGCGCTCGACCATGGGCGAGACCTTCGCGCGGGCCGGCCTTCCCATCGGCCCCGACAAGCGTCCCGACCAGCAGTTCTTCGAGCGCAGCGACAACATCGCATTCGCTCGGCTCGGAGTACCAGCGCACACGCTGTCGTCATACAACATGCACGCGGACTACCACCAGCCGAGTGATGATCTCGCGCACGTGGACATCCCACACATGACCGCGGTCATCCGCGCCGGTGCGACTGCGGCGCGCCTCCTCGCCGACGGCGTCGCGCCGCACTGGAACACGAACGGCCGTCCCGACGCGCCGCGTCGGCCCACGCCGACGCCGCCTACACCGACGCCGATGCCGGTCTCACCGACAGCGACCATTTCGGCCGGTCCCGAGGAGGTACTCGCCAAATTCACGACCGTGAAGCTCGAGGCGGACACGGCCTCCCTCTCGCGAAACGAGCGTCGTATGCTGCCGCTCCTGATCGACGCCGCGCGCGAGATGCACGACATATTCTGGGTCCAGGTGGTCGGCCCGCGCGATTCCGTGCTCTCGTCGATCAAGGACCCCGCCGCGCGGCGCCTGGCGGACGTCATGGTGGGCCCGTGGAACCGTCTGGAGGACAATGCCCCCTTCGTTCCCGGCGTGGGGCCGAAGCCCGCTGGCGCCAACTTCTACCCGCGCGGCATGACCAAGGAGGAGTTCGAGCGCGAGGTCCAGGCGGGGGGCACACGCGCGGACAGCCTCAAGTCGTGGTATACCATGATCCGCCGCGACCCGTCGGGCCGCCTCTCGATCATTCCCTACTCGAAGTACTTCGCCGTCCAGAATGAGCGCGCGGCGGCGAAGCTGCGCGCCGCCGCCGCTCTCGCCGAAGATCCGGGTCTACGCCGGTACCTTCAGCTGCTGGCGACCGCGCTCGTCACCGACCGGTATCGGCCGAGCGACATGGCGTGGATGGACATGAAGCGCAATCGACTCGATATCGTGCTCGGGCCGATCGAGAGCTACGAGGATGAGCTGTTCGGCTACAAGACCGCAGCCGAGTCGTTCGTGCTGGTGAAGGACCTCACGTGGAGCAGGCGGCTCGCGAAGTACGCGACGATGCTCCCCGCACTCCAGCGCGGAATTCCCGTTCCCGACGCCTACAAGCGCGAGCGCCCAGGCACCGACGCGGATCTCAACGCATACGATGTCCTCTACGTGTCGGGACAGGCGAACGCCGGCGTGAAGACGATCGCGATCAACCTGCCGAACGACGAAGTGGTACAACTGCAGAAGGGGGCTCGCCGGCTTCAGCTCAAGAACGCCGTGCGCGCCAAGTTCGATCGCATTCTCGTGCCGATCGCTCGTGAGCTCATCGCCTCCGATCAGCTGCCGCGAGTGACCTTCGACGCCTTCTTCGAGAACGTGATGTTCCACGAGGTGGCGCACGGCCTGGGCATCAAGAACACGCTCGACGGCAAGGGCACCGTGCGCGCGGCACTCAAGGAGCGCTACGGTGCGCTCGAGGAAGGCAAGGCGGACATCCTCGGGCTCTACATGCTGCGCCAGCTCAACGCGCAGGGCGAGATGGGGAAGAAATCGATCGAGGACAATTACGTCACCTTCCTCGCGAGCCTCTTCCGCTCCGTGCGCTTCGGTGCGTCCGATGCCCACGGCCGCGCGAACGTCGTCGCCTTCAACTTCCTGCAGCGGCATGGCGCATTCGCGCGTGGCGCCGACGGGAAGTATCGCGTCGATCTCGCGCGGATGCGCGCCGCCAGCGACTCGCTGTCACGGAAAATTTTGGTGCTCCAGGGAGATGGCGATTATGCCGGCGTCGGCGCGCTGAACGCGGAGATGGGCACGATCGACGCAACGCTCCACGGCGACATCGATCGCCTCAAGGCGAAGTCGATCCCCGTCGACGTGCTGTTCGATCAGGGACGCTGACACCGCCGCGCGGCCCACCTGCAAGACTCGGACACTCGTGGAGACGCGCTACGCCGCCTCGCGGATCGCCGGCGCGTTTCGGCACGAAAGCTGAATGTTTATGACATCTGTCTGGACTGGCGTTACGGGGGTCCATCGGTGAGAATTGTAGTGCGCAGCAATCCGTCGAGACCCGCCCCGCCTTCGATCGTCACTGCCTCGAAGGCCGGTGTGGAACAGCGGTCCTCGTTCAGCGTACAACCTCTCTCCTCTGCGCCGCGTTGATGCTGCTCGCCCTGCTGGTTACGCTTCTGGCCGCCTCGCCGATTCCCACTGACAGCGTTCGCGTCGCTGCCAAGCCGGGCACGGCGCGCCAGGATACCACGCTCTCGAGCCTTCCCGCGCCAGCGATCGCCGTCCCGACGCAGAAGGCGCCCGAAGTCGTGCTCACGATGCGTCCAGTCACGGCGCTCGCTCCTTTCGTGGCCAAGCCGATGATGGGGAGCGTAGCCGAGGCATCGCACAACACTACCCTCATTCAGCAGGCGGTCGCCGTCGCGCCGGCTGTGGCAGCTCCTGCACCCGCGGTACAAAAATCGGTGGCGGTCGCTACCCCGACCGGCACGTCGGCCAAGGATTCACCTGCCTCGCCGGGAGCAGCGGCCAAGGATTCGCCTGCGCGGGCGTCGTCGGTCAATTCTGCCGTACCCAAGCCTCCGACTCTCGCACCCGCCGACGCGGTCGCCACAGCGCCGGCCGATCCCCGCAACGTCGCCACGACTACGCGCGTCGATCCGCGCACCGTCGTGTCGGTGAGGACCTCGGATCGATTCGAGCCGCTCTACGCGGTTCCCATCCCGCTGGCGGGATTCCGGCTGCCCCCGCCCGCCGCCGCCGACAGCATCGTGGTGTTCAAGCGCGAGCGCACGCTCGTCCTGTTCAACCGGGGCGTTCCGATCCGCACCTACTTCATCGCACTCGGCAGCAAGCCGGTCGGCGACAAGGAACGCGCCGGCGATCAGAAGACGCCCGAGGGGCTGTTCTACATCAACGCCCACAACCCGGCGAGCAAGTTTCACCTCGCGCTTCGGATCTCGTATCCCGACGATGCCCACCGCGCACGCGCTGCCGCCCTCGGCGTCGATCCGGGTGGAGACATCATGATCCACGGCCTCCCGCTCGAGTACAGCGAGGCGGGGAAGAAGCACATTCAGAACGACTGGACCAACGGCTGCGTCGCCCTGTCCAACCAGGAGATCGAGGAGCTCTGGCACGCCGTGCCCGACGGCACGCCGGTCCAGATCAAGCCGTAGCTCGCGCGGCACGTGCCGAGCGTCCGGATCACGTACTGTCCCCGGTGCCGCTGGCTTCTGCGCGCGGCGTGGATGGCCCAGGAGCTTCTCATCACGTTCGAGCGCGAGCTCTCCGAAGTCGCCCTGCGCCCTGGCCCCGAAGGCGTCTTCCTGGTGGAGCTCGACGACGCCGTCGTCTGGTCGCGCGCGGCCGAGGGCCGCTTCCCGGAGCTGAAGGAGCTCAAGCAGCTCGTTCGCGATCGTGTCGCTCCGGAGCGCGCGCTCGGTCACTCCGATCGAACGGGGTGACGCTCGTTGGGGCCGTCGGGTTGTGCCCGGCATGAGCCTCCCTCAACGTCGTGCCGAGCCAGCGATGTCGCACGTGCGGCGCATCCTGCAGACCCGTGCCGTCGGGATGTTGCTCGCCGCCCTCGTGGGCTGCTCGATCACTGGCACCTCGTCGCGCACGAGCGAGGAGCTCGAGCTGATGCGCAACCGCCAACGCTGGGAGAGCGCCGGGATTCACGACTACGAGTTCGACTTTCAGCGCACCTGCTTCTGCCCGACCGAGTCGACGGAGCAGGTACACATCGTCGTGCGGGAGGATGCGATCGCCTCCGTCACGCGCACACGGGATGGGCAGCCGGCAGGAAGGACATTCAGCGTCTGGCCTCGCGTCGACGAGCTGTTCGAGGACGTACAGCAGCGGCTCGCGCAGCACGTCGAGCGCGTGGACGTGCGCTACGATCCCACGTACGGCTATCCGCGCTCGATCGTCGTGGACATCGCCCTCATGACCGCCGACGACGAGTACGCGCTGACCGCAGGAAATCTTCGGCGCGTGCCGTAGATTGCGTCCACATGGACGTCGCTCAGGCCTTCATCGAGAAGTCGCGCCACTACCTCGCGCGTGAATATCCGAGCAAGATCCAGCGCTGCCTCGACGTGCTCCCCGAGGAGATGCTCTGGCGGCGCGACGACGCGTCGGAAAACAGCATCGGCAACCTGCTGCTGCATCTGTCCGGGAACGTCCGCCAATGGATCGTCAGTGGTGTCGGCGGCGCCCCCGACGCTCGGCAGCGGCGGGCGGAGTTCGATGCCCGCGAAGGCGGCCGAGCGTCCGAGCTCATGTCCGGTTTGCTCGCGACGCTGCATGACGCGGACACCGTGCTGGCGTCGCTCGACGAGCGGTCGCTCGGCGAGGCGCGCCGAATTCAGGGTCGCGACGTGAACGTGCTCGACGCCTTGTACCATGTCGTCGAGCACTTCTCCATGCATACCGGGCAGATCATACTGCTCACGAAGCGCTTCGCGCCGGGCCGTGTGCAGTTTTACGAGGACGCGGGCGGACTGGCCATTCCCCGTTTCTGAGCCAGGTCTTCTAGTAGATGTAGACCTTCGTGCCTACCGGCACGTTCTCGAACAGCCATTCGATATCGTCGTCGGCGAGTCGGACGCACCCGTGCGTGACGGCGGCGCCGATCGACCGCGCGTACGGCGTGCCGTGCAGCAGATAGCCGTCGCCGAGGTCGAGGCGATAGTGGCCAAGCTCCCCCTGGATCGAGCGGTGCTTGGTGCCCTGAGGCGGGATGAACAGCGTGTTGTCGAACACGACGTGCTCGTCGAGCACCAGCGGCACGAACGTCTTCGAGTCCGGTCGGATGATGCCGACTTCGTCGCCCTTCGACGTCAGGATCGTACCGTCCTTCAGGCGTATCCGCTGTCCGGCAGACATCGAACGCAGCTTGAGTCCATGCTCCACGGCGACCTCGGCGAAGTGCCACTCGGGTGGCGTCCACACGGGATCCCTGTCCTTGCCGCGCACGACCCGCACGCCGCGGGGTGTCTCGAAGCGCCAGGTCCGCCCACCGTATGACAGCGTCGCATTCATCGCCGTCGCTGCCGGCGCGACGCGCAGCGTATCGTCGCGATCGAGCACGTACAGCTCGCGTGCGAACAGGTCCACGATGATGCGATAGCCCGACGAGTGGAGAGCGACGGCCCGCGCGGCGCGCCACTCGAGGCTGTCCTTGCGCGACTTGAAGTTCCGTTCGGCGCGGCGCGCCGGGACGGCGGCTTCGGGGACGGCCGCAACGTCACCGCCGGCGGTCGCGCTGTCGACGGGCGCGATGTTCGACGCGCCTGCCGTGGCGACGGTGTCGTCACTGCGGCGGCCGATCCTCCGCATCAGCGAGACGAACCAGTTGCGACCTTCCCGCTGCGCGGACGCTGCCGGCGCGGAGTCGCTCGTCGTGTCGTGCGTGACCTCGACGCCCTGGGCGGATGCGAGGCTCGTCGCGGTGGCGAGCAGCAGCGAGCTCAGCCAGATGGGTCGATACAAGGGGCGCAGCATGATTGAAAACTACACTGCGGAGGGCGTGAAGTTCACGCCCTCCGCAGCACAACACCTCACGACCGCAATTAGAAGTTGTAGCCGATGCGGATCGGAACGTACGCGGAGTTCTTGTTCTCGGTGCTGATCGCGACGTACTTCGACTCGATGAAGAACTTGCCGAGCTGGACTCCACCACCGAAGTCCCAGTGCCACTCGTTGCTGCTGTCGTCGTTCAGCTGCGTGGTGGTGACAACGACCGCACCGCCGATCTGGGTGCCCGTGGCGATGAACGTGTTGTCTCCCGCCGTCACGATGACCGGGGGTCTCTCGGTCGTGCGATACGGCGTGAAATCCTGGAACCAGTCGAGACCGGCGCCGCCGAGGAAGTAGATCTGCGGGTTGATCGGGCTCTTCCGATCGAGCGGGAAGCGAAGCACTGCATCGAGCCCGGCCGAGAACAGCTTCGCGCCCGGGCAGGCCGAGCAATCCGTCTCGCGTCCACCCATCGCCACGTAATCGCCATCGAGGCGAATTCCGAACACGCTCGCACCCGGGAACCATCCGACGTGCGCGTGAATGTCGTACCCATCCTTCACAACGTTACGCCAGTCGCCCGTTGGCAGCGCTCCACCAACGCCAATACCGAACTGCCATGTACCCAGGGGCTGCAGCGGCAGCTCCTCGATCCGAGTCACCGTGTCGACCCGCGTGACCGTGACGGTATCCGTACGCGTGCGGACCACGGTGTCCGTCCGCGTGACCGTGACGGTGTCCACTCTGGGCGGCGCGGCCACCGGCTGCTCCTTCCGAACCGGGATACGGGTCTGCGACCGCGCTCGAGTGGTGTCCTGAGCCGCAGCCGTCACGGCGCCGCCAAGGGTGATGGCGGCTGCGAGGCCGAGTGCACACAACGCTGAGTTCCGAGTCTTCATCCTTGTCCTCCGTCGCCTTCGCCCAGTTTTCGTCGTCCCGCGGGCGAGGTTGCGGGTGCGGCGAGAATCGCCGCCTGCTGCCGGACTCGGGGAATGGCAGACCGCGTGCCGTGAGTGCGAAAAAACAGCGAAGAAAAGGGGGTCGATCTGCGAGCTACGCATGTTCCTCCCCTCTTTCGGGCCACCTTCGGCCACCTCCCCAGGCATACTGTGTCACGCAGCGGCGGGACAGCACCTTTGCTATAGAAGGCGCACCACGCTTGGCGCGTGAACCCTTCGAGGCGCTCGAGGCACGTGATCGGACGCGAAGTACGCCGATCGCCTGCCTCGCCACGAAAGCCCACAGCGGAATCGCTGCCATTTTCGTCGTGTGTTTGCCGTGTCGGCAGCCACATGCAGGCGCGCGTCTGCCATTGCGCGCCGCGACTGCCACGATTGCCGACGCGCTGCGGCCTCCAACCGCCGTTCGGTCGCGCGCCGATTTATATTCCGCGAGCTACCCCTGAGCGCCCTCGACGTCTTCCCATGGACACCATGCCCGAGAATCGCCTCCAGCGGCTGCACGACGCCGGCCAGTCGATTTGGCTCGACTTCATTGACCGCTCGATCCTGCGAAATGGCGATCTCCAACGCCGTATCCAGGACGATGCGCTGACCGGCATGACGTCGAACCCGACGATCTTCGAGAAGGCTCTCGCCGAAGGGCACGAGTACGACGATCAACTCGCGGCCGCGCCCGCGGGGATGACGGCGCTCGAGCTCTTCGAGCTGGTCGAGACGACCGACGTCCGTGATGCCTGCGACCTGTTCATGCCGGTCTACGAGCGGACGAATGGCGCCGACGGCTACGTCTCGATCGAGGTGTCCCCTGCCGCGGCGAACGACGCCGATGCATCGATCGCCGAGGCAGAGCGCCTTTGGTCGATGGTCGGGCGCCCGAACGTGATGATCAAGGTGCCTGGCACGTCGGAAGGGGCGACCGCCGTCCGGCAGCTCATCGCCGCGGGGATGAACGTGAACATCACGCTGCTGTTCGCCATCGAGGCGCATCACCGCGTGATCGAGGCCTACTTCGCAGGCCTCGAGGATCGCCTGCGCGCCGGCAAGCCGATCGACCGCGCCGGCTCGGTCGCGTCTTTCTTCGTGAGCCGCGTGGACACCGAGATCGACAAGCGGCTCGATGCCCTCGCTGCCGCCGCGTCGGGGACGCAGCGTGACCACATCCTCGGGTTGCGCGGCAAAGCTGCCATCGCCAACGCGCAACTGGCGTACAAGCTCTTTCGCGAGGAGTTTTCCTCACAGCGGTGGGCCCCACTCAAGGCCGCCGGGGCGAAGTTGCAGCGGCCACTCTGGGCGAGCACGAGCTCGAAGAATCCCGCCTACCGTGACGTGATCTACGTCGAGCAGCTGATCGGGCCCGACACGGTGAACACGATGCCTCCGGCCACGATCGAGGCGTTCCGCGATCATGGCGAGGTAGCGCGTACGGTCGACGCGCAGTTCTCGGCCGCCGAGCGCACGATCGCCGATCTCGGTGCCGTCGGCATCGACTTCCACGACGTCACCGACAAGCTGCTGCGCGACGGGCTCGCGAGCTTCCAGAAGAGCTTCGACTCGCTGATTGCGGGTCTCGAACGGAAGAGCGCAGCCCTCGGACGCGACATGGTCTCCAGTCGCTGATCCGATCCCGGGCGGCGCGGGGCTCCCGTCCCCTCCGACGCCGCCCGTCCCCGACACTCCCGAACCTCGCCCCGTGCCCTTTCCGCGCACCAAGATCGTCTGCACGCTCGGCCCGTCCACCGCGTCGCGCGAGACGCTGAGTAGCCTCATGGAAGCCGGCTTGAACGTGGCTCGGCTCAACTTCTCCCACGGCACGCACGAGCAGCATGCACGCACCGTGGAGCTGGTCCGCTCGACCGCGGCCGACCTCGGTCGTCCCGTTGCCATCCTGGGCGATCTGCAGGGGCCTCGCATCCGCATCGGCGATCTCGACGTGCCCCGCGAGGTCACGGACGGTCAGGACATCGTGCTCGTCGCCGGCGAGGACGCGACGGGTGACGAGTTCCCGACGACGTACGAAGGGCTGTGCAAGGACGTGAAGGTCGGCGATCGCATCCTCGTCGACGACGGGCTGATCGAGCTCGTGACCCTCGACGTCTCGGGCACGCGCGTGCACTGCCGCGTCCTGCACGGGGGCCGCATCAAGAGCCACAAGGGGATGAACCTGCCGGGCGTCGCCGTCAGCGCGCCCTCGATCACCGAGAAGGACTGGGCTGACGTCGCGTTCGCGAACGAGCACGCGCTGGAGTACCTCGCCCTGAGCTTCGTGCGGCGCGCGGCGGACATCGCCGAGCTGCGGACGAAGATCCCGAAGGACATGCTCGTCGTCTCGAAGATCGAGAAGGACTCCGCGCTCGACAACATCGAAAGCATCATCCACGCCTCCGACGCGGTGATGGTCGCGCGCGGCGATCTCGGCGTCGAGCTGCCGTTCGAGGAAGTCCCGCTCGCGCAGAAGCGGATCATCTCGCTCGCCAACCGTCTCGGGCGCCCCGTCATCACGGCGACGCAGATGCTCGAGTCGATGATCAACAACCCGCGTCCGACGCGCGCCGAGGCGAGCGACGTCGCCAACGCGATCCTCGACGGGACCGATGCGGTGATGCTGTCGGCCGAGACGGCGGCTGGACAGTACCCCCTTCTCGCGGTCGAGGCGATGGCGCGCATCATCAACGAGATCGAGAAGCAGCCCGCGATCGTCGGCGTGGACGCGCGTTCCACTCCCGCCGTGACCGCGCTGCCGACGGAGATGGCGATCGCCGCCGCGGCGACATCCGCTGTGCGCAGCCTCGGCGCGCCCTGCCTGATCGTCTTCACCAAGAGTGGCTTCTCGGCGCGCATCATCGCGTCGCACCGGCCCGGTGTGCCCATTCTCGTCCTCACCGACCAGGAGCGCACCTACCGGCAGCTCGCGCTGGTCTGGGGCGTGATCCCGTGTCTCGTCGCGCACTCCGAGACCTATTTCGACATGGTGAAGCTCGCGCTCGACGCGGTCAGGGCACGTGGACTGGCGCGCGAGGGGGACCGTGTCGTCGTCACGGCCGGTGTACCGTTCGACGTGCCCGGCACGACGAATCTCCTGAAGGTCGAGACGGTATGAGAGTACGCCGGGCGGCGGCACGCCGACGGTGAAGCTCACTTTCCTCGGCACGGGGACGAGCTTCGGCGTTCCACAGCTCGGCTGCGGCTGTGAAGTCTGCCGTTCGACCGACCCACGGGACAAGCGCACTCGCGTCGGCGCCGTCGTCGAGACGGACGGCGGTGCGGTCATCCTGATCGACACGCCCCCCGAGCTGCGGCTTCAACTCCTCGCCACTCGCATCACCCGTGTGGACGCCGTGCTCTTCACGCACCTCCACGCCGATCACACCCACGGCATCGACGACCTGCGTGCGATCACGGCGCGTCGCGACACGCATCTGCCGATGTACGGTTCGGCCGATACGCTCGACGGGCTCGCGCAGAAGTTCGACTACATCTTCGATGATCGCATTCGCCCCGCACCCGGTACGTCGAAGCCACAGGGGCGCGCGATCGTGCTCGCGCCGGGTCTGCCCACCCGCATCGCCGACGTCGAGGTGATCGCGGTGCCCGTGCCCCACGGCCCGGTGACGGTGTTCGGCTACCGCATCGGACCGCTCGCCTACGTCACCGATGCGCAGTCGATGCCCGACAGCGCGATCGGAGCGCTGCGCGGTGCGCGTGTGCTCGTGATCAATGCGCTGTTCCACACGCCGCACCCCTCGCACCTCAGTGTGTCCGAGGCAGTCGACGCCGCGCAGCGCATCGGCGCCGAGATGACGTATCTGACGCACCTCACGCACGAGAACTTCCATGCCGCGCTCGAGGCCGAGCTTCCCGCAGGGATCGCCCCGGCGTACGACGGCCTTTCCATCCCGGTCTGACGATGTCCATCCGACTCGATTACACGAACATGATGTCGCCGCCGATCGACGGCGGGATCACGGACGCCGAGTGGCGCGACGTCGGTGCGCGCTTCGCCGAGGCCCACGCGGAAGTCGAGCGCGAGCGCGCATCGGGCGCGCTCGGCTTCTTCGATCTTCCCGACGACAACGCCCTGCATCGGCAGACGCTCGACTTCGTCCAGCGTGCCCGCAGCCGCAGTGGTGCCGACGCGCTCAGCGACGTCGTCGTTCTGGGGATCGGCGGCTCGGCTCTTGGCCCGATCGCGCTGCGCACGGCGCTCCGTCCCCCGCAGTGGAACCTGCTCGACGACGCGGCGCGTGAAGGACAGCCGCGGCTGCACGTGCTCGACAACGTCGATCCCGCCAACATCTCGGCGTTGCTCGCGCGGCTCGACCTGCGGCGCAGCCTGTTCGTCGTCATCTCGAAGTCGGGAGGGACGGCGGAGACGATGGCGCAGTATCTCGTCATCCGTGCCCGTCTGAACGGTGCGCTCGGTGACGCGGGTGCGCGCGAGCGGCTCGTGCTCGTCACCGATCCGCAGAAGGGGGCGCTGCGCGCCATCGCGCGCGCCGAGGGAATCGCCGCGCTCGAGATCCCGGCCAACGTGGGTGGACGGTTCAGCGTGCTCACCCCGGTCGGCGTGCTGCCCGCGGCGCTGATCGGCGTGGACACCGGAGCGCTCCTCGCCGGCGCGGCCGACATGCGCGACCGCTGTGCCTCGAACGAGCTCTCCAGCAACGTCGCCGGCGCGTGGGCCGCCCTGCAGTACCTCGCCGACACGAAGCACGGGCGCCACGTGCAGGTGCTCATGCCGTACAGCGACGCATTGCGTGACATGGCCGCCTGGTACGTGCAGCTCTGGGCGGAGAGTCTCGGCAAGCACCGAACGGCGGGCGACGCCGGCGTCGGACCGACGCCACTCGGCGCGCTGGGCGCCACCGACCAGCACAGCCAGGTGCAGCTGTTCATGGAAGGTCCGGGGGACAAGACGGTGACCTTCATCGGTGTGACGGACCGCGAGGGGGACGTGGAGATCCCGCGACTCCATGCGGACATTCCGGAGCTCGCATATCTCGGCGGCCACCGTCTTGGCGAGCTGCTCGACATCGAGCGCCGGGCCACGGCCGGGGCGCTCGCGCGGCGGGGACGCCCGAACATGACGCTCACACTCGATCGCGTGGATCCGTTTCACCTGGGCGCACTGTTCATGTTCCTCGAGCTGGCGACCGCATACGCCGGTCGGCTGTATGGCGTGAACGCGTTCGACCAGCCCGGGGTGGAGCTCGGTAAGCAGTTCACGTACGCCATGCTTGGCCGTGCCGATGCCGACGCGGCGCGGCGAGAATGGGACCTTCTGCCGAAGCCCGATCCGAAGCGAATTCTGTGACCGGCGCGACGGCGCGCGCGGCCTTGCGACCCCTCCCGCGCCCGGCGAGCTTCACCTGTATACACATGATCCCGAAGTCTCCTTGCCGCCGACCGGCGGTTGCACATTCGTGAGGATTGCCATGTTCGATCTCGACTCGCTCAACGGCTTGTTCGGCGACGCGGTGACGGTCGCCGACGGCCGAGTCACCGTGACGCGGCCCGACGCCATCGCGGGGCCGCCGATGGATCAGCTCGTCCGTGCCGCCGTCTTCGCGGACGGTGTCGAGCGCGAGTACGCCCGCTGGCTCATCTGGGAGATCGGCCAGGCCGTCGGCGTCCAGCCGGCATCCATCCACGAGCTGTACGTGGCGCGCGGACGGGGCGAAATCGGCGGCTTCACCGTGCCGGCGATCAACCTCCGCGTCGTCACCTACGACGCAGCGCGGTCGATCTTCCGCACGGCGAACGCGATCGATGCCGGCTCCTTCATCATCGAGATCGCTCGGTCGGAGATCGCCTACACGGGTCAGCGCCCGCACGAGTATGTCGCGGTCGTCCTGGCTGCCGCGTTGCGCGAGGGATTCCGGGGTCCGGTGTTCATCCAGGGCGACCATTTCCAGGTCAACCACAAGAAGTACGCGGTCGATCCGACGACCGAGGTGGACGCGGTGAAGTCGCTCGTCCGCGAGGCCGTCGGCGCAGGCTTCTACAACATCGACGTCGACACGTCCACCCTCGTGGATCTCGCGAAGAAGTCGCACGCCGAGCAGCAGAGGCTGAACTATGAAGTCGGCGTCGACATTCTCAAGGAAGTCCGCACGGCCGAGCCGCGGGGCGTGACGATCTCGGTCGGCGGCGAGATCGGAGAAGTGGGGACGCAGAATTCGACGGTCGAGGAGCTTCGCGCGTTCATGGACGGCTTCCTCGCGACGCTCCCCGCGGACGTTGCCGGGCTCTCGAAGATCAGCGTACAGAGCGGCACGTCGCATGGCGGTGTGGTGCTCGAGGACGGCTCGATCGCCGACGTCAAGCTGGACCTCGCCACGCTCGAGCTCTTGAGCCGCGTCGCGCGCGACGAGTACGGGCTGGCCGGTGCCGTGCAGCACGGGGCATCCACGCTGCCGGAGGATGCCTTCCACAACTTTCCGAAGCGCGAAACGGCCGAGATCCATCTCGCGACGAACTTCCAGAACATGCTGTTCGACCGGATCCCGGATGCGCTGCGCGCCGAGATCTACGCCTGGATCCGCGAGAACGCGAAGGACGAGCGGAAGCCGACCGACACCGACGAGCAGTTCTTCTACAAGTCGCGCAAGAAGGCGCTCGGGCCGTTCAAGCGGCAGCTCTGGGAGATGCCGGCCGACGTGATGCAGACCGTGGCCAAACTGTACGACGAGAAGTTCCGCTTTCTCTTCGACCAGCTGGCGATCCGCAACACGCGCGAGATCGTCGCGCGCTACGTGAAGCCACCGGTGCTGCACCGTCCGATGCCCGCCGACGCGACACCGGTGCACGCTGCGGCCCCCGACGACGCGGACCTGTCCGACTAGATGTCCACGAGCGCCGCTCCGGCCGACGCCGGCGTGCTCTGGCTGGCGACGCTCCAGCGCGCGCTCGCCCGGGCGGCGCACGACGTGAAGGACGCGCTGAACGGCGTGTCCGTGAACCTGGAAGTCGTGCGTTCGCGAGCCAGCCGCGCGGACACGCCGGCCTCCGCGGTCGCGCCGTTCGCGGATGCGGCCGCCGAGCAGCTCGAGCGGCTGACCGCGCTGCTCGACGCAGTGCTCGCGCTCGGCCGGAGTGAAGGTGCACCAGCCGACCTGGGTGTCACCCTGCGACGCATCGCCGCTTTGTGCAGTGCGTCGAACGCCGCGAGCGACGCGCGCGTTACCGTTCGTGAGACACACGTCGACGATGCACGCACCACCGTGTCGAGCGACGCCGTGCGTCTCGCGCTCGTTGCGCCGCTCCTCGACGCGGTCTCGAGCCGCCGCGGCGAGTCCCGCGAGGCGGTGGTGTGCGAGCTCACGAGCGATGGCGATACGCTCGTCGTCCGACTGCAGGCCGATCGTCCAGTGCTGATGCCCGCCGACGCGGCGGATGTGCTTCGCGTCTCCGGCGTGCGCTGGACGGAATCGGCGCAGGAACTTTCTGTCGTTTTCCCCCGGGCGTGAAGCCCATGCGTAGCCCTCGGCCACTCTGCGAGACACGATGAAGCAGGCAAAGATTCTCATTGCGGACGACGAAGCCGCGATCACGACCGGACTCAGTGCGATCCTCGAGGATGCCGGGTACGGCGTCGAGGTCGTTGCGGATGGACAGAAGGCGCTCGACAAGCTGACCGTGGACGGCCTCACCCTTCTGAGCGAGCTGCAGCAGCGGCAGATCCCGACCGAGTGCATCATCATCACCGGCCAGGCCACGGTGGATTCCGCCGTGCAGGCGATGCAGCAGGGCGCCTACGACTACATCGAGAAGCCGCTCAACGCCGAGAAGCTCAATCGGCTCAAGGCGCTCATTCCGAAGGCGATCGACAAGTACGAGGTCGGACAGAAGAACCGCGAGCTGGCCTCGAAGCTGGAAGGGCTCACGCACTACGGCGAGCTCACGGGCCAGAGCGATTCGATGCGTTCGGTCTATCAGGTGATCGAGGCGGTCGCGCCATCCACGGCGAGCGTCCTGATCCTCGGCGAAAGCGGCACCGGCAAGGAGCTCGTTGCCCGGGCGCTGCACCAGAAGAGCGACCGCGCGAAGGGACCGTTCTTCGCGCTGAACTGCGCCGCGCTGCCGAAGGAGATTCTCGAGAACGAGCTGTTCGGCCACGAGAAGGGCGCGTTCACCGGCTCGACCAACGAGAAGGCAGGTGCCTTCGAGATGGCGAGCGGCGGCACGATCTTCCTCGACGAGATGGCCGAGATGCCGACCGACATCCAGGTCAAGCTCCTGCGCGCCATCGAGACTCGGCAGATCCGCCGGCTCGGCGGCAAGCGGGAGATCAACGTCGACATCCGCATCGTCGCCGCCACGAACAAGAACCTGCAGAAGGCGATCGTGGATGGAGAGCTGCGCGAGGATCTCTACTATCGCCTCGCGGTCGTGGAGATCGACCTGCCGCCGCTGCGCGAGCGCGCGGACGACATCCAGCTCCTCGCCAACGAGTTCCTCAGCCGCTTCTCCCAGCAGAACGGGAAGACGATCACCGGGTTCGAGGACGCGGCGTGGGAGTGGATCATGAGCTACCATTGGCCGGGCAACGTGCGCGAGCTCAAGAATGCCGTCGAGCGGGCGGTGATCATGAGTCGCAGCTCGACG
Source organism: Gemmatimonadota bacterium (assembly GCA_003223455.1). Taxonomy (GTDB): domain Bacteria; phylum Gemmatimonadota; class Gemmatimonadetes; order Gemmatimonadales; family Gemmatimonadaceae; genus AG11. Next base: position 132,163 of record QHVE01000011.1, on the reverse strand, counting down.
ATCGGTCCGAGCGACATCATCCCGCGCCATCTGCGGAGCGGCGATGGGATGCCCACGGCCCTCACCATCCCGGTGGGGGCGACGGCGGCCGAGGCGCGGCGCCAGCTCGTGCTGCGGACGTTCGCGTCGACATCAGGCGACGCCGAGCGCACCGCGAAGATGCTCGGGCTCCCGGAGGCGGATGTACGGTCCGAGCTGCTGCTGCTGTTGAACGGCGCGGGGGATGCATCCCCTGTGGCCGCGCCGGACGACACCGGCGTCGAGGCACCCGCGCCGCGCGCGGCCCGTCGGCAGGAACCCGTAGTGACTCCCGCTCGCGCAGCGAGCAAGAAACCATCGGCCAAGAAGGGGCGCTGAGCGTCCCGCCAGGAGCGACCATGCGGCATCACGATCGCGAGGATGATCCCTATATCGTCATCGAGAAGCACAACGGCGGGGTGAGCGATTTCCTCCTCGGTGCGCTGATCGGCGCCGGCGTGGCCCTCTTGTTCGCGCCGCGCTCCGGCCGAGAGACGCGCGCCGACATCAGCCGGCGCGCGCGCGCGGCACAGGACCGTGTCCGGGACGTCGCCGAAGGCGTCACCGAGCAGGTCGTGGACACCTTCGAGGGGGCGCGGACCCGAATCGAAGAGCAGCTCGAGAGCGCTCGATCGGCGATCGTCGCGAAGCGCGAGCAGGTCAGCCGGGCGATGGAGGCGGGTCGGGAGGCAGCGCACCAGGCGAGGACGGATCTGGAGCGACGCCTCGCCGAGACCAAGGCGGCCTACAACGCGGGAGCCGACGTCGCCCGGACCGGTCGCACCGCAGCGCCGGTCAGCTCGAATGGAGACGCGGACGCCGACGCCTGAGCCGCTGGTCGAGGCGCCGGCTCCACAGTTCGTCCCTCCACCTCGATCATCGCGCTCCCTCCTGTCCCGCTTCGGCTGGACGGTGCGCGACTACGCCATGCGCGTCTGGGACAACGCCGGCGAGGACAACGTCCTGTTCCTCGCGGGCGGGATCGCGTTCAACATCCTGCTCGCCGCTGTCCCGTTCGTGCTCCTGCTGGTGTGGGGTTTCGCGCTCACCCTGCACAATCGTGTCGAGGCGAATCAGCTCGTCGTGCACTACCTCGATCGCGTGCTGCCGGCGCACTACGAGAGCCCCGACGCGCCGCAGCACAAGCTCATCGGCGACATCCTCAGCGCGCACACGAGGCTGGGCGTCTGGAGCGCCGTGGGCTTCGTCTGGTTCTCCACGCGGCTGTTCGGGTCGCTGCGTACCGTGCTCGCCAGCGTGTTCGACATCGAGCAGGAGCGCGGCATCATCCAGGGGAAGATCTTCGACATCAAGATCACCGTCCTCTCGACCGTCCTCATCACCGGCAACACGCTCATCAGCACCTACGTGCTGATCGCCACCAAGACGAGCCGGCAGGTGCTGGTTGGACTCGGGATTCGCGAGGACGTGATGGGGCAGGCGAGTGCTTGGGGAACACACCTCGTGGGCACCCTTCTCCTCGGCTTGATGTTCTTCGCGCTCTACAAGTTCCTGCCGATCCGCCGGGTGCGCACGAAGACGGCCTGGGTCGCGGCCCTCTTCACGACCGTCATGTTCGAGCTGGCGAAGGTGGCGTTCAACGTCTACGTCGACTCGTTCAACCCTGGATCACTCTATACCGGCGCCGTGGCCGCGATCGTCGTCATCGTCGTCTGGGTGTACTACGCGGCGCTGATCTTCATCCTCGGGGGCGAGGTGGGGCAGGTTTACGAGCTTCGACGGACGCGAAAGCGGCAGCGCGAAGTGTTTCTCGACTGACGAGCCGAGCATTTGGCCCAATGGTTGCTTATGTCCGGTAGCGAACGCGCAAACTCGAGGGAGGCCACCATGCGCAAAGCGCTGCTCGGCGTCGCACTGCTCGTATTGCCCATCGCCGCGTGCAAGAAGACCGGCGAGAACGAGTATCAGGTGAAGACGCCGGATGTGAACGTCTCGACGGATTCGCACACCGTGCGGACCCCGGACGTGGACGTCGGAACGAAGACGGACACCATCAGCACCCCGGTCGTCGGCGCGAAGAAGGACACGATCGTGGTCGACAAGCCGGTCGTCGGCACCAAGCAGACGGAAGTGAAGACGCCCACCGTGAAGGTGACGAAGCCGTAGCGTAGCGCCGCACGCCGGTTTCACGGTTGGACTGTTCACGGCCAGCCTCGGGACGCAGGAGCGTCCCGAGGCTGGCCCGTATTACCGTCCGACCGTAGAACCGTCTAACCTTACGCCATGTCGTCCGCGCGCCCCGTCATCGATCTCCGCTCCGACACCGTCACCCGTCCGACTGCCGCGATGCGGCGAGCGATGGCCGAGGCAGAGGTCGGCGACGACGTCCTCGATGGCGATCCGACGGTACGGCGACTCGAGGCGCGAGTGGCCGCGCTGCTCGGAAAGGAGGCGGGTCTGTTCTTTCCCAGCGGCACCATGGCGAATCAGGCCGCTCTCTGGGTGCACACGACCCCGGGCACCGAGGTCCTGCTCGACGCGGGGTCGCACATCATCAATTGGGAGATGGCGGGGGCCGCGGCGCTTGCCGGCGTGCAGGTGCGGCCGGTGCTCGCGGGTGACGGTCGTGCTGTCGCATCGGCGCGCGACCTCGAGCGGGCGATCCGCCCGCGATCCCCACATGCGCCGCTCGCCTCGCTGGTGTGCGTCGAGAACACCCACAACGGCGCCGGCGGAGTGGTTCTCCCTCTCGAAGCGCTGGAGGCCGTCCGTGCCGTCGCCGATGCGGCGCGGCTACCGGTGCACATGGACGGCGCACGGCTGTGGAACGCGCACGTCGCCACCGGCACTCGACTCGCCGACTTCGCGCGCGCGGCGGACACCGTGATGCTGAGCTTCTCCAAAGGACTCGGCTGCCCGGTCGGGGCAATCCTCGTGGGGTCGGCGGAAACGGTTCAGCGCGCGCACATGGTGCGGAAGCGATTGGGCGGCGGGATGCGGCAAAGCGGCATCCTCGCCGCCGCCGCGCTGCATGCGCTCGATCATCACATGGCTCGACTGGCCGAGGATCATGCCAAGGCGCGTCGCATCGCCGGAATGGTCGCCGGCGCGGCCGGGGCGCGCGTCGTCGCACCGGATACGAACATCGTGATGGTCGATCTGCCGGACAGGGTCGCGAGCGACGCTGTCGTGACTGCCGCGGGCGAGCAAGGCGTGCGCGTCACTCCCTGGAGCGCCTCGCGCATCCGCGCGGTGACGCACCTCGACGTGGAAGAGGCCGACGTCGAGCGCGCCGGCGAGGTGGTCCGCCACGCGATCGAGCGGGCGCGTGCCGACTAGCTAGGGCACGGGAAGCTCGGTCGCTGTGCGAGGCGCTCGGTCGGCGCTGCGCTCCTTGAGCGCCAGGAAGGGACGCTCGATGCATCGATAGCTCACGCTCGCCACCACGATCGCGACCGCCGCCTGCGCGACCATCACGACCACGACCGCCAGGACGCCTGACGGCAGCTTTGCATATAGCGTCTGCTGCGACAGACCGGCCCGTCGCAGCGCCGTGCCCACGAGGGGGTGCCAGATATAGAGGCTGTAGCTGATCACGCCGAGATAGCGCAGGCTCGCATGCTCGAAGACGCCGCGTAGTCGCGGGACGCCAGCGGGCGCCACGATCAAGGTGAGCAGCGCGGCGAAGCCGATCGAGACGGCCGGAACTCCGAGATGGAGGATCTCCCAGTCCGCGTAGCTGAACCGCCCGGTGCGTGCCACGAGCGCGAGGACCGTCGCTGCCGCGAGTCCGAGCGCGACTCGCGCGGCGTGCACGACGTGATTCAACCCATCCTCGCGTCGCGCTTGAATCGCGAGCAGCGCGCCGAGTCCCAGGCCGTCGAGCCGCGTGAAGGTCAACACGTAGCCCATGCGCGCGGGGTGGCCGGTGAGCGCGAGCACCGCGCGACCGACCACGGATGCCGCGATGAGCGCGACGACCGCCCGCGCGAGCCACGCGCTCGGCAGCCACAGCACGAGGAGCGGGAACGCGAGGTAGTACTGCTCCTCGATGGACAGCGACCACAGGTGAGCCGCCGGTCCTCCCACGCCGGTGTACCAGCCGTGCTGCGCGATGTCGACGTTGGCCAGATAGGTCCAGAGCCACCACTGTCGCGCGACGAGCGCGTCGGACGGTGCTCCCGCCCGCGGCGCGATCAGGTACACCATCACCCACACGAACAGCAGGTAGAGCGGGAGGATGCGAAGCGCACGACGCTGGTAGAACGTGCGCAGGTAGGCGCGGTCGCCGCGCGTGTCCAGCAGGATTCCGGTGATGAGGAATCCGGAGAGCACGAAGAACAGCTCGACCCCGGTCCACCCAAACTGCGTCGCGGCGCCCACGATTCGAGCGCCCATTCCGGGCACCTCGGCGCGACCGAAGTGAAAGCACACCACGGCCAGCGCCGCGACGCCCCGAAGCCCGTCGAGCGCAGGCACGTACCGCCGAGCCCGCCCGGCTGGCGTGGCGGCGCGAGCCGTTACACTGGGTGTGTACGACGGGAGAGAAGCGAGGGGGGGTGACATGCGACGCCAAATGTGACGATCGGGACGCCGGTCCGCAGTGGCGTTCACGTGCGACGCCGGCGACCGACCCGCTTCACCCGGGCGTGCCCGGAGTGTAAATTCCACGTGTCCCAGGTCCCGAAGGGCGGCAGCCTTCTAACTCCGTCAGGACCCCGAAGGTAGCAGCGGCATGAAGTGTCTGACGTCGCTTCGTCAGGCCTGGGACACTCGGCGCGGGAGCGCACACTTAGTGTGCGCCCCGCGCTTTTGCTTGTGAGTTGGTGAGTTGGCTGGTTGGTTAGTTGGTGGGTGTACCAGAGAGCCGAACGGCCCTGGCCACCACCTGCGGGGAGACTCCACTGAGGGATCTCCACGCAGGCTCGTGGCCCTACGGGTTCAACGCACCAATCCACTGACCAGCCAACCAGCGATCCAACTCGCCAACTCACTAATATTCCGCCTCATGTCCCTCGCCCTCGCCCGGAAATACCGTCCCAAGACCTTCGCCGACGTGGCCGTGCAGTCGCACGTCGCGGCGACGCTGAAGGGGGCCATCGCGCTCGGACGGGTGGCGCATGCGTACCTTCTGTGCGGGCCGCGTGGAGTGGGGAAGACCACCCTCGCGCGCGTGCTCGCGATGGCGCTCAACTGCGAGCGTCGCGGCGATCCTGCGCTCGGTGGCGAGCCCTGCGGCACGTGCGCGAGCTGTCAAAGAATCTGGAGCGGTGCGTCGTCGCTCGACGTGGTGGAGATCGACGCCGCCTCGAATCGCGGCGTCGACGACGCCCGGGAGCTGCGCGAACGGGCGATGTATGCTCCCTCCGGCGACGATCGGTACAAGGTGTACATCGTAGACGAGGCGCACATGCTCACGCGCGAGGCGTGGAACGCGCTGCTCAAGATCCTCGAGGAGCCGCCACCGCGCGTCGTGTTCGTGTTCGCCACGACCGAGCCACAGAAGATCGCGCAGGCCGCCGCGCCGGTGTTGAGCCGCGTGCAGCGATTCGACTTCAAGCGCATTGGCGCCGCCGACATTCGCGCGCGGCTCGAGCGAGTGCTGCGCGAGGAGCACGTCGAGGCAGATGCCGACGCACTGGCGATGATCGCGCGCGCGGCGGACGGGTCGATGCGCGATGCGCTTTCGCTCACCGATCAGGTGCTCGCGATGGGCGAGGGCGCGATCCTCCCCGAACGCGTCCGGGACGCGCTGGGTCTCGTGGCGGAAGACGAGTTCATCGCGCTCCTCGATCTCGTCGCCGAGCACAGGGCCGGCGACGTCTTCGCGTTCGTGGCGCGCCTCGCCGACGCGGGGATCGACTTCGGTCAATTCCTCACCGGCTTCGGCGACATGCTGCGCGCACTGCTTGCCGTCACGCTCGGGGGCGTGCCGCCCGAAGTGAGCGAGCGTGCGCGCGAGGCGCTCGAGCAGCGCAAGGGCGCCTTCACCGCCGGCGACCTGCTGCGCATGCTCTCGGTCGCGACGGAGCTCGAGCCGCGATTCCGCAAGAGCGGCCAGCAGCAGTTGCTCCTCGAAGCGATGCTGGTCCGCTTCGCACTGCTCGACCGCACGGTGAGCCTCGAGACGGTGCTGCGCGGGCTGGGAAGTGGCTCGACGGGCGGTGGCGACGTGGAGCCGGCCGGCCCGTCGTCCGCGCGCCGCGCCGCGCCGTCGGCGCAGGCCTCAGCGACGCGGAAGGCCGAACGATCACCTTTGGATACGCCGGCGTCGGACTGGCGTGCCGTGATCCGCGACGCGGACCGTGCCGCCACCGACGTCACGACTTCTCCCGCGCGAGCGGGTACACCGCGCGAGGAGGCGGTGAGCGCAGCGCTCGCGGGCGCGCCCGACCTGAACCATCTCGTCGAGCGCTGGGACGACATCGTCGCGCATGTGCGCGCGGCGGGGAAGAGTGTCGCTGCCTCGGCGCTCGAGCACGCGGCGCCGGCGGCCGTCAACGTGCGTGGCGACGTGACGCTTGCGCTCGACGAGGCGAATCCGATCTACGAGCAGGCCATCGACGCGGTGAAGGCCGACGTCGTAGCGGCACTGCGCGCGTGGTTCCCTGGCGTGCAGCGCCTCGTGGTGCGTGTGCCCGAGGGAGCCACGACACCGCCTACGCGACTCACCGACGAGATGGTGCGCTCCGAGCGCATCGCAGTGCTGAGGCGGAAGGACCCGGTCCTCGACGCGGCGATCGACGCGCTCGATCTGGATCTTGCCGACTGATCACTCGTTCGGCATCGCTTGCCTCGATGCAGCGACGCCGCCTAGCTTTCCTACTCTTCGATCCGTTGCGCACTGATGGCTGATTTCATGAAGATGCTGCAGCAGGCGCAGGAGCTGCAGGGCCGCCTGCAAAAGGTCGAGCAGGAACTGCAGCAGCAGACCGTGAGGGCCTCCTCGGGTGGCGGCATGGTCACCGTCGAGGCCAACGGGCACGGCGTGGTGCGGTCCATCAAGATCGATCCCAGCGTCGTCGTGCCCGGCGATGTGGAAATGCTCGAGGACCTGCTGCTCGTCGCCGTCACGGAAGCCCAGAAGAAGGCCGAGCAGGCGAAGCAGGAGGAGATGGGCAAGCTCACTGGCGGGCTCCCGTTCAAGCTTCCCTTCTAGCCGAGCGCCGGACGTGTCGGCGATCGACGACCTCACCAGCGAGCTCGCGCGGCTCCCGGGGATCGGGCGGAAGACGGCGCTCAGACTGACCTACCATCTGCTCAAGCAGCCGCCAGAGCAGAGTCGCCGGCTGGCGCAGGCGCTCCAGACGCTGTCGGAAAAGGTCCGGCCCTGCTCGCGCTGCTTCAACCTCACCGAGGAGGATCTCTGCTCGATCTGCCGCGACCCTCGGCGCGACGCGGCACTCATCTGCGTGGTCGAGGACGCGGCCGACATCGGCGCGATCGAGCGCGCGGGGGAGTTCCGCGGTCAGTATCACGTGCTCGGCGGCCGACTCTCGCCCCTCGACGGGATCACGCCGGAGGACCTCACGATCCGGCAGCTCGTCCAGCGGGTGGAGCAGGAAGAGGTCCGGGAGGTGATCCTGGCCACCAACCCGAGCCTGGAGGGTGAAGCGACGGCGCTCTACGTCCAGCGGCAGCTGGCTCCCCTCCAGCGCACGGTGACCCGGATCGCCCGGGGCCTGCCGGTCGGGGGTGATCTGGAGTACGCCGACGGTGTGACGATCGCCCAGGCCCTGTCGGCCCGGAGGGCGATGTGAGCCTGGAACGGCACCTCAGGATCGCCGCCGCGGGATTCGCTGGTGGCCTCGCGATAGGGCTCGTCGTCTGGTCAACACAGGTGCAGCGCAGCCGTCGGGAGCTGTTCAGCCGGTCCCCGATGCGGCGCTACGCCGCGCTCGGGTTTCTCGCCGGCCGGCCCGGCGCGGAGACCGCGCGGCTCCTGAGAGACTATGTCAACTGGGAGACGCGGCCAGCCCTTCGCCGCCGCGGCCAGCACCTGCTGCGCCGCATGCACGCTCACCTCGATTAGGCTTTGAGACTCATGCCCGTTGGTGCCGCGAGCTGGTCGTTTACGGAAGACGACTTCGCCGCCATCACGAAGTCGCTCCAACGATTTCTGCACGACAGCGATGCGCGCTGCGCGCTGCTCGTGGACCGAAGCGGCCAGCTGGTCGCGACCGTCGGCGAGCAGCCCAAGTTCGATCCCACCGCGTTCGCGACGCTCACTGCGGCGGACTTCAGTGCCAACGACCAGCTGGCCAAGCTGATCGGCGAAAGCGATTTCAACTCGCTCTTCCACCAGGGTGAGAAGGAATCGATGTACCTGGCCGACGTGGCGCGCCGCGTCATTCTCGTCGTGCTGTTCGACAACCGCACGACGCTCGGCCTCGTCCGACTCAAAATGAAGGAGACCGTGCACGAGCTCACGCGACTGTTCGAACAGGTATTCTCGCGTCCCAGCCAGGCGCAGGGTGGTGGTCCCGGGTTGCTCGCCGGCGCCGACGACGAAATCGACAAGCTGTTCCAGTAGGGAGAGACAGCCATGTCGATGATCAACTACGCGTCGCGCGAGATCAACTGCAAGATCGTGTACTACGGGTCGGGGCTCGGCGGGAAGACGACCAACCTCGAGCACATCTACGGAAAGGTGCAGCCCGATACGCGAGGCAAGCTCATTTCCCTCGCCACCGAGACGGAGCGCACCCTGTTCTTCGACTTCCTCCCCGTGGACCTGGGTACGATCCGTGGCTTCAAGACGCGGTTCCACCTGTACACGGTCCCCGGGCAGGTTTACTACAACGCCAGCAGGAAGCTCATCCTCAAGGGAGTGGATGGCATCGTCTTCGTCGCCGACTCGCAGGTCGAGCGCATGGAAGCGAACCAGGAGGCCATGCAGAACCTGTACGACAACATGGCCGAGTACGGGTACGACCTGACGAAGATGCCGTTCGTGATCCAGTACAATAAGCGTGACCTTCCGAACGCTGCCCCGGTCCGCGAGCTACAGGCGACGCTCAACCCGGGGTGGGAGATCACCGATGCAGCCAGGCAGCGGGTCACTCCCGACGCCTATCATGCCGGCGAGAACCTGACCGAGCAGCTCCCGACCGGGGAATGGATCGAGCGCGCGACGTATTTTGAAGCTGTCGCCGTCACGGGCGACGGCGTGTTCGAGACGCTGCGCGCCGTCAGCAAGCTCGTGCTCAAGTCGCTCGCCTGATCCTTCGCTCCACCACGTGAATCTTCCGAACGCATTCACCGCCGGTCGTATTGCCATCACGCCGCTGATCGCGTGGTTGCCGCTCGCCCCGTCATCGGCCCTGCGGCTGACTGCGTTCGTGTTGTTCATCGTCGCCGCCGTGAGCGACTACGTCGACGGTCACCTCGCGCGCTCGCGCAAGCAGGAGACGGATCTCGGGCGGCTCCTCGATCCGCTCGCCGACAAGCTGCTGCTCCTCGGCACGTTCGTGCCGATGTTCATGCTGATGCGCCACTCGCTGGCCGCAGTGGAGGAACTGCCGGCGCGTGTCGCGGCGAATGTGTTCCCGTTCCACACGCCGATCGGTGACATCCCGCTGACCTGGTGGATCCTGGCGATCGTGCTCGGGCGGGAGGCGTTCATGACGCTGTTCCGCCAGGCCGCCGCACGGCGCGGCGTGGTCATCGCCGCGATCGGTCCGGCGAAGTGGAAGACGGCGTTCCAGTGGATCTGGGTGGGCGCGGCGTACTTCTGGTTCTTCGCCGCCACGCTGGCGGCGCGGCAACACTGGGACGACCTGACCTCGTGGAGCGTGTTCGCGAACTTCAACGGCCTCGTCGGCGTTCTTGCGATGGTCGGCGCCGTCGCGCTCACGATCTACTCGCTCGCGCTCTATCTGCGCAGCTACGGCCGCGTCTTCACCGGCGCGCCCGTCCGCGGCCGGAGCTGATCGGCGCGGGCGCGGCCGCTCACTCATCCGCCATGCACATCGAAGTCGTCACGATCGGCGACGAGCTTCTCCTCGGCTACACGATCGACACCAACGCGGCTCATCTCGCGCGCACGCTCGCCGGAGAGGGCGTCGAGATCTCGAGGAGGACCACCGTGGGCGACACCGCCGACGCGATCGCCGCCGCGGTGCGCGAGGGGCTCGACCGGGCCGGCGCCGTGATCACGACCGGCGGCCTGGGACCGACGAGCGACGACCTGACGAAGCCCTCGATCGCGGCGCTGTTCGGCCGCGGCATGGTGCTCGACGAGGAGCACCTCGCCTGGATGGAACAGCGGTTCGCTCGGCTGTTCCAGCGGCCGATGCCCGCCGCGAACCGCCAGCAGGCGATGCTCCCCGAGGGGGCACGCAAGCTCCGTAACAACCACGGCTCGGCCCCGGGGATCTGGCTCGAGGACGACCGCGGCCGGTGGGTCGCGATGCTTCCCGGCGTGCCGCGCGAGATGCGCGGAATGCTGGCGGACACGCTCGCGCCGCTCATCCGCGAGCGGCTGGGGGACGACCGGCGCGTCGTCCGCTCCCGCACGCTGCGCACGACCGGGATCGGCGAATCGTTCATCGCCGACCGCGTCGCGTCGCTCGGAGCGATCGAGGACGCCGGCCTCGCCTACCTCCCCAACGCGGAAGGGACCGACCTGAGGCTGACCGTTCGAGATGCGCGGCCGGCAGACGCGGAGCGCCGGCTGGCCGCCGCGGCGGAGCGACTTCGCACGGTCGTCGGCGACGCGATCTACGGGGAAGACGGCGCCGATCTCGCCGCGGTGGTGCTCGACCTCTGCCGCGAGCGGAAGCTGACGATCAGCGTCGCGGAGAGCTGTACGGGCGGCCTGCTCGGCGCACGACTGACGGCCATCCCAGGCTCCAGCGACGTCGTCGTCGGCGGCGTGATCGCATACTCGAACGCCCTGAAGGCTTCGCTGCTCGCCGTGCCGTCGCCGATGCTCGCCGAGCATGGCGCGGTGAGCGATCCGGTGGTGCGGGCGATGGCCTCGGGCGCGCGCGCGGCGACGGGAGCGGCGATGGGGCTGGCAATCACCGGAATCGCCGGTCCGGGGGGCGGCACCGACGAGAAACCGGTCGGAACGGTGTGGATCGCATGCGATCTGGACGGCGTCGTCGAGTCACGGCGCCTTCGGCTGATCGGGGACCGGGCCGAGATACGTCAGCGCGCGGCGCAGGCCGCGCTCGAGATGGCGCGCCGACGGATGCTGTACGGGAGCGCTCTGTGGGAGCCGGCGGCTCTGGGCGCCAAGGGCTGAGGGATTCGCTGGTTCGCAAGCTCACCGCTGCACCACTACACCCCTTAGTATCCGTCTGCGACTTCGACATCGCGCAGGCCGTCGTCTCCACGGCCCGTTGCATGCCGCATCGCCGACCGACGACATTTCAGACATACCAGAATCATCGCACATGTCAGACGCCGAGCCGTTTCCCACCGACACCACCACCCCCGCCGACGACGCCGTCCTCGACGACGCCGAGGCGCTCGCCAGCGCCGAGCCGGCGGATCAGCCGCGTGAGCTGAACGAACAGCGCGAAAAGTATCTTCGCCTGGCGGCTGAGTACGACAACTTCCGCAAGCGCACGGCGCGGGAGCGGCAGGAGGCGCATTGGCGGGGGCAGGCCGACATGCTCAAGGGGATGATCGACGCCCTCGACGACCTCGGGCGATTCGCACACGTCGATCCGGCTTCCACCGACGCCAAGACAGTCGTGGAAGGGGTCGACATGGTGGAGAAGAAGCTCCACAAGACGCTGTCGGGCCACGGGATGGAGATCATCAACCCCGTCGACCACCCGTTCGACCCCGCGCTGCACGAGGCCGTCATGACCGAGGCGGCGGCGTCGCAGGAGGAGGACCACCTCGTCTCCCGCGTCTTTCAGGTCGGATACCTGTTCAACGGGCAACTCCTGCGACCCGCGCGGGTGGTCGTGAAGCAGTGGAACGGTTGACCCCGTAAGGCCAGACATGGCGCAGCAAGACTACTACGCCGTCCTGGGCGTCCCCGCCTCCGCGTCCCAGGACGAGATCAAGAAGCAGTACCGGAAGCTCGCGGCGAAGCATCATCCCGACAAGAATCCAAACGACCCGAAGGCTGCCGACACCTTCAAAGCGATCTCCGAGGCCTACCAGACCCTCGGCGACGCGGAGAAGCGGAAGCAGTACGACCAGATGCGCCAACTCGGCGCGTTCGGCGGCTTCGGCGGGGGCGCGCGAGGGGCGGGGACGCGCCCGGGGGGAGGCGCCCCTCCGGGAGGGCCGAACGTTCGGTTCGACGAGTTCGACATTGGCGGCCTGGGTGGACTGGGCGACATCTTCAGCTCGATGTTCGGTGGTGGCGGGGCGCGCCCGGGCGCCTCTGGGGGCCGCGCGAGAGGGCCACAGCGCGGCCAGGACGTGGAGTCGACGCTCGAGATCCCGTTTCGCACTGCGGCCTTGGGCGGAAAGGTGCCCGTCGAGCTCGACCTCAACGAGGAGTGCGGCACCTGCCACGGCACGGGCGCCGCGCCGGGCGCCAAGCTCGTGACGTGCGAGGAGTGCAAGGGACGCGGCACGATCAGCTTCGGCCAGGGCGGATTCGCCGTGAACCGCCCATGTCCGGTGTGTCTCGGCCGCGGTCAGGTCCCGACGGAGCGCTGTCCGACGTGCGCCGGTGCCGGCGAGGTACGGACGCGGAGAAAGGTGTCGATCACGGTGCCACCCGGCGTCGACACGGGCACGAAGATCCGCCTCAAGGGGCAGGGGGGCAAAGGCACGAAGAACGGGCCCCCGGGCGATCTGTTGATCACCTTCGCCGTCACCCCAGACCGATTCTACAAGCGCGAGGGCATCGACCTGATCGCGCCCGTGCCGATCAACATCGCGCAGGCGACGCTGGGCTCACGCGTGAGCGTGAAGACGCTCGACGGGACGAAGGTGGCGATCAAGATCCCCCCCGGGACGGCATCGGGAAAGCGGTTCCGCGTCCGCGGCCAGGGAATCCAGAAGGAGGGGACGAAGGGCGATCTGATCGTGCAGGTCGAGGTGGCGGTACCGGAGAAGCTGACGCCGGAGCAGGAAGAGGCGATGAAGGCCTTCGCCGAGGCCGGGGGGATGAAGTACTAGGGCTATCCTCGCGAGCCGGCGGAGGGCTCGCGGCGGCGCGAGGGGATCGCGGCGGTGCCGGGGAATTTCCAGCAGTACAGAGTACGGCGGTCCGCGCTATCCATCGCGACCAACATCGCAGAGGGATGCGGAAAGAACTCGCGTGCTGACACGCTGCGATATCTAGAGATCGCGTCGGGATCAGCAGCCGAGACCGAGCATGTACCTCGTACTCCGTAGTGCTGGAAATCCGCTGCTGCTCGCGCAATGGCCATCGTCCCGCCACGAGCCGCGCGCCTCGCTACGCCGCCCGCACCGGCAGCTCCCGCCGCCCTCGCTCGATCACGCCGCCCCCCAGCACCCGCTCGCCGTCGTAGAACACGCACGACTGCCCCGGGCTGATGGCGCTCGCCGGCTCCTCGAGCGCGACCTCCACCTCGTGCTCCGACGAGGACACGCGAACGAGCGTGCCCGCTACCGCGCGAGAGCGATGTCGGATCTGCACGCGCACTTCGTCCCCTGCGACCGGCGCGGGATCGACCAGCCAGTTGACCTCGCGCACCACCGCGCCGCGACCCAGCAGTTCGCTACGCGGGCCGATCACGACGGCGCGCGTCGACGGCTCGATGGCGACGACGAACATCGGCTCGGGAAATCCGCCGGGAAGCCCGCGCCGCTGGCCCACGGTGAACCGCGCGTATCCCGCATGCTCGCCCACCACCGTCCCGTCGCGCAGCATTATCGGACCGTGCGCGAGCGATGGTGTATCTGCCCCGAGCGTGCGTGCGATCACGCGCGTGTGATCGCCGTCCGGCACGAAGCAGATGTCCTGGCTCTCCCGCTTCTCGGCGATCAGCTCCAGTCCCAGCTGGTGCGCGACCGTGCGCGTCTCCGCCTTCGTCTGCGCGCCGACCGGGAGCAGCATGCGCGACAGCACGCGTCGGTCGATCCCCCAGAGGAAATATGACTGGTCCTTCGTCGGATCGAGTCCTCGGTGTAACGCACCGTCGAGTACGCGCGCGTAGTGCCCCGTCGCGATCCATCGCGCGTCCATCGCGTCGGCGCGTCGCACGAGGTCGCGAAACTTCGTGAACGTGTTGCAGCGCACGCAGGGGATCGGCGTGCGGCCGCGCGCGTATTCGTCCACGAAGTCGTGCACCACGTCGCGACCGAATGCACTCTCGAGATTCAGCACGTAGTGCGGGATGCCGAGCTGCTCGCAGATGCGGCGCGCGTCGTTCACGCTGTCGAGCGAGCAGCAGGGGCGATCGGGGACGTCGTCGCCGTGACAGAACAGCTTCATCGTCGCGCCGACGACGTCGTAGCCCTGGCGCACGAGCAGCGCGGCGGCGACGGACGAATCCACGCCTCCGCTCATCGCGACCAGCACCCGCTCGCGCATCAGGTGATCACGCCGTCGCGAGACGGCGCGCCTTCTCGGCGAGCATCGGGAACACCTCGGCCACGCGATCGACGCCGGCCTCGGTGCTGAGGGCGCCGAGGCTGAACCGGATCGCCGCCTTGGCGACGTCGGTCGACACGCCGATCGCTTCGAGCACGTGCGACGGCGTGATGCTCCCGCTCTGGCACGCGGAGCCGGCCGAGCACGCGACACCACGCAGATCGAGTGCGATGAGCATCGACTCGCTCTCGGTGCCCGGCACCGAGATGTTCGAGATGTGCGGTGCGCGCGCTGCCTCGCGGCCATGGATGACGGCGTCGGGGACGCGCGCGAGGATCGTCGACTCGAGCCGGTCGCGGAGCGCCTGGAGGCGGCGGCATTCCTCGTCGCGCTCGGCGACCGCGAGTTCCGCGGCGCGGGCGAGTCCCACCGCCATCGCGACGTTTTCCGTGCCTGGCCGGCGGCCGCGGTCCTGCGACCCGCCGAAGAGCAGAGGCTCCATCGGCGTGCCACGCCGGATGAACAGCGCGCCGATCCCCTTCGGCGCGCCGATCTTGTGGCCCGAGATCGACAGCAGGTCGAACGGCGTGCGACGCGCGTCGATGTCGACCTTGCCGAACGCCTGGACCGCGTCGGTGTGGAAGACGACGCCGCGGCTCCGTGCCCGTTCGGCCATCGTCTGCACGTCCTGGAGCGTGCCGAGCTCGTTGTTCACCCACATCACCGAGCAGACCGCGGTGTCGTCGCGGACGAGCGCATCGAACGACGAGGCGTCCACTCGACCGGCCGAGTCGACCATCAGGAGCCGCTCCTCGCCTCCCTCCTTCGCGATCTCGTGCAGCGCACCGAGCACGGCCTTGTGCTCGATCGGCGTCGACACGGCGGCATTGCGGGATCCCTCGCCGCGCCGCGCGCGCCAGACGCCGATGAGCGCCATGTTATCGGCCTCGGTACCGCACGAGGTGAACACGATCTCGTCCGGAGACGCACCCAGACATCGGCCGAGGCGCTCGCGCGCCTCGTCGAGCGCCGTGCGCGCCTCCCGCCCCCATCGGTGCATGCTCGACGGATTCCCGAAGCGAGGCCCGAAGAAGGGCTGCATCGCGGCGAACACCTCCTCGCGGACGGGAGTGGTAGCGGCGTGGTCGAAGTAGACTGGCTCGGGCATACGCTCGAAAACTAACGAGCCAGGATGTCGCCGCGCGAGGTCGACTCAGGGCCTACGCAGCACCGCGCGCACGGGGGCCGCATCGAGCCCGACGAGGCGCTGCGGGGGCGCGATGAGCTCGTAGCGCCCCGCGGGTACCGCGCGCAGGTCGAGATTCTCGAGCACCCAGGCCCCGCCACCGAAGAGCGCCCGATGAACGTCGAGCGTCCGATTCTCGCGCGCATCCACCGAGGGCGCATCCACTCCGACCAGCTTGAGCCCGCGCGCGGCGAGCGTTGCGGCGGTGTCCGGCGCGAGCACGGGCCAGTCCGGGGGAAAGCGTCCATCGGCGATCGTGCGCCCGGTTCGCAACAGCAGTCGCTCGACGCCGGCGAGCCGCGGGTCGTCTGCGGCGAGGGGCATCGGCCCGGACGCGAACGCACTCACGTCGAGCACGAGTGCGTCGCCCACGAACGCCGCGAGTGGCAGGGCGTCGCTGGCCGGCCAGTCGTCGTGCACGTGGAGCGGCGCGTCGGCGTGGGTGCCGACGTGAGGGCTGCCCGAGATGCTCGACAGATTGACGGTCGCGCCGTCGGCGATGCGGGTGGTCCATCCGCAACCGAATGGTGCATCGCCGGGCCACTCCGGCGTGCCGACCCGCACGGCGACGGAGATGTCGTACAGCACGCGCTACTTCGGCGCGCCGAAGAATTTGCCGCGCACCACCCACAGCTCGGGAAAAAACCTCTGATCGATCGTGCGCGAGAGATACTTCGCGCCGAGCGTTCCACCCGTCCCGCCGGTGAGGGGACCGAGCACACGCTCGACGAGCTGTACATGGTGGAACCGCCAGAGGCCGAACTGCTGCTCGTACTCGAGCAATGCTTCCGCGAGGAAGAACAGCGTGGTGGGCCGCTCGCCCACGTAGAGTGCCTCGAGCCCCACGCCGCGCGTGCGCAGCAGGGTGAGGAAAAGCTCCTGCAGCGTCGGTCGCGCCAGCGCGCGCTGCACGAGCGGAGGAATCTCGCCGTGCTCTCGCAGCACCTGCATGAAGTGCGGATCGCGCAGCCCCGACGCGGCCTCGATGGCGCGGAACTGCACGCTCTGCGATCCGCTCGAGCTGCCGAGGTAGCCGCGAAACTGGGCGAAGTGCTGCGGCGGAAGCGTCTCGAGCGCGGAGAGCTGCGCCGAGACGATGCGCATGAGCGCGTTGATGCGTCCCATGCGGAAGAGCGCGAACTCCGCTTCGCCACGCGTCAGGACGTCGATCAGTGCATCGAGCTCGTGGAGGATCTCCTTGAACCACAGCTCGCTCGCCTGATGCACGACGATGAACAGCAGCTCGTCGGAGTGCTCGGGCACGGAGCGCGGGCGCTGCAGCGTGAGCAGCTCGTCGAGCGCGAGGTACGATCCGTAGGTGACCTCGGCGTCGTCGGTGCGCGGCGCGTCGCTCAAAAGGTCGCTACCTCGAGTGAGCCGACGTCGTCGACGCGCACCATCTCCGTGGTGAAGTACGGTTCGCCGTAGCGGGTGCGGATGAGCGAGCCGTATGTCGCGGCGTGATGCGTCGCGATGTCGAAGAGCGGCTCGCCGTTCGGGTAGATCTCTCCCGCCTGGATCTCGCCCTCGAACTGCGACTGGTAGCAGCGCACCGCAGCCATCTTCTGCTCGAACTCGTCGGTGATGTCGACGACGAAGCTGGGTCGGATGAAATCCTGCCGGTACGCCAGGGCGTGAAGGATCTTGAACGGCCGATGCTTCGGCACATCGGGCGCGAGCTTGGCGAGACCGGCGAGGAAGCACGCGTCACGGATGAGCTGTGCCGACACCCAGTGATCGGGGTGCCGCCCCTGAAGGGGCGGCGCGATGACGACGCGCGGACGGTAGCGCCGGATGGCTCGCACGAGGGCCACACGCGTGCGCGGCGTGTTCTCGATCGCGGCGTCGGGTAGCTCGAGGTTCTCCCGCGCGCTGCACCCGATGATCTCCGCGGCGCGGTCGGCCTCCTGTCGCCGCAGTTCGGCAGATCCGCGCGTCCCCATCTCCCCCTGCGTCAGGTCGAGGATCGCGGTACGCTGCCCCAGCCTGGCCGCCTTGATCAGCGTGCCGCCACAGGTGAGCTCGACGTCGTCACGGTGCGCGGCGATGGCGAGGATGGTGACGGCAGGCACTTCCGGCTGCGTCGATTCGGCTGGCATCGGGGACAATATAGAGATGGCTGCACGGACGAGCATCTCGGGAATGCGCGTGGCAGGGGGGAGTGGGGCGTCGGGCGTGGGGGGTGAAAGCAAACGGCCTCGGGACGCAGTGCTCTCCCGAGGCCGTGAAACTGCCCACCTCCCCACTCCCCACGCGCGAAACGCCCTACTCGTACCGCAACGCCACCACCGGATCGAGCCGAGCCGCCTTGATCGCCGGCAGCATGCCGAAAAGGATGCCTGTCACTGCACTGATGCCGAGCGCGGCGGCGACCGTGCTCCACGACGTCGTGGCGGGAACGGCGGGCCATGCGGTCCGCACGCCGATCGCCACACCGATGCCCAGCGCGAGGCCGACCGAGGCGCCGATGCCGGTGAGCGTCACGGCCTCGACGAGGAACTGCCAGAGGATCGTCCAGCGCGTTGCGCCGAGCGCCTTGCGCACGCCGATCTCGCGTGTGCGCTCCGTGACCGAGATCATCATGATCGCGACCACGCCGACGCCGCCGACGAGCAGGCCGACCGAGGACAGCGCGAGCCCGACGACGAAAAAGGTGCCGAACAGCTTCGTGTAGATCGACCAGAGGCGATCCTGCGTGACGATCTCGAAATTGTTCGGCTGGCTGGGCCGGAGCGCGCGGTAGCCGCGCAGTGCGGCGGTCACGTCGTCGACGGCTTCCTGCGTCGTCACGCCGGCGCGCGGCTTCACGATCAGGTCCGTGCCGCGGAGCCACATGTCGAGGTGGCGCTTGCCCGTCTCGTACGGGATGATCGCCTTCGGCGAGTCGCCCTGACCGCCAGACGTCGGTGTCCCCATCGGACTGGCCGTGTAGTGATACAGACCGATCACCTGGAAGTCGACGTTGTCGATCTTGATGATCTTGTCGAGCGGCTCGGACTCGCCGAACAGCTGCGCGGCGAGCTTGTCGTTGACGAGCGCGACCTTCGCGCCCTTGGCGTTCTCCGCGTAGTTGAAGTTCCGCCCGGGATAGATGTCGCCGCCGTCGACGTCGACCCAGTTCGGCGTGTAGACCTCCATCCCCGCACGGGGGATGTACTTGTCCTTGTAGCGGAACCCGGCGCCCATCCCGACGTGCGCCGTGACGGCGCGAATGGTCGGGATGCGCTCGAGCATGCGCACCTCGTCGAGCGTGATCCCGGGATTGTTGCGCGTCCACTCGGGTGGCCGCGTGAATCCGCCGATCGGACGACGATAGATGAAGAACGACGTCGGTCCCGATGCCTCGAGATCACGACGGAACGATTCGTTGATGCCTTTCACGACCGACGACATCGCGACGACGACGAACACGCCCAGCGCGACGCCCATGATCGTGAGCGCGGCGCGGACCTTGTTGGAGCGGAGCGCGTCGAAGGCGATGCCGACTCCCTCGAACGCCTGGCTTGCCGAGGTGAGGATTCGCATCGTCACTCTGCCCGCAGCGCGTCGATGGGGTCGAGGCGGGCGGCGCGGCGCGCCGGGTACACGCCCGACGTGATGCCGACCACCGTGCCGAGCAGCGTCGCGACCACCAGCGACCACGGGGCGACGGCGGCGGGGAGCGGCGTGGTCCACGAGATGATCTTGGCGCCCAGCAAGCCGAGCGCGATCCCGAGCATCGCGCCGAGGGTGCTCAACGTGGCGCTCTCGACGAGGAACTGGCGGAGGATATCCTTGCGCCGCGCGCCGAGCGATTTGCGCACGCCGATCTCCCGTGTGCGTTCGGCGACGGCGACCAGCATGATGTTCATGATCACGAGCCCGCCGACCACGAGGCTGATCGCCGGCAGCGCGGTGCCCGCGATCGTCATCACCTGCTTCGTCTTCTGGAAGGAAGCGAGCGCGGTCTCCGACGTCTCCATGACGAAGTTGTCCGGGGTGCCGGGCCGAAGGTGCCGCATCCCGCGCATCACCTCGCGCGTCACCTCCATCGCCTCGTCCATCATCACGGCGTTCGGGGCCTGGACCATCAGCCCGTCGATGTCGCCGCGTGGATTGGTCAGCCGGTGCAGGGGGGAGCCGAACGGCGCGTACGCCGTGGCATCCATCGACTGGCCGAACAGGCTTCCCTGATGCTCGATGACGCCGATGACCGTGTAGGGAATCCCGCCGATGCGCAGCTCGCGGCCGATCGGATTGAGTCCCTCGAAGTAGTAGCTCGCGATCTCGTCGCCGATCACGACGATCGGCGCGCCGAGCTCCTGCTCCTGCTGAGAGAAGACGCGTCCGTCCTTCAGGTCGAGCTTCTTGATGGTGAAGTAGTCGCCCTCAACGGCGTGCGCCTCGAGCTGCCGCGCCCGGGCGTACTTGCTGGTGGCCTGCAGGTTCTCCTGGCTCTCGACGGCGTAGTTCGTCCCCGCGGGCAGCGCCTCACGAATGACGGCGACGTCGCTGTGGTACACCCGCGGTCGCCGCTGCCACTCCCGCCACATCTCCTCGGTGACGTTGTTGCCGAACCAGGGAAAGCGGCGGAGGGTGAAGGTGTTCGCGCCGAGCACGCGGCCCGCGAAGTCCTCTTCGACGTACTTGCTCATCCCCGTCACGATGGAGACGACGGCGATGAGGAACATGACGCCGATCATCACGCCGAGCAGAGTGAAGAAGCTCTTGAGCTTCTGGACACGAATCTGCTGAAGCGCGAGCCAGATGGCCTCGTGGAAGGGCATGCGTACCTTGGCGGAGGAAGGTACCGGGCCTACGGATCGAGGCGCGTGGAAGTGTCAGCGCCGATGGCCTACTCGTATCTGAGCGCCGTCACCGGATCCAGCTTCGCCGCCTTCGCCGCCGGGAGCATGCCGAACAGCACGCCCGTGACGCAGCTCGTCGCGAGTGCGGCCACCACGGCAATCGGTGGGACGCTGGCCGCAACGGGCGTCAGGCTCTTGATGAGGACCGCGACGCCGGTGCCGCAGACGAGGCCGATGATCGCGCCGATCCCGGTGAGCGTCACGGCCTCGACGAGGAACTGCCAGAGGATCGTGGCGCGGGTCGCGCCAAGCGCCTTGCGCACGCCGATCTCGCGCGTGCGCTCGGTGACCGAGATCATCATGATGGCGATCACGCCCACCCCGCCGACGATCAGGCCCACGGCCGACAGCACCAGCATCACGAGGAAGAAAGCGCCGAAGATCTTGTTGTAGACCTCGAACAGCTGGTCCTGCGTGATGATCGCGAAGTCATTCTCCGAGCTCGGGCGCAGGGCGTGGCGCCCGCGCATCGAGGCGATGACGTCGTCGATCGCCTCGGCGCGTGTCACTCCCGCCACCGGGATGACGGCGATCCCGATGTCGTTCCAGTTCACCTTCAGGTGCTTGCGCGCCGACTCGATCGGCACGATCGCGCGAGGCTTGTTGCCCCCCGAGAGGAAGCTCGCCTGGTAGTGGTAGATGCCGAGGACCTTGAACGGCACGTCGCCGATCTCGATGGTCTTGTCGAGCGGATCCGAATCGCCGAACGCCTGCTTGGCCAGCTCGTCGTTGATCACGACGACGCGCTCGCCGGTCGTCGCTTCGTTCTGCGTGAAGTTGCGCCCCGGGTAGATGTCGCCGCCGCCGTCGATCTGCTGCCAGTTGCCGGTGAACGCGTTGACGTCCACCGAGCGGATGCGACGGTCCTTGTAGGCGATGGCGCGCTGCGTATCGAGCCGGGCGCCGGCGGTGCGCACGGTCGGGAGCCGCTGCAGCGCGTCCACATCGGCCAGCGTGAGCCGGGGATTGCGGAAGAACTTGCAGGTCTCGTCGGTGCCGTCGCACGCCTCGAAGCTGATCGGAAAGCGCGAGACGAAGAACGTGGTCGGGCCCGTGCTCTCGAGGTCCTTCGCGACGCTGGCATTGATGCCGTGGATGGCCGCCGAGATCACCACCACCACGAACACGCCCACGGCGATGCCGAGGATGGTGAGGCCCGCGCGCACCTTGTTCGCGCGGATCGAGTCGAGGGCGATCGTCACGCCCTCGCGGAGGACGTGCAGTCGCTGCTGGAGATTGGCCATGGCCTACTCCGCCCGCAGCGCGGTGATCGGATCGAGCCGCGAGGCGCGGCTCGCCGGGTAGACCCCCGCCACGATCCCTACACCGGCTCCGATGCCGATGCCGACCAGCACGGACCACAGCTCGACCGCTGCCGGCAGCGGCGTGACCGCGGCGATCAGCTTGGCGAACGCGAACCCGGTCGCGACGCCAAGCGCGGCGCCCACGGTGCTCAGCGTCGCGCTCTCGACGAGGAACTGGCTCATGATGTCGCGCCGACGCGCGCCGAGCGACTTCCGGATGCCGATCTCGCGCGTCCGCTCGGCGACGGCTACGAGCATGATGTTCATGATCACGATCGCGCCGACGACGAGGCCGATCGCCGGCAGCGCCACGCCGGCGAACACGAGATAGCTCTTGATCTTGTTCCAGAACTCGAGCGCCGAATCCGACGTCTCGAGCTCGAAGTCGTCCTTCTGGCTCGGACGCAGATGGTGCCGCGCACGCATCACCTGACGCACGGTCTCCATCGTCGAGAGCAGCCCTTCGCGGCTCGCCGTCTGGATCATGATCGCGTCGATGACGTTGTGCGCGTTGACGTACCGATTGATTGGCGACTTGTGCGGGGCGACGATGAACTTGTCGAACGAGATCCCGAACGCGCTCCCCTGCTTCTCCATCACGCCGACGACGGTGTAGGGGATCCCGCGCACGACGAGCTCACGACCCACCGGGTCGAGCGCGGGGAAGAAGTAGTTGGCGACGTCCTGGCCGATGACGATCACGGGCATCCCGCGCTCGTACTCCTGCGGCGAGAACAGCCGGCCGCTCACAGGCGCCATCTTCTTCACATCGAAGTAGCCGTCGGTCACGGTGAAGGCATTCACCTGACGCGGCTTCGCGACGTACCGCGACTGGGCGCTGAGGTTGTCGTTCCCGACTGCCGCCCACCTCACGTCGGGCGGAAGCGCGTCGGTCACCGGCTGGATGTCCGATTCCTTGATGCGCGGGCGCCGGCGCAGCTCGCGCCAGCGCTCCTCGGTCATCTCGCCGAGGTTGATGTTCGGGCGGTGCCGCAGCTCGAACGAGTTGACCGCCATGATCTTCCCGACGACCTGGTCGGTCATGTAGCGGCTCATGCCCCCCACGATCGAGACCACGGCGATGAGGAAGGTGACGCCGATCATCACGCCGAGCAGGGTGAAGAAGCTCTTGAGCTTCTGCACCCAGATCTGCTGCAGCGCGAGCCGGATGGCCTCGACGAATGGCATGGCGTCCGCTTACGCGGGCAGGCCGAGCTTCTCGACGAACGTCGACCGACGCTCGTCGCTGTGCACCATGCCGTCGCGGAGCACGATGACGCGCCGCGCATGGGCCGCGATGTCGGGCTCGTGCGTCACCATGATCACCGTCTGACCCTGGTCGGCCAGGCTCTCGAACACCTTCATGATCTCTTCCGACGTGGCCGAATCGAGATTACCGGTCGGCTCGTCGGCGAGCAGGATCGAGGGGTTGTTCACGAGCGCGCGGGCGATCGCGACACGCTGCCGCTGTCCGCCCGACAGCTCGTTCGGCCGGTGGTCGATGCGGCCGCCGAGCTGGACGCGCTCCAGCGCCTCCTTGGCCCGACGGCGGCGCTCCTCGCCCGGCACACCGG
Organism: Gemmatimonadota bacterium; assembly: GCA_003223455.1. Classification (GTDB taxonomy): domain Bacteria; phylum Gemmatimonadota; class Gemmatimonadetes; order Gemmatimonadales; family Gemmatimonadaceae; genus AG11. Next base: position 108,734 of record QHVE01000011.1, on the reverse strand, counting down.
CGTACACGAGCGGCAGCTCGACGTTGTGCAGCGCACTCGCGCGGGGCAGGAGGTTGAACGTCTGGAAGACGAAACCGATCTCCTTGTTCCGCACCCGGGCCAGCGCGTCGTCGGACATCTTCGACACCTGGGTGCCGTTGAGCCAGTACTCGCCGGCGTTGGGCGTGTCGAGACAGCCGATGACGTTCATCAGCGTCGACTTGCCCGACCCGGACGGGCCCATGATCGCCACGTACTCGTTCCGGCGGATGGCGACGTCCACGCCGCGCAACGCACGAACGACTTCGCCGCCCATGTCGTACTCGCGCTTGATGCCGCGCGTCACGATCACCCAGTCCTGTCCCGGAGCGGCGCCGGCGGCACCGACGACCGCCTGCCGCTCGGCGGTGGAGCCGAGCGGGGCTTCGAGCGAATCGTGTACGATGTCCTGGCTCACGTTTTGGCCTGTGGCTTCTTGGTGTCGACCTTCGCCTCGCGGATCAGCGCGCCGTCCTTGAGCTCGCGGATCGCCTGATAGGTGCCGGCAACGATGCGGTCTCCCTTCTTGAGGCCATTCAGCACCTCGAAATGCTTCTCGCCGGCGATCCCTACCTTTACGGGCCGGAAGGTGACTTTGTTGTCCGCCGCGACGACGAACACCCCCTCGACGTCCTTCTTCCCAACCTCCTTCTTCGGCTTCGGCTTGCCGAGGCCGACGGCGGTGTCCTCCTTCACCAGCGCCTCGTTCTCGCGAACGGTCAGCGCGATGATCGGGATCGACAGCACGTTGCGGCGCGAATCGGTGATGATCTTCGCCGTCGCCGAGAAGTCGGGACGCGTCTCGGTCGGGGTGTTCAGCAGCTGGATCGTCACTTCGTAGTCAACCGCCTGATCGGCGTTCGACTGCTGCTGGGCCGCCGTCTTCACGGCACTGTTCGAGATCTTGGTCACGCGGCCGATGAACGTCGTGTCAGGGAAGGCGTCGATCTGGATCACCGCCGAGTCGCCGAGCGAGATGCGCGCGACGTCGGTCTCATCGACCTTCACCTTCGTCTCGAGCACGCTCATGTCGGCGATGGTGAGCAGCGTGGCGGCATCCTTGTTCAGCGTGCCCATGATCGCCGTCTCGCCGTTCTCGACGTTCAGGCGCGTCACTCGGCCGGACATCGGCGCGTAGATCGTCGTCTTACCGAGCGAGCTGCGCGCGTCGCGCACCGCGGCGCTCGACTGGTCGACCGAGTGGCGCGCCGACTGATACAGCGCTTCGTTCACGTCCACGGCCGTGCGGAGCTGCTCGAGGTTCTCGTCGGAGATGAGCTGCGGGTTGGCCTTCTTGATCTGCGCCGTGCGCTCGTAGCTCTTCTGGGCCTGCATCAGGTTCGCCTGGGCCTGCGCCATCTGCGCGCGGCTCGAGGCCAGCGCGGCCTCGAAGCGCTGCACGGCGGCCTCCTGCTGCTGCGGATCGATCTGCAGCAGGAACTGACCCTGGGTGACCATCTGGCCTTCCTTCACCGCCAGCTTGACGATCTTGCCCGTGATGTCGGAGCTGAGATCGACCTTGGTCTGCGGCCGCACCTGTCCGCTCGCGGTCACCGACGCGACGAGGTCGCGCGGCTGCACCTGCTCGGTGCGCACTTCCACCGCCTTGTTCTTGCCTTTCGCGGCGGTCAACCCGCCGATCAGGACCACGACGAGGACGACCCCGCCGGCCACGGACCACTTCACGCGCTTGCTCATATCCAGTCTCTCGGGGGGTTAGCGGAGGGGACGCCCGACCGCGTTCTCGAGCGCGGCGAAGGCCTTGTGATAGTCGTAGATCGCGTTGACGCGGTCGATCATCGCCTGCTCGTACGTGCCGCGCGACGTCACGACGTCGAGGAAGGTGCTCGCCCCGACCTTGTACCGCTCCTCGGCGAACGTCAGCTCCTCCGTCGCCTTCCGGGCGTTCTGCTCCTGCAGGGCAACGGTCTGCGCCGCCGTCTTGACGGTGAGATACGCCTGCGTCACGTCGGCTGTCAGCGCGAGATCCTTCGCCCGGACGTTGTAGGCCGCCGCCTCGCGCTCGACCGAGGCGCGCTGGACGCGCTCCTCACGATTGAAGTTGTCGAACACGGGCATGGAGATCGAAGCCGTGAGCGCCAGCGGCGAGCGCTGGAACCGGAACGGGAACTGACTGTTGTTCGCCCGGATCGACGCCGCCTGTGCGTCGGTGAAGACGTACCGGCTGTTGCAGTTGGCCGAGGACAGTCCGACGGCGGTGCGGAGGGAATCCTGCGACAGGCACGACGCCAGCTGACCCATCACGCCGCCGCGCGCCTGCTCGACGAGATACTCCGCGTTGGTGTACTGGTAGGAGTTGCCACCCCAGCCCGTGCTCAGGCTGAGCGTCGGCGTGTACTCGGCTCTGGCCACCTTCACGTTCAGCGTGGCGGCCCGCTCGCGCGAGCGCAGCGCGAGGACTGCCGGATTCTGGCGGCGCGCCAGCTCGAGCACCGAGTCCAGCGCGAAGGTCGGGGGATTCACCGGAAAGTCGGTGGTGAGCTGCACGTCGGTGGGCTGCGTGACTCCGAGCTGCTGGAACAGACGGAGCTTCTCGACTTCGACGTTGTTGCGCGCCGTGAGCAGCGCGACCTGCGCCTGGCCGAGCGCCACCTCGGCACGCCGGATGTCGAGCGTCGTCCCCATACCCACCGCGAGCTTGGCCTTCGCCAGCTCGAGCTGAGCGTCAGCCGTCTTCACGAGTGAGTCCTGCAGCGCGGCACGCGCCTGCGCCTGCAGCACGCTCAGGTACTGCTGCGTCACCGCCGCACGGAGCTGCTCGCTCGAGCCGCTGATGTCGGCATCGACGGCATCGCGGTTCGCCACGGCGGCCTTCGGGTTCACGAACGTCGCACTGTTGACGCGGTAGTTGAGGTTCAGCCCATAGCTGGACTGTACCACGTCCGAGCTGTTGCTGAATGAGAGACCGTTGAACACCTGCTGGCCGCCCTGCTGGTAGCGCGTGCCGAAGGAGGCGTCCGCGCTCGGCAGGAGCGCGCCACGTGCGGAGCGCACTGCCGCGTCGGCGGTCCGGCGATTGGTGCTCTGCGAGAGATAGACCGGGTTGTTCCGCCGCGCGAGATTGATTGCGTCGTCGAGCGTGAGCAGAGAACCGGCTGAGGAGCGCGCCGTCGTGTTCTGCGCCTGCGCGAGTGGCGCAACGGCGATCAGGGCGAGCGCGGCGAACGTCAGGATGCGCATCGTAGGGGAGGGTGCTGGGAGGAGTGGGCCACCCGCTCGTACGGCGAGGCCGGACGGAGGGTTTCACACGTCCGGACACGGTCGGACACACTCCGCGAATGGCGGAGCGTGGCGACCGTGAAGAATGGCAGACGCTTGGGGCTGAGAAAGTTAGTCGGAATCCGCTTCCGGCGTCAGGAAAACCCTCGCACGCACCTTCTCCCGAATGTGCGCGTAGATCGCGGCGCCCTTGGCGGCGGAGGCGAGCGAGGGACGCCCGATCGAGCCCGAACTGCCCTTCGGAACCTTGAGCCAGCCCCGGCGGTATCGCCGAAGCTCGTCACGCGACATCATATAATCCTCGGCGAGGTCCATCCGGACGAGATGCGGCGCGAGAAACAGCAGAAGCGATGTGTCGACTTCGTCGCCGTGCATCGGGGCGGCCTGGCCCTCCATGATCTCGCGGAAGTCGATGGCGAAGACGTCGACGACCCGCACACGGGCGGTCGTCGTGATGACCGTGGCGAGCGCCTCCTGGTGGGGATCGTGCTCGTGAGCGGTGAGCAGGATGAACTCCAGCACTCCGGTGGATTCCCACGTGTCGAGCAAGTCGTTGAGCATCCGGTGGAGCGTCTTCTTGCGGAGCGACGCGTTCCCGGGAAACCCGCGCTCGGTGGCGACGTTGACGCCGTACTCAACAGTGGGTGAGATGCAGATACCGAACTCGGCCGACAGGTCGTCGGCCAGATGCTCGACGATCATCGTGTCGGTCCCGAGCGGCATGTGGCGCCCGTGCTGCTCACAGGCGCCGACCGGAATGATGAGTCGGGGGTCGGCTCTGATCGCCGCGGCGACCTCGTCCGGCCGCATCTGCTTGATCCGACGTGGGGAGCCCGTCGGACCGGGGGAATAGGTCATCCTGAGGACTCTGCTCGAGCGAGCGCTGCCGTCCGCGGGATGGCGCGCGCTGGTGGCGCCGGCCGCGGTCGCCGTGGGCGTCCTGGCAGCGAGCCGATGGCTCGCCACGCCGCGCGTAGGTTACCTAGCGATCTGTCTCCTCGCCACCGCGGTGGGCATCGTCGAAACGGTCGCGCGTCCGCGGCGCGTGGCGCTGCGCCTGCCGCTCGCGATATCGTGCGTCGCGCTTCTCGCGTTCGCCGTCATGGCGGCGGGCGCTCAGCAGCGGCTCGCGCGGTTCGCGACCAACCCGACTGCCGTGGGCGCTCAGCAGGCCGCGGCGCAGCAGAAGCTCCTCGCGTCGCGTGTCGACGCGGAGCTCGCCGCGCTGCGTGCCGCTGCCACCCGCGCCCGCCGCCTCGTCGGGACGACCGATGACGTCTCGCACTCGCTGGAGCGCGTCGTCGGCGATCAGGTCCGGCGCAGCGCGCTGGTGGTACACGGCGACACGCTGCTCGGATGGGCGGGAACGCTGCACGCCAATCCCCGGGCGCTGACGGGTCCGTCCGGAGTGGTCGCGACGCCGTTCGGGCTCACGCTCTACGCGGCATCGGATAGCGGCGGCGTCCGCGCGGTCACGACCTCGCTGCTCTACGTGTCGCCTCCGGCCGATCGGCTGACGCGCGGGCTCGCCCAACGCATGCCCGGCAGCGAGGTCACGGAAGGGTTCATCTTCTCCACGCCGAGGGACTCGACTGGTCGGGACGCCCTGCGCTACAGCGATCATGGGCGGCCGCTGTTCGTCGCGCGAGCCATCGTCCCCTCCGCGGACGAGGTCCGTTTCCGGATGCGCGAGCGCGCCCGCGTTCGCGTCGGCGTCTCGCTCCTGATCGCGCTCGTGGCGTTCCTCATCGCCGCCTCCCGGCGCGAAGCGGGTGCCTTCGCGACGTTGGGTGCGGTCCTGGTCGTCCTGCGCGCGATCGCGGTCGTGCCCCTGAGCGAGTTCTCGACCCGCTCGCGCCTGTTCGACGCCTCGATCTACTTCCTCGGGGCGGGGCGAGCGTACACGTCCAACGCCGCTGCGCTGACGCTCACCTCGGCCACGATGCTGCTGGCCGCACTCCTCGTCGTGCGTCGCATTCGCCGCGGTCCACCGCGTCTCGTCGGCGCGGCGATCGGGATCCTCGGCGCCGTGCTGGGTCCGTATTTCGTCCGCACGCTCTCGCGCGGGATCACGCCACCGGCGGAAGGCGCCGGTGCGGCGCTCTGGCTGATGTGGGAGATTCCGCTCTGCCTGGCCGCGACGACGCTGCTCGTCCTCGCCGCATGGGGCGGACGATCGGCACTGGCGGGACGCCGAAGCGCCGACTCCGCCGCGGGGCCCGCGGTGGCGATGCTCGCCGCCATCGTCGCCCCGCTCGTGTGGATGGCACCCGGTCAGTGGCCGGAGTGGTACGCGCTCCTCTGGGTCGCCGCGGTGGCCGCACTCGTGGCCACGCGACGACGCCGCTACTGGCTCCTCTCCGCCGCATCGGTCGCTGCGCTGGGAGCCACTACGGTGGTGTGGGGCGCGACGTCGCGCGGACGCCGTGACCTCGCTGCCGGGCATGCGTTGGGCGAGCCCGCGCGTCAGCCGATCGGCCGGAGGCGACACGTTGCCCCGCACGGCGCAGGGCCTCCTCGAGCAGTACGTGCTGTCGGACCTCGCTGCATCGGGCTATCCGGCCGCGCTCACGGCGTGGGAGGGCGAACGACCGATCGCCAGCTTCGGCTCGGCGCCATTCGGCGTGGCCTGGGACGCCGTGCGCCTCGCCGCGCTCGAGGCGGAGAAGGGGACGCCGGTGGAGACTGCGTACCGCGTGAGCGCATATGGCGTACGGGTCGTCGCCGTGCCGATGCGCGGCGGTGCGGTCACGATCCTCCTCGCGCCGCGCACCCGGCTGATCGGCAGTGACGCGTACGCACGCTGGTACGGGCTCAATCCCGGTGAGGCGATCGAGCCGCCGTACACGGTGCAGGTCGTGGGCGATCCGCTCGCGCCGCGCGAGTCGATCAACTGGCGCCGTCTCGGCTCGGAGCTGCATGGCGACTGGCCGATCGCGAGCCCCGAAGGCCCGGCACGCGCGCACGTCGAAGTCGATCTGCGTGGCCTGGATTCGCTGATTCCACGCGGTGGGCTGCTGCTCCTGATCGATCTCGCCGCCGTCGGGCTGGTGTGGCTGTTGTCGGCCACGGCGGACGGTCGCATCGGCCGCTGGCTCCGAATACGGCGCCGACGCGTGCGCAGCTATCGCACGCGACTGTCGCTGGCGCTATTCCTGTTTTTTCTCGTGCCCGCCGTGGCGTTCGCGATCTGGAGCTGGCAGCAGCTGTTCGACGACGCCCAGCAGTCGCGCCAGTTGCTTGTGACGGAGACGATGCGGGCGGTGGCCGGCGATCGCCGGCAGCCGGACTGGCTGCGCCGAGAGAGTCTGCGGCTCGACACGAAGCTGCTGCTGTACGACGCCGGCGTGCTCGTCGACGCGAGCGATTCGTTGTTCGCCGAGCTTGCGCCACTCGGCTCGTTGCTGCGGCCCAACGTGCACGAGGTCCTGGTGTCGGACGAGGTGAGCGCGACGAGGTCCGAGCCGCTCGCGGGCGCAACGGGCATGATGGGCTACCGCGTCTTGCCGGGGTCGCATGGCGCCCTGGTGCTCGCGGCGCCGGCGCGTGTAGACGACGTACAGCTCGACCGGCGGCGACGCGACCTCGGCGTGCTCGTGCTGTTCGCGACGGCCGTGGGCGCGGTCGCGGCGCTCTGGCTGAGCGCCGTCGCGGGACGTCAGCTCGCGAGACCGATCGGAGCCTTGCGCAATGCGGCGCACGCGGTGGCTCGCGGCGAGCGCGAGCTCCCATTCGAGGGCCAGGCGACGAGCGAGTTTCTCCCCGTGTTCCGCGCCTTCGAGGCGATGGCGGAGGACCTGGGCGCGAGCCGAGCCGCGCTCGAGGAAGCGCAGCGCCGCACGGATGCCGTGCTGCGCACCGTGGCCAGCGGCGTCGTCGCCGTCGACGAGCAGGGCCGAGTCATCCTCGCGAACCCGCGGGCGGAGACTCTGCTCGGCGACGTGCCGCGCGCCGGTGAACCGGTGAGCCGGATGTCGTCGTCCGCCGTGGCGGCGCGGCTCGCCGGTTTCCTGCGGAGCGATGGACACGAGGACGCCTTCGAGATGGAGCGTGACGGACGCTCGCTGCGCGGGCAGCTGTCGCGACTGTCGAGCGGCGGAGCGGTGCTCACGCTCGACGACGTCACCGAGCTCGCGCACGCGCAGCGCGTGCTGGCATGGGGCGAGATGGCGCGACAGGTCGCGCACGAGATCAAGAATCCGCTCACGCCGATCCGACTCGGTGTGCAGCATCTCCGCCGCGCGCGAGGACGACCGGACTACGATCAGGTGCTCGACCAGAACGTGACGCGCATCCTGAACGAGATCGACCGGCTCGACGAGATCGCGCGCGCCTTCAGTCGCTACGGGGGCGCGCCCGAGGAGCAGCCACCGGCCGAGCCGACGGACGTCGGAGAGATCGTGCGCGACGTCGTGACGCTCGAGACGCTCGGCGAAGGCCAGGTGGCGTGGCGGTGCGAGGTGAGGGCGCGCTCGACACACGCGCTGGCCCGGGGGGACGAGCTCCGGGAGGTGCTGCTCAACCTGTTCGAGAACGCACGCCTGGCGAAGGCGAGCGAGGTGACCGCTACGGTCTGCGACGACGCGTTCGAGGACGGCGCGCCGGCCGTGCAGATCGCGGTGACCGACGACGGCACCGGCATCGCCGACGACATCCTGCCGCGCCTCTTCGAGCCCCACTTCTCGACGCGGACGTCCGGCAGCGGGCTCGGACTGGCCATCACCCGGCGGCTCGTCGAGGGATGGGGCGGGACGGTGACGATCGCGTCGACCCTGGGGAAGGGGACGACAGTGAAGGTGAAGCTCAGGGCCGCGAGGTAGCGGTGGGGAGTCGGGAGGGGGGAGTAACTGCCAACGGCGCTCGGGACGACGTCACCCCGAACTCCGCACTCCCCACCGACATCACTCGGTATTTCCAGCGATGCTGTCCTGGTCTCCGGTTTTCATCCTCACCGTCTTCACATTCACGAACTCCCTGAGCCCCACGTCGCTCAGCTCGCGTCCGTAGCCCGACGCCTTCACGCCGCCGAAAGGGAATCGCGCGTCCGAGACGACCATGTCGTTCACGAACACGCTTCCGGCGTCGAGCTCGCGTACGAACCGCTCCTTCTCCGCGGCGTCGTTCGTCCACGCGCTCGCGCCGAGCCCGAACCTCGTGTCGTTGGCGATGCGGATCGCGTCGTCGATGTCGGAGGCGACGAACACGCACCCCACGGGTCCGAACATCTCGTCGCGATAGGCGGGCGACTCGCGCGGGATGTCCGTGAGCACGGTGGGAGGAAAGAATGCGCTCTCCGGCGCCGCACGGCGGCCACCGCAGACCAGCCGCGCACCGTGCGCGACCGATTCCTCCACCTGGTCTTCGAGCTCGTCGGCGAGGCGTACCGACGCGAGCGGCCCGAGCTGCGTGCGCGGGTCGAGCGGATCGCCCATCCGCAGCGCCTGCATTCCGGCCGAGAAGCCCGCGAGAAACCGTTCGGCGATCGCTCGATGCACGATGAATCGCTTCGCGGCGATGCAGCTCTGGCCGTTGTTGATCGTGCGGGCTTTCACCGCCGTCTCGATGGCTCGATCGACGTCGGCGCTGGGCATGACGACGAACGCATCGCTCCCGCCCAGCTCGAGCACGGTCTTCTTGAGATGCTCGCCCGCGTGCTGCGCGACGCTCCGACCTGCGCCTTCGCTCCCGGTCAACGTCGCCGCCGCCACGCGCTCGTCGGCCAGCAGTCCCGCTACCGCGTCGCTGCCGATCAGCAGTGTCTGGAACACGCCGTCGGGGGCACCGGCACGTCGCACGAGCGACTCCAGCTCGAGCGCGCACCCGGGAACGTTCGACGCGTGCTTGAGGAGGCCGACGTTCCCCGCGACGAGTGCCGGCGCGAGGAATCGGATGACCTGCCAGAACGGGAAGTTCCACGGCATGATCGCGAGCACCACGCCGAGCGGCTGATACGACACGAACGAGCGATGCCCGTCGTCGTCGATCTCCTCGTCAGCGACGAACGACGGCCCGTGCTCGGCGTAGAACCGGCAACCCGTCGCGCACTTCGCTGCTTCGTCGATCGCCGCCTGGATCGGCTTGCCCATCTCCAGCGTCATCAGCCGACCGAGCTGCTCCTTCTCCGCCTCGAGCAACGCGCCGAGCCGAGCCACGATTGCAGCGCGCTCGGCGATCGGCGTCCTTCGCCACCGCGGCGCCGCGTCGGCGGCGAGCGCGACTCGACGCTCCAGCATTTCGGGCGAGAGCATCGGATGCTCGGCCAGCGTGTCGCCCGTGGCCGGGTTGATCGATTTCATGGTCGTCATGCGCTCCTTCCAGTGCAGAGCGCGTGCGCGCTCACTCGATGACGGCGTCGCCCTCGCGCCACCAGCCGTCGCCGGTCTCGTCGCCGCCGAAGATCCTTCGCCACCATGGAACGCGCCGCTCGCGCTCGAGCACGGCGGTCGCGGCCGTACGCCATTCGGCCTGCATCGCGGCCGCGTCGGAGAATCGGTCGTCGGGGTCCGGCGAGAACGCTCGCTGCAGCCATGCACCGATCTCGGGCGGAAACGGCGACAGGTCGATCTTTCCGGCCAGCTCGCGCGCGAGGATCGTCTTCGGATCGTTGTCGCCGAACGGAGCTTCACCCGTGAGCACGAAGACGACGATCGCGGCGAGCGAGAAGCAGTCGGCGGGCGCCTCCTGCGGCTCGCCGAGCAGCTGCTCCGGCGGCGAGAACGCGGGCGTGCCGGACGCGCCCGTCGTCTCCTCGCCGGTGGGATTGGCGATGCCGAAGTCGGCGATCCGCCAGCGGCGATAGCGGTCGATCAGCAGGTTCTCCGGCTTGAGATCCCGGTGGATGATCCCGACCGCGTGCGCCGCGGCCAGCCCACTCAGCACTCCGTCGATCTGCGGCGCGATCTCCGCGATGGACCGTGCTCCCGCGCGCTCGATGAGATCGCCCACCGAGCCGTTCTCGGCCAGCTCCATCGTGTACCACGCCACGTCACCCCTGCTGTCCCAATCGTAGATGGGAACAATCGCGGGATGCGCGAGCTGCGCCGCGAGCCGAGCCTCGCGCCGGAACCGCCCGACCGCGCGCTCGTCCCGTGCGACGTGCGGGTGCAGGAGCTTGAGCGCCACCTCTCGTCCGAGCGAGAGGTCGCGGACGCGCCACACCGAGCCGAAGCTGCCGGCGCCGAGCGGCGCGATCACTTCGTAGTCGTCGGCGAGCGCCCAGCGAAGACGAACCTCGGGCGACTCGCGCGCGGCCGCCGTGTGCTCGCCGCTCAAGGTGAGCACCGTCCGGCTGCCGACGATGCGGTCCATCGCGCGGATCATCGCCGCGACGCTGCTGAATCGCTGCGCGGGATCGTGCTGGAGCGCCTTGTCCATCACCTGCGCGACCGACGGGGGCACGTCGGGGCGGACGAGGATGATCGGCGGAACGTCGTTGCGTGGGGGTGCCTCACCGGTGAGCGCATTGAAGCACAACGCGGCGAGCTGCCACTGATCGCTCGCCGCGGTCGGCGCCCACGAGTCCCCCCACTCGGGAGGCAGGGGCATCTTCGCCGCGTCGGGAGCGAGCCCCTCGGGTACCTCGGAAAGCGGCACGGCCCACTGCCAGCCGAGGAGCCAGAGCCGCCCCATCGGCGTCGTCCACGCTGTCTCCACCGATATCGCGCCGTGGACCGTGCCGGCGTCGTGCAGGTAGGCGAGCGCGGATCCCAGCTCGCGCACGACGCGCAGCACGGCGGGCACGTCATCGGCGCCGGCGCGCGCGATCCGTGCCCCGATCGTCTCGCCGGCGATCCAGCGGCGCAGGTAGCCTGGGCCTCGGCGGGTCTCCTGATACGCCGTCCAGTAATGATAGGTCGTCGGCGCGGCCGGGTGGTTCCGGTGCGCCAGCCCTCGCGCTTCCGCCTCGAGCCACTGGCAGTGCTGCGGATCGGGCGCACTCACCAGGGAGAGCGAGCGATCGAGCGCGTCGACGATCTCCTGAAAATGTCGATGCTGGTCCCATACCCCTTCGGCCCCCCAGCTCCAGCCCGGCGGAAGCTGCCAGTCGGCCAGATGCTGGGGCAGCTCGTGCGTCGCGCGATACGAATCGCCGGAGGCACGGAGCGGGCGCGGCGCGCCGGGTTCGGCGCGAGTCGGCGAGGTGGGGCGGGTCACTTGCGCAAGTTAGCGAACCGGGCGGGCCGGGGCAGGGCGGGCGGTCACAATCGTGACTCGGTCAGCGTGGCCTCGGCCGCCAGTTCGAGGGCGGACAGGAGCGAGACGTCCGGGAGGACGCTCACCTCGACGATGCGCACGCGCAACGCCATGCCATCGAGCGGTGCGGCCGACTGCAGCGACGGGACATGCACTGTCACCGCGATCACGCGCCACATCGTTCCACGAATCATGCTGCCGTCGGCATCGACCGTATCGAGCTGCAGCACCTCACCGCGCGCCGGGATCACGCTGCTCTGACACTCGGCCAGCAGCGCCTCATTGCGGTCGTGGCGTGTAACACGAAGCGTGATCATGCGAATGGCCGGAGAGAGAGCGCGATAAGCTAGAAAGCGAGCGCCGCGCCGGCCAGCGCGCGAGTGAAACTCGCATCGAGCGCCGGCGTATGGGACAGCGCATCCCCTTCGTCGAGGTTTCCCAATGATCGTCTTGCTGAGCTTTCTCGCGAGCACCGTGCTCGCCATCGTCGGATATGCCCAGGCCCGCGCGTTCGTGCGGGGGCGGCTGCGTTACGTGGACGCAGTTCACACGAAGCTCGCTCCCATCGTCGCCGGCGTCGGCGCTGCGCTGCTGATGCTCCCGATCGTCGCCATTCTGCCCATCGTCGGACCTGGCACGGCGCTCTCGTTCGGGTTCTCGGTTGGTGCCGGCGTGCTCGCCGGCTCGCGCGAAGTTCGCGGCCGGTTGTCGGGATACTGACGACGGCAGCGGGGTACGACGGCTGATTACCTTTCGATCATGCCGTCTTCCCTCCTCTCCACCGAGATCAGCGACCCGGTCAATGCCCGCATTCTCGCGGTCAGCGAGGATCGCATCGCCGGCTTCCACGAGGATCCGTTCGCCGAGATCGCGCGCCTGAGCGGTTTCCCGCTCGACACCGTGCTCGAACGGCTGCGCGCGATGCTCGAGGCCGGAGTGGTTCGTCGGATCCGACAAACACTCATGGCGACCAACCTCGCGCCTGGTGCGCTGGTCGCGTGGCAGGTCCCGACCGACCGCCTCGATCCCGCATTCGAGTATCTCGCGGGGGAGGATCCCTTCTCGGGCCACGTCGTGATCCGCTCGACGGATGCCGAGACGCCGGGTTCGGTCTATCGGCTTTGGACCACGTTGAAAGTCCCGCAGGGCTTCTCCATGCAGCGGCACTGCGAGCTCCTCGCCGAGCGTATCGGCGCGTCGGCATTTCGGATCATGCCCGCGAAGCGATTGTTCGCGCTCGGCGTCGGACACGTTCGCCGACGCGGCCTGGAGCCCGGCAGCCGATCCGAGGAGTTGGGAGAGGTGCTCGACACCAACATCGTGGAGCTGAGCGCGCTAGAATGGCGCGTGCTCGCCGCACTCAAGCGCGAGCTCGCGCCGGACGAGGTGCACGCCACGCCGTGGTTGACTCGCACCGAGGAGGCCGGCGTCTCCTACGACGAGTTCCTCAGAGTCGCGCGCGAGCTCTCCGACCGTCGTGTGATCGGGCGCTTCTCCACATTCCTCGAGCATGTGAAGCCGTCTGCCGCGGGGACGCGAGCGACGCGCTACAACGCGCTGTTCCACTGGCGCGTGCCGAAGGGACGAGAGATCGAGGCGGGGCGAGAGGTGGGGCGCCATCACATTCTCACGCACGCCTACTGGCGCGAGGGCGGCCCCGAGTTCGCCGACGTCAACGTCATGGCGGTGGCGCATGGCACCGAGAAGTCGACGGTGCTCGCGCACAAGGCGGCGATCGACCGTCATCTCGAGGAAGCGGGGATTCCCGTGAGCTACACCAACGTCTTCTGGGGCGGACGGAGCGAGATCAAGCCGTCGGAGGTATTGCCCGGGGAATACGAAGCGTGGTGCAGGCGAATCGGAATCGATCCCGCGACCATGCGCGCGAGCTGAGCCCGATGGGATCGGCGCGGCGCCCGACGGAGGACGCATGCGCCTCGTCGTGATTCTCTGGCGGCTCCTCCCCATCGCGCTGGCATTCTGGCGCGATCACCGACGCTGGCTGTTCTTCGGCGCGCCAGCTCGGCGCACGACCGCCGACCACGAGCGTCGCGCGCGGCGTCTCGTGGCGAGCCTCGCTGCGCTCGGCCCCACGTTCGTGAAGATGGCGCAGCTGTTCGCGGGTCGGACGGACCTGCTGGCGCCTGCCTACGCGAGGGCGCTGACGTCGCTGACGGACCAGGTGCCGCCGGTGCCCCTCGCCGAAATCGAGCGGGTCATCCGTGAGGAATACGGTGCCCCGCCGAGGGAGCTGTTCGAGCGATTCGACGACGTCCCGATCGCGGCCGCATCGCTTGGCCAGGTGCACCGCGCGCGACATGCTGGTGAGGAAGTCGTGATCAAGGTACTGCGGCCGGGCGTCGAGGCGCTCGTCGCCGAGGACGTGCGGGTGTCGCAACGCATCATCGGCGTGGTCGAGCGCTGGTGGCCCAATCCGCACGTCGTCGGTACCCGCGTCGTGATCCAGGAGTTTGCGGCACGCGTCGCCGAGGAGATGGATTTCCGCCAGGAGGCAGCGCACGCGGTGGCCATCCGCGCGAACTTCGCCGGCGCGCGCCACGTCTGGATCCCGCGCGTCGTCGAGCCGATGATCCGACGCCGCGCGCTCGTTCTCGAGTACTGCCCCGGCCGCCGCGTCGACCGGCTCGACGAGTGGGTGGCGGAGGGGCGTGTCCGCCCCGACCGGCTCGTCCGCGAGGTGATGGAGCTGTACGCCAGGATGATGCTGGTCCACGGCGTCTTCCACGCCGATCCCCATCCCGGAAACCTCCACGTCGCCGACGACGGGCGCATCATCCTGCTCGACTTCGGCATGGTCGTCCGAGTTCCACTCGAGCTGAGACGTCAGCTGGTCGCCGCGATCTTCGCGGCGATCCGTCGTGACGCCGACGCGCTTGCCGAGTCTTTCCATGCGCTCGGTCTCGTGGTCACCGGCGCGGACCCCGCCGTCATCCGGCGGCTCGCCGGCACGCTGCTCTCCGTGGCGCACCAACGCAACACGACGCGCGAGCGTGTCGAGCTGCTGGCCGACGAGGTCATCGCTGAGCTCTACGACTGGCCCATCGTGCTGCCGAGCCAACTCGTCTACTTCGCGCGGACCGCGTCCCTCATCGAGGGACTCGGCACCCACTACGATCCTCACTTCAACGCGCTCGCGTTCGCCACGCCGATCGCGCTGTCACTGCGCTCGCGGATCCTCGCGTCGCTCTATCCCGATGGTGGACAACCGCGCGTCGACCCGGCGCGCATCATCGGCGCGGCGCTCGGCGCCGTCGCGCGCGTGGTGCAGCGCGCGAGCGTCGAAGTCGTGGCCGCCGTGCGCGACGCCGTCGCGAGCGCCGCGCTTCCCGATCCGACGGCGGCCGCGCCGTCCATCGTCGAGCGTTGACGGTGAGCGATCGGAGGCTCGCCCGCCGCGCAGGACGACACAGCGACATCGCCGTTCCTCGTGGCACTCACTCTGCTCTTTCCGTTGGCATGTTGGTAACGCATTCTCGCCCCACTGCCGGGCCATCGAGCCGAACGATCGGAGCCACGCTCGCCATCGTCGTCGCAATACTCCTTTCGTCCCACGTTGCACACGCGCAGCGCCGCGCGCGCGCACGGTTTCCCGACGAGCTCCGCGGATCGACGGAGAGCGTGCAGAAGATGTGGGACTTCGCGACGACGCACGGTCTCACCTTCTATCGAACGCCGGGCGACATCGACGAGGCGGTCTCGGACGGGAAGCTCGTACCGCTCGACGGCGACGCATCGTACGAGCTGACGAATGGCGTCGGGTTCTCGTACGCGACGCGCGAGGCGAAGCAGTTCGTCGTGTCGTTCGCCCCGCAGTATCTCGCGGCGTGCGGCGCGCCGCTCATCGTGACGAGCGCCGCTCGCCCGACGAGCCGGCAACCGCGCAACTCGAACCCGTATTCGGTGCATCCGACGGGAATCGCGGTCGACCTGCGTCGGCCGCCCGCGGGCCCCTGTCAGACGTGGCTGCGCAGTGCGCTCGCCGAGCTCGAACAGCAGGGCTACGTCGAAGCCACGGAGGAGCGCCATCCCGTGCATCTGCACGTCGCGGTGCTCACGGAGCCCGGCAAGATTGCCGCGCTGCCGCCGCTGGGCAGCAACGTGCTCGCGCGATCCGCCGCGCGCACACTGCGCAGCGAGGGCGAGGTCGCTCCACGCGCGGCAGCGGCACCGGCCGACCGCGTTCCGAATACTCCGGCGAGCGCGGGCGACACGCCGATCGGCGCCGGCACGTATCGCGTGCGCGCGGGCGACACTCTCACGGATGTCGCTCGACGGACCGGCGTGAGCGTGCGCGCACTCGCCCGTGCGAATCGCCGGAGTGCGCGGGGAGTGCTGCGGGTGGGCACGGTGCTCAGGGTACCAGCGGGCGGGTGACGGTCCGCTGGCGGTGAGCCACCGAATGCTTGGTGTGTGTCAGCGACCGCAGCCCGACAACAACCGCTTCGGCGCAGGTGCGTTCGGGAACAGCGCCCGGGCCGCACTCGCGTGGATGCGCACGTCGGCGCACGAGCCCCGTCGCGCGTACGCTTCGGCGAGCCGGAGATGAATGCGATAGCTCCCCGGGTCGAGCAGCGCGGCCGGCTCGACGCGGCTCGCACGCGTGCTGGACTCGAACACACCCATCGCGGCGAGCTGTGTGCTGCTCCGCGCGATCGAGAGTCCGCCGAGGATCGCGACGAGCAGCATGGCCGCCACTCGACGTGACGTCGGCAGCGCGACGACCATGCGAGAGCGCGACGATGGCGAAAGGGCGCCGAGCAGGGCCCACGCGACGAGCGCCGGAGCGGGGAGCAGGAGCACGGCGTCGAAGGTGCTCACGACGAGCAGCACCGCGACCGTGCCGAGCAGTGCCCATGCCGCGAGCACCTGCTCCGCGTCTCCCTCGGTGCGCAGTGCGCGGACGGCCTCGACGAGCAACGCCACCATCGCGAGCGCGAGCAGCATGAATGCGATCGGCCCGCGCTCCGACAGAAAGGTCATCCAATCGCTGCTCGGCCACGGGTTCGCCGTCATGCCGTCCGACCCGAGCGACGGATCGCCGGGAGACGCGAACTTCGGATAGACGACCGCCCAGTTCCCCGGTCCGACGCCGAACAGCGGATGATGCGCCGACATCCGCGCTGAATTCTTGTACTGCACGAGGCGTCCGCGGCCGCTCCCCTCGCGATAGTTCACCACGCTCCGCGCCGTCTCGAGGTACGGGGAATCGCTCTTCCAGTTGAGCGTGTTCGGGAGAACGAGCGCAAGGCCGCCCCCGGCCGCGGCGATCGCGAGCAGCAGCGGCAGCCGGCGCCAGCGGATCAATCCCCGAGTGCGCCGCACCGCGAGCAGAGCGAATGCGAGGAGCAGGATCATGCAGGCGATCAGGGCGAGCCACGCCGCGCGACTTCGCGACAGGACGAGCGCCGCCACGACGAGCGCCACCGCCACGGCCCACCAGCCGAAGACGCGCGGCGACCGTGCGCGCAGCGTCGACAGCAGCAGTGCGGGGAAGACGATCACGCACAGGTGCGCCATGAAGTTTCGATTGCCGAACGTCCCGCCCGGTGCGCGGTTCAAACTGAATGCGTCTATTCGCAATCCGTAGGTCTGGAGCAGCGCCGTTACCGCGCCGACCACGCCGGCGAGGGCGAGGGCGGCGATCAGCCAGCGTGCGAGGCCGGCGCGCGCGACCGCGCGCGCGCACCAGAAGCACGTTGCGCCCGACAGAGAGAGCGCCACCGCTCGGCCAGCCGCCCACCAGTTCGTCGCGAACAGTGCCGAGAGGAGGCCGAGTGCCAGGAACAGCCCGAGCAACTCGTCGACACGCGAGAGCCGCAGCGCGCGGGCGCGCGCGAGACAGCACAGCGCGGCGGCCGTCGCGACGGTGTGCAGGACCAGCTCCTTCGGCACGAAGAACCGATCGAGCTCGAACTGCTTGTAGACTGACGCAGCGACCACGACTGCCAGCGCGCCCGCCTGAATGACGACGAGCGCAGCACGGTGGAAGAAGATCGGTGCGGGCGGCGCCGCCTCGGAGCGCAATCGGTCGGTCTGGAGCACGGCGGAATGTATCCGGCCGCGCGTGCCGGGGCAGGGCACGACTGGCGGTGCGCGGTGCGGCGCGTATCGTGCATGTCATCGATACTCCGGAACGCGACGTTTCTCTTCGGGAGCCAATACCCATGACATACGCGAAGGTGGTCGGTCGAGCGGTCCTGGTGGTCGGAGCGCTGGCGGCGCTGCAGGGCTGTGCGGAGTTGTCGAGCGCGCACGTCGCGATGCTCCCGCAGGAAAACTCCTCCGCGCAGCGCAGCATGCTCAGTCTGTACAATCCGCTCCCGTTCCAGCATCGCAGCTTGAGCGAGGGGATGTGGTTGCGGGCGCCGGAGGATCGCAATCCGCGCTATCGCTACCTCGGCTATTGACCTTTGGCCTACCAATGCGACGAGGGCGCCCCGATCGGGCGCCCTCGTCGCATGTACTCCACTCTTCGGTCAGCGGAGCCGCACGACCCGCCCGTCGAGCGGACCTGGTGTCGACAGCGTGATCGTCGCCGTGCTGTTGGCCGGTACGGAGAACCGATAGTAGGCAGCAGCGCCGCCGATGAGCGTCCCGGTGGCGGCGCCGGCCGTGAACGACTTCGCCTCGAGTGGATAGGCCTTGCCGGAGCCGGCCACCGCCTTGTAGATGCTGTGCCAGTGCCAGCTCGGCTGGGTGTATACGGCCGCCAGACCCGACACGATATCGTCAGTGTAGTGCGACACGTTCCAGTCGCGCTCCTTCGAGGCGATGTCGCTCCCGAACACCGCCGACAGGTTAGAGAGTCCGACTCTCCCGGTGTTCACGAGGGCTTGCCACGTCGCGACGTCCGATCCTCCCTTCTGATCCGCCAGGTAGCGCAGGAGGTTCCACGTCGCGCCGCGGGTCTCGAGGCTGTCGTCGTCGCGGAACGGTGAGTTCTCCGACGGCGCGACGAGGAAGCTGCGATAGCGGGCGGCGTTGGACGACTGATCGGCATTGAATGCCGTGCGGATCGTGTTGGTGCTGCGAATCTTGATCGTGTCGATGTTCTGCCGCGGCGTGAGGTTCGCCTCGTGGAAAAAGAGGAGTTCTTCCGCGATGTGACTGAGACCCTCGTTGAGCCACGTGACCTCGAAGTCCTCGACGCCCTGCGTCACGTAGAGGCGTCGCGAGGCGTTGATCAGATGCTGGAACTCGTGCGCGAGCACCGCCGTCGTCACGCTGTCCACGAAGCCCGTGCGGCGCACGTTTCCGTTTATCACCCCCGTCGGGTCGGGCGCGAGCAGGTAGAACAGCTCGCCGAAGTTACTCCCCGCGCAACCCTGCAAGTCGGGCGTGTCGGCGATCGGAAAGAGATCACGGTCGAAGAAGAAGCCGCCGACGTACGACTGCGAGTTCGCGGGCGTGAGCTCGTTCACGGCCGTCGTGAACAGCAGGACGATCTTCTTGTTCTTGTCGATGTCGGCGGGCGCACCGAAGTTCGCGACGTCGACCGGATACACCAACGTGTCGAATCGTGTCGCGAAACGCTGATAGTCCGCGGCGGTGAACCCGCCGGCCGGATTCAGCGTGTCGGAGAGCACGATCGATTGCGTGCCGATCGCGACGACGCGCGCGCCGCGATTCTCGATGGGCGTGCATGCACCCTGACCTACGTTGACCGTGACGACATCACCGACCTGCGGATCGACGATCGCAACACTGCGTGAGCTGCCGCTCGGTCGTGCGGTGCCCGTCTGCAACGCCGACCGTGCAGCGCGGAATCCATGCGCCCACCGGGCGCGATTTCTCGCGTTGAGCCGCATACCGTACCCGATGTCGAGCACGGGAGCGCTGGCGCTCGGCGCGGCGGCGACGGACTTCTCGGCTAACGGCACGAGCGCGGTGGTCGGAGGGGATACCGCCCCCGCGCCTCCGGTTCCGGTCGCCGTCACCTGATAGGTGAACTTCGCCTTGATGTCGGAGAATCCGGTGTCGACGAGGACCAGCACGTTCTCCGTGCCCGTCGGGCCACCTTGGACTTTGAGGGCGGATGTGCCGCTCAACGTTGCCGCCTGACCCGGCGCAAGCACGCCGTCGTCGAGGCCCGGCCCCGAGGAATCGTTCGCGCAGGCCACGAGCGTCAGCCCGGCTGCTCCAAACAGGATGCTTCGTACGCGGGTCACGCGTCGCTGGATCGTAGTCATCGAGTTCCCTCTCGTCGTTCGCGCCGCTCGTGGACTCGCTCGTTCCTCTCCATAGCCCGTGCCAGCGGCTCGGTCGGCGTGCGACTTGCTGTTTCGGTATCTATTCGGTATCGTGTCGTCCCCGTCCGGGACCCGCCTCATGGAGACCCCGTGCAGCACACGATGTTCATCCAGGAGCACACGCCATCCGGGTTTCCCCCTGTCCTAGGCGAGCAGAAGGACATCCGATACTTCGGCACGGATCCGAGGAGCCTGCTGAACAGCCCGGCTACGACGGGAATGAGCTTCTGGTCGATCAATCCCTACGTCGGCTGCGCGTTCGGCTGCGCATACTGCTATGCCCGGTACGCCCATCGTTACGTCGCCGAGCGTCTCACCGCGGCGAACGCGACTTCGGATGGCGCCCAGGAACAGCTCGCCGACCTCCCGCCCTGGCTCGCGTTCGAGCGCCGAGTCTTCGTGAAGCGGGAAGCGGGCGCCATTCTGCGTCGCGAGCTCCGTCGCCCGGCGCGTTTGCAGGCACTCCATCGGGAGACGGTCGTGATCGGTACCGCAACCGATCCGTACCAGCCGGCGGAGCGACGATTCCGCATCACCCGCGGAGTGCTCGAGACCCTCGCTGAACACGACGGGCTCTCCGTCACGATCATCACCAAGAGTCCTCTCGTCACGCGCGACGCCGACTTGCTGGTCCGCATTGCCGCGCGTTCGCGACTCTCGGTGCACGTCTCGCTGATAACCGCCGACCGTGAGCTGGCGCGTCGTCTCGAGCCTCGGGCCCCGACGCCGGAGGCACGCCTGCGCGCGATCGCCCGTCTTCGCGCCCACGGCATCGAGGTCGGTGTCAACGTGATGCCGGTGCTGCCAGGCATCACGGACGCGCCTCGGCTTCTCGAGTCGCTCGTGCGCGCCGTCGCCGAGTCGAAGGCGTCGTACCTCGGTGCGTGCGCGCTGAGACTTCAGTCGGCCGCGCGGCAGCGCTACCTGCCATTCATCGAGGCCGAGTTCCCGCACCTCGCGCCGCGGTATCGCTCGACCTATGGCCGCAGCGCCCTCGTCGGCGAACGCTATCGACAGGGGCTGCGCGACCACTTCCGCGCTCTCTGCGCGGAGCACGGCGTCGTCTACGACCGTTACTACAAGACCGAGGACGACGCCGACGACGCATCGGACGACGACGCGGCGGCGGCCACTCGCGAGCCTTCCGTGCAGCTCCCGCTGCCGCTGTAGCGCGTGGCGCGGCAGCCGGCGATGCTTGTCGCATGACCGGGATCGATCGCCTGCTCCTTCGCGCCGCGCACCGCGACGACATTCCACGCATCGAGCGCCTGATCGAGCGATCCGTGCGCACGCTGAGCGTCGGGTACTACGACGACGCGCAGATCGAGAGCGCGCTCCGGTTCATGTTCGGCGTCGATTCGCAGCTCGTCGAGGACGGAACGTATCACGTCGTCGAGGCCGATGGTGACGTCGTGGCGGCCGGAGGCTGGAGTCGTCGCCGCACCCTGTTCGGCGGCGACCAGTGGAAGCACGGCGTCGACGAGCCACTCGATCCGTCGCGAGAGCCGGCGCGGATTCGCGCGTTCTTCGTCGATCCATCATGGGCTCGGCGCGGATTGGGGCGTTCACTGTTCGAGACCTGTGCCCGGGACGCGCGCGCGGCGGGATTCAGCCGTCTCGAGCTGATGGCGACGCTACCCGGGGAGCCGCTGTATCGCGCGCTCGGATTCTCCGCCGACGAGCGCATCGAGCTCGCACTGCCGGATGGCACGCGAGTTCCGCTTGTGCGGATGTCGCGCCCGATCGGCGACTGATTCGGGTACGCCCGCGTCAGGCGCTGGGGCGGAGGATCTCGAATCGACAGCGAGCGCCCGATGTCCGGTCACAGCACTCGCGCACCGGGACTCCGACCACGGCGGAAACGAGCTCCTCGATGGCGTGACATGCGTTCGGCGTGTCCCGCACCAGCGTGGCAAGTGGGCAGGCGAAGCCGCGGAGGAGGTAACCGCCGGGTGTGCGCTCGACGTCGAGCTCCGCGCCGAGCGAGGACAGCAGAGATGCTGCGGCGCGCACCCGGCCGTCGAGAGTGCCGCCCTTTGGCTTGTCCGGCCCGAGCCGCTTCCCAACCTCGCGCAGCAGCTCGTCGAGCTGATCGGGTGGCGTACGCTCCGCCAGCGTTTGGAGCAGGGCGTGGAGCACCGGGGCGTAGGCGCTGGAGAGCGCTGGTTCCGCCTCGGTGGCGATCTCGTATGTGGTCGCTGGCTTACCAGCGCCGGGGCCTTGGCGGGTCCCCGTGGCGCTGATGACCCCTTCGCGCTCGAGAAGCGCGAGATGGGATCGCACCGCGTTGTCGGTGACATCGAGAGCGGTGGCGAGCTCCTCCACGGTCGACGCGCCTCGGCGCAGGAGAGCAATGATTCGGCCCCGCATCGAGCCGCCGATCTGACGTTCCCACCAGCGCATACCCACCCTCCGCATGAAGCAACAACATAACGCCGATGCCAATAAGTCAAAGCAATCGTTGACAAATTAGGGTGCGCTGCCCATTCTCCGCCGCGAAGCTGCCACCTCCTGGCGGCCACCATACGTCCAACCCCAGAGGTCATCAATGAAGGTTTCGCAACTGAAATTCTGTACTCTCCTCGCCGCCACGCTCGTCGGCGCGGGTATGCTCGTACCCACCGCGCCGATCGCCGCACAGGCCGCGAAGCTCGACGATCCGACGATCATCGCGATCTTCGACGCGGCGAACACGTGGGACATGGAGACTGGATCGCTCGCGGCCAAGAAGGGGAGCACGAAGGAGGTCCGCGACTTCGGGGCGATGCTCGAGCGTGACCACAAGGCCGTGCGCCAGCAGGGACGCGACCTCGTGAAGAAGCTCGGCGTCCATCCCACGCCCCCGAAGGATTTCGCGCTGGCGAAGGACCACGCCAAGGCGCTGCATACCCTCCACTCGACGAGCGGTAAGGCGTTCGATCGCGCGTTCCTCGAGCACGAAGTGGCGTACCACAAGGCTGTGATCGACGCGGTGACGACCTCGCTGCTGCCGGCGCTCAAGAATGAGGAAGCGCGAGCGCTTGTCACGAAGGTCGCGCCGGCATTTCAGGCGCACATGGCCGCGGCGCAGCAGCTGCTCGACAAGCAGCCGAAGTAGCAGCGCATCGCGCGGTGGGCGAAGCACTGGGCTTCGCCCACCGCGCGTTCGTCGATCGTCAACGCTCCGCGTCGCCCACGTCGACCGTGCGTCGCAGCGCCTGTAACAGCGTCTCCTCGTTGACGGGCTTGACGAGGTGCGCCGCGAAGCCGGCAGCGCGTGTCTGCACCACGTCGCTCTCGCGGGCGAACCCGCTCAACACGATGGCCGGCGGCACCGGGCGCCCGGAGCGCCGCGCCGCCTCGGCGACCCGGCGCGGCGCGTCCAGACCACTCTCCCCAGCCAGCCGGAGGTCGCTGAGCAGCACGTCGAGCGCTTCGGTGTCGACGATCTCCTCGGCCGCCGCCAGGCTGGCGGCGAGGTGGACCACATGGCCGTGGGCGGAGAGGAGCCGGCGCAGCGCGACCGCGGTGTCCTCATCGTCCTCGATCAGGAGGATGCGCAGCGAACGGGCGTCGACACCGCCGGCTGTCTCGGGTCTCGCCGCTTCCGGCGCGACCGCGAGCTCCGGCCGGACGTCCGGTTCGATCGCGTCCCTCACGCCCGCTCGCGTCGGAAGTCGCAACGTGAACGTAGCCCCGCGACCCCGGCCGTCGCTCGCGGCCGTCAGCGTGCCGCCCTGCAACTCCGTGAGGCGCCGGCTGAGAGCGAGCCCGAGCCCCAGACCCGCGTGGCGGCTCCGAGCGCCCCCCAACTGCGTGAACGGCGTGAAGAGCCGCGGCAGGTCCTCGGGCGCGATCCCGTACCCCGCATCGGCGACCGCGAGCTCGACCCAGCCGTGAGCCGGGTAGCACGTGCGGACGACGACCGCGGTGTCACGAGGCGAATACTTGGCCGCGTTGGTGAGCAGGTTGTCGATGATCTGCTGCACACGAAGCGGATCCGCCCAGGCGACCGCTTCGTCGGCGGCGTGGGCCATCTCGACGTCGATCCTCTTCTCCCGCAACGTCGGATTGGCGTCGCGCAGCGCGCGACGGGCGACCTCTCGGAGGTCGCAGCGGCCGCAGCGCACAGTCAGCAGGCCCCGGCCAGCCCGCTCGTATTCCAGCAGATTCTCCACCAGTCGCGCTTCGACGGCGATGTGCCGCTCTATCTCCGCCGCGGTCGCGCGCAGCTCCGGTGCGAGCGTGTCGGCGCGGGCGAGTACCTGCGCCAGCGCCCGCGCCGGCGCGAGCGGTGCCCGCAACTCGTGACTGACGAAGGCGAGCAACTCGTCCTTGGCGAGGCTCGCCGCCTCGGCGACGGCGCGCGCCGTCTCCGCCTCGAGTCGGGCCGCGACCGCCACGACTTGGGCCCGTTCCGCCTCGTACAGTCGCACACGCTCCAGCGCCGCGGCGCACTGCTGCGCGACGCTGACGAACGCCTGACGCGCCGCCGTGCCGAATGCACGCGGCGCGGCGAAGTCGAAGTGCACTGCGCCGATCGCCCGCCCGTCTCCGGTGGCGAGGGGCAATACCGCGCACGCCTCGGAGCCTCCGGCCTCCAGCGCCGACTCGAGATGCGGGAAGCGGGCGATGTACGCGGCGCGGCTGGGGAAGAAGAGCGGTGTCCCGTCGGCGACCACGACGCCGTAGGGGAGGTCGATGGTGTTCGGAAAGGTCCGCCACGTGTCGCGCACGGCGTCGTTCACACCCTCGAGGCTCTTCATGGTGAACGCGCGCCCATCCTCGGCGAGCAGCGCGATGCCGGCGACCGACGCGCCAAGCGCCTCGCGCGCCTTGTGGCCGATCGTCTGCGCGATCTGGTCGGCGCTGCGCACTCCTGCGAGCGCGCCGATCAGCGCCTGGAGCCGTTCCGCCAGCACGCGGGCCGTCGCTTCAGCCTCGAAGAGCCGCGCTCGATCCAGTGCCTGCGCGCACAGGTCAGTGAACGCCTGGAGGAACCGACGCTCTTCGTCGGCGAAGGGATGCGGACCGGGGAGCGTCACGGTCAGCGCGCCGAGCAAGCGGTTGATCGGCCCCTCCGGGACGCTGAGCGGCAGCGCCGCCCAGGCGCGTACGTCCTCCACTGAGCTGACCGACACGTCGGGAGGAGCGGTGCGCCACGCGGCAGAATCCTCGATCAGCATCGGCTCGCCCGTCCGCCCGACCTCGCCGATCGGGAAAGGCGTGTCGATTGGCAGGCGAGCGACGCGCTCTCGCGTCGCCTCGTCCACGCCAGCGGTACCGAGGAGCCGGAACTCGAGGCCGTCTTCCGAAAGCTCGAAGACCCCGGCCGAGAGGGCGCCGAGCGCGAGGACCAGGTGGCGGACTACGACGTCGACCACGGCGTCGGGCGTCAGGCTGCGCGTGAGCTCCGCGCTGAGGCTCTGCAGCCGCTCCGTGCGGTCACGTGCCGACACGGCCTCGGCGCGGGCGCGGCGCTCGCGAGCGAAGAGCCTCGCATTGACGAGCGTGGTCGCGGCGCGCCGTCCGAGCTCGAGCGCGAGCGGGAGATCCTCGGCGGTGTACCGGCGACCTCCTTCGGTGGCGAGGAGAGTCAGGACGCCGAGGCGCTCCCCGGCCGCCTCGAGTGGCACGGCCACGCAGGAGCGCACGCGGAACGCGCACAGCGCGGCAAAATGCTCGGCGTCGCGGGCGTAAGGCGCGAAGATCTCGTCGCGGAAGTCACTCAGGAGCAGTGGCTCGCCCGTGTCGAACACCGCGTTCGTGGCCGCCTCCTCCTCGAAGTCCGGTGGCCATCGCTGGTTTATCGCTTCGGCGGCGGCGAGGAGCGCTGGGTCGACGTGGGCGAGCGCGAGCCGCGCGAGCCGGCCCTTCTCGTCGAGCGCATCGACCACTGCCCAGTCGGCGAAGCGAGGGATGGCCGCGCGCGCGATGGCGTCGGCAGTCTCGCCCAGGTCGAGCGACCGGCCGAGCACCGCGCTCGCGGCCGCGAGGACCTCCTGTGCTTCCTGCCGACGTCGGTGGTCGAGGACGAGGAAGGCGATGTCGTCCTGCGATGGCGAGGGTCCGATCGGCTTCGCCGCATCAGCGATCGGGCGGGCGGCAGTCGTCGCTTCGTCATCGAATCGCCGGGCGGTCGGCACATCGCCTTTTGGTCCATTCACCATGCGTTCGCGTCGTGATCGTGAGCGGACTCGAACGCGTGAGTCGGCATTCGCCTCAACTACCTCAGAGTGGTCGCGACGCCACAGCGCCGTCGGACGCCGCATGTGTAGCGCCGCGGCGTGGTGCAGCAAACGTCAGCCGCAATTCGGTCGACTGCAAGCCGACCCGGCCGGAGCAGGCGGTTCTGCAAGCGGGGCCACGACACGCGCCGCGCTCGATCGATGCGACGATGATCGCTCGCCGCCCCATCATCCGGCGTGCTCGCCGCGATCCACTCCGCTGCCGTCCTCGGCATCGACGCGTACGATGTGACCGTCGAGGTCGACGTCGCCCTCGGACTCCCGCAATGGACGACCGTTGGATTGCCCGCGAGCGCGGTGAAGGAGAGCCGCGAGCGCGTGGGCGCGGCGTTGCTCAACTCGGGCTTCACCGTTCCGCCACGACGCATCACGACGAACCTCGCGCCGGCCGACGTGCGAAAGGAGGGCACCGCGTTCGACCTCCCCATCGCCCTCGGTGTGCTCGTCGGTACCGGTGTCATCGAGGCTGAAGCCGTTGCCCGCCACACGTTCGTCGGCGAGCTCGGACTCGACGGCAGCGTTCGTCCGGTGCGCGGCGCGCTCTCGATCGCGCGCATGCTCGTCGGGCGCCGGAACGCCGCCGCCGACTCGGCGCTCGTGCTGCCACGCGCGAATGTCGCCGAGGCGTCGCTCGTGTGCACGCTCCCACTCGCGGCCCCCGAGACGCTGGCGGAGCTCGTCGAGTGGCTGACGCGAGGCGGTGTTCTCCCCGCGCCCAGACGCGAGGTCCCCTCGTCCACGTGCGAGGACACGGTCGACTTCTCCGACGTCGCCGGACAGGAGAGCGCCAAGCGCGCACTGACCATCGCCGCCGCCGGCGGACACGGCGCATTGCTCATCGGCCCACCGGGTGCGGGCAAGACGATGCTCGCCCGCCGCCTCCCGACGATTCTCCCGGAGATGACGGGTGCCGAATCGCTCGAGGTGACGGCGATCCACAGCGTGGCGGGACTGCTCGATCCCACGCTCGGAACCGTGATGCGTCGGCCGTTTCGCGCACCGCACCACTCGGTCTCCACGGCGGGGCTGGTGGGTGGTGGCTCGTCGCCGCGGCCGGGCGAGGTGAGTCTCGCCCATCACGGCGTCCTCTTCCTCGACGAGCTGCTCGAGTTCCCTCGCTCCGTGCTCGAGGCGCTCCGGCAGCCGATGGAGGATGGCGCGGTCTCCATCGCGCGCGCCTCCGCATCGCTTCGATTCCCCGCCCGCTTCGCGCTCGTGGCGGCGATGAATCCGTGTCCATGCGGCCATGCCGGGGATCCCGCGCACCAGTGCAGCTGCGCCGCCGCCGACGTGCTGCGCTATCGCGGCCGACTCTCCGGCCCGCTCTCCGATCGGATCGATCTGCACGTGCAGGTACCGGCGGTGAGTCTGGCGCGTCTCGCGAGCCGGTCAATCGGCGAACGCTCCGCGTCCATTCGCGAGCGCGTCGAGCGCGCGCGTCGCCGACAGCGCGAGCGGTACGGGGCCGATACGGCGTGCAATGCCCGCGCGCCCGGTCGCTGGCTCGATGTGCACGCTGGTCTCGACAGCGCTGCGCGAGCACTGCTGGAGGACGCGGCCGATCGACTCCATCTTTCGGCGCGCGCCTTCCACCGCGTGCTCCGAGTCGCGCGTACGATCGCCGACCTCGAGGACAGTGCGGGGGTGGCGTCGGCGCATGTCGCCGAGGCGATCGGCTACCGTCCGCGCGGGGTGGAGAGCGCGGCTGCAGCCGCGGCCGAGGTGGCGTGAGACATTCGATTGTCCGCTTCGTCCCGACAAACTACGTTCGGGCATGACGACGATCGCGATCATCGGACCCGGAGCCATCGGCGGCGTCCTCGCGGCGTGGCTCGCGCAGGATCCCGACCACGCCGTGACGGTGTGCGCGCGGACGCCATTCCGCGAACTGGAGGTCGAGACGCCAACGGGGACGATCACGGCTTCGCCGCGCGTCGTCACCGATCCGTCGGAGGCGAGACCGGCGGATTGGGTGCTCGTCACCACGAAGGCGTACGACGCGGCAGGTGCGGCGCGCTGGCTGCCCGCCGTCTGTCGCGACGACACCCCGGTGGTGGTCCTCCAGAATGGCGTGGAGCACGTGGAGCGGTTCTCGCCCTACGTCCCGATCGAGCGAATCGTCCCGGCCGTGATCGACTGTCCCGCCGAACGCACGGCTCCGGGTCGCATGCGGCAGCGCGGCGCGTCGTGGATCGTCGTGCCCGACATGGCGCACGGCCGCGCCTTCGTCCCGCTGTTCCGCCGCACGAACTTCGAGGTGTCGACGGGGGACTTCACGACACGCGCGTGGGCGAAGCTGTGCATCAACGCGCCCGGTGCGATCTCGGCGATCCTCATGAAGCCGACGGGAGTGATTCAGATCGATCCGATTCCCGAGCTCACGCGCGGCATCGTGCGCGAGTGCCTGGCCGTCGGTCGTGCGGAAGGCGCGAAGCTCGAGGACGGCATCGACGAGGCAGTCGTGGAAGGCGCTCGAAAGGCACCTCCCGATTCCCTCAACTCCCTCATCGCCGACCGGATGGCGGGGCGTCCGATGGAGATCGACGCGCGCAATGGCGCGGTCGTGCGGTTCGGCCGGAAGCACGGCATCGCGACGCCCTTCAACGAGATGGCGGTCGCGCTGCTCGTCGCGGCGCAGGACGCGCGCACCTTCCACGCGTAGTCGCAAGCGCGCGAGCCGAACGACGCGGAGTTTGTCAGCGCGAGCGGCATAATCGGCGTGATCTTCGCTGTGGCGCGACGATCGAGTAGGGTGCAACTTGCGTTGGTCAGCCACCGCTCTCGCCGCCTCCCCGTGCCGAACGTCTCTCACATCGCACCGATCGCCATGGTGCTGCTCGTTCTGGCGATCATCCTTTCCGCGGCGCGGCTCGGCGGTAGCGTCGCCGAGCGGTTCCAGCAGCCAGCGGTGCTCGGTGAGCTGCTCGTCGGCGTGCTGCTCGGCAATCTGCCTGGCATGGCGCGACAGTTCTCCACCATCGTGCGCGGCGATCCGATGATCGGGATGCTGGCCGAGGTTGGCGCGGTGATTCTGCTGTTCGAGGTCGGACTGGAATCCACCTTGCGCGAGATGCTGCGCGTCGGCATGCGATCGCTCGCCGTGGCGGTGCTTGGCGTGGTGGCGCCGTGGGTGCTCGGATTCCTCGTCGGCCGCATGCTGCTTCCCGAGCACAGCGTGTACGTGCACGTGTTCCTCGGCGCGACGCTCACCGCGACGAGCGTGGGCATCACCGCTCGCGTGCTGAAGGACCTCGGACATGCGCAGACGCTCGAGGCGAGGATCATCCTCGGGGCCGCGGTGATCGACGACGTGATCGGGCTCGTGATCCTCGCCGTGGTCGGCAGCATCATCTCCGCCGCCGATCGAGGCACCTCCCTGTCGCTCGGCGCCGCGATGCTGGTACTCGCGAAGGCGCTCGCGTTCCTCGTCGGCGCGTTCTCCATCGGCGCCCTGTCGTCGCCGCGCGTCTTCTCGGTCGCGGCGCGCCTCCCAGGGCGAGGCACGCTTCTCACCACGGCGCTGGCGTTCTGCTTCCTCCTTTCGGCGCTCGCGTCGCTGATCGGACTCGCGCCGATCGTCGGCGCGTACGCGGCGGGGCTCATTCTCGAGGAGGCACACTACATCGACTTCGCGGACAAGGGCGAGCATCGCCTCGAAGAGCTCGTCCGGCCGATCTCCGTCTTTCTCGTGCCGGTGTTCTTCGTCCTCATGGGGATGCGCGTGGAGCTCGGCGCCTTCCTGCAGCCGGGCGTGCTCGGCCTGGCCGCGCTGCTCACGATCGTGGCCGTGGCGGGGAAGCAGGTCTGCGCGCTGGGCGGCATCGGCGCCCCCGTCGATCGAACCGCGATCGGCATCGGGATGATCCCGCGCGGGGAAGTGGGGCTCATCTTCGCCAACATCGGGCTCGGCCTCACCGTTCGCGGCGAGCGCGTCGTGGACGAGCGCATCTTCGCCGCCGTCGTCGTCGCGGTGATGATGACGACGCTCGTGACGCCGCCCGCGCTCAAGTGGCGGCTCACGCGCGTGGCGCGGCGCCGCGCAGCGGAAGCCGTGGCCGCGCCCGCCGCCTAGCGGTCGTCGGCCAGCTCGCGACCGGTGGCGAAGTCGTAGAGCGTGACCCGGCGCAGGTAGTAGTACGAGGTCCAGTAGCTGCGGAGCGCCTGGACGTACGCCAGTACAGCGGCATCCTTCTCGTTCTGCGCCAGGTAGAGCGCGTCGTTCGCGATCTTGCCGATGATGTAGCGGTTGCGGGCCACTTCGAACTGCTTGCCGGCGACCGTGTCGGCTTTCGCCGCGAGGAGCACGGTCCGCTGCGCCTGCTGAAGCTGGAGCGCCGAGAACCGGGCGTCTTCGGCCAGCACATCGCGACGGATCTTGTTGCTCGTCACGACGCGTTGATTCGTCGACTTCGCCGCCTCGACGGCTGCGCGTCCCGCGCCCCACTGCACCATCGGCAGGTTCACGCCGACGGAGACCTGCTGCCGACCGAGCGGACTCTGATACGATTCGCCGAACGCCGATGCCGTCTGGTTGAAGCCGACGCTCGCCGCGACCGTGGCGTTGAATCGATTGTCCGCGCGCGCCCGGCTGATCCCGTACCGCGATTGTACTTCGTCGAGCTCGTTCTGCTGGACGGTGCTCGAGTTGTGCAGCGCCTGGCGCTCGGCGACGGCAGGATGGGCGTTGACGACGGGGATCGAGTCGGGAGTGACGATCTCGAGCGTTCGCCCCTCGGGGAAGGCGATCTGGCGGCGGAGCGCCGCCTCCGCACGGGCTCGTGCGACGCGCGCGTCCTCGACGGCGGCGCGCGCCCGCAGGAGCGCGAGCTCGCTCTTGAGCAGGTCGTTCTCGCCGATCTTGCCGACCTCGTACCGACCCTTGTTCAAGGTGAACAGCGTGTCGTTGATCGCCACGTTGCTGGACGCGTTCCGCAGCGTCATCTGCTGCGCGTACAGATTGAAGAACGCATCGGCCGTCGCCCGTGCCACGTCTTCGCGTGCCTCGAGGTACGCCTGCTCGGCCACTCGCGCGTCGAGACTCTGGATCCGCTTGTCCCAGACGATCTCACGTGGGCGGAACAGCTGCTGCTCGAGCTGCACGAGGATCGGCGATGTCTGGTAGATCCGCGAGCTCCGACTCCCGAACTCGTCGATGCGGCTGATCTGCGAGCCGACCGTGACCCGCCCGCCGGTGAGCGGAATCTCCTGACTAAACCCGAGACCGAGCGACGATCGGTTGTTCGCCTGACTGACGAACTGCGTCGAGCCGTCGGGCAGGTCGATCGGATTGATCGCACGATTCAGGTTCGCTGCTTCGCCGGACAGGACGAGCTGCGGGAGCAGTCGCGCATTGAACGCGTAGTCACGGTAGTGCGCCGCGTCGCGCGCGCTCCGTGCCACCTGGGCCGCGGGCCCCTGCTGCTGCGCACGAAGGATCGCCTCCTGGAGCGTCAGCGTGGTCGGTGCCGCTTCCTGCCCGTGAATGGCCGCGGGGAGGAGCAGGAGGGCGAGCAGGGCGGAGGTTCGCATGGAAACCTTCGGATGAGCCGCGCCACGCGGGCGCGACGGACTATTCGTAGCGGAGGCAGACGATGGGGTCCTGCTTGGCCGCGTTGGACGCCGGGACGATCCCGAACACGAGTCCCACCGCCACCGAGACACCGAACGCGAGGACCACGGACAGCGGCGACACAATGGTGCTGATGTGCGCGAGCCGCTCGATGGCCGAGGCGAAGACGACGCCGAGGATGATGCCGGCGACGCCGCCGGCGACGCTGATCATCACCGCCTCGGCGAGGAACTGCGCCATGATCTCCCCCTGCGTCGCACCCATCGCGCGGCGGACGCCGATCTCCTTGATGCGCTCGAGGATCGAGGCGAGCATGATGTTCATGATCCCGATCCCACCGACGACGAGCGAGATCGACGCGATCGCGCCAAGCACGATGTTGAAGATCGTCTTGGTCCGCTGCTCCTGCTTGAGCAGCAGCTCGGGGACGCTGATCTCGAAGTCGGTGACGTCGTTGTGCCGCCGCTGGAGCATCCGGCGCACGACCTCGGCGACGGCCGTCACGTCGGTGGACCGCGCGACCTGAACGACCACCTTGTCCAGCTGGTGGTAGTTCTTCTTCTCCGTGCGCTGGTCGTCCGTCTCCGTCGAATCAACCGAGTTGTCCTGCTTCGACGCGACCTCGATGTCGCTCTGGGTCACCTCGCTGCGATTACGGAATCGGAGCAGCATCGTGGGCAGCGGCACGTACACGTCCATGTCGGCGTCGCGGATGCCGAGTCGCTTGGCCGATTCGGTCGACACCTTCCGGTCCTCGAGCACGCCGACGATGGACAGCCACTGGCTGCCCAGCTTCACGGTGTGGCCGATCGGATCCTCGGTGGTGAAGAAACGTGACTTCACTCCCTTGCCGATCACCGCGACCGGCGCGGCATTCACGAAGTGCGGCGCGGCGAATCCGCCACCTTCGGCGATGCGCAGATTCATCACGCGGAAGTAGGTCGAGTCCACGCCGACCACCTTTCCGGAACGATGGTGGCCTTCGCGCGTGATCACGCTGTTCACCACCACCTCGCCGCTCGTCGCCGCCACGGCGGGGATGGAGCGCTTGATCGCCTGCGCGTCGAGGTACGACAGCCCCGGGGAGAACTTCTTCGACTGCTTCTTCCCGTCGTCCTTCTCGACCTTCCCCTCTTTCTGTTCCACGATCGGCGTGACGACGATGTTGTTGGCTCCGAGCAGCTTCATCTGCGCGAGGATCTCCTGCTCGGCGCCATTGCCGATCGCCAGCATGGCGATCACCGACGCCACGCCGAAGAGGATGCCGAGCGAGGTGAGACTCGCGCGCAACTTGTTGTGTACGACGGCCTCGGCGGCGATCCCCCCGCTGAACACGACGTGCGCGACCAGTGCCCGGAATCGCGAGGGCAGGGCCCCCGCGCCGAGCGGAATGGCGGTCATCGCTCAGCGCTTGGTCTTGGCCGCAGGCGCGGCGGTACCAGACGTCGGCGCCGTGGGTGCGGGCGGCGCGGGAGCCTTGGACGGCATCTTCACGCTTCGCGCCGTATCCCCGCCGGCGATGGGAGCCGTCGTCGGCATGAGGCCCGGAATCGTCGACGTCGCGATGCCAGACCGGTCGGTCGGAGGCGCGAGGAGCACATGGTCACCCGCCTCGATCCCACGGCGCACGACGATCTCGTTGTCGTTCATCGCCCCGGTCTCCACCATCTGCTTCACCACGCCGCGCCCGCTCTTCTTGAACACGTACGAGAAGCCCGCCTCGTTCACGACCGCCTCGAGCGGGACGGACAGCACGTTCGCGATCGAGGCCGTCTCGATCGCGTTCGACGTCGTCATTCCCGGCCGCAGCGTGGTGTCCGACGTGGCGATCTCGATCTTGACCTCGAACACCTTCGAGTCCTGGTTCGGTCGCTGCTCACCGACGTTGGCAATGTGCGTGACGCTGCCGGAGAGCTTCTTCGTCGGGTCCGCATCCAGCGAGACCACCACCTTCTGCCCGAGGGAGAGCTTCCGGACGTCGACCTCGTTCACGTACGTGTCCGATTCCATCTGTGTCAGATCGGGGAGCGTGGCCACGGTCGACTCCCAGGCATTCCACATCGACCCGACGCCCTTCTTCTTCCCGTTCCACTCGCGCACGTAGATCACCATCCCGGGGGCGGGCGCCCGCACCGAGAACTGGTCGCGCACCGTCTGGAGGTTCTGCAGGTTGTTCTGCTGGCGCCCCAGGTCCGCGCCCACCGACGACATCTTGGCGACTGCCTGCTTGGTCTTGGTCAGCAGGTTTCGCTTGGACTGCTCGAGCGCGCGCTGC
Source organism: Gemmatimonadota bacterium (assembly GCA_003223455.1). Taxonomy (GTDB): domain Bacteria; phylum Gemmatimonadota; class Gemmatimonadetes; order Gemmatimonadales; family Gemmatimonadaceae; genus AG11. The sequence goes on along the minus strand of QHVE01000011.1, from coordinate 74,942 downwards.
GCCTTTTCGTAGTCGATCTCCGCCTGGCGCTTGATGGTCGGCGCCTCGTACTTCGCCTGCTCGCGCGCGAGCTTCTTCTCCTCGAGGGTGAACTCCGCCGTGCGCACGTCCTCACGCGCCTGGGCGAGGTTGAGCGCGGAATCGAGCTGCGCGGTGGTGAAGTCGGCCTGTGCCTTCTGCAGCGTGAGCGTGACGTCGGCGATCTTCGTCGCGACCGGCTGGCGATCCAGCTCGGCGATCACGTCGCCCGCTTTCACGACGGAGCCCTCGGGAACGATCGACCCGATCTTCGTCTGATAGACCTGCACCGATTGCGCGGTGGCGGGCCCGCTCACCTGGACGAACTTGCGCGCGCGCAGCTCGCCGGTCGTCGTCACTACCACCTTGAATTCTCCCGATTTCACCGGGGCCAGGAGCACCGCTTCGGCCGCAGAGCTCGAGGAGGGCCACGCGTACCAGGCGACGGTGCCGAGCACGAGGAGCCCGGCAACAGCGGCGGGACGCCAGTGTTGACGCAGCAGGCGGATCGGGTCCATGGGGGGAGGGCGCTGGAGTGGAGCGAACGAACGCGAGCGTCGATTAGACACCACGCTACGTCGGAACGTTGACTCCAGCAATACGATCGATCGTCGCGCTGGCGCATCGTCCGACGAAACGGACTCGGCAACCTTCCGCGAGAAACAATGAAAGGCGTGCCTTTCGGCACGCCTTTCACTGTGGGACCACAGCTTGCTGCCCCCAGCAAGCTGCTTTCTCAGTACACCCAGATCGTGTTGAGTCCGAGCGTGCCCTGGCCCTTCTTCGCCAACCCCTTGTCGTCCAGGAACGGTGCGACGTCGGACGAGTCGTACCGGCCCTCGGCACGCACGACGAAGTTGCTGCCGAACTTGAACGTCGGAGTGATCGTGAACTCGTTCACCCGCGCCTCCCCGATGCCGAGGCGAGTGCCTCCCTCGTCCTTGAACGTCTCGGCGCGGAGGCCGAGCGAGAACGGGCTGGGCGTGGAGATCTTCGCATAGCCCGCGAAGCCATTCCACTTCGCATCCTTGCCCGGCACGACCGTGCTCGTGCGATCCTCTCGACCGAAATCGGCATTCACGCCCAGCGACAGCACGGGATTCACCGTCACGGTCCCGACCAGATCGATCACGTGTCGGATGCTGCTGTTGTCATCCGAGTTCTCGGGGCCGCCGATGTAGTTGACGTACAGCGCCACCGGATCGGCCGGCTTGACCATGAGTTGCGCGCCGACCGACTTGCTCGAGTTGTTGTCGATCGCATCATCCCAGCCGTTCACCACCATGGCCATCAGCGAGACCTTGGGGCTGATCGAATAGCTCGCCTTGACGCCGGTATGCGTGAGCGGAATGGCATAGTTGAAGAGCAGCGAGCGGCTGTAGTTGTCGTTGTAGCCGTCGTAGCCCTCGATCAGCTCATAGCCCAGGTGGGTCACGAACTTGCCGAAGTCGAACCGCAGCCCCGTGCCGAGGGGGGCGATGTAGCTCACGAACGCCTGTTGCAGATCGGCGTTGTCACCGATGCGCAGCCCTGCGGACTGTGTCAGGCCGGCGAAGGTTCCGGCGGTGAGATCGAGCCGGAAGCCGGCGTCACCCGCCTTCGCGACCGCCTTCTGCACCACGAGCTCGGCGAGATCGACGCTGAAGGTGTTCGCACGATTGTCGAAGTAGCGCAGACCAATGCTCTGGTCCTGCGGCTTGTTCAGGTTGCTGATGTAGCCGAGCGAGGCGAACGCGTTCGCTTGGATGTCACGGAAGAAGTTCGGCACGGCCTCCGGGGCCTTCGATGCCGAATCGCTCGCGGGGGGAGTCGTCTGCGCGGACGCGACGGGCGCGGCCAGTATCAGAGCGAGCATCAGGCCGAGCGCTGCGGATCGGTGGCGTTGCAAGGGACCTCCTGGCGATGAGAGTGCGTGCGGGAGCAGAAGCTCCGGCGAGTTTATCGAATGAATTGCTGGCGACGACGACCGGTCAGACGTGCGCAGGCTCGAGCGCCTTGCGACGCACCTCGTCCGCGGTGACCGGCGTCAGCGCTGCGTTGTCCTGTTCTCCCGTACGAATCCGGATGACGCGCTCGATCGCCTGCACGAAGATCTTGCCATCGCCGACGGCGCCGGTGCGTGCTCCCTTCACGATCGCGTCGATCGTGGGCTGCACGTACGGCTCGGAGCACACCATCTCGATCTTGACCTTGTCCTGGAACTCGAGCACGACGGCACCGCCGCGGTAATGCTCGAGCCGATCCTGCTCGCCGCCGTGACCGCTCGCGCGGCTGAGCGTGATGCCGGTGACGCCGGCCCGGAACAGGGCTTCCTTCACGGCGGGGAGCCGCTCGGGACGAATGACGCAGGTGATGAGCTTCATCTCAGTTCATCCTTGGGTGACGAGAGTGAATGCGGGCAGGGGGCAGAGTCGGGCGAATGGAGCGACGAGTCTCCGTCACTCCACTCGCCCACGCACCTCAGTCGCCCGCCACCGGGGCGAAGTCTCTGGCGGTGCTGCTGAGCGACGGCGCTTCGGCGTGCGCCAATACCACGCCCGTCGTCATGCCGCCGCGATCGGGGTAGGCCAGCGCGCCCATCTCCGGGATGTCGAGCCCGAGCTCCTCGACCGCCGCACTGACGCGGCTGCCGCTCGTGACGGCGCTCGTGATCTTCCACGCGGCGTAGGCAGAGGCGCCCACCCACACGAAGTTCGCGAAGATGCCGACGACCTGCGCGACGAGCTGCGTGGTACCGCCATAGAGCAGGCCCGTGACGTTGCCCGCCACCCCGTTCAGTCCACCACCGTACGTGCCATCAGCGAAGATGCCGACGGCGATCAGACCCCACGCGCCGTTCACGCCGTGCACCGAGATCGCGCCGACGGGATCATCGAGCTTGAGCGTCCGCTCGAAGAACACCACCGCCCAGCACACGAGCAGCCCGGAGATGAGACCGATGGCCACGGCCGACGGCGCGGTGACGAACGCGCAGGGCGCCGTGATGGCGACGAGCCCCGCGAGCATGCCGTTCGCGAGCATCGACGGATCAGGCTTGCCGTACTTCATCCACACCCAGGCCATCGCCGAGATCGCACCGGCGGCGCCGGCGAGCATCGTGTTCGTCGCGACGACGCCGATGCGGACGTCGGTGCCGGCGAGTGTCGAGCCGGCGTTGAAGCCGAACCAGCCGAAGGCGAGCACGAAGGTGCCATAGATCGCCATCGGGATGTTGTGGCCGGGGATCACGTTCGGCGACCCGTCGGCGTTGAACTTCCCGCGCCGAGGTCCGAGCAACTTGCAGGTCACGAGGGCGATCACGCCGCCCGTGAGGTGCACCACGCCGGAGCCGGCGAAGTCGACGTAGCCGTTCCCGAGGCCGACGTTGCGCCCGAGTGCCGACAGCCACCCGCCACCCCACGCCCAGTTGCCGAACACCGGGTAGATGATCGCACCGAGGAACACCGTGAAGATGCAGAACGACGAGAACTTCCACCGCTCGGCGAGCGCGCCAGTCGGAATCGTCAACGTGGTGTCCATGAACACCATCTGGAACAGGAAGAAGGCGAACACCGACGCGTTGTACGCGACGCCGGTCAGAAAGAAGCCCTTCATCCCGAACAGGCCCCACTCGTGGCCACCGACGGTGATCGTGAACATCGAGTTCAGGCCATCGTAGCCGCCAAGCGTGCCGAGTGCGCCGACGCCGCCCATGTGGATGGCAAAGCCGACGACCCAGTAGGCGAGCATGCCGATCGCGTACACCATGAAATTCATCGTCACGGTGTGGCCGGCGTTCTTGGCGCGTGTGAAGCCCGTCTCCACCATGGCGAAGCCGAGTTGCATGAACATCACGAGGAAGCCGGCGACGAGCGTCCAGACCATGTTCAGCGCCGCGCCGTTGTCCGCAACCGCCTTGGCGACGTCCTCGATCTTCGGCGGCGCGGGCGCCGCTGCCTGGGCTAAGAGAACGGTCGGCGCCGCAACCGCGGCGAGTACCGCTCCTGCGATCAACGCTCGCCGCATTGGTGAGTGTCCCCGCGATTCCATGTTCGCTCCTCAGTGATGGTGAGTGGGCCGCTCTGCGATGGTCTATCGAACTCCTGCGCGCCGGTCCGTGTCGGACACATGCGAAGCCCCCATGTCGCCTGGCGATGCACGGGGGCGGGCGGCGCTCACGCTCGGTCCTGCGTCATGCTCAGCGTGCAGCCCGTCCCGCCGTGCGATTGTTCGGTTCCTTCTCCCTCCGCCCAAGTCGGTTCGAGCCGCGATTCGACGTGCCGGCGCGATGACGCGCGCGCGACACGGCGTCCGAGCGCTTACCGAACGGGGAGGAGGGGGCCGGCACAGCAGGTTGATCGGTCACGCCGGCAAAGTAGGACAACAAAATCCGGGTGTCAAGCCAAGATTGCAAAAAATGCAAAATAGTGCCGCATTTATCGGCAATTCGGCGAAAAAAGTGTATTCTCGTGCTGGTTGTCCGGCCGTTTCTGCACGTTTGAACGGTCATCCAGCAATCCCTTGCCGACCGGCGCCCCGCGAAATGGCAAAAAAACAGCGAGCCCGCACCGCGGGCTCGCTTTTGTGATCTTTCGCTCGACGCCGAACGGCGCTACAGCACCACGTGCGTGGGGTCCGGGGTGTCCTCGGGCGAGAACAGCACCGTGGACAGGTACCGCGCTCCCGTGTCCGGTGCGATCATCGCCACGCGCTTGCCAGGACCCAACGCGGTCGCCACCTGCAGCGCCGCGAAGGCGATGGCCCCACTCGACATTCCTACAAACAGCCCTTCCTCGCGCGCCAGCCGGCGCGCCACGGGGAACGCATCCTCCTCCCACACCGGGATCACCCGGTCGAGCAGCGAGCGATCCAGGTTGTCCGGGATGAACCCCGGGCCCATCCCCTGGAACTGGTGCTGGCCGCGCTGGCCGCCGGACAGCACGGGCGACCGCGCCGGCTCCACCGCGATGATCAGCGTCTCCGGTCGGCGCTCTTTGAGGAATCGCCCCACGCCAGTGATCGTCCCGCCCGTTCCCGAGCCGTACACGAATGCGTCGATCCGCCCGTCGAGCTGCGCCCAGAGCTCGGGCGCCGTGGTCTCGTAGTGAATGCGCGGATTGGCCGGATTCGAGAACTGATTCGGCAGCCAGGCGCCCGTTTCGTCGCGGATCTGCTCCGCCGCCTCGATCGCCGCGAGCATCCGGCGCTCGGGGTCCGTGAGCACCAGCTCCGCGCCATAGGCCTCGAGGGTGCGCTTGCGCTCGTCACTGGCCGAATCGGGCAGGCACAGGATCAACCGGTACCCGCGCGCCGAGGCCACCTGCGCGAGACCGATTCCCGTGTTCCCCGAGGTCGGCTCGACGATCGTGTCGCCCGGCTTGAGGATGCCGCGCGCCTCGGCATCCAGGATCATCCCGAGCGCCGTGCGATCCTTGATCGAGCCTCCCGGATTCGCCCCTTCGAGCTTGATCCACACCTCCGCCATCGCCGGCGTCGCCACGCGCTCGAGGCGGACGACGGGCGTACGTCCGATCACCGCGTCGACGCGGTGACCGGCGCCCGCGCCCTCGGGGCGGGGTGCATGGTCGGTGGCAGGATGCGCCAGCGTGCTCACGAGAGCCCCGCGCCTCCCAGCACGGCTTTCACCGTCGCATCACCGACGCGGCTCGTCCACGATCGCACGCTCTCGCCGTCCTGCTTCTGCGCCACGTAGGTCGAGAAGAGTCGCTCGAGCACCTCGGGCACATCGTCGGCGGGGGCGCGGAAGCCGACGCGATGACCCAGTGTGCTGTTCTTTCCGAGGCCGCCACCGACGAAGAAGTCGAATCCCTCCACCTGCGTGCCTCCCTGATTGAGCAGCACGCCCTGCAGACCGACGTCGGCGATCGGGTGCTGACCGCAGGAGTTCGGGCATCCGGCGATGTGCAGCTTTACCGTGTCGGTGAATCCGGGCAGTCGCTCCTCGAGCTCCTGCGCGAGCCGGATGCTGAACAGCTTGGTCTCGGTGATCGCGAGCTTGCAGTACTCGCTGCCCGTGCACGACGCCGTGCCGCGCTGGAAGGGCGAACCATCGAGCGCCACACCGAGCGCGCGGCTCCGCTCCAGCAACTCGGCGGTGCGCTCGTTCCGCACGTTCGTGATCAGGATGTTCTGCATCGCGCTGAGCCGCATCGACCCGTCGCCGAACTCGTCGGCGATCGCGGCCAGCCCGCGCAGCTGCGCGGGCGAGATCCGCCCCGACACCACCGAGTATCCGGCGTAGCTGAGACCCTCCTGCTTCTGCGGATGGATGCCGAGGTGATCGCGATAGTGTCCCTCGGGCGGATGCTCTTCGGCGAGCGGGTCGAGCTTGACGCCGAGGCGACGCTCGATCTCGGCGAGGAATTTCTCCGCCGTCCAGCCGTGGTTGACGAAGAGGAACTTCATCCGCGCCTTCGCGCGGTTGACGCGAAGCTCGTCCGAATCTCGGAAGATCGCCGTGATTGTCTCGACGACCTCCGGCACCTGCTCCGCGTGCACGAATGCTGGGAGCAGCACAGCCAGGTGCGGCTTCGTCGACAGCCCGCCGCCGACGCGCACGTGGAAGCCGACGACGCCGTCCGCGCGCCGCACCGCCGTCACACCGATGTCGTTGATCTCGGGATATGAGCACCAGTGCTGGCAGCCGGTGATGCTGACCTTGAACTTGCGCGGCAGGTTCCCGTACTCCGGGTTGCCGTTGAGGTGCTTGTCGACGGCGATCGCGATCGGGCTCGCGTCGATCAGCTCGTCATGCTCCACGCCGGCGAGCGGGCAACCCGTGACCGTGCGAGGGTTGTCTCCGCATGCACCCATGCTCGTCCACCCCACCTCGGCGAGCGACTCCCAGATCGTCGGGATGTCCTCGATGCGCAGCCAGTGCAGCTGGAAGTTCTGCCGGTTGGTGATGTCGATGCTGCTGCGCGCGTACGTGTCCGAGATGTCGGCGATGCGTCGCACCATGTCCGACGTGACGAAGCCGTTGGGTGTCCGCACGCGCATCATGAAGAACGGCATCTCGTCGCCGCGCGTGCCGCGGCCGTCACCCTGGGTGTACAACCCCCAGGCGCGGAAGCGGACGGTCAGGTCCTCGTTCGAGATCGCCGAAAAGCCCTCGCGCGAGTAGCGACGGATGTCGTCCATGATCGACCACGGCGCCTTCTCGCGCTTGATGCGCTCGACGCGCTGCGCCGGCGTCTCCTTGACCGGCGTCAGCTCGGTCGAGGTCTCGGGGGTGGTCGTTGTGGGTCCGGTCATGTCTCAGGCTCGGGAAAGAAGGGTGAGGCCACTCAGCAGAACCAGCGTCGTCGCGCCCCAGCGCACGGCGCCGGGCTTCGACCGACGGGCGAGCCATCCGCCGACGAGCACGCCGGGGATGGAGCCGATGAGAAGCTGCCCGACGAGGGCAGGGTCGACGTTGCCGAGATTCCAGTGCGCCGCGGCACCGGTCCCGGTGATGAGAACGGCGTGCGCGATCCCGGTGCCGATGAGCGCCACGCCGGAGAGCGGCGAGAAGAGCACGAGCGCCATGTCGACGAGGCTCCCGCTGCCCACCGACGTCGCGCCCACGGTGATGCCGATGGCGGCGCCGATCGCCGCGATCGCCGGCCCGCTGGGGTGACGCAGTCGCTCGACCCACTGCGCATCCTGGCGCCGCGCGATCTCCATCACGAGCGCGAGCAACGGCGTCATCACGAGCACGAGACCGATCAGGAAGCGGATCGTCTTCGGCGCCCCGGCGAAATGCGCGAGGATTCGCGTGCCGACCAGCACGCCGGGCACGCTGCCGATCGCCATCACCCACACCCATCGCCAGGAGATCGTGCGGTGCTGCAGGTGTGATCCGACGCCGACGACCTTCGTCAGCAGCCCGAAGAGCAGGTCGCTGCCCACGACGGTGGCGGGCGGAATGCCGAGCAGCAGCAGCACGGGCGCCATCAGCGCGCCGCTGCCGACGCCGGTGAGTCCGATCATGAACCCGACGACGAGGCCCGCCACGACGAGATTCAACAGCATGCCGCTCATGTCGCGCCCCCGGTTGGCGTCGACCGCTCGATCGACGTGAAGGTGTGAAGGCCGCACTCGGTCTTTCCTGTGCCCGCCCAGCGGCCGGCGCGTTCGTCCTCGCCGGCCCGTGTGGCACGTGTGCACGGCCAGCATCCGATGCTCGAGTAGCCCTGGTCGAGCAGCGGGTTGTACGGGATTCCGTTGTCCAGCAGATAGCTCCAGATCTGTCCGCGGCTCCAGTACGCCAGCGGATACACCTTCGCGAGCGGCCGGCCGTCGATCACGTGATGCTCGACGACGTCGGTGTTCGCGCGCGTCGGGCCCTGATCGCGCCGCACACCGCTCACCCACGCATCGAAGTCGCCGAGTGCGCGCTGCATCGGCTCGACCTTGCGGATCGCGCAGCAGCCGTCGGTGTCCGTCTCGTAGAGGGGCCCCGGATCGGACAGCGGCTTGTACTCGACGAGGTTGATGCCGTACCGACGCACGAACTCGTCGCGCAGGGCGTAGGTCTCAGGGAAGAGAAAGCCGGTGTCGAGGAACACAATCGGCGTGGATGGCTCGATCCGGCTCGCCATGTAGGCCAACGCCACGCCGGGTCCCCCGAAGCTCACCGTCACGGCCGTGCGGCCGGGAAACGCTCGCAGCGTCCACGCGAGTATCTCGTCCGGAGACTGCGCGCGCAGCTCGGCCGCCGCCGACTGGAGGCCGGCGGGGGTCAGGAGCGACGAAGCGAGTGGGCGCGCGTCGATCGTCATTGCGTCACGCCGCCGAGGGCGATTGGAGGGCAGGGATGAATCCGCGCCGACGCAGCGTGGCGAGCACCTTCTCCACGCTCTCGGCGATCGTCTCGCGCTCGGTGTTCACCTCGACGTCCGGGGCGGCGGGCGGCTCGTACGGATCAGACACGCCGGTGAATGCGGTGATCGTCCCGGCGAGCGCTTTCCCGTACAGCCCCTTCACGTCGCGGCGGATGCACGTCTCGAGCGAGGCGTTGACGTACACCTCGACGAACGCGTCGCCGATCTCGCGCCGCGCTTCCTCACGCGCCGCGCGATACGGCGAGATCGCCGCGGTGATCACTGCGACGCCGTTACGGCACAGCAGCTTCGCCACGTAGGCGATCCGTCGCACGTTGAGATCGCGATCCTCGCGCGAGAAGGTGAGCCCCTTGGACAGGTGCTCGCGCACTTCGTCGCCGTCGAGCACCTCGACCGCGGCGCCGTCGGCGCGCAGCCGCTCGGCGAGAGCGCCCGCGAGCGTCGACTTGCCGGCGCCTGACAGCCCAGTGAGCCAGAGCGTGAAGCCCCGGCGCGTGTTCCCGCTCGGGAGCGTTCCCGGTGCGACCGTCACCGACGTGTGGTGTGTGGTGTGTGACATGAAGCTCCGAATGGCGAATGCAACGCGATCACATGTAGCCTTCGCGGCGGAGCGACTCGAGGCCGCCGCCGTCGTCCTTGTCCTGCGCACGGCCCGAGCGCTCGGCGATGTTCGCGAAGCGGCCGCTCTTCAGCTCGACGATGATCTCCTGCACGTTCCTGGCGTCCGACGTCACCGACTTGGTGCACGGCCAGCAGCCGAGCGACCGATAGCGTTCGCCCTTGCCCTGGTCGTAGTAGAGGCTCACGGTGGGAATGCGCTCGCGCTCGATGTACTCCCAGATGTCGAGCTCCGTCCAATCGAGCAGCGGGTGGATGCGCACGTGCGTCCCCGGCGCGAACTCCGTCGCGTACTGATTCCAGAACTCCGGTGGTTGATCGGCGATGTTCCAGTTGTTCTCTCCGGAGCGCGGCGAGAAGTAGCGCTCCTTCGAACGGCTGCCTTCCTCGTCGGCCCGCGCGCCGACGATCACGCCGGTGTACGGCTCCGTGTTGGTGTCGACGACGTACTTGCCCAGCTTGTGGTCGAAGCGGTACCGCTTTCCCTCGCCGGACAGCGTGCGGCGCAGCGCCTCCGTCTTCAGGTTGCCGCAGCACGTGAGCCGGTCGACGTTCCCATCGGGGAAGGTCTGCTTCGCCGCGAGCGCCTCCTCGTTCTGCCCGTAGATCACCGTGAGCCGCCACTCCGCGGCGAGGCGGTCCCGGTACTGGATCATCTCCGGGATCTTGAAGCTCGTGTCGATGTGCACGAGCGGCATCGGCACATGGCCGAAGAACGCCTTGCGTGCGAGCCACAGCAGGACGGTGCTGTCCTTCCCGATCGACCACAGCATGGCCAGATGCGGGAAGCTCGCGTACGCCTCGCGCAGCAGATGGACGCTGCGATGCTCCAGCTGGTCGAGGTGATCGATCCGGCTCGCGCGGCTGGCCGTCGGTGCGGTGAGTGTCGTGCTCATGACTGACTGCTCCATTCCTGAAGCCACGCGATGACCTCCGCGCCAGCTTCGTCGAGTGACAGGCGCCCAGTGTCGAGCCGAAGCTCGGGCTGCACGGGCGCCTCGTACGCGAGACCGTCGCGGCTCCGCCCACGCGCTTCCAGAATCTCCGGCGACGCATTGAGGTGGATCTCGACGAACTCCGATGCGATCGAACGTGCATAGCGGCGCGCTTCCTCATCGGCCGAGTCGATCGCCACGACGACCGCGGCGCCGTGCGCCTCGAGGCGCGACGCGAGCCAGGCGAGCCGCCGCGCGCGAAGATCCTGCTCCTGCCGCGATTCGCCGGCGGGAAAGAGTGCCCCGACGGTGTCGTCGTCGAGGATCTCGACCTTGGCACCCGAGTGCTCGGCGCGGCCGGCGAGCCATCGCGCCAACGCGCTCTTGCCCGCTCCCCGTTCGCCCGTGAGCCACAGCACGCTCGGCCGAAGGGCGACGACGGCGCCGTCCCCAGTCGACGTCGTGCGCGGCGTCGCCGCGGTCAGCGCGTCGCGCACGACACCGCCGCCGCTGATGTTGAAGTTGTCGACGAGCACGAACCGGCTCGTCGCCGCCAGCTCCGACGCCCGGTCGAACGCGATCGGGTGCCGCAGCTTGATCACGCAATCGGCGACCTCGTTGCGCACCACGGCGGTGCGGCCGGTCACCGACTCGAGCGTCGACGCGTCGAGCACCCGTTCGATGTGCTCGAGGTGCGCGGACACGCGCGCGGTGCCCAGCTTGAGGGTGTAGTTCCGTCCGAGTTGCAGTGGCCGCGCGCCGAGCCAGAAGATGCTGGCGCGAATCCGCGTCGCCGTGACCGGCTGCGGCTCGTGCGCCAGCGTCGCCAACTCGCCGCGCGTGACGTAGATCTGCTGCGCGAGCGTGAATCCTGTCGACTCGCCGGCACCGGCCACCGACGGCGCCACGCGGTTGAACGCCTCGAGCGACTTCACCCGCGTGCGCTTGCCGGACGGGTAGAACACGACCTCGTCGCCCACGCGCAACCGGCCGCTGTCGATCGTGCCGGCCACGATGCGACGGTCGTCACCGTCGTTCGTGAACTTGAACACGGCCTGCACCGGCATCCGGAAGGGACCCTCTACACCTTCGCCCTGACTGCGGAAGGCGTCGAGTGCCTCGAGCACCGTCGGGCCGGTGTACCACGACATCGTGGTCGAGCGCATGGCGAGATTGTCGCCGTCTCGGCCGATCACGGGAATGATCGCCGCCGGCGTCATGTCGATCGTGGCCAGGAAGGCGCCGAGCTCGCGCGCGAACTCGTCGAATGCCTCCTGGCGGCATCCAACGAGGTCCATCTTGTTGACGACGACCGCGATCTGCCGCACGCCGAGCATCGAGAGCAGATAGGCGTGCCGACGCGTGTTCTCCTGGATCCCTTCGCCCGCGTCGAGCACCAGGAGCGCCGCTTCGGCGCGCGCCGCTCCCGTGACCATGTTCTTGAGGAACTCGACGTGTCCCGGCGCGTCCAGAATGAGGTACCGCCGCTTGGGCGTGCGGAAGAACACGCGCGCCGCGTCGATCGTGATTCCCTGCGCGCGCTCGTCCTTCAGCGCGTCGAGCAGAAACGCATACTCGAACGGCTTCGACGTGCGGGCGCAGAGATCCTTGATCTGTTCGAGGCGGCCCTCCGGCAGCGTGCCCGTATCGGCGAGCAACCGGCCGATGATCGTGCTCTTGCCGTGGTCGACGTGCCCCACGATGACGATCCCCATTCGCGCCTCGACCTCGGCCGGATCGGCGATGGCGCGGAACGGGTTGGGTGCCGTTTCGTCGTCGAACGGCAGCCCTTCCTCGTCGAGTCGGCGCGGCCGGGTCGTGGTCACGGATCCCGAAAGGACGCTCATGCGCGCGATTCCCCGCGCTGCGCGATCGCCGGCAGCTCTCGGCCGTTCAGGACGAGGCGCGACTCCAGCCGCACGTCGGGCGCCAGCGTGTGCGTGATCGAGCAATAGGTCTGGAACGAGAGCGCGATCGCACGCTCGGCGTGGGCCACGTCGATACCTTCGCCGTCGATCGCGAATTCGAGTCGGGCATGGACGACACGGCGCGGCGCCGTAGCCCGCCGCTGTGCGTCGACGCGGACGTCTACGCGCGTCGCCGGGGTGCGTCGCTTCGTGAGATAGGCTACCACGTCGATCGCCGAGCACGCCGCGAGCGCCCCCAGCATCGTGTCGACCGGACCCAGACCCTCCTGGCCGGCCGCGTCGATCGTGACCGCGGGTCCACCGGGCCGGCCGATCTCGAACCGTCGATCGCCGCGCCAGGTGGCGTGCACCGTCGTGGACGTCGGACGCGACTCGTCCAGCTCGGGCGCGTCGGAGGCGTGTCCGGTCTCGGTGATCGTCATCGGGCGACTCGGTGGAGGTACGACATGGACATGCGTGAACTGCTTGAGTGGTGAGCGTGCGACGACTTCGGTGCGCGATACAAAAAACGGCCGCTTGTCGAAGCGGCCGGGTTCGTTATCCCGTGTGGGTGGAGTGCGTGGTGCTCAGCTACTCCGTTCCCGGCCGCGACGTGTGTATGGGCGCTTCGCCACACAACAACAGGCGATAATCGCCGGACACATACATGCGCACGCGCGGCCGAGCGCGCGGTTGGCGCAATCGTGGCAGCGGGAGGCGAGCGTGAGCGGCATGCAGGTCACGAGGAAACGAAGTGGGTGTACGAGCTGTGCTACGGTGTATACAAAAAATGCCCGAGCGTGAGGCCGCCGGGCACGTTCGCGTTTTAGCTCTTTCTTTAACGTGGCGGCAATAGGCGGCAAATCACCACGGTCTTCAATTTGTTCCCGCAACCTATGAGAACATGGTTGACGAGTCAAGCGCTGTCGCCCCGCTCACGCGTTGTCGCACGCTCTCGGAGGCAGCTTCACGCCCTGCCTGAGGGCGGTCCCGCCCGATAACTTGCCCGGACGATGGATGCCGATACGATCGCTCCGCCGGAGCCGACGCTCATCCGCATGGAGGCTGAACTCGCCGCCTGGCTCGAGGCGCGTGCGCCGATCGCCATCGGATTCAGCGGCGGCGTGGACTCCACGTACCTGGCGGTGACGGCTCGCCTCGCCCTCGGGGCCGGCCGGGTGCTCGCGATCATCGGGCGTAGCCCTTCCTATCCCGAATCGCAGTGGGTCGCGGCCCGTGACGTCGCGCGCTCGTTCGAAGTTCCCGTTCTCGAGCTCGACACGGCGGAGTTGCAGGACCCGCGCTACGCGGCGAACCCGAGCAATCGTTGCTACTACTGTAAGACGGAGCTGTGGAGCAGGCTCGTACCGGTCGCGCACGCGCGAGGCTTCCGTGCCGTTGCTGATGGTACGAACGCCGATGATCTCTCCGATTGGCGGCCGGGAGCGCAGGCGGCACGCGAGCACGGGATCGCCAGTCCACTCGCCGAGCTCGGGTTCACCAAGCAGCAGATTCGGGACTCCTCACGGCGCCTCGGGTTGCCGACCTGGCGACAGCCGTCGTCTCCCTGTCTGTCGTCTCGCCTGCCGTACGGCGTCGAAGTCACGTCGGAGCGGCTGAAGCAGATCGAACGTGCCGAGGCGGCGCTCCGCGCGCTCGGCATCGCGGGGGACCTCCGTGTGCGATACCACGAGGATCTCGCCCGCGTCGAGCTGTCCGCCGATGAGCTTCCCCGGTGGCTGGAGCCGCCGCGTTTCGCCGACCTGCGCGACGCGCTCGTTGCCACGGGGTTCCGGCGCGTCGCGCTGGATCTTCGCGGATTCCGCTCGGGATCGCTGAACGTTCTCCATGGCGTGAGCGCGTGACGCAGCCCGAGCGAGGCGATCCGACCGGGCGTAACGCAGAGGCGCTCGCCACGGCCATCGCCGAGCTGGGCGTGCCGTGCTCACTGGAGGCGCGCGGCGGTCTCGCCGTGGTGATGCCGGTGCTGGAAAGCGTGGCTGCGCTCCGAGCGCCGGAGACGCGACGTGCCGTGCTCTCGCTCGCGCGGGAGCACGGCTTCACGCACGTCGCGATCGAGCTGCCCAGCGAGCGTCGCGGCGCCGGGAGCCGAGAGAACGATGCGACTCTTCTTCGCGATTGAGCTGGACGACGCCCTGCACGACCTGCTGGACGAGACGACGGCGCCACTGCGCGCAGAAGCACCTGAACTGGCGTGGCTCCCTCGCGAACGGCGCCACCTGACGTTGAAGTTTCTCGGAGAGGTGGCTGAGTCGGTCGTTCCAAAGCTGACGGCGGCAGCCGATCGTGCGGCGGCGCGCCATGCGCCGATGGCGCTCACCGTGCGGGAGGTCGGCGCCTTCCCGAACTTTCGTCGGGCACGCGTCGTATGGATCGGGGTAGAGCAGGAGCCGCGACTCGAGCTGCTGCATCACGATCTCGAGCTGGCGTGCGAAGGAGAGGGAGTCGAAGTCGAGGGGCGACCGTTTCGCCCGCACATCACGCTGGGGCGCGTGCGCGCGCCGCTTGCCGTCGACCGGCTGCGAGCGCTGGCGCGGATGGCGCGGACAGTGCGAGTGCAAGCGACCGCCCCGGTAGAGCGGATCACGCTGTTCGAGAGCACTCTCGCGCCGACGGGCGCACGATATCGCCGCCTCCACGCGGCGCCACTCGGAGGACGCTGACCGATGGGTTGCATCGCTCGCCTGGGTTGCCTCGTCATGCTCGCAGTGCTGGCCGTCTGCGGCTGGCTCACGCGTGATCAGTGGCTTCCCAGGCTCACCGGTCGGGGCGCCACGACTACCGCTCGTGCGGAGTCCACGTGGCAGGCATTGAGTCCCGAGGCTGGCGCGCGCGGGATGCGAAAGATCGACGACCTCTCGAACCCGAGCGGGCCAGTCTTCACGAACCTCACGGCGAGCGAAGTCGCGTCGTACGTGTTTCAAACCGTGGCACGGACGATTCCGGCGTCGGCGGACAGCGCGGAGGCAGCGGTGATCGGCGACGCCCTCTACGTGCGCGCGGTGGTCCCCGTGCGCGACATCGCCGGCACCGGCGTGCTCGGTCCGCTCGGCGGCTTGCTCAACGATCGGGAGCGGCTGCAGCTCGGCGGCAGCTTCCGCGTGCTCCGTCCCGGACTGAGCGAGTTCGAGGTTCGCGAGATCAAGCTGCGCGACTTCAAGGTGCCGTCGGGTGCCATCCCGAGGCTGCTGCACCAGATCTCGCGCGGCAACCGCCCGGAGGGCGTGGCGCCGAACGCGCTCGCGGTGACGACACCCCGCAGCCTGGCCGACGTGCGCATCGCGAACGGTCGCGTCACGCTCTACAAGACCACAGGAGCCGCCGCGCCATGAGCCGCCGAATTCTCATCGTCGACGACGAGCAGGGCATCCGCGCCGCGCTCGGTCAGCTGCTCGAGTTCGAAGGCTACGAGGTGCGCACGGTCGCCAACGCCGTCGATGGTCTCGCCGAGTATGCGCGCTTCAAGCCGCATCTCGTCTTCATGGATGTGAAGATGGCGGGCATCGATGGGCTCGAAGCGCTCAAGAAGCTCCGCGAGCAGGATCCGGGGGCGATCGTCGTGATGATCAGCGGCCACGCGACGATCCAGACCGCGGTCGAGGCCACGCAGCACGGTGCCTACGACATCCTCGAGAAGCCGCTCGACACCGATCGCATCCTCGTCACGCTGCGAAACGCGCTCGCGCATCTCGATCTGCACGAGGAGAACACGCGATTGCGCGACGCGGTCCGCTCGCGGTTCGAGATCGTCGGCAAGTCCTACGCGATCCGCGCGGTGATCGAGAAGATCGAGCGCGTGGGGAAGACCCCCGCGCGGGTGCTCATCACGGGGGAGAACGGCACCGGCAAGGAGCTCGTGGCGCGGGCGATCCATGCGCAGAGCACGCGCGCACAGGCGCCCTTCGTGGAGGTGAACTGCGCCGCGATCCCGTCGGAGCTGATCGAGAGTGAGCTGTTCGGGCACATGAAAGGCTCGTTCACCGGTGCCGTGGCGGATCGCGCCGGCAAGTTCGAGCAGGCCCATGGCGGAACGCTCTTCCTCGACGAGATCGGCGACATGAGCCTCGCCGCGCAGGCGAAGGTGCTGCGCGTGCTCCAGGACGGAGTGGTGACGCGCATCGGCGGATCGAAGCCGATCCAGGTGGATGTCCGGGTGCTGGCGGCGACGAACAAGGAGGTCGAGGCGGAGATCGCGGCGGGCCGCTTCCGCGAAGATCTCTACTATCGACTCAACGTCGTCCCGATCCACGTGCCGCCGCTGCGCGAGCGGCGCGAAGACATCCCGCTGCTCATCGGCCATTTCCTCTCGCAGCTCGCCGGTCCGAGTGGTCTCGCCGCGCGTGCGATGTCGGACGATGCGGTAACGCGCCTCTCTCAGCTGGAGTGGCCCGGGAACGTGCGCGAGCTCCGCAACACGATCGAACGGTTGTTGATCCTCTCGAGCGGTCCGCGCATCACGGCGGAGGACGTCGACCGCCTCGTCGGCCGTCGCGCCGACGCGAGCGAGGGCGGGCTGGGAAGCCTGCTCGACGTACCGACGTTCGAGGAATTCAAGCACGCCGCGGAGCGCGCGTATCTCGTCGCGAAGCTGCGCGCCTACGACTGGAACGTGAGCGAGACGGCGCGCGCGCTGGACATGCCGCGCTCCAACCTCTACAAGAAGATCGAGCGCTACGCCCTGAGCCGCGAAGGCGGCGGGGTCCCCGCGCCCGTGAGCGGGTCGGACGAGGACGACGAGGTATGAGCGACTGGGATGCGGAGCTGAAGAAGATCGATCGACAGCTCGAGTCCATGTCGGACTCGGCGCTCATTCCCGCGCCGCCAAAGGGGGCGCCCCCCGCGGCCAAGGCGCAGGTCGCGGCCGAGCGGGCGGCCACACGGACGTGGGGCGCGTTCCTTCGCCTCGCGCTCGCGACGGCGCTTGGCGTCGGGATTCTGTTCTGGCCGTATTCGCATCGCTGTGGCATCTCCGTCGCCGGCTATCTCGCCGCCGTGGCGGCGATCGTCGCGGGCGGGCTGTGGAGCAGTCTGTGGACCTGGCGCCATCGCACGGCGCGCGCGCACGTGCTGTCGCTGCTGCTGGTGCTGTGGGGACTGGTGCTGGGATCGATCGAGCTGCTGCCGAGGACGGGCTACGCGAAGGCCGACCCGATGCGACCCACCGGCTGGACCTGCGCCGCGAGCGCACCCGCCCAGCCCGCAACCGTACAGCCGTCGCCGGCGCAGTCTGCACCGGCACAGCCTGCACCAGCGCAGCCGACGCCAGTGCAGACCGCACCCGCGCCTGCCGCTCACTGAGAACGCGCGAATACGATACGCGCCGAAGTGTCGGTGTGGAGACGCGCGGCTAGATTCCGCCGATGACCAAGACCTTTCAGGATTTCATCGCGGGCAGCTGGTGCGCGCCGGAGAGCGGCGAGCATTTCGAGAACCAGAATCCAGCCGACACACGCGACGTCATCGGCCGCTTTCCGCTGTCGAGCCTAGCCGACGTGGATCGCGCCGTCGCGTCGGCGAAACGCGGGTTCGAAGTGTGGCGGCGCACACCCGCTCCTGCACGTGGCGACGTCCTGCGGCGAATTGGCGACCTCCTCGTGCAACGCAAGGAGGAGCTCGCGGACCTCATGACGCGTGAGATGGGAAAACCGCTCACGGAGACGCGAGGCGACGTCCAGGAGGGAATCGACACCGCGTACTACGCGGCGACGATGGGCCGCCAGCTCGCGGGACGCACCGTGCCGAGCGAGATGCCGAACAAGTGGGCGATGAGCTTCCGCCGACCGATCGGCGTGACGGGAATCATCACGCCGTTCAATTTTCCGCTCGCGATCCCGACCTGGAAGATGTTCCCCGCACTCGTCTGCGGAAATGCCTGTGTCTTCAAGCCGGCGGAGGATGTACCGCACACCGGCCACGTGCTCGTCGAGATCATGCTCGAGGCGGGACTGCCTCCCGAGGTGATTCAGCTGGTGCACGGGTTGGGCGAGGACGTGGGCGCCGCCGTCGTGTCGCACCCCGACGTGCCGGTGATCTCGTTCACCGGGTCCACGGAAACGGGTCGACTGGTCGGCGAGACGTGCGGTCGGTTGCACAAGCGGCTGTCGCTGGAGATGGGGGGCAAGAACGCGATGATCGTGATGGACGACGCGGACCTCGATCTCGCGCTGGATGGCGTGCTCTGGGGAGCGTTCGGAACGACGGGCCAGCGCTGCACCGCGACGAGCCGATTGATCCTGCAGTCGGGGATTCACGACGACTTTCTCAGCCGGCTCATCGATCGTGCGCGGGGGATGACCCTCGGCGACGGCCGAAAGAAGGGAACGGACGTCGGTCCGCTCGTGCACGAGAGCGCGCGCACCAAGGTCGAGCGGTACGTCGACATCGGCCAGGAGGACGGGGCGGACCTCGTCTGTGGAGGCCGTCGGCCCGAGGGGAAGCGACTCGAGCATGGATTCTTCTTCGAGCCGACGATTTTCGCCCGAGTGGAGCAGGGAATGCGGATCGAGCAGGAGGAGATCTTCGGTCCAGTGCTGAGCGTGATCCGCGTCGCCGATGCCGACGAAGCCTTTCGCGTGAACAACGGTGTCGCCTACGGTCTCTCGTCGTCTCTCTATACGAGGGACGTGAACCTGGCTTTCCGGGCATTCAACGAGCTGGACAACGGGATCACGTACATCAACGCACCCACGATCGGCGCCGAGGCGCATCTGCCGTTCGGCGGGGTAAAACAGACCGGGAACGGGCACCGTGAAGGCGGCTGGGAGGTCTACGAGTTCTACTCGGAAACCAAGGTCGGCTACTGCGACTTCTCGGGCGCGCTGCAGCGGGCGCAGATCGACAACTACCTCGGCACCCCCGACTGAGGGACTGCCGACCAGGGAGTGCGGGGCGTGCTTGCTGCGCCCTGGGGTCTCGGATTAATTGTGCAGGTGGCCATGCTTGGATTACCGGAGCCGATACAGCCGTCGCTGCAGCGTCTGATCACCCCCGAGCGGAAGCTCGAGGCGCTGCAGCACGTCAATCGCGGCCGCGCGGGTGTCGGCTTTCTCTGGGACTGGGCGAAGATCTTCACGATCTCCGTCGTGCTCTTCTTCGGCATCAAGACGTTCCTCGTCGAGGCGTTCAAGATCCCGAGCGGCAGCATGGAGCGGACGCTGCTGGTCGGCGACTTCCTCCTCGTGAACAAGGTCGTGTACGGCGCCGAGCTGCCGCTCGTCAGCAAGCGGCTCCCAGGGCTGCGGCGCCCGACGCGCGGCGACGTGATCGTCTTCGAGTGGCCGAAGGATCGGAGCAAGAACTTCGTGAAGCGGCTCGTCGGATTGCCGGGTGACACACTGGCCATGCGTGACGGCATCCTCATCCGCAACGGCCTCGCGCTGGCCGAGCCGTACGTGTCGCATTCCGACCCAGAGGCCGATCCCGTCTGGGAGGAGTTTCGGTGGCAGAGCAACTTCCTCGTGAAGACCGCCGGGGCCGCCGTCGCGTATCATCCGTCACGAAACAACTGGGGACCGTTGGTCGTCCCTCAAGCACAGTACTTCGTCCTCGGTGACAACCGGGACAACTCGCTCGACAGCCGCTACTGGGGCTTCGTCCCCGACTCGCTGCTGCGCGGCCGGCCGGAGGTGGTGTACTTCAGTTTCGCGCCGGATTCCTCCAACGATTTCGCATGGCTGACCCACGTCCGATGGACGCGGCTCGGCGAGCGCGTGCACTAGGACCGGTTCACCCGACCCGACGGGTCGATACTCCCACTCCGCCTCGACGGTGATCGGTCGCGGAGCCGCTGCAGCCCTGGAACCACCCGCATGGCCACCACTCCGAACCACAAGAAGTCGTCGTTCGAAGAGGGCTCGCTGGATCAGTACCTGCGCGACATCAGCATCTATCCGCTCATCACGCGGGAAGACGAGGTCGCGCTCGCGCAGCGCATTCGCCAGGGTGATCAGGAAGCGCTCGACAAGCTCGTGCGGTCGAACCTGCGGTTCGTCGTCAGCGTCGCGAAGAAATATCAGAACCAGGGCGTGTCGCTCTCGGATCTGATCAACGAAGGCAACCTCGGCCTGATCCGCGCGGCGCACAAGTTCGACGAGACGAAGGGGATCAAGTTCATCTCCTACGCTGTGTGGTGGATCCGCCAGGCGATCCTGCAGGCGCTCGCCGAGCAGAGCCGCATCGTGCGCGTGCCCCTCAACCGCGCCGGGACGCTGCATCGCATCGGCAAGCGAGCGAGCATGCTGCTCCAGGAGCTCGGCCGCGAAGCGACGCACGCCGAGATCGCCGAGGGGATGGACATTACCGAGGAAGAGGTCGCGAAGACGATGTCGATCTCGCAGACCCATCTCTCCCTCGACGCTCCGCTCACACCCGGCGAGGACAACAAGCTTCTCGACTATCTCCCCGACAACCTGAACCCGACGCCGGACGAGCAGACGTTCGAGAAGGCACTCACCGAGAGCATCGAGGAAGCCCTGGCGCATCTGAAGGAGCGCGAATCGAAGATCCTGCGCCTGTACTTCGGCCTCGACGGCGAGGAGCCGATGACGCTCGAGCAGATCGGGAGCCTGCTGGGGATCACGCGGGAGCGAGTGAGGCAGATCAAGGAGAAGGCGTTGAGCAGACTCCGCCATGTATCGCGCGCGCGCGCCTTGGAGAGCTATCTCGGCTGACGGGGTGGGGAGTGGGGAGTGGGGGGTGACGACTTCCCGCCTTGCAAGCGCCGTCGAATCGCGGCGTCCAAGCCGATGAGCATTCGGCGAGTTCGCAAGACACGATAGTCGAGCGTCACCGCGAGCTCGGTTTGGAACTCGAGTTCCTGAGGCGATACACCGCCACAGCCAACTCCCGAGCCTCGGCATAGACCGCTAGCTTCCGGGCATCCTGCATGGCGGAGAAGGTGTCGCCGGATTCACCGTGCGCAGTCATCGAAGCTCGGCTGGGCGGATCGACTTCACTCCCCCACTCCCTACTCACCACCCAGATGCCGCAACCGGCTTCGTTCGATGTAACAACGGGCGTCGACCTCCAGGAAGTCGACAACGCCGTCAACCAGGCGCAGAAGGAGATCGCGCAGCGATACGACTTCAAGGGGTCGAAGGCGTCGATCGAGTTCAAGCGCGCCGAGGGGATCCTGGCGCTCGTGGCGGACAGCGACTTTCAGATGACGGCGCTGTTCGACGTCGTGCAGACGAAGCTCATCAAGCGTGGGGTGTCGGTGAAGAATCTCGACGTGGGAGAGCTGAAGCAGGCTGCTGGCGACACGGTGCGGCGCGAGGTGAAGCTCAAGATGGAGCTCGACGCCGAGACGGCGAAGAAGGTCGCGGCGGCGATCAAGGAGGCGAAGCTCAAGAAGGTGCAGGCCGCGATTCAGGGCGAGCAGGTGCGTGTGAGCGGCCCGTCGCGCGATGATCTGCAGGAGGCGATCGCCCTCCTGCGCAGCAAGGACTTCGGCGTCGAGCTCAAGTTCGGCTAGTGAGAGTCGTCGTTGCGTCCTGGCTTGCAGGTGGCGTGACGCAGCCGTCGTAGCTCGGCGGAGCGCTCACCCACGGCGGTCAGCGCACGGGCCTCGCCCGAGTTCCACGAACGCCACGCCCCGAGCTCCTGCCGCCGTGCCAGCGTCCTCGATGCGGGCCCCCATTCACGGAGCAGGAGCGACGCGGCGGCGCACCGCGCATCGGCGTCGAACGGATCGCGTCGCTCGCGCTCGCTCGGCGGCGCCAGCGTCGCACGAACTGCGAGTGGGACCGCGTCGCCGCTCAGGCTGGCGAGGTATGGCAGGTCGAGGTGGTACGTCGCCGTGTCGACACGCGCGATGTTGAGGCGGGCGACGATCAGATCGGGCACGGCGACGTGCAGTCCGATCAGAAGCGTGAGCCCGGCCACGACGCTTCCCGCGACGAATGGCCGTCCTCGGCCTCGCAGCACAGTCGCGGCGAGCAGCGCCAGCACGATTGCGAGCCAGCCCATGAAGACCAGGGCGTACAGCCGCTCGGTGGTGAGTCCGTAGTACTGCACGTACAGCCGCATGCGGAGCGCCGCGGACGCGATCATCGCAGCGAGCAGCCCGACGATCGGGAGCGACAGCACCGTGTGCCGTCGCGCGAGCGCGGGCTCGGGGGCCAGCGAGGCACGCGTCGCGAGCAGCAGCGGGACGACGAGCGCGACGACCCACACCATCTGGAAGAAGCCCTGTCGTGCGTACTGCGCGGCGGTGAGGCCCGTCGTCGCATGCAGGAACCGCTCTCCGCCGAAGAACCAGCCGAGCTGCGTGAGCACGTACGCCGCGAACAGCACCGTCAACGTGACGAGCGCGGCGGTGAGATCGAGCATGCCGAGCGCGATGGGGAACCGGTCTGGCGCGCGTCGCAAGGTCGGCGATTCGACGAGGGCGCCGTACGCCCACCCGCCGGCGATCCACGCACAGAAGCCGATCAGGAAGACGTGCGAGACGATCGTCGCGACGTCGAGATCGGGAAGCGAGACGAGACTCGCGAAGATCGGGTCGGCGCTGCGCAGCAGCGAGCCGAAGACGAGCAAAAGCGCCGTGACGATGAGCGTGAGGCGAAGCGTGGTCCGCGCGCGTCCGATCGCGCCGGCGCGACGGTCGCCGGAGAACAGCTCGCGCAGCGCGAGTGGCACGATCCCGCGCGCCGTCGCCAGCACGATCGCCAGGCCGGCCCACAGTGTGTCACGAAGACGGGGCGCGGTGATGGCCTGGGCGGGGTCGCGCAGGGCGATTCCCGCGAGGCCGAGCGCCCCCATGGTCGCGACGAGATCGAGGAAGCGGAGCGCGCCCGCGTCGCGCCAGGCGAGGCAGGAGGCGAGAAGAACGGCGATCGCGAGCCAGATGACCGCCTCGGTCGACACACGGCGGCCAGCGCTCCACACCAGCGACAGCGCGGCCAGGGAGAGCACGGCGACCCAGATCGCGAGGCCGGGCCCGGGGGGCCCGTCGCGAAGAAGGGCGTCGCCGGAGAGCCCGAGCAGCGCTGCCTGCCAGAGCAGCGTCTGCACCGGCGGGTGATCGGGCCGGGTGCGGGCACTGCGCGTCGCGGCCGGAACGTGCTCGCGGTCCTTCGTCGCGAGGCCGGGGTCAGCGGGAGTCGTCATGAAAAGCACTTTACAACACAAAGTAAGTTCGCGCAAGGCCCGGTTGTGCCCTGGCCGCGCGCCGTCACTGAGCGGCGTGCGCGACCGTACCGATCCCGAGTGGTCCCCCGCGCGCATCGCGCGAACAGCTTCAGGGGAGTCGCGGCGCAAACTATCTTGTGAGACGCTCTACCTCGCTCGCGTCCCGTGTGCGTCGCCCGCCGGACGCGCTGCCTGCCCGCCCTGGTCGGTCCACATGAAAGTCGGATTCATCACACTCGGCTGCGACAAGAATACGGTCGACAGCGAGCGCTATCTCGCGCAGCTGGCGGATCGCGGCGCCGAGTACACCGACGATCTGGCCGACGCCGAAGTGATCGTCATCAACACCTGCGGCTTCATCGACGCGGCGAAGAAGGAATCGCTCGACGCAATCGTCGAGGCGGGCCGAATGAAGGATGACGGCCGCTGTCAGGCGGTCGTGGCCGTGGGATGCATGGTGCAACGCCACAAGGAGGAGCTCGCCGAGGCGCTTCCCGAGGTGGACCTCTTCCTCGGCTCCTCGGAGATGGATCGGCTGCTGCCCGAGCTCGAGGCGCGCGGATTGATCGAGGATCAGCCGGTGGCACACCCGGGTGTGCGGTTGTTCACCGGCGACGTCCGGCACATTCGCTACCTGAAGGTGAGCGAGGGGTGTGATCATGGATGCGCCTTCTGCGCCATTCCGCTGATGCGCGGCAAGCATCGCTCGTTCGCGCTCGACGAAGTGGTACGCGAGGCACAGCTGCTCGAGGCGCAGGGAGCGCGCGAGGTGAACCTCGTGGCGCAGGACCTGGCGCACTACGGTCGCGATCGGCGGGACGGGTTCACGCTGCCGGAGCTCCTCGAATCGCTCGTGCGCGAGACCGGAATTCCGTGGCTGCGCATGCTCTATCTCTACAGCTCGGGAATTACCCCCCGGTTGCTCGAGGTGGTGGCGCGCGAGTCCCGCATTCTCCCGTACCTCGACATGCCGATGCAGCACGCGTCGGACTCCGTGCTCGCGCGCATGCGGCGCCCCGAGCGCCAGCGGACGATCCGCGATCGTGTGCGCACGATTCGCGATGTGGTCCCCGACATCGCGATCCGGACGACGTGCATCGTCGGATTTCCCGGCGAGAGCGACGAGGATTTCCAGCAGCTCATGGGCTTCCTCGAGGAGATCCAGTTCGAGCGCGTCGGCGCGTTCACGTACTCGCCGCAGGAGGGGACGCGCGCCGCGGAGATGCCCGACGACGTACCCGAGTCGGTGAAGCGCGAGCGGCTGGAGCGATTGATGGAGCTCCAGCGGCAGGTGACCGCCGAGCGGTACGAGCGGTTCGTCGGACGGACGGCGCGCGCCATGGTGGACCGCATCGTGGACGGCGAAGCGCAGGCGCGCACGGTGTGGCAGGCCGACGACGTCGACGGCGTGACGTTGCTCGACGGTGCGGAGGCACTCGCGCCGGGCACGATCGTCGACGCCGTGATCGAGGGGATCGAGGACGACGTCGACTTCCGGGCGACGCTGCTGCGCGTCGTCGACCGCGCCGTCACGACGGTCGCGCCGCGCGTGCGCGCGCTGCCGGTGGTCGGCGCGAGCATCGGGAGCTTCGGTCGGTGACCGATGTCGTCGCGGGGCGCCCTGCCGCGGCGTCACGGGCGTTGATGGCGCGCGCGAGAGAGCTGTTTCCGGGAGGCGTCAGCTCACCCGTGCGAGCGTTTCGCGGCGTCGGCGGAGAGCCCTTCGTCGTGGAGCGCGGGGCAGGGGCGCGCATCTGGGACGTCGACGGCAACGAGTATCTCGACTACGTGCTCTCGTGGGGGCCGCTCGTGCTCGGTCATGCGCCGGCCATGGTGCTCGATGCACTGCGCGAGACAATGGAGCGCGGCACGAGCTTCGGCATCCCGACCGGACTGGAGGTCAGGCTTGCCGAGATGGTTCGCGCGCGCATGCCGCACGTCGAGATGCTGCGGTTCGTCTCGAGTGGCACCGAGGCGACGATGAGTGCGCTGCGCGTCGCGCGCGCACACACCGGGCGCGACCTCCTGCTCAAGTTCGACGGCTGCTATCACGGCCACGCCGACAGCTTCCTCGTGCGTGCCGGCTCGGGGGTCGCGACGCTCGGCCTCCCCAACTCACCGGGGGTGCCGGCGGCACTCGCCGCGCTGACGCTCACGGCGCCGTTCAACGACGTGGCCGCAGTGGAGGCGCTCATGCGCCAGCACGCCGATCGCGTCGCGGCGATCATCGTCGAGCCGGTGATCGGCAATGCTGGATTCATCCCGCCCGATCCGGCATTCCTTCCGGCGCTGCGCCGCATCGCCGACGAGCACGGCACGCTGCTGATCTTCGACGAGGTGATGACCGGCTTCCGCATCGCGTTCGGCGGCGCGGCGGAGGCGTTCGGCGTCACGGCGGATCTGACGACGCTCGGCAAGGTGATCGGCGGAGGTCTGCCGGTCGCGGCGTACGGCGGCCGGCGCGACCTGATGTCGCAGGTCGCACCCGACGGGCCGGTCTATCAGGCGGGGACGCTGTCCGGGAACCCGCTCGCCATGGCGGCGGGAATCGCCACGCTCACGGCATTGACGCTGACGCTGCACGACCGCATCGCGCAGCGCACACGCGCGCTCGTCGAAGGCCTGCGCGGGATCGCGGCCCGCCAGGGGGTGCCGTTCACCGCGGACTGCGCCGGCTCGATGTTCGGATTCTTCTTCCGCACCGAGCCGGTTCGCTCGTTCGCGGATGCGCGCACGTCGGACGTCGAACTGTTCAAGCGGTTCTTCCACGCGGCGCTCGCACGAGGCGTGTATCTGGCGCCGTCGCCCTACGAGGCGGGATTCACCTCGGCCGCACACGGCGACGCGGAGATCACGCTCACGCTCGAGAGGTTGGATGCCGCGCTGGCCGAGGCGCGCGCATAGCCTCCGCCGCGGCGCAGCGCTCGCGTTGGCGGTAGCCGCGCTCGCGGCTGCGTGCGCAACGGCGAGACGTCGCGTCGGCACGACGACGGTCGCGTCCGCAGGGGATGTCGATCGGCCGGTCCGCAGCCCGCGAGATGCCTCGGAGCGCACCGTGCGCATCCTGCTCGCCTCGAGGCAGTCGTCGGTCCACCTGTCCGCCGCCGGCGGATGGCGGATGTTCGCATCCGATGGCGTCACTCCGCTCGCCGTGCCCAACCCGGGCGAGCGCTGGATCCTCGAACAGGATGGCCGGCTCGTGAGCGCCAGGCGCGAGGACTCGCGCCCCGTGCCGCTGCGCGACGCGCCGATCGTCGTTCGTCCGAGCGATCCGGGAGGGACGCTCACGTTCAACGGCCGACATTGGCGCGGCGAGCTGCTCGTCGCCACGGGCGACGACGGAGTGGTCGTCGTCAATCGTCTGCGCATGGACGACTACGTACGCGGGGTCGTGCCGCTGGAGATCGGCACGACGTCGCCGGGCGATGCGGCGGCGGTGGAAGCCCAGGCGGTGACGGCCCGCAGCTACGCGGTCACTCGCCTGGGCGACTCGCGTCGCGGCTTCGACCTGACGGCGACGACGCAGGATCAGGTCTACGGCGGAGCGGACGCCGAGACGCAGGTGGGAAACGCATCGGTCGACGCGACACAGGGACTCGTGCTCCTGTACGGCGGCGCCGTCGTCAACGCACCGTACCACGCGAACTGCGGCGGCAGCACGGCGGCGCCGCAGGACTCCTGGCGTGCCTCCGCCGAACCGTATCTCCAGCGTGTGAGCGACCAGATTCCGGGGACGAATCGCTACTACTGCGATCAGGCGCCGCACTTTCGGTGGACGCGCACCTTCGGCGCCGACGAGCTGCGCGACGCAGTCGCACGATACGTGCGCGCGCTGCCCGGAGGCGCGGGCGGGATCGGTGTGGTGACGAACGTGGCCGTCGCCGCGGTGACGCCGGCCGGACGTGTCGGCACGCTCACGGTGGACACCGATCGCGGACGCTGGTCGCTGCGCGGCAACGAGATTCGTGCGGCACTGCGCTCACCTGCTGGCGAGTTGCTGTACAGCACCTATTTTTCCGTCGACGTCGTCTCCGGCCGCGGCGGTGTCGAGCGGCTGATCCTGAACGGCGGCGGCAACGGACACGGTGTGGGCATGTGCCAGAGCGGCGCGATCGGTCGAGCTCGCGCAGGGCAGGACTTCCGAACGATCCTTCGCACCTACTATCCCGGCACCACGATTGGCACGATCCAGTGATCCGCAGATGGGCGCCGCGCCGTTGCGCATCGGCGTCGTGGGCGCGGGTGCGATCGCGCAGATCGCCCATCTGCCCGTGCTGTCGAAGATGCGCGGCGTGGAGCTGATCGCGCTGTGCGACAACGATCGTCCCAAGGCGCGTGCGCTCGCCGACCGGTTCGGCATCCCCGACGCGTACACCGACATCGAGGATCTGCTCGAGGCGGACGGGCTCGAGGCCGTCGTGATCGCGACGCCGAATCATCTGCACGAGCCGCACGTGCTGAGCGCGATCGCGGCGGGAATGGACGTCCTGTGCGAGCGGCCGATGGCCATGACGGCGCGCGGCGCGGAGCGCATTCTCAACGCGGCCGCCCGGAGCGAGCGGAAGGTGCTCGTAGCCAACAACCACCGATTCCGAAGCGACGTGCAGGCGCTGTCGGGATTTCTGCGCGGCAACGAGCTGGGGAAGCTCACGGGGATCCGCGCTGGCGCCTATCACCATCGGCGCGCCGATCAGGGGTGGCGCCAGCGGCGCGCGGAGTCGGGCGGCGGCGCCTTCTTCGACTACGGACTCCCACTGCTCGACCTCGCGCTGTGGCTCGCGGACTGGCCTGAGCCGGAGCGCGTCGTGGCGCACATGGATCGCGCAGCAGGGAAGAACGCGGTCGAGGAATCGATGCTCGTGCACGTCGGGTGCGCGAACGGCGCCGTCTTCAACTTCGACGTCGTCGGCGCGTACATCGGCGAGGACGAGCGCTGGTGGTTCGAGACGCTCTCGACGCGCGGGAGCACTCGGCTCGCCCCGCTGCGAGTCGTCAAGGAGCTCCACGGCCGGCCGACCGACGTGTCGCCGCGCGGTGCGGCCGCGCGCGAGAGTGCATTCATCCAGTCCTACCGCGCCGAGCTGGCGCATTTCGCCGCGGTGATCGCGGGCGATGCGGAATACGAGGCACCGGCCGATCAGGTCCTGCTGCACCGGGTCGTCGAAGGGATCTACAAGTCGGCCGAAGAGGAGAAGGAGATCCGGCTGTGACGTGGCGGTGGGGCGCGCGCCGCGTGTGGCAGACCGCGGCCGCAGCGCTGCTGTGGTCCACGGCGGTCGGGGCGCTGCGCGCGCAGGCGACGGGCGCCGTGACGCCAGCGCGCCCGGAGGCCGCGCCGGCCGGCATGTACGACCTCGACATCCTGCTCGTGACATTCGGACAGGGCGAGCAGGTGTTCGAGCGGTTCGGTCACAACGCGATCTGGGTGCACGATGTCGCGGCCGGCACGGACATCACGTACGACTGGGGCAACTTCAGCTTCCGGCAGCCGGCCTTTCTGCGCCGCTTCCTCACCGGCGACAACCGGTACTCGATGGAGGCGAAGGACGCCAATGCGATGGTGGACCTCTACCGTCAGCTGGGCCGCCCGATCACCCTGCAGCGGTTGAATCTCACCCCTGAGCAGAAGCAGCGTCTCCGAGACGACCTGCGTCGAAATGCGCTCGAGGAGAACAAGTACTACCGGTACGACTACTTCGTCGACAACTGCTCGACACGGCTTCGCGACGCGCTGGATCGCGTGCTCGGCGGCGCGCTGCGCGCCGCGACGGACTCGATCCGCACTCCGCTCAGCTATCGCAGCGAGAGCGTCCGTCTCACCGACGGCGACCGGCCGATCCAGACCGGCATCGACATCGCGCTCGGGCGCCCGGCGGATGAGCGACTGACCGCCTGGAAGACGTTCTTCATTCCGATGCGGCTGCGGGACGCGGTGCGGGGGGTCAGCGTCGCCGGAACCAGCGGTGGACGCATCCCACTCGTCGAATCGGAGCGGATCATCGAGCCCTATCCGGGGACGCCGCACATCGTCGAGCTGGGGACCGCACCGCATCTCGAATGGCGGCTGCTGGTCGTCGGGCTGGTGCTGGCCACGCTCGTGGCAGGAATCCGCATCATGGCGGTGAGTCGGCGGGGTGCGGTATGGGGGCTCGCGCTCGTCGGGGCCACGTGGTCGCTGCTCTGCGGCCTGATCGGCGTCATCCTGGTGCTCGCGTGGACGGCCACGCGGCACGTGTTCTGGTCGTGGAACGAGAATCTGTTCCTCGCCTCTCCGTTTTCGCTGCTGCTGGTGGTGCTGCTGCCGATGACATTTCTGCGCGGGCGCGCGACGGGCGCGACGCGGGCGGTGGCGCGCGGCGTGGTCGCGCTCTCGATCCTCGCTCTCGTGCTGGCGCTGATCCCCGGCGGGCAGGACAATCGCGCGATCGTCGCGCTGTTCCTGCCGGTGCATCTGGCCATCGCATGGGCCGTGCTGCGACCGGCCCTCGCCCCGCCGGGCGCGCCTCGGGCGCGCCCGGCGCCCCGGGCGCCCTAGTCTCCGCTCGAGAGACCGGCGGTGGTGTCGAACACGCGCGCGCCGATGAAGGTCTCGAGCAGCGCCGGATCGATCGTGCCTTCCTTCGCCTCCATCGCGAGGATGTCGAGCGCGCGGTCGCGCGGCACGGCGCGCTTGTACGGACGGTCCGTCGCGGTCAGCGCGTCGTAGATGTCCGCGATGGTCATGATGCGCGCCTGCACGGGAATCTCGATTCCCGTCACGCGGTTCGGGTAGCCGCGTCCGTTGAGCTTTTCGTGGTGCGCATACGCGATGTGCGGGATGGCGCGCAGCTCGCGCGTCCACGGAATCTGCTCGAGGAAGCGGTAGGTGTGGGTGACGTGCGATTCGATCTCACGCCGCTCCTGCTCGTCGAGATTGCCGCGCCGGATCATCAGGAACTGCAGCTCGTGATCCTCGAGGAGCGCTCGCACGCGCCCGTCGAAGTCGACGAAGGTGCGCTGCCCGATTGCCTCGAGGGCCTCGAAGCTCCCCTCGGCGAGCACGGTGGGCTCGTTGGCCTGGACGATCGTGTCGAGGAATCGGGCGAGCTCTTCGCGGCGCGTGCGCCGATCACACTCGAGCCGCGCGAGCCCCGCCTCGTACGACGCGCGCCCGCCCGTCAGCAGCAGCTCGGCGCGCGCGCGCTCGAACTCGAGCTCCGTTCGCTGGTCGAGGTACGCGAAGCGATGCCTGATCAGGTCGAGGTCGTGCGGGTAGAGCTTCTTTTCCTTCACGAGTACCTGCTCGCGGACACCGACCTTCCCGAAGTCGTGCAGCAGACCGGCGTAGCGCAGCTCCCGTAGCTGCTCGCGGGTGAAGGACACGTCGCGATACGGCCCGCTGCCCAGGCCGTCGACTGCCTCGGCGAGTGCTACGGTCATCGTGGCGACACGCCCCGAGTGCCCCGACGTCGCGGGATCACGTGACTCGATCGCCGTAACGGCGGCGGTGACGAATCCTTCGAACAGTCGCTCGATGTCCTCGTAGAGCCGGCCATTGTCGATCGCGACCGCCGCCTGCGACGCGAGCGCGCTGGCGATCTCGACGCAGCGCGCATCGAAGGGCACGACCGTGCAGGCGACGTGTTCGGCGGTGCTGAGCCGGGCCTCGGGATCACGCTTGCGGTTGATGAGCTGCAGCACGCCGATGATCTCGTTGCGGTGAGTCTTCATCGGGAGCACGAGCATCGACTTGGTGCGGTAGCCGAACGCGTCGTCGAAGCTCCGGTTCTGGCGGTACGTCGCGCCGTCGGGCAGGAGATGGACATCACCGATCACGAGCGGCTCGCCGGTGCACGCCGCGTAGCCAGCGAGGCTGGACGAGTCGATCGGTACCGCGTACGACGCGAATGGAATCGACGGCAGCGAGTGGTTCTGCGAGTGGGCGAACCGCAGTCGCACCGGGGCGCCGCTCTCATCGCGCTCCACGAGGTAGAGCGAGCCGGCATCGCTCTCGGTGACGCGTCGGGCGTGCGAGAGAATGAGAGCGAGCAGCTTTCCGAGATCGCGCTCGGCGGTCAGTGCCACCCCGATCGCGCCCAGTTCGGCCAGCTCGCGTCCGCGTTCCACGGCCGCGTTGCGGGCACGGCGCACGGCGGCGAGCGCCGCGGCGTGCCGGAAGGCACCCCGGAATGCGGCGAGCTTCGTGCCCGGCGATGCATCGCCGGGCACGAAGCTCGAGAGCAGGTCGATGGGAAAATCGTCACCCGGCTCGTCGTCGCCCCGCTCCCCGATACCGACGATGGCGATCAGCGCCGCGAGTGCGCGCAACTGCGCGCACGCACCGTCCCCCGCGCTCGCGAGGAGCGCGCGATCCAGCGCCAGCACCGTGGGGCGCTCGAGATCGAGCGCGTGCGGAACGGGGAGCGCGGGAATCGCTCGCACTTCCACGTCGTCGCTGCGGCGACCAAGCGGCGCGTCCGAGAGCGAGCTCCCGAGCGCGATGAGGAGAAGGGGTTTCATCGGGGACGACGGACGACGAGGCGGGAGACGACGAACCCGCCGACGCTCGAATGACGAGCGTCGGCGGGTGGTGTTACGAGAGCACGATCACGGGCGCGAGTTCACCTTCGCCATGCCCCTGCGGGCTGGCGTGTAGTCGGGGAACTCCTTCAGGACCGCGCCGAACAGCTCGACGGCGCGGGCCTTGTCGCCCCTGTCCGCCATGTCGAGCGCCTTGCCGTAGAGTACCGCCACGCGCATCGGGAGTCTCGTCGGCGTGGGCGATCCGGCCTGCTGCGCCCCGGCGGGTGCGCTCGCGTCTCCGGTGCGCGTCGACGAAGCCGGCAGCCTGAGTCCCGAGTTCAGCCGCGTCGCGAGCTGACCGATCAGCCCGAGGACGTTGTCCGACCGGTCCTGCACGCGATCGGTGAACTCGACGGCGCCGGTCTCCACGTTCACCGCACGCGCGTCGATGCGGAAATTGCCCTTCGGGTCGGCCATGAAGCCTCCGAAGATCATGTGCTGTGCGCCGAGCAGCTTTCCGACCTTCACCGCCGTCTCGCGATCGACCTGACCCGCGCCAACGAGCTTCTGCTCGTCGATGAGCTTCTGCACCTGGTCACGCTCGATCACGCGGATCGCGGTATTGGATGACATCTCCGTGATCAGGAAGTCGGGCACGCCCTTCGACAGTCCGTCGTAGTCCCGGGCGTCCTTCGTGAAGACGTTGTTGTTGAAGTACATGATCGCGACCGTCGGCCTGACGGCCTGCGCGGCGGCCGAGCCGAGCGGCGCGACGATGCCGGACACGGTGACGACCAGGATGGCGGTGCGGATAAGTCGGGTCATGGTCTCCTCCGAGACGTCACACGTGCAAAGACATGCCCTCTGCGGCGGCGATCACCTCGAGGGCGCGCCCGCGCCGAGCCACCATGGCCCGACACCGCTCCACGCAGCGATCGACTTCCTCGTCGGTCCGCTCGGGTCGATGATGGAAGAGCACGAGACGTTCGACATCGGCATCGAGCGCGAGCTCGACGGCCTGGTCATGGGTCGAATGGCCCCACCCCACGAACGAGCCGTACTCGCTCGAAGTGTACATCGTGTCGTGCACGAGCACGCTGGCGCCGCGGACGAACTCGACGAGCTTCTCGCGCCACCCGGGCGCGTCGTCGTATCGAGCCTCGGCGCTCAGCTCGTTGTCCGAAACATAGACGAGCGCCCGACCCCCCGCGTTTCCGGTCGAGAAGCGGTACCCCAGCGCCCCTCCCGGGTGCCGGACGGCGACGGCGGACACCTCGTACCCATGACCGGCCCGCCGCTCCTCGGCTAGCTCCTGGAACTCGATGCGCGCCTGAAGCTCCTCGAACGATACCGGGAACACGACCGGGGACATCTGGTCCCGTACGACGCGGCCGATGCTCATCTGGAGCGAGCGGGAACCCCAGATGGTGAACCGGTTGCCCTTTCGAAAGAGGGGCGCGAAGAAGGGAATCCCCTGGATGTGGTCCCAGTGTGCGTGGGTGAGAAAGATGTCCCCCGCGATCGGCTCGCCATTCCCGCGCGCGAGGAGGGCACGCCCCAGCTCGCGAATTCCAGTGCCCGCGTCGAGGATGATGAGCCATCCCTCGCCCGTGCGAAGCTCCACGCATGGGGTGTTTCCACCGTATCGGACCGTCGTCGGCCCGGGGGTCGGTATGGAGCCGCGCGTGCCCCAGAAAGTGAGCGTCAGGCTCATCGGCCTGCGATCACATTCGGACCTGGGCTCGCTTCTCCAGCGCGTCCCGGTTGGCGACGGCAATACGTCGCCGTTCGACGCGGATGAGGCCCTCCTGCTGGAACTCTTTCATCGCGCGCGACACGGTCTCGCGACTCGCTCCGATCATCTGCGCGATCGTCTGATGCGTGAGCGGCTTCTCGATCGTGCCATTGCTCGTCTCCGACGAGAGGTCGAGCAACAGACGCGAGATACGCCCCGGCACGTCCAGAAGCACCAGCCCGCCGATCTTCTGGTCGGCGCGTCGCAGGCGCCGCGACAGCTCGATCAAGAGGGCCCACGCGACGGAGGGATTGCTCTCGACGCGCCGGCGGAAGTCCTCGCGGCGCAGGATCAGGAGCTGTGAGTCCTCCATGGCGATCACGTGAGCGGAGCGCGGCTGATCGTCGATCAGGGAGAGCTCGCCGAAATGCGCGCCCGGCTCCAACACGCCGAGGATCACCTCTCGGCCATCCTCGCCGATCAGCACGACCTTCGCTCGCCCCTGTCTCAGGACGTAGAGCGAGTCACCCGGATCGCCCTGAAAGAGGATGACGCTACCCTTGGGGTAGGTGCGCTCGCGCGTGAGCTCGGCGAACTTGAGCAGCTCGTCGCGCTGCAGCCCGCTGAACATGGGAACGCTGGCGAGGAAATCTGCGGTCTGAGCGGTCATGAGCGTTGGGTCGTGGGGAACCCACACGGGGCAATCCGGCTAACGTATCGGGGTGTCAAACGAGCAAGCTGTTGTCGGCTTGTCTTTTAGCCTCCGTTCCGGGTATATTCACAAGCTGTTTTCGAAACTGTACATATCGCCAGGCAGGGCTTCCCAATGAAGACCGATATCCATCCCGAGTACGCCACCGCGACCGTAAAGTGCGCGTGCGGCAACACGTTCGAGACGCGCTCCACGATCGCCGAGATCCACACCGACGTGTGCTCGGAGTGCCACCCGTTCTACACGGGCAAGCAGCGTCTGGTCGATACCGCGGGCCGCGTCGAGCGCTTCCGCCAGAAGTACCAGAAGCCGTCGGACACCGCCAAGGAGAGCTGAGCCTCTGAGCCTCCGCGACCTGCTGGGCGACGCGCTCGCCCGGGCGGCGGAGGTCGAGCGGCTGCTCTCCAATCCGGACACCTTCGGCGACGGCAGCAAGGTCGCGGATCTGGGACGGGAGCACCGACGACTCCAGCCGGTCACCGAGTTGGCGGCGCAGCTTCAGAAGACCGAGAACGAGCTCGCCGACGCGCGCGAGCTCGTTCTCGTTGACGACCCCGAGATGGCCGCCGAGGCCGCTCGCGAGGTCGAGCAGCTGGAGACGACGGTGGCGGCGCTCGAGGCGCGACTCAAGCCCGCGCTCCTCCCGCACGATCCCCTGGACGACCGCAACGCCATCATCGAGATCCGCGCCGGCACGGGCGGCGACGAAGCCGCGCTGTTCGCGGCCGATCTCTACCGCATGTATACGCGGTTCATCGAGCGCGCGGGGTGGCGGCGCGAGACGATCTCGCACTCCGAGGGCGCGCTCGGCGGCGTCAAGGAAGCCATCTTCAAGGTGTCCGGCGATGGTGCCTTTGGAGCCATGCGCTGGGAGAGCGGGGTACACCGCGTGCAGCGCGTGCCGGCCACGGAGACCCAGGGACGAATTCACACCTCGGCGGCGACCGTCGCCGTGCTGCCTGAAGCGGAAGAGGTCGACGTCAGGATCGAGGACAAGGACCTGCGGATCGACGTCTTCCGCTCCAGCGGTCCGGGAGGACAGAGCGTCAACACCACCGATTCCGCGGTGCGCATCACGCACCTCCCGTCGGGGCTGGTCGTCTCGCAGCAGGATCAGAAGTCGCAGCTGCAGAACAAGCTCAAGGCGATGGAAGTCCTTCGCGCGCGACTGCTCGATCTCCGGGTGAGCGAGCAGGAGGCGGAGCGATCCAAGCTGCGCAAGTCGCAGGTCGGCACCGGCGACCGCTCGGCGAAGATCCGCACCTACAACTACCCGCAGAGTCGCATCACCGATCATCGCATCGGATTCACGACGCACGATCTCTCGGGCGTGATGGATGGCCACCTCGAGCCGATCATCGAGGCGCTGAAGCTCGCCGACGTAGAGGAGCAGCTTGGTGCCTGACGACGGCGCGATCGCAAGCGCGGCGACGCGTGCACGGACGGTGGGCGCGCTGGTGAGCGAGATGTCCGCGCTGCTGGAGCGGTCCCTCGGAGCCGAGGCCCACCGCGAAGCGCGGGAGCTGCTCGCGGCGTTGCACGACATGCCGCGACACTGGACCTCGCTCGAGCAGGCGCACGAGCTCAGCGCCGCGGAGTGGACACGCGCCCTCCGAGCGGCGGAGCGTCGCGCGAAGGGAGCGCCGATGCAGTATGCGGCAGGGCAGGCCGCGTTCCGGCATCTCACGCTCGACGTCGACGAGCGCGTGCTGATCCCGCGTCCCGAGACGGAACGGCTCGTCGATCTCGTTCTGGAGGGGCTCGGCGAGACGCCTGGCGGCATTCTCGTGGACGTCGGCACCGGCTCGGGGGCGATCGCCCTGGCGCTGGCGAACGAAGGCCGCGCCGACAGGATCATCGGAACCGACGTCTCGCTCGACGCGCTGGAGGTCGCCCGCGCGAACGCCGTGCGCTGCGCGCCGGTGCTTCGAACGCCGGTGGAGCTGCGGGCGGGCTCGCTGCTCGGCGCGGTGCACGAGCGGCCGCTCCGCGCCGTCGTCTCGAACCCACCGTACATTTCGTGGGACGAGCGCGACGTGCTGCCGCCGAGCGTGCGCGATTGGGAGCCGGCGGTGGCGCTGTTCAGTGCTGCCGACGGAATGGCGATCACGGCGCGCCTCGTGCGCGACGCGGGAGCCGCGCTCGAACCCGGTGGCCTGCTGGCGTTCGAAGTGGATGTGCGGCGCGCATCGGTGGCCGCGGAGCTCGTCGCGACGGACGGCGCATACGAGCAGGTGCAGGTGGTACTGGATCTCACCGGCCGCGAGCGATTCGTGGTCGCCAGACGACGGGGGGCGGAATGATCGAAACGAAGGCCAAGGATCTCGGGCGACTGATCGGCCAGAGTCCCGAGTATCAGGCTGTGAAGCGCGCCAACGACGCGCTGGGACAGGACACCGCAGCGGTGGCGCTCCTCAAGCAGATGGAGCAGCTGCGCCTCGACGCGCAGCAGATGATCCAGCGCGGCGAGCGTCCCACGGAGCAGATGGAGAAGGATCTCGACACGCTTCTCGGCCAAGTGCAGAGCCAGACGGCATATCAGCGGCTCGTCTCCGCGCAGGAGAACTTCGACAAGCTCATGTCGCGCGTGAACGACTGGATCGTCGACGGCATCGAGAAGGGCGCAACGAGCTCCATCATCACGCTGGGATAGCTCATGGCGAGCGTCGGCCGCCTGATCGTGTTCGAGGGAGGGGAGGGCTCGGGGAAGTCGACCCAGCTTCGCTTGCTCTCCGAGGCGCTTGCCAAGGCAGGGAGCGCGCACCGGTGTCTGCGGGAGCCCGGCGGGACTGCCCTGGGCATCGAGGTGCGGCGACTCCTGCTCGAGCGGGAATGGGAGATGCACCCGCGCGCGGAGGCGCTCCTCTTCATGGCGTCTCGCGCGCAGATGGTCGCGGGTGAGCTCCGTCCCGCGCTTGCGGCCGGCGAGCATGTCCTCCTCGACCGGTTCTTCCTCAGTACGTACGCCTATCAGATGGGTGGACGTGGGCTCCCCGAATCAGACGTCCGCGCCGCCAATGCGCTGGCGACGAATGGCCTCGTACCCGATCTCACGCTCCTGTTGACCTTCCCTGTGGCCGAGGGCCTGGCCCGGGCGGCCGAGCGCTCGGCGTCCCACGACCGCATGGAGCGCGAGGGCAATGCGTTCCACGAGCGCGTGGCGCGAGCGTTCGAGGCCTTCGCGAGCCCTGATTGGCAGCGGGCGCATCCTGAGTGCGGTCCGATCGTCTCCATTGAGGCGGTGGGAAGCGAACGGGACGTCGCTGGGCGCGTGCGGCGGGCGGTCGCGGCGCGATGGCCCGGAACTTTCCCGGACATCCAAGCATCTGATGATTGAGGGCCGCGGTCGCACTCGCGGTCGAGCACTGGACGCGGGAGCGGAATGCGATCACGGGGCGTAGTCGCCGCAGCGGTGTTGTCGAGCGCGCTGGTGTCTGGCGGGTGGCTGATGGAGCACGAGGGGGCCGCGCGGGCGCCACTCGACGCGAACGCGGGCGCACACCTGTTCGACGAGGTGCTCGCGCACGTGCGGCGCGATTACGTCGACACGCTTCCCGATTCACTGCTGTATCGCAAGGCCGTGACCGGAGTGCTCGGCGAGCTCCACGATCCGCACACCGTCTTCCTCGACCAGCGCCGGCTCAGCCGTCTGGACGAGAGCACGAGCGGTCACTACGCCGGCGTCGGCATACAGATGGATGTGCGCGACAGCGGCATCACCGTCGTCGCGACGCTGCACGGCACTCCGGCCGACCAGGCCGGAATCGCCTCGGGCGACCGCATCGTGGAGATCGACGGGAAGTCCGCGCGCGGGCTCACGGCCGAGGAAGCACTGAAGACGCTGCGTGGACCGGCCGGCAGCAACGTACGGGTCGTGGTCGAGCGTCCGGGGGTGACGTCTCCGCTGACGTTCACGCTGACGCGTCGCGACATCCAGGTGAACCCGGTGCAGCATGCCCTCCTGCTCCCCGAGGGCGTCGCCTATGTGGACCTGACGGTGTTCAGCAGCGAGGCGGCATCCGATCTCGGACATGCGATCGACTCACTGCGTTCTGCGGGCGCCCGTTCGCTCGTGCTCGATCTTCGGGGCAACCCCGGTGGGCTGCTCGACCAGGGGATCGGCGTGGCCGACCTCTTCCTCGACGCGGGTCAGTCGATCGTGTCCACACGCGGCCGCAGCGCGGACGAGAACCGCGCGTTCGCCGACCGCGCACCGCAGCGCTGGGGCTCGATGCCGCTCGTGGTGCTCGCCGACAGCGGCACGGCTTCGGCGAGCGAGATCGTCGCCGGCGCACTACAGGACCACGATCGGGCGCTCGTCGTCGGCACCTCGACCTACGGGAAGGGGAGCGCGCAGCGGGTGTTCCGCATCCGAGACGGCGCGGTGAAGCTGACGACGGCGCTATGGTACACACCGAACGGGCGAAGCATCAATCGACCGCGCACGGCAGAGGCTTCGGACGACGACGACGTCGCGCCGGCGGACAGCACGAAGCCGCGACCCGCGTTCAAGACCGATGCGGGGCGCACCGTGTTCGGCGGCGGCGGAATCGTGCCGGACGTCCTGGTGCCGAACCGTGTGGCATCGAAGCAGGAGAAGGCGTTGCAGGAAGCGCTCGGCGCGAACGTGCCCAAGTTCCGCGACGCGATGGTCGACTATGCCATCGCGCTCAAGTCGTCGCGCAGCGTAACGAGTCCGGAGTTCCAGGTGACGCCGGAAATGCGCGACGAGCTGTATCGCCGACTGCAGGCGCGCGGGATCGTGGTCGACCGTGCGGCCTACGACTCCGCGCAGGCGCCGGTGAACCGTGCACTCGGTAGACAGATCACGCGGTTCGTCTTCGGCACCCAGGCAGAGTACGCGCGAACGCTGCGCGAGGACACAGCGCTGGCGAAGGCGCGTGAGCTCCTGCGTGGCGCGACGACGCCGGCCGAGCTCGTTCAGCGCACGCGGCGCTGAGCTACGGCGCGGCGACGGATCGCCGCGCCGCATCGGAATGATCAGGAACGATCCGGACGCAGCTTCACGGTGACCGCGAAGGGATAGTCCATCCCGAACCGCATCGCGGCTTCCTCGCGCTTCCAGTACCGGACTTCCTCGACGTGTCCAGCGGTGATGTTCCGCAGAGAGGCCATGCCTTCGACGCGCACGTCGTTCACGAAGACGGGCGGCTCGTACTGGGTGGTCACCGTGGCGTTCCGCGAGGGGCCGAACAGTTTCGGACGGAGGTGGTGCAGGGCCTCCGAAAGATTCATCTGCTCGATGTCCGGCTTCGAGAGCTCGTCGGCCGTGATGACGTACATCGTCTTGACGGGCGTTCGCGCGTCGACGCGAGCTGCTCGCGCGACCGACGGCGTGCCCCCGTTCGACGCCCCCGCCCGGACCACGACGTCGCCGCGTTCGGGATCCCCGGCGAGGCCGAAATCGTAGGTGTATTGCACGACTTGTGAGACCCAGTCATCGTCCTTCCTCGCCGGCACGAAGCGCGTTCGCTGCAACGCCTCGCGAATGGACTCCACGAAGCGCTCGTTCGGCGCGGTGTTGAGCACGCGGAAGGTCGAGAGGTCGGGCTGGCCCGTTTCGTCGACGACGAACATCGTGCTGATCGTCGCGCGCATCCCCTGCTCGGCGAGGCCGGCCGGGTACACGGGTCCGCGGCTGCCGGGGACCGGGACGGCCGGCTTCGTCACGTCGCGGGCGAAACGCGCCGCCGCGAACGTCGACGGGATGTCCGGAACGGAGAAGAGCCGTTCGATCGTCTTGCCGGCATCGAGCTGCACGCTCGGGCTCACGAACGAGCCGCCCGACACCAGGAGGACCAGCCGGTACGCGCCTGGCTTCGGGGCGTCGAGGTAGAAGGAGCCTTCGGAGCTGGCCGAGGCGGACGCGACGA
Source organism: Gemmatimonadota bacterium (assembly GCA_003223455.1). Classification (GTDB taxonomy): domain Bacteria; phylum Gemmatimonadota; class Gemmatimonadetes; order Gemmatimonadales; family Gemmatimonadaceae; genus AG11. Next base: position 34,645 of record QHVE01000011.1, on the reverse strand, counting down.
CGAGAGCGCTGTCGTCCACCAGTGCGACGCCGGCGCCCGCGAGGGGTTTCTTCGTGTCGAGCTGGACGACCTGTCCGCCCAGCGTCTGTGCGTCCGAGAGACGTGCCGTGCCGAGGACGAGCGCGAGCGAGCTGGCGAGCCTGGACGCGCGAATCAGCGATCGGGATGGCGACATGGCGGCAGTGCGTGAGGCGAGACGACCACCGCCGCGCACCTGGCGCCGGCGGTCGTCGCGGACGACTCCGTATAGTACCCCGCGGCTCGGGAGAGGGCGAGCACGTCGTGCCGCTACCGCGCCCGAGCCTGCTGTCAGTCCCGAACCAGTCGGCGTCGGGGGCGCATTGCGCCCACGTGAGACGCTGCGCGCGAGGCTCGCGCCCGAGGGGTCAGCGCGACGCCGCTTTGGTCGGCCAGCCCGCACGAGGCGCCACGTCGGTGAGCGCCTGATAGACGAGCGTTGGGAACTTGGCTGCGACGTCGCTGCGGTTCGGCATCTGGTTGATCATGAAGACGACGACCATGCGCTCGGCGGGATCGACCATGTAGCTGCTGCCGTAGGCGCCGCCCCAACCGAAGCTGCCGACGGAGTAGTAGCCGTTCCCTCCGATGCGCTCGACTGTCTCGAAGCCGAGGCCGAAGCCGCGGCCGTTCTGCCCGTAGATCGTGCCGATCTGATTCGACGTCATGAGATCCACCGAGCGTGGCGAGAGGATGCGCACTCCGTCGATCTCGCCATGATTGAGGATCATCTGCAGAAAGCGGGCGTAATCGCGCGCGGTGGAGACGATGCCAGCGCCGCCCGAGAAGCTGCGTCGCGGTCCTTCGACATAGTGCCCCTGCCCGCGCGAGCCTTCGGGCGCGCGTGCGATGTGTCCAGTGCTGTCGTTCATGTAGAGCGTGACGAGTCGGGACGCCTTCGCCGGGGGCACGAAGAAGTACGTGTCCGTCATGCCGAGCGGACCGGTGATGCGTGTGCGGATGAACTCGTCCAGCGGAACTCCCGACGCGCGCTCGACGACGCATCCGAGGATGTCCGTGTTGTAACCGTACACGAATGCCTCGCCCGGCTGTGCGACGAAGGGGAGCGAGGCGAGCCGCTCCATCGTCTCGCAGACCGGTTCGGTCTTGTCGGCGGTGTACCAGCCGTTGCCCGCCGCGGGACCGAGGCCCTTCGCGGCGTATTGATCGGCGACCCAGCGCTCGCCACCGTACGAGATGCCGGCGGTGTGGGTGAGCAGATCCTGGATCGTGATCTGTCGGCGTGCCGGCCCGACGGTGCGACCGCTGTCGGTGCGGGACGCAACGATCGTGTGCGCGTAGGCGGGGATGAAGCGACTCACGGGATCGCCGAGCGCGATCTTTCCCTCCTCGACGAGCGTGAGGATCGCCGTGCTCGTGATGGCCTTGGATTGCGAGGCGATGCGAAACATCGCGTCCGCCGTCATCGAGCGGTGTGATTCGCGGTCGATCCAGCCAACGGACTTCTGATAGGCGACCTGCCCGTCGCGCATCACCAATGCGACGGCACCGCCGATCCGGTTCGAGTCGACAGACTGTTGGAGGAAGCGATCGACGCGAGCCAGCCGTTCGGCGGAGAAGCCGTTCGGCGCACGAGGCGCGGACGTCGCGGACGACGCGCGGGAGGGTTGCGCGAGGAGCGACGGCGCCAGAGCACCGAGCGCGAAGACGGCGGCCGCCACACTCGTGCGGCGCACGTGGCGGGTCGGCCAGCGACGAGAGGGGACGGAGTGCACCATGGCCTCAGCGGGCGGGGTTGGCGTGCTTGTGCGTCCGGTAGTGTTCGGCGAGGAGGTCGCCGCCGAAGTCGTGGCGGAGGTCTCGCCAGACGGTGTGGATGTGGTTCGCGTTGGTCTGCTGGTTGTCGTACTCGATGAGGATCGTCGGGCCGTGGATGCGATAGTAGTGCGCCTGCCCGACCTCCGTGCCACCCGCCCACGCGAAGCGCAGCTCACCGAACCCGCCATCCGCGACGTCGCGGAGCGCGTGCGCGCGCGCGGTGGCCGACACGCGTCCGGCGTAGTGCTCGACGAGTCGGCGGAGCTGGGTGCGCTGCGGTTCGGTCATGTCCGCGGCGCGCAGTCCTTCGGTCTTGAGCGCGCGCGCTTTCGGATCGTTGCGCGTCTCCATCTCGACCAGCGCCGTGTCGGAGAAGATCGCGACCGCGCGCTGCTTCGCGTCGAGCATCTCGACGAGCTCGCGCGCGAGATCCTCCTCCGCGGCGAGGATGCGCAGGCCTGCATGCGGCCCGGAAAGCACCTTTGCCGGATTGGCGCCGAAGAACACCGGTGACACTACCTGGGTCGAGCGGCCGATGCCGGTGTAGTTCACCGAGAGGTGGTGGCCTTCCACGCGCCATCCCCACGCGGCCGATTCGTCGGGCGCTCCGAACACACTGAGGTAATACTTGCTGGAATCGCGCACGTTGCGACGCCCTGCGGGCGGTCCCGTCGCCTCGATGTCATGCAGGATCGCTTCGTGGCGCATGATGCTCTTGGCCGTCGCGAAGCCGCGCGGACTGAGTCCGGTGGCGAGCAGGGAGTCGACGCGGGCGCGCGCCTCAGCAGTCATTCGTGCCAGCGTGACGCCCTTCCGGTCGAGCGGGACGTAGTACCAGTTCGAGCGCTCGGTACTATCGAAGGAGAACACCGCGTCGGCACGCGTCGAATCGGGAAGCGCGCGCAGCGCCGCGCGGGCGGCGACGACCGCCGCCGTCGTCGCGCCGCGCTCGGTCGCCGCCTGGGCGACGACTCGGCGTGTGGGTGCGAGGGCGGTCAGGACGAACATGACGGCGCCGACGCGGCGCACGACGAACGGACGAGTCATCGCGGAAACGAGGGTGAGAGTCGCCATGGCGAAGCGGGCAAAGTATGGCGCACCGCTCGCGCTGCGACCAGCGGTTCAGCTGATCCGCGATGTGACTCCTCCAGAAGCGAGTCGAGGCCGCGCAGTGCGCGGCCTCGACCAGAGCTTCGATGCGTCGATCCGTCAGCGATCGACGATGCGAACCCCGTCGGGCACGGTGAAGGTGAACGCGGACGCATCCACGGGAGCGTTGGGACGGAACGACGTCAGTCGGACGCGGCGAACCGTTCCCGACGGCTCGGTGACCTCGAACTGCCGAATCGTGGCGTCGGCATCGTCGATCCACACGGTCGCGGTCTGGAACGCCGCACCTTCCTTCTGCTTCGGCACGAGGTTGAAGGCGTGCGTCGCACGACCAGACACCTCGGCCGTGCCGTTCGGCGTGACCGTGTAACGGGAGCGCGGCGCGATGAGAAACTGTGCGCTGAGGTCGACCGTGCCACTGCCGCCCTCTTTGAGGGAGGTGCGAATCACCTGTCCAGGGGTCGTGCTCGGCAGGTACAGCCAGAGGTGCGAGCCGTCGGCGACGATGCGCTCGTTGGCTGGCTGGGAGAAACGCACCGACAGCTTGCCCGGGCGCTGCTGCTGATAGTCGCCGGAAGCGGTGAGTGTGCGGCCCGTGAGCGGGTTGGTGATCGTCTGCTCGAACGTCGCGCGTGCCGTCTTCACCTTGGCCCACGCGGCGACGGCGCGGTCGAGGAGGTCGCCCTGCGTGCGGGGACGCGCGGCACCGAGCGACAGAGGGGCGAGCAGCGCGCCGGCGAGGGCCAGCGCGCGAAGTCGTGCGAGTTGCATGCGAACTCCGTTGTGGGGCGCGGCGTGCGCCGTCCGTGAGTGCTACCCGCGCGCCGAGGGGGCGGTTCCGGGGGGTGCCGCGAGCGACCGGCCGATTGCCTCGGCGATCGCACGCGTCTCGCGCACGAGTCGCGCGAACTGATCGGGGAACAGCGACTGGCCGCCGTCGGACATCGCCTTCTCGGGGTTGGGATGCATCTCGACCAGCAGTCCATCGGCTCCCGCCGCGATGGCCGCGCGCCCCATCGGGATGACCTTGTCGCGCAGTCCGGTGCCGTGGCTCGGATCGGCGACCATGGGCAGGTGCGACAGCTTCTGCACGAGCGGGATCGCGGTAAGATCGAACAGGTTGCGCGTCGCGGGGTCGAAGCTGCGAATGCCGCGCTCGCAGAGGATCACCTGCGTGTTTCCCTCGGCGAGCAGATACTCGGCGCTCATCAGCAGATCGGTGGTCGTCGCCGCCATGCCGCGCTTGAGGAGCACGGGCTTGCCGAGCCGGCCGATCGTGCGAAGGAGCGAGTAGTTCTGCATGTTGCGCGCGCCGATCTGGATGCAGTCGGCGACTTCGGCGACGCGGTGTGCGCCGTCCTCGTCGAGCGCTTCGGTGACGATCGGAAGCCCCGTTTCCCGCCGCGCGAGCGCCAGGAGCGCGAGCCCTTCGCGGCCGAGTCCCTGGAACGAGTACGGCGAGCTGCGCGGCTTGAAGGCGCCCCCGCGAAGCGCGGCGCCGCCCGCGTCGCGCACCTGGCGCGCCGCGAGCACGATCTGCTCTTCGCTCTCCACGGAGCAGGGGCCGGCGATGATCGGAATGGTCGGGCCGCCGAAGGTGACACCCGGCGCGATCGTGACGAGCGTGTCGTCCGGCTTCCACTCGCGCGAGACCTGCTTGTACGGCTTCGAGACGTGAATCACCTCGGCCACGCCGTCGAGCGCCTCGAGCTGCGAGCCGTCGACGCGACCGTCGTTGCCGACGAGCCCCACTGTCGTGCGCTGCGCACCGGGCATCGGCCGCGCCTGGTACCCCATCTCGCGAATGACCTCGGCGACGCGCGCGATCTGCGCGTCCGTCGCACCATGCTCCATCACGACCAGCATCAGTCTTCCTCGATCTCGAACGTGGACCCGTCGTCGGCCAGGGTGACCGGGCCGGCGTAGTGCGCCGCGACGATCGCGCGGATGTCGACGCGCTCGACCGGCGGGTAGAAGTGCGTCAGCACGAGATGCTTCGGCAGCGCCGCGGCAGCGAGCGCGCCGCACTGCTCGGGAGTGAGGTGCAGCGGAATGGCCATCTCGATCGGCAGCGAGCACTCGCACAGCAGCACGTCGGCGCCACGCGCCCATTCGGCGAACATGGGATCGTACCCCAGGTCGCCCGTATAGACGACTCGTCGTCCGCGCCGCTCGATGGAGTACGCGATACTTTCCTCGGTGTGCGGCACCTTCGTCGCGCGCAATGTGGTGCCGTCGTCCAGCGCGATGGCCTCGCCCGGCGCGATCTCGCGTACCACGAGCGGGAAGCCCGGCTCGCGCAACCAGTCGCCGAACGCGCCGATCAGCCGGTCGAGGAGCGCCGCGATTCCCGCCGGGCCGACGAGCACGAGTGGCGCGCTCCGTCCGGGCAGATCTCCATACTTCCACGCGAACGCCAGCGTCGCCAGGTCGGAGATGTGATCGGTGTGGAAGTGCGTGATGGCGACATGCGTGATGTCGCGCCACGGCAGGCCGAGCTCGGCGAGTCGGTGCGTGATCCCGCTCCCGCAGTCGAGCAGCAGACGCGTCGCACCTGCTTCCACGTAATGTCCGGCGCACACCCGAGCGCCCGAGAGCGCGACGGTGCCAGTGCCGAGCGTGACGAGACGCATCAGCGCCCCCCGTTGCGCATCTCCTTCACAGGAGTGCCGCGCCAGAGAGCGATCCGCATCTCACGACGTGACGGCGGCCTCCTCGGCCACCGGCTCCAGCGGAAGCGACGCCTCGGTCGAGGCCCCGCGCATGCGCACGCTCACCAGCGACGAGACACCCGGCTCCTGCATCGTCACACCGTAGACGGCGTCGCCCGCTTCCGTGGTCGTCCGCGGATTGTGCGTGATGACGATGAACTGCGTGCGACTCTTGAACTGGTTCAACATGCGCACGAAGCGGCCGACGTTCGCGTCGTCGAGCGGCGCGTCCACCTCGTCGAGAAGGCAGAACGGACTCGGTTTCGTGAGAAAGATGCCGAACAGCAGGGAGAGGGCGACGAGTGCGCGCTCGCCGCTGGACAGCAGATGAATGCGTTGCGTCTTCTTGCCGCGCGGGGACGCGTGAATCTCGATGTCGCAGTCGAGCGGTGCGTCCGGATTCTCGAGCCGCAGGTCGCACTCGCCGCCGCCGAACAGCGACATGAAGATCTCGCGGAAGTTGACACGGACCTGCTCGAAGGTGGCCAGGAACAGCTCGCGTGCCGTGGCGTCGATCTCCTTGATCGCCTGGAGCAGCGACGCCTTGGCCTCGGCGAGGTCGGCCCGCTGGGCGACGAGGAAGTCGTGGCGCTTCATCGTCTCGTCGTGCTCCTCGATGGCGAGCGCGTTGACCGGTCCGAGCTGCTCGATCTGGCGGCGAAGCTCGGCCGCCTCCATGCGCAGCGCGTCGTCGTCGAGGTCGACCGGCGGCACCTCGGCGATCATCTCCTCCAGCGGGCGTTTCCACTCGGTCTCGAGCCGCTCGCGGATTGCGGCTCGACGACCCGACAGTTCGGTGAACCGCAGCTCGGCGTGATGCAGCTCGTCGCTCGCGGCGGCGAGGCGACGGTGATGCTCGCTCACGGCGTGGTCGGCATCGGCGAGCGCGGTGTCCGCGGTTCGCACTGCCGCTTCTGCGGCAGCGAGACTCGCCTCGCCATCCGAGAGCGTCGCTTCGCGTGTCTCCAGGTCGAGTGTCCACGACGCCATCTGCTCGGCGAGCGCACTGTCGGACAGCGCGAGCTCGCTGAGCTCCTCGCGGAGCTGTGCGAGGCGCTGCGTGGCGGTCGACACTTCCTGCGCGAGGCGGCGCTCCCGATCGACGGCCATCTGCACACGCGCTCGCGTCTCCGCCTGGCGCACCTGCCAGCGGCCACGAAGCTCTCGCGCCTCCTCCTGGCTTCGCTCGGCGACGCTAGCCCGCTCGCGCGCGTCGGCGATCGCCTGCTGGCGGGCCCCCAGCTGCTCGGTGAGCGCCGCCGTGTCGGCGTCGAGCGCGCGATGGCGGTCACCCAGTTCGGCGGCTCGCGCCGCCAGACGTTCGGCGAGCGTCGCCGCTTCCTGCGCCTCACGTGTCGCCCGCGCGACGCGCCGCGACGACTCCGCCTGACGCTCCAGCGTCTGCCGTGCCTGAAGCTGTGCGACCGATGCCGCCTCGGTCGCCTCGAGCACCCGCCGCTCGCTCGCGAGCAGAGACTCGCGCATCGCGTCGGCCGTGCGCGACGCTGCCTGCCGTTGCGCTTCGAGCGTCGTGAGGTCGCGTCGCAGCTCGGTCAGCTCGGCGCGCCGACGCAGCGGTCCGGGGCCAGTCGCAGTGCCGGGGAGCCACACCGCGCCACGGGCATCGACGAACGCGCTGCCGCCCTCGAGCGCGTGCACGCGGCCGAGGAGCGTGCGCACCCAGGCGCGGCCGAGACCGACAGCGTCGACGACGGACTCCAGCCCGTCCTCGCGCCCACTCTCGCTCGGCTCGGCGGCCGCATCGAGCGGAAGGAGCAGGAGCGGCCCGGGATTGGCTTCGCCGTGCCAGACGCGAATCGCGTCGGCGACGTCGCGGTCGCGCACGAGCACCGCGTGCACCGAGTTGCCGAGGAACTTCTCGACGAGCAATGCCGACTGCTGGTCCGCCGCGATGAAGTCCGACACCGGCCCGAGTACCGCGCCCTCCCCGAAGCGGTCGCGTTCGCGGAGCAGGCGCGAAGCGGCCGGCGCGAGGCCGACGCGATCGCGTTCGAGCTGCTCCAGCGCATTGACTCGACCCTGGAGCGCGGTGAGCGCCTCGTCGGCGCGAAACAGCTCGGCGCGCGCGACTGCCTCGCGCTCGCGCACGTCGCGATCCGCTGCGCGTGCCTCCTCCATCTCGCTCGCGGCGGCCGCGGCGGCCGCCTGCGCGGCGTCGACCTCCACCTGCAGCTCCTCGTGCTCGCGCCGCGTCATGGCCAGCGCGTCGTCGAGCCGGGCCTGCTCCTGCGCGAGTGCGTCGGCGCGCTGACGCACCTCGTCGAGCTCGCGAACGGCACGTTCGCGCTCGTGCTCCACGCGCCGGACGCGATCCTGCAGCTCGCGCAGCTCGCGTTCGGCACCTTCCACGGCGTTGCGCGCCTCGGCGACGACGCGACGCACTTCGTTCTCGGCCTCCTGGTGTCGCGCCAGCTCTGCTTCCGCCGACGCGAGCTCCGACTCTTCGCGCGCGCGCTCCGCCGCCGCATTCTCCCGCTCGGCGGCGATCTGCACTCCCGTCTGCTCACCAGCCGTCGCTTCGGCCTCCGCGCGCTGCCGTCGCGCCGACGCGTTGCGCTGACGCTCCTCCGCCACCGCCATCTCGCCCCGGATGCGCTGCACCTGCTCGCGCTGCGCACTGACGAGACGCGAAAGCTCGTTGCGCTGAGCCTCCGCGGCGGCCCGGCCTCCGTGCGCCTGGTCGCGCGCCGCCTCGGCATCGAGCGCCGCGGACTCGGCGGCCGGCAGCTGCGCCCGCAGGTCAACCAGGCGGGTCTCGAGGCGGCCCAACTCCTCGCGCCATGCCTCCATCTCTCGCGCGGCGAGCGCGAGCTCGACGGTGAAGCGACGCGTCATGATCTCGGCGTGGCGCTCGGCGCGCTTCCGTTGACGCGCGAGACTCCGCACCTGGCTCGCGACTTCGTTGATCAGATCGTCCAGCCGCTGCAGATCGCCCGTCGTCTCCTCGAGCCGACGCTCCGTCGTGCGTCGTCGGTCGCGGTAGAGCCCGACGCCCGCCGCCTCCTCGAACAGCTCGCGGCGGTCGTCGGGGCGGTCGGAGAGCAGCGCATCGATCATCCGGCTCTCGATGACGACGCCAGTGCCCGCGCCCAGCCCCGTGCCTCGCAGCAGATCGGCGATGTCGCGCAGCCGGCACGGGGCGCGATTCAGGAAGTAATCGCTGTCGCCCGACCGTGAAAGCCGGCGCGTGATCACCACTTCGCGGAACGGCACGGGGAGGATCCCGTCCTCGTTCGAGAAGTGCAGCGAGACCTCGGCCACGTTCACGGGCCGCCGCGCCGACGAGCCCTGGAAGATCACTTCGTCCATCTTCGCACCGCGCATCAGGCGGGCGCGCTGCTCACCCAGCACCCAGCGGACGGCGTCCGAGACGTTGGACTTGCCACAGCCGTTCGGACCCACGATTGCCGTCACGCCGGGCTCGAACACGAGGTTCGTGGCATCGGCGAACGACTTGAATCCGTGGAGCTCGAGCTTGGTGAGACGCACTAGAAGACTCTCCCGATTCGATAGACCAGCAGCGGGCGCATTCCTGCGTCCCGCACCTGTGGCACGGCGAGCGACGCTTGCTCCGGGTTGGCATACGCGCCGAAGTACAGTCGCAGGGTGCCGTTCGGCTGACGCAGCCCGTACACCGGCAGTCCACGCGCATGGTAACGATTGAGGCGGCCGAGCGCTTCACGCGGTGCAACGCCGGAATCCACGAGGAACGCGAGCGGATAGCGATCGACGCTGCCGAAGTCGCGCGCGAGCGTGCCCTGCACGCGCAGGCGGACGAGCAGCGACTCGGCGGAGGCTCGCGACGGGAAGGCGCCAGCGAGCAGCAGATAGAAGCGCGACGGCGTCTCCATCCCGTACGTCGAGGCGGGAAGCCGCGCGAAGCGACCGAACAGATCGAGGATCGCGCCCGATTTCGTGTTGTACTTGGAGAGCAGGATCGAGTAGCCGACGGCGGCCGCCGAATCGATTGGATTGGCAGGCCGGTACACCGGGAAAGAGTCCGTCACGGCGCCCTCGAGGAGCGCCAGGCTGTCGCGCACGATGCTGTCACGCCGCAGGCGGGCGATGCTGTCGGTCACGCGCACGCGATTCGCCGCTACGCGCGCCGCCGAATCGGCCACCGCCTGCTGCACGGCGCGTCGCTGCGAGTACGCGCTTGCGCCCCAGTACACGAGTGCGAGGAGCACGAGCAGCGCGAGCACGCCACCGATCCAGCGCTGCGGACCGCTGGCGCCCGACGGGACCGCCGCCCCGGAGGTCGGGGTTGCGTCGGGCACCGGCCCCGCCGATGCGTCGCTGGCGGCGGGTGCGACGGCGCCGCGACGCGGGCGCACCCATGCGAGCGACTGTGCGACCGAGACTTCCGCCGGCACCTTCTCACCCACGATGACCGCACCGTCGCTCACGTCCACCAGCGCGTGCACCATCGGCGCATCGGTCGGTGCGACCAGGACGAGCAGCGCCCCCACCTCGCGAAACCCCGCGATCAGTCGCCGCCAGCGGTTGCTCCCGAAGAGCTCCTCGTAGTCCACCGGGCCGATGCCCGTGGGCATCACGAACAGCTCGCCCGCGTCGGGCACCTGCTGCGCGATCTTCGACAGCGACACGCCGTACACGAAGCTGTCGACGATGCCGTGGGGATCGTCGCCGCTCACGAGCGCCTGGATGGGCGGCGCCTCACCGAGCAAGTCCCCGACCGCGACGCGACGATGCACCGCCTGCACGCGCGCGATGCCGAGCGCTGTCTCGGCCGCGGCGGTCGGATCCGTGCCGACGACGACGATCGCGTGGAACGCGTCGAGCGTGACGCCGATGCGCCGGCCCTCCTCGTTCCAGTCGATCGTGCGTGTCGCGCTCACGGGCCGCCCTCGTAGATCCAGTAGGACTGCTTGGACTCGCGTCCGATGCGCTCGGCTTCCTCGCGCGTGGTGTACGGGCCCAGCACGACGCGGTAGATCGTCGAGCCGTCGCGTACCGCCGTGACGACGCGCGCGTTCTCGCTGCCGACGCGAATCGACGCCGCAAGATCGCGCGCCTTGTCGGCGACGAGCAGCGCGGCGAACGATACCGTGTAGCCCGCCGCCGGGCGACGGACGGCACTGTCGCGCGGCGGCGGCACGGGCTGCGCCGGCGGCGGACTCGGTTCCTTGGACGGGGCGGCGGAGTCGCGCGGCGCGGCCGAATCGGTCGGTGCCCCCATCGAGTCCACAGGGGGGCCCGCGAAGTCCACCGGCTGGTCCAGCCCTTCGGCGCGCGGGCGGAAGCCCGTCCATCGGAACGGATACCAGAAGTCCGCCGCTCCGCCGGAGACGCGCGCCGTCGGCCGCAGCGTCGTGCCGTCGGTGACGATCACGTCTTTCCCGTCGGCAAACGCGATCCCTCCGTCGGGCGCGACGAATGGCAGGTCGGCGCGCCAACCCGTGGCGAGCGTTCCGACGACGCGGTTGGTCCCGAGCGCGATGACGACCGTCGAGTCCACGCCGTCGAGCCGCGCCAGGAGATAGCGGCCCAGTGGGTCCATCCGCAGATCCGAGGGATGTCGGCCCAGCTCGATCGATCCGCTCACGGCCTCCCGATACCGGTCGACGATCTGCACGGACTTTCCCGTGCTCGTGACGACGAACACGCGATCGCCGCTTGGCGTCGCGGACAGCAGCTCGACTGGCTCGTCGAACGCGACGCTCGCCGTACGCTGCATGCTGCGGGTCCGCACGCCCGTCAGCTCGCGCTCCGTGGCGAGGTAGAGGAGATCACCGACCTGGGTGCGGAGGGCGCGATCGACGCGCGGCAACACCACGGAGTCGACGACGCGGGTACTCGGCGGCCGCACCTTCCACACGACCGAGCTGCCGGCACGCTCGCCGAGGACGAGCAGGGAGGCGTCGGGCTGCGGGAAGACGGCGCGCGCCGCGACGGGGGGCTTCCACTTCCAGCCGCCGCTCCTGGCGTAGCGCTCGACCACGCCGTCCGCGGTGATTCCGTAGATCGTCGAGCCGTCGTTCGACGTGAGCCCTGTCAGCTTCGACTTGGTGACCGTGCTCCCGGCGCCCTGACGGAAGTCGATCCGCGCCGCTTGCCCCCGCGCGTCGACGATGGAGATGACGCCTTCTTCCTCATCGAAGGCGAGCACACGCGCCGGCGCCGGTGCTTCGGCTCCATTCCACACGATCGTGTCGAGACGCGGATAGGCGAACACGCGAACCTCGCCGCCCGTGCGCGGGATGCGCAGCACGAGGTTGTCCGGCCCTCGCGCGACGGCACTCATCGCCGACGCGGTCTCGCGCGCCGAATGGGCGCTCCCGCGATCGGCGGGGCCGCAGGCAGCGAGCACGAGCGCCATCGCGAGCAGGGGTGAACGCACGGGCAAAAGTTAGTCTCCCGGACCCATCAGGAATAGGCGGACGCACGGCGCGCGGCGCTCTGCGGCGCGTGACGTCGCGTGCGTTGGTGCGCCTGGCGACGAGCGTCCTGAATCGCTAGCGGGTCGACTGCAGCGGCACCGTTTCGGCGTCGGCCCAGAGTCGCTCGATCTGATAGAAGCTACGCAACGTCGGATGGAAGATGTGCACGACCACGTCGACGTAGTCGAGCAGCACCCAGCGACCCTGTGACAGACCTTCGACATGGTGCGCCATCTGGCCGCTGTCGCGCTTCATCTCCTCCAGCACGGAGTTGCCGAGCGAGCGCACGTGCGTATCGGACGTGCCACTCGCGATGAGAAAGAAGTCGGTCATGTCCGAAACGCCTTCCAGGCTGAGCAGCACGACGTCGTTCGCCTTGTGCTCCAGCAGGATCGACGCGGCGCGTTGCGCGACTTCGAGCGACGTCTGGGCCGGATGTGGAAGGGAGGCAGCCATGGGATCAGGGTTCGTGGGTCGATGCTCGTGTCTGGCAAGTGCGATGCGCGGCCGCGCACGAGTGTCGAAATGCGCGGAGGGGGCTCCGCGACGGAGCCCCCTCCCGGCCGTCGCGACGCGCTACTGCTTGATGACCCAGACGCGGACTTCGGGCTTCACGTCCGCGTGCAGCTTGATCGGCACGCGGTACACGCCGAGTGCCTTGATCGGATCGTGCAGGTCGATCAGGCGCTTCTCGATGTGAAAGCCCTGGGCGTTCAGCTGCTCGGCGATGTCGGCCGACGTGACGGAACCGAACAGCTTGCCCTCCTCGCCGACGCGCGCCGAGAAGGTGAGCTGCACCTCCTCGAGGCGCTTCGCGAGCTCCTGCGCGGAACCGACACGCTCGTTTTCGGCCGCCTCGAGGCGACCGCGCTCCTGCGCGATGCGCTTCAGGTTGCCCGGGGTCGCCTCGTAGGCGAAGCCGCGCGGAAGGAGGAAGTTGCGAGCGTAGCCGTTCTTGACCGTGACGACGTCGCCTGGCTTGCCCAGGTTCTCGACCGCCTGGCGGAGAATGATTTCCATGAGTTGAGCCTCTGATTACGTGGTAGGGCGCGCACGGCTGCGCCAGTCAGCCCAGGTGTCGCCCAGGCCAAGCCCGAAAGCGGCGAGCGCCAGGAGCATGAACCCGAGCACGGCGACCGCGTTCAGCACCGGCCACCACAACATGGCGAACCCCACGAGCAGCGCGGCCGCGAGCGCTCCCGGTGCGAGGAACCAGGAGAGCACGCCGAAGCCACGAATGGCGTAGAGCGCACCGAAGAAGACGAGGAGATTGCGACCGGTGGCGCCGAGGAAGTCGAGCGCGGGCACGAACACGATCGTGAGCCCCGCGATCAGCCCCCAGACGAACTGGTCGTTGAAACGGAAGTCCTTCAGGAAGCCGAGTGGCGCGCCGAGCCGCGTTCGGGAGATGCGGTGGTACGTCCCCCACGCGAGCGCGAGCGCCACCAGCGACTCGAGGAGCAACAGGGAGGGGAAGAGTCCCGTTCCGGTCGCCGCCATGGTGTGCAACTGCGTCTCCACCTCGTTCGGAAGCGATGCGACCTGCGGCATCGACTTGACGACTTCCGGATGCTGCTGGAGCGCAGCACGGAACATGGCGAGCGTCTCTGTGTTCCGTCGCGCGAACTCCGCCTGCACGGCGAGCCGCGCGCGCGACGGCGTGAGCGGCCCACGGCTGCTCATCAGCACGACGATCGTGAGCGCGAGCGACACGGCCGAGAGAGCACGGGCAAAGAATGGCCGCCCTGTCCCGAACAGACAGATCAATCCGAACGAACCGGCGAGCAGCAGGCTCCAGCCGCGCACGAGGTTGAAGAACGGTCCGGCGTGCGCGGGCTGCATCAGCATCCACACCGACAGTCCGATCCAGGTGACGGCCAGTAGCAGCCGTCCTCCTGCCCACCACCCCACGAGACAGCACGCGGCGAGCGCCGGCAGCAGGAGGAGGAGCGTGTCCTCCACCGGCAGCAAGGCGCGCAGCGGCGTGTACGGGGGGATGATCAGGAACGCCGCGAGCGCGAGGAGGAGCTTCCCCCACCCACGCTCGGACGGCGCCGGAGCCGGAGCGTCTTCCATCTCAGCCCTGCAAACCCCGCGTGTAGGGGAGCAGCGCCAGGTAGCGTGCGCGTTTGATCGCGGTGCTCAGCTGACGCTGATGGCGCGCGCAGACGCCGCTGAGCCGGCTCGGCAGGATCTTGCCGTGGTCAGTGATGAAGCGGCCGAGGGTACGCTCGTCCTTGTAGTCGACGAACCGCACGCGGCTCTCGCAGAAGGGGCAGGCCTTGGTTGGGCGTCTCATGGTCTACTCCTCATCCTCGTCGTCTTCCTCGGCGCGCTTCTTGGCGAGCGCGAGCTCTTCCTCGGTCATCGGCGGGGCGCCGACTTCGTGGTCGTGGATGGTCAGCAGGTAGCGGATCACGCTCGGGTCGAGCTTCAGTGCGCGCTCGTACTCGGGAATTCCCGCGGTCTCGGCATCGAAGCGCGCGACGACGTAGTAGCCGTTCTCTCGCGGGCCGATGGGGTAAGCGAGCTGACGTCGACCCCAGTGATCGACCTTCATCTCGCCGGACGCGCCGACGAGCTGATGGAATCGATCGAGCTTCTCGGTGACGGTGGCGTCTTCGAGCGTCGAGTCGAAGACGTAGACCGCCTCGTATGGACGTGGCATGTCCCGGCAATCCTCCCTTTGGACGTAGCCGCCCCCCGCTGGTTGCCGGAGCGGGGGGAGGGGAAGTTGTTGGCGCAACGCGAGTAAGGCGCGCGCCGGTAGCCTCGCAAGGTACAGTGCTTGAGGTGCGCCGAGAAGCCCCCGCGTCATCTCTGCCGCGCGTGAGGCCCGGGCGCCATGGGCGCATGAGTCGGCCGACTGGCACCGCGTGACGGATGCCGACCCCGGCGAGGTGCTACGAGCGATGGCTAGCGATGTCGTCAGCGTGCGGTACGTTAACCGAGAACTGCATCCGACCATCCATCGGGCTGGAGGTGGGGATGTCCGACCGGCAATCGACGGGTCTCTTCGAGGTCGCGTTCTACTGCGTGCTGCTCTTCGCGCTGCTCATCTGGGCGTTCAAGCATCTCAGCATTCCGTGGCTGCCGTGACGCGCCGCTCTGGCGCGAATGCTGCTTCATCAATGAAGTCGGTGGACTCAACGGCAGGTGCGGACGTGCGGGACTTTCTGGCATTTCTGGGCGCGATGTACGGCGCCGTCGTGGGTGGCGTGGCAGGGAGCGCAGTGCTCGCGGAACGCAGCTTCGGTGTGCCACTGCGCCACGGGCTCGTGGGAACGAGCGGACTCGCGCTGATGGGGTTGGGTATCCTGGCCTACAGCTTCATAAAGTTCGCGAACGACTGATCGCGGTCTGGGGCCCGACCTCGGACCATCGTGCCGACGGCCGGGCCTGTCGCCCGGCCGTCGTGCGTTCGTATTCTGTGTGCCTGCCGCGGACACCCGACACTCATGAGATCGAGTCGACCCGTCAACCGGCCGACGCCAGCCGGCACGCACCGTTCCGTGCTCGCGCTCGCCCTTCTCGTCGCCCTCGCCTCACCCGTGAGTGGCCAACATGCCGTGCGAACCGCCGGCTCCGCCTTCACGGCGGCGGCCGCGAACGCACGTCTCGCGAACGAAGCGTTCGTCCGCTCGGATCGCCTGATGATGGACTGGCTCACGCTCGCCGATTCCATCACCGGACTTCTGCCGCGCAACACGACGAACGACCGCGACATCTGGAACGCGAAGGACTGTGCGGCGGATCTCTACCCGTTCCTCGTGCTGACGGCGTGGTACACGCGTCCGGAGCTGTACGCGGGACGGATGCAGGAGATGCTGCTGACGGAGACCGCGCTCACGTCGCGCATCGGACGACTCCCCGACACGTACTCCTTCTCCAGGCGCGGTTTCGCAGAGTCGAAGATCGACACCGCGGCGATCATGTTCGGCGGCTCGGAGTACGTGAAGGACGGTCTGATGCCGATCACCGAGCTGCTCGGCGTCACGCCGTGGCGCGCGCGCATGCTGGGCATCGTCGACGACCTGTGGCGGTATGCGCCGGTCGACACGCGCTACGGGCGGATCGTGTCGTTGGATCCCGAGGTCAATGGCGACATGCTGCTCGTGCTGTCGCGACTCTACTGGATGACGCACGATGCGCGCTACCTCGAGTACGCGACTCGCCTCGGTGACTACTACCTGCTGGACGCACATCATCCGACACGCGACTTCGCGACGCTCCGACTGCGCGACCATGGCAACGAGGTCGTCTCCGGGCTCACCGAGCTGTATGCGACCCTGCTGAAGGTCCAGCCGCAGAAGGCCGCGGCGTATCGCGCGCCCATCCACGAGATGCTCGACCGCATCCTGGCGGTCGGCCGGAACGAGGACGGCCTGTTCTACAACGTCATCGATCCGCGCGCGGGCAAGGCCGTCGATGCGCACATCGCGGACAACTTTGGCTACGTGCTGAACGGCTATTACACGATCTATCAGCTCGACGGCACGACGGCCTACCGCGACGCGGTGCGCAAGGCGCTCGGCGCGCTCGACGGCAAGTACCGCGGCTTCGACTGGGAGAACCTCGGACAGGACGGCGATGCCGACGCCATCGAAGGAGCGCTGTACCTGTTCAACCGCGAGCCCGTGCCGTCGGCCGCCGCGTGGATGGATTATCAGATTCGGTGGATGTGGAGCAAGCAGGACTCCGCGCATCGCCCGGGCCTCGAGCGCTGGCGCGGTCGCGGAATCGTGGAGGGAGGATACGCGGACGGGAACTTCAATCGCACGTCGCTGATGTACGCCCTCTGGAAGACCCTGGGGACGAGCGTTCGTCCGTGGCGCGCCGACGTGCGCTTCGGTGCCGTGCGCGACGGCGATGCCGTCGCGATTACGCTCGACGCCGACTCCACATGGTCGGGAGTGCTGCGGTTCGACGTGCCGAGACATCGCACGATACTCGGACTACCGGGCGACTGGCCGCGAATCAACTCGTATCCGGAGTGGTACACGGTGGACTCGTCGGCGCGATACCGCGTGCTAGACGCACGAACCGGGAGAAGCCAGGTCGTCGCCGGTTCGGAGCTCGTGAAAGGTCTGTCAGTCGAGCTGCGGCGGGGGGAGCAGGCGAGGCTCGTCGTCTCGCCGGAGCGCAGCAGATGATGGGAACTCGGTTGCAACCGCGCGAAGTCGGCCCATCACCTCGCGGCGACGCGGCGCCAGAACGCGGGTAGTCCCCGCACCCGCGCGAGCGCGTGTGCCTTCGACCGATCGTGCAGCGCGCCGACCATGTCGGCGAGCGTGACGCCGTGCGCCGGTCGTGAGACGATGTCGATGGCGTCGCCCGCACCGACGTCGCCTTCACGGACGATGCGCAGATACGCACCCATGCGACCCTCGGCCTGAAACCGCTTCGGAAAACGTGGGTCCCCCATGCGGATGCCGAGCTTGAAGCAGGGAAGGCGCGGTTGCGCGACTTCCAGCAGCGTCGACCCGACCTCCCAGCGCTCGCCGACCAGCGCGTGGACGAGATCGATGCCTTCGACCGTCAGGTTCTCGCCGAACAGTCCGGGCGCGGTGTCCACCGCGTGTCGATCGCGCCACACGTCGTAGTCCTCGCGCGCGTAGGCGTACACCGCCTTGTCAGGCCCACCGTGCACCTCGCGATCGGCCTGATCGTCCCCGTCGAGATTGACGCCGCGGATTGCTACACGTCCCTCGACCGGGTGCTTCCAGATCGCCGTGGTGACGATCTCCTCTCGCCAATGCACTTCGCGGATCGCGCCGACGTTGACGGAGAGCACGCGCATCAGGGTCACACGTTGAAGCGAAACAACAGCACGTCGCCATCGTCCACGACGTACTCCTTGCCCTCCTGTCGCATGACGCCCTTCTCCTTCACGCCCTTCCACCCCCCATTGGCGACGAAGTCGGCGTAGCTCGCCGTCTCGGCCTTGATGAAGCCGCGCTCGAAGTCGGTGTGGATGACGCCCGCAGCCTGCGGCGCCGTATCGCCGCGGTGGATCGTCCAGGCGCGCACTTCCTGCTCGCCGGCGGTGAAGTACGTCTGGAGCCCGAGCAGATGAAATCCGGCGCGAATGAGGCGGTCGAGCCCAGCCGACTCGAGGCCGAGCGAGGCGAGGAAATCCGTGCGGTCCTCGGGGGGTAGCTCGGCGAGCTCGCTCTCGATCTTGGCGGAGAAGGGAACGACCTCCGCCTGCTCGCCGCTCGACGCGACGGCCGCGCGGAGCGCCTTCACGTGCGCGCCTTCCTCACCCGCCAGCTCGGCGTCGGTGACGTTGGCCGCGTAGAGGATGGGCTTCGTCGTGAGGAGCGAAAGCGGCTTGAGCACCGCCAACTGGTCTGCGTTCAGCTTCGCCTCCCACAGGCCACGGCCTTCCTTGACGAACTCGTATGCCTTCTCGACGACCGGCAACTCGGCGAGTGCCTCCTTGTCGCCGGTCTTCGCCGATCGCTTCACCCGGTCCAGTCGCTTCTCGACCGTCGCGAGATCGGCGAGGGCGAGCTCGAACTCAATGACCTCACGATCACGCACGGGATCGACGGAGCCCATCACGTGCAGCACGTCGTCGTCGTCGAAGCAGCGCACCACGTGCACGATGGCGTCGGTCTCACGGATGGTGGCGAGGAACTGGTTGCCGAGCCCTTCCCCCTTCGATGCGCCGGCGACGAGGCCGGCGATGTCGACGAACTCCACCGCGGCGGGGACGGTGCGTTGCGGCTGCACGATGCGCGCGAGCTCGTCGAGCCGATCGTCGGGGACGCTGACGCGCCCGATGTTCGGATCCTTCGTGGCGAACGGATAGTTCGCGGCGAGCACGCCCGCCGAGGTGAGCGCGTTGAAGAGCGTGGACTTGCCGACGTTCGGAAGTCCGACGATGCCGAGTCTGAGCATTGCGTACGACTATGAGTTGAGGCGCGACGGGAAGCTCGAAAGGTAATCGGCCCGATCGGCGCGCTGCGGTTACGACTTGCTGGGCGCGCGGCTCTGGACGTCGAGGGCCGACTTGATCCCGCCGCGGATCCACGCCTCGACCGCGTCGGTCATGATCGGAAGGAGTTCGCGCACGGCTTCCGTGTCGCGCTTGCCGAGCGCGCCGAGCACGAAGTCCTTCAGCGGGCCGCCGGGCGGTCGGTCCGGGTCGCCGACGCCGATGCGCAGCCGCGCGTATTGCTGCGTGCCGAGCGACTGCTGAATCGACTTGAGGCCGTTGTGGCCTCCCGCGCCACCTTCGGCGCGCAGCCGCCAGGTGCCGACGGGGATCGCCGCGTCGTCGACGAGCACGAGCAGGTCGTTCGCTGCCGCCCAGAACGGGCGCCGCGCGTATTGCACGAGCACGCCGCCCGACAGGTTCATGTACGTCTGCGGCTTCACCAGCCGCACGGTCTCGCGCAGACCGGTCAGATGACCCTGCATGACCTTCGCCTGCCCGTCCTTCTTCCAGCCGTCGAAGCCCCAACGTTCGGCGACGTGATCGATGAGCCACCAACCGACGTTGTGGCGTGTGTGCTCGTATTCTTTCCCCGGATTTCCGAGGCCCAGGATGACCTTCATCGGTCCGTCGTCGGCGTGATGCGACGACGGCTCCGTCCCGGATGGACGGAGCCGTCGCGCGAGTGCGGCGAGGAAGGCGCGAATTACTTCGCCTCCTCCTCTTCCTTCGGCTTGCGGATGAGCTCCGGTTCGACCGGCGCTTCCGCGCCCTCGGCCGGCGTCTCCTCGACGACGGCGCGCGGCGCGACGACGGCACACACGGTCGCATCCTCGTCCGTCAGCACCTCGAGTCCCGCCGGCAGTGGCAGCTCCCGCACGTGCAGCGAGTGGCCCATCGCCAGGTTGGTGACGTCGACGTCGATGTGGTTCGGAATGCTCGACGGATCGACGAGGACCTCGATGCTGTGGAGGATCTGCTCGAGCAGCGCTCCGCTGAGGCGCACGCCTTCGGGGACTCCGACGAAGACGAGCGGGATCTCGACGGTGACCTTCTCGCCGGCCACCAGCTCCTGGAAGTCGACGTGGAGGATCTGCTTCTTGAACGGATGCCGCTGGACTTCGCGGATCAGCGTCTTCGTGGTCGCGCTGCCGACCGAGAGCTCGACGACGGTGCTGCCGGTGGCGATCGACGACAGGAGCTTCTCGAGCTCACGCGTCGGGAGCGATAGCGCCTGGGCCTCGCGGGCGTGGCCATAGATAACGGCGGGAACGCGGCCGGCGGCGCGCAGCTTTCGCGCAACGCCCTTGCCGGTCTCGGTGCGCGCTTCGGCGTTCAGTGATGCGGTTGCCATTGATGATGATCCTTCCTGATACGTCTTCGACTGCAGCGAACCACGATCCCGGTGCTACTCTCAGGCGGCTGCGTCCGCCCTACCATGCCGGTGGCTCCGGGAAGGAGCCCGATCGCGGGTGAAATCTGTTCGGAGTGGGGAGTGCGGGGTTCGGAGTGACTTCGTTGCGAATGCGTTCGCCGTCACCCCCACCCTCCACTCCCCACCGGTTTCTAATCGAACAAGGAACTCACACTCTGTTCAGCATGCGTATACCGGATCGCCTTGCTCAACAGCTCTCCGACCGAGAGAACCGTGAGCCGCTCGAACCGACGGTCCGGTGCGAGGTCGATCGTGTCGGTGACGACCACTTCGACGATCGGTGCCGACTTCAGACGTTCGACGGCAGGGCCGCTGAAAATCGCGTGCGTGGCGCAGACGTAGACGTCGTTGGCGCCGAGCCGCTTGAGCGCGCGCGCCGCTTCCGTCACCGTGCCGGCCGTATCGATCATGTCGTCGGCGAGGATGCAATCACGACCCTCCACATCGCCGACCACGTTCACCACCTCGCTCACGTTCGCACGCGGCCGTCGCTTGTCGATGATCGCCAGCGAGGCGTCGAGCCGCTTCGCGAACCCACGTGCCATCTTGGCCGAGCCCACGTCGGGCGCCACGATGACCGTGTCCTTCAACTGCTTCTTGCGGAAGTGCGCCGTGAGTACCGGCATCGCGTAGAGGTGATCGACGGGGATGTCGAAGAACCCCTGAAGCTGATGCTGGTGGAAGTCGATCCCGAGCAGGCGATCGGCTCCCGCACTCATGATCATGTTCGCCACCAGCTTGGCGCCGATGGCCACACGCGGCTGGTCCTTGCGGTCCTGGCGCGAGTAGCCGTAGTACGGCATCACAACGGTGATGCGCGCCGCACTGGCCCGCCGACTGGCATCGATCAGGAGCAGCAGCTCCATGATGTTCTCCGCCGGCGCGTTGGTGCTCTGCACGATGAACACGTCGTTGCCGCGGACGTTCTCATCGATGCGGACGAAGATCTCACCGTCGGCGAACCGGTTGCACGTCACTTTCGTGAGCGGGATCCCCAGCTGCCGGCCAATCTCTTCCGCCAGCGGACGATTCCCCGTGCCCGACAACAGCTTGAACCCGTGAGCCGGTACGGCAAGCCCGTCCATTCAGAGCCTTGTAAAGTAAGGTGGGATAAGTGCTTGGTCAATTCAGACCGAGCGACCGCCGCATTCCCCCGCGTGGATTCGAACCACGATTCCGACATCCAAAGTGTCGTGTCCTGCCATTGGACGACGGGGGAAGTGCTGGCAATCTAGCGCGATCCGCCCGGGCTGGAAGTTCGTGCGGATTCGCTTCGACAGCATGATCTCCCTCACGCTCACGCCACCGGAACCACCGGTGCGACGTCCACGGCGGTGCGAGTGAGCAGCACCTGCGGTGCCGGCCCTCCGTGGGTGCCTTCGAACCGCGGCACTTCCACACCCACACCGCTCGGCAGCACGCCGAACAGGCTCGAGCCGGACCCGCTCAGCATCGCCGGCGAGCACCCGAGGTCGCGCAGCCGCGCGATCACGTCCTCGATCATCGGATGGCGCGCCGAGACGACGGGCTCGAAGTCGTTTGCGGCGAGACGTGCGATCGTCGCCCACTCGCCGAGCGTGGTCGGGTCGAGCACATCCGACGCGTCGTCATCGCGGTGTCCGACGTCACGCGCGGCGGCGAGCCAGCCGTACGCATCCGCCGTGTTCACGGCGAACGGAGGCAGCACGAGCAGCACCTCTCGCTCCTCGGGCGCGGACAGGGCGAGGAGACGCTCCCCACGACCCCACGCGAGCGCGAACGGGCGAGTGCAGGTCAGGAACGGGGCGTCCGCTCCGAGCGCCGCGGCGATGACGAGCAGGGCGGACTCACCGACCGGTGCGGGGGCCATCGCGTCGAGGGCGCGGAGCACGGCGCCCGCGTCGGCGCTGCCGCCGCCGAGACCTCCGCCGACGGGAATGTACTTCGTGAGCTCGATCGCGAATCCGGCCGGCCACCCGGTCGCCGACGCATACGATTCCGCGGCGCGCCACGCGAGGTTGCGCTCGACGGCTCCGAGCAGGCGCGCATCGACGTCGCCAGCGACGTCGAGCGATCGCGCGCCGTCCGTGACGCGGACGAGAAGCTCGTCGGCGAGCGTGAGGCGAAGGAAAAGCGTCTCGAGCTGGTGATAGCCCGACGTCTCCCGCGCGAGGATGCGCAGGCGGAGGTTGATCTTGGCCTGCGCAGCGACGCGTGCGGTGTCCGCGCGCGACACGGCGCGCGTCGTCACGTGCCCGGCGCGGCGGGTGCCGAGGCCCTCCGATCGACGGTCGGCTCGGCGGCCGAGCGCTGCGCGCCGCTGATCTCTCCCATCGACAGTCCGGCGCGGAGGAAATACCAGGCACCGATGAGCGTGATCGGGATGTAGCTCAGGAGGTGGTAGCCGATCGCCCAGCTCACTGCGGCATCGGCGGGCACCCCGTAGATCCCGACCAACCCGATGCGCGCAAAGTGCTCGAACACACCGAAGAAGCCCGGCGCCTGCGGCACGGCGACGCCGATCGCGATGATCCCCTGCAGAAAGAGCGCGGCGCTGAAGGGCAGATTCATCCCCGCTGCGCGGAAGCCAACCCAGAAGGCGAGGGCGTTGAGCAGCCAGTGCGCGAGCGTCCACCACAGCACTACCGCGAAGCGCCGAGGCGAGCGCAGCACGCTCAGCCCCTTGCTCAGCGAGACGAGCGCCTCGCGCCCCTTCGCCGCGAGCCTTGGCGAGAGCCGCCGCGTCGCGGCGTCCCACATCCGGAGGACCGGCGTCGGGAACAGGATGAACACGTACATCGCCGCCAGCCCGATCAGTGTGACCGTCACGCCGAAGATCGCGTAGCTCGCGACGGGACGCCCGCTGATCTCCGCGCCCTGCGGAAACGCCGGGGAGAGCATCGCGGCGAACATGAGGCCGAACAACAGGATCGCGTCGAGCAACCGATCGACGACGAGCGACGCGAGCGAAGCGGTGAACGGCACCTCGGGCGCCGACCGCGAGAGGGCGAACGCGCGCGCGATCTCTCCGACGCGCGCGGGCACGACGTTGTTGATCATCATCCCGATCGCGGTGGCGCGCCACAGCTTCCCGTAGGGCAGTCTGGGTGCGACGGGATCGAGGATGGGACGCCAGCGGATCGCGCGCAGGGGAAACACCCCGGTGGCGAGGACCGCGGCGAGGACCATGAGCCCGACGTTCGTCCGGCGCATGTGGGTCATGACCTCGTCGACCCTGATGCCGCGGAAGGCGAAATACAGGAATCCTGCACTCAGCAGGATCCCGAAGACCCCGCGCCAGCCGATTTTCATGTGTCTGAGAGCTCAGTCCGTGAGCGCGAGGTCGAGCAGGTCGAACAGCTCGCCGAGAGTCTCTTCGTCGATCGGGCCGCCCATACTCCGCACCTGCTCGCGGATCTCCAGGCAGCGCTCGATCGCGGCGCGCCCACGATAGAGCAGCACGTCGATGGGCACGACTGGTTGCTCGGGCAGCGGCGCCGGCGCGACGAGTGGCGCACTGGCAAGCGTACCGAGCTTCGCGATGCCGGCATCGAGCAGCGATCCCTGCGCCGGCGTGGGCGCGCGCGTGCCGCTCGCCGCTATCTGACCTACGGCGACGGCTGCGGGATGGTCACGCTTCTGCGGTGTCGGCGAAGGCGGCGCGACGATCGAGGGGCGCGTCGGGGTCATCTGCGCCGGCTGCTCCTGCAGTGCCCGAAGCCGCGCGACGAGCGATGCGGGCGACGTAGCCGGCTGTGCGAGCATGGCGGCGATCTCGTCGAGCGAATCGAGGGCCCGAGCATCGAGTCGCACGACGTCGTCGTTGTGCGATGCGACGAACTCGGCGACGTCGCGCTCACCGTAGCTCTCGGCCGCCTGGCGAAGCCCGCGCAGTGCCTGGCGAAGCGAGCGCCGCACACGGTCGCGCGCGAGATCGTCGCGCGCGCCGCGAGCGTCGGCGACGAGCCGGCGCAGGTGCTCGCCCTGGCTCACGACCTCGAGGCGGAAGCGCTCGGCGGGAGACGTCGGCGGATTCGGTGCCGGCTGCACGACCGTCGGTCCGCCGTCCTGATAGAAGAGCTCACTGATCGGGACGACTCGCTCCTGCTCGGTCTCCTTGGCCTGCATCGCGTCGAGCGCCGACGCGAAGCGCGCGAGCTCGGGACTCGCGGGATCGAGCGTGCTCCCGATGCGCATCGCGGCGGAGATGCCGCGCAGCACGGTTGCCGCAGCGCCGAGCACGGCGAGTCGCTCCGGGCTGATCTCGGCCTCGCCGCGCTCGAGTGCATGCGCGGCGTACTCCGTCGCCTCGAGCACGTCGGCGAGCGACGGGTGGTCCTTCACCCCCGCGATGCCACGCATCGCGCGTACGCGGCGCAGGACATTCGCCGCGGCATCGCGGTCCGACGGCCGCGTCGCGAGAAGCTCGGCGCCCGCGCCGATGTTGGCGACCTCGGTCGCGAGGAAGCCGCCGTCGGGCGCCGCCGGCTGACTGGCGACCGGTGTGGCGGTGCGCAGTGGTGCGTAGCGACTCAGCTCGTCGATGCGCGCGCGTGAGCGCGCGTCGTCGGCGGCGCCCCACGAGCGGACGTTGCGGAGGAGTAGCTTGCAGTCGTCCACCGTGGCCACGAGCGCGCCGGCCAAAGCGGGCTCCCAGCGCGTCTCTCCGCTGCGGAGGCCGCGACCGACGCGCTCCACGCCGGCCGCCATTTCGGCGAAGGCGGGCAGCTTGGCCATGGTGGCGCTGCCGCGAAGGGCCCGCGCGGCGCGCTGGAGACCTTCGAGGTCGGGTCCACCGGTGCCGGCGGCGAGCAGCAGCGCGTCGAGCTGCTCGACGTACTCGCCGGCCTCCAGGACGAAGAAGTCGAGAAATCCCGCAGGGGCCGTCATGCCGGCTCCGATCTGGTGTGCAAGAGTGGGCAGCTCACGAAGTTAGGCCGCGCGGCGGGCGGCGTCCATCGCCGCGCGCAGCTCGCGTACGGCCGTGTCGAGGCCGACGAAGATCGCGCGTGAGATCACGTGATGTCCGATGTTGAGCTCCTCGATCTCCGGGATGGACGCAACGGGTCCGACGTTCCCGGTGGTAAGGCCGTGTCCGGCATGAACCGCCAATCCAAGCGACGCGCCGAGCGTCGCGGCGTCACGAAGTGCATCGAGCGCATGCCCCGCTCCGGGCGCGTGTGCGTACCGTCCCGTGTGAAGCTCGACCGCGTCCGCACCGAGCTCGCGTGAGCGGGTCACCGCGTCCCGATCCGGATCGATGAACAAGCTGGTCCGGATTCCCGTCCGCCGCAGTCGGACGATTGCGTCGCTCAGCCCACGGGTGGCAGACGCGAGCGCCAGGCCGCCCTCCGTCGTCACTTCTTCCCGACGCTCCGGAACGAGCGTCACCTGGTGCGGGCGCAAGCGCTCGGCCAGCGCGAGCATCTCGGCCGTGCACGCCATCTCGAGATTGAACACGGTCGTGACGGCCGACGCGATGGCGTCGATGTCCGAATCCTGGATGTGTCGGCGGTCCTCACGCAGATGCGCGGTGATCCCGTCGGCGCCGGCGCGCTCGCAGATGGCGACCGCCTGAGCCGGCACCGGTTCGTCGCCACGTCGTGCCTGCCTGACCGTCGCGATGTGATCGATGTTGATGTAGAGGCGCTGATGCGTCATGTAGTTGGTTGCCCTGCGAAGCTACCGCGCGTTACGTTCGCACCACTGTCCCAGGAGACGACGAAGTGAAAAAGCTGCTGATCGGTTTTCTGCTGCTGACGGCGTGCACGACGCGCTCGAAGGAGGTCCCGGTACGGACGGGCAGCAGCGTGGTCTCGAGCGGCGCACGTCCCGCGTTGGACGCCTTCCTCTCCGCGATCCGTTCCAAAGACCTCCAGGCGCTCGGCGCCAACTGGGGGGACAAGGACGGAGCGATCCGTGACAGCAAGCGCATCTCGCGGGACGAGCTGGAGAAGCGTGAGCTCCTGCTGATGTGCTATTTCAACCACGACAGCTACGCCGTCCTCAACGACGAGGCCGCAGCCGGCGGCGAGCGGAAGATGACCGTTCGGTTGACGAAGGGAACTCTCAACCGCACCACCGACTTTTTGCTCGCGAGCGGGCCAGACCGCTGGTACGTTCGCAGTG
The DNA here is from genome assembly GCA_003223455.1 of Gemmatimonadota bacterium. Lineage (GTDB taxonomy): Bacteria > Gemmatimonadota > Gemmatimonadetes > Gemmatimonadales > Gemmatimonadaceae > AG11. Next base: position 8,119 of record QHVE01000011.1, on the reverse strand, counting down.
GCAACGTGGAACCCGTCCGAGATCTCTGCTCCAGGAAGTAGGGCTGGCGGTCGATCCTTCACAGCTCAGTGAGCTCCACGAGCACCCCGGCGGTAGCGCTCGGGTGAAGGAACGCGATACGTTTTCCCTCGGCACCGAGCCGAGGCGTTTCGTCGATCAGCCGAAGGCCGGCGTCGCGGCATCGCGTGAGCGTACCGTCGAGGTCGTCCACCGCGAAGCAGATGTGATGGATGCCAGGGCCTCGTTTGGCGACGAACTTGCCGATGGGGGTGTCCGGGTGCTGGGCCTCGAGCAGTTCGACGAGGGTGCCGTCGGCGGCGAGGCCGGCGATGTCGGCACCGTCTGCGTTGTCCAGCGGGACTTCAGGGAGGCCAAGCAGATCACGGTAGAAGGGCAGGATCTCGTCGAGTGCGGGCACGGCGATCCCGATGTGGGCAATGCGCGTGGCACGGCGAGGGATGTCGGTCATGTCAGTGCGCTGGTGAAGAGAGGCGCCGGCGCTGAATTCTAATTCTGGGGGCGGAGCCGGGCAGGCCCGCCGGGGGGAGCGCAAGCGATGTCGAATGCAGTGGCGGTGACGGACGCGGACTTCGAGCAGCAGGTCGAGCAGAACGAAAAGCTCACGGTCGTGGACTTCTGGGCGACATGGTGCGGCCCGTGCCGCATGATCGCACCGATCCTCGACCAGCTCGCGGTGGACTACAAGGATCAGGTGAAGGTGACGAAGCTCGACGTCGACGCGAACATCAAGACGGCGACGCGCTTCAACGTGCGCTCGATCCCGATGCTGCTGTTCTTCAAGGGTGGCAAGGTGGTCGATCAGATCGTCGGCGCGGTGCCGCGGCAGACGATCGAGGCGAAGCTGAAGCAGCACGTCGCCTGACGTTGCCCCGCGACGACGAGGCGCGTCCTCGTCGTTGCACGGGCCGACGGCGCAGCGCACATTGGGCTGGCACGATCGACGTCGTGCCAGCCCGCCTCTTTTTCGATGCCTGCCGCCGCCACCGACCTGCACTACCCGAGCCTTCGCGTGCTGTTGCCACGCACGAAGCTCGCGTACGTGCACCTCAAGAACCTGCTCGGTGACGCGAAGCGCGACCGATCGGCGCGCGTGTCCGGCTACGTCGCGATCTGGCTCCCGGAGGAGTTCGTCGTCCTCTATTTGCAGCGCGGAGAGCTGGTGAATGCCTGTCACAACGATGGAAAGGGCTTCCAGCCGATGGCCATCGGCGCGGCCGTGGACATGGTGCCCGCCGAGCCGGAGTACGGCGAGATCACCTTCTGCGAGGCCGAGGACGAGCAGCTCGCCTGCATGTACCACTCGCAGACGGCGTCACCCGAGCCATGGCCGCCGGAGCTGCGGTCGAGCGATCCGTCGGCGCTCTTCCCGTACCTGATCTCGTGTTCGTTCGACGGGATGGTGGAGATCGTGGCCGAGGGAGCGGTGAACTACCTCCTGTTCGGCATGGGGCAGGTCTCAGGCGGATACATCGCCGATTCCGGGAGGGGCACGATGGTCGAGCGGGTGGCGCGGCTGTTCGATCGCGAGCGGCTCGCGCTGCACGTGCAGGTGCGGCGCTGGGCCGTGCCGTCGCCGCTCCCCGTTCAAGCGCCCACCGGTCTGGTGCGGGCTTATCGCGACCTCACCACCTCGCTCGTACTTCGGCTGGTGGCCGACGGACGTGAGACCGCGCCCGCGATCGCCGAGCACGCGCGCACGATGCTCGTCGGCGCCCATCCGGCGCTGGAGGGGTTCTCTTTCAATGGCCGACCGCCGAAGGCGGTCGTGGCCGACTCCGACGGGCTGACGGCGGCGGTCGCCGCGCTCATCAACGAGCTGCTCTGGACGGCAGGAGACCAGGGGTCAGGAGGAGGTCCGGCCGACATCCTGCGCGAACTGACGCATGAGCGGCGGCATCTCTTTCAGTCCGCCGGCCTCTTCGAACGGGTGTCGTGGAACGTGACGTGACCGAGACCGGCGGAACCCTGTACGTCGTGAGCACCCCCATCGGCAACATGGGGGATTTTTCGTTCAGGGCGGTGGAGACGCTGCGTCTGGTGGCGGCCGTGCTCGCCGAGGACACGCGCCACACGCGGCATCTGCTCGACCGCTACGCCATCGACGTTCCGTTGATCGCCTACCACGAGCACAACGAGGCGAAGACCACGCCACGGATCGTCGAGCGGCTCCTGGCGGGGGAGAGCCTCGCGCTCGTGTCCGACGCCGGGACGCCGCTGCTCTCCGATCCGGGGGCGCGCCTCGTCCACGCGGCGGCGGAGGCCGGCATCCGCATCTCGCCGATTCCCGGCGCCTCGGCACTTCTGGCGGCGCTCGTCGCATCCGGGCTCGACGTCGGGCGCTTCACCTTCTTCGGGTTCCTCGCCCGCAAGGGAGCGGAGCGGCGAAGTGCGCTCGAAGAGATAGCGGCGGCCGTGCACGTCGTCGTACTATACGAAGCGGCGAATCGTGTCGCCGATACACTGGTCGAGCTCGCCCAAGCGGGCGCGGCCGAACGGGCAACGGTCGTGGCCCGCGAATTGACAAAACAGTATGAGGAGCTCCGGCGGGGAACGGTAGCCGAGCTCGCGGCGTATTACGGGCAGACGCCGCCCCGTGGAGAAGTCGTGATCCTGATTGCCGGACGCACCCCTCGAGCAACCAGCGAGGACGAATTGCGCGCTCGCGCCAACGCGCTCCGCGCGGAAGGCCGCAGCGCCCGCGACGTCGCCGCCGTCCTCGCGGCCGAGTTCGGCGCACCACGCAACCTCGCCTACCGGGTCGCACACGAGTGAGGATCGGTACACCGACCCTGCGCGCCGTCGCACTCGCCACGGCGCTGACCCTGCCGCTCTCGGCCGCTGGTAACGCGCCGCGGCTGACCGTGGCGCGCCTGCAGTACGACGGCGGCGGCGACTGGTACGCGAATCCCTCGAGCATTCCGAATCTGCTCGCGGCCATCCGCGAGCGGACGTCGCTGCCCGTGGAGCGCACCGAGGCGCGCGTCACGCTGATGGACGACAAGCTTTGGGACTACCCGTTTCTGCACATGACCGGGCACGGGAACGTGAAGCTCACGGACGCCGAGGTCGTGCGCCTGCGTGAGTACCTGCAGCGCGGCGGCTTTCTCCACGCCGACGACAACTATGGTCTCGACGAGAGCTTCCGCCGCGAGATCAAGCGGGTGTTCCCCGACCGCGAGCTCGTCGACGTGCCTCTGTCGCATCCGATCTACCACGCAGTCTACGACTTCCCGAAGGGAATCCCGAAGATCCACGAGCACGACGGAAAGCCCGCGCGCGGATTCGGCATCTTCCTTGGCGATCGTCTCGCGGTGTACTACTCCTACTCGAGCGATCTCGGGAATGGATGGGAAGATCCCGAGACGTATCATGATCCGCCTGCGCTGCACGAGGCGGCGCTGCGGATGGGGATCAACCTCTTCGTCTACGCCGTGACGAGTCGGCCCCTCCCATGACGCTACACGAGCTGATCGAACGAGAGCGGCGCCACGTCCGGCGCCGCGAAGTCATCGCCGGGCTGATGCTCGGAACGGCTGCGGCGGTACTGATCGTCGCCGTTGGCGCGGGCGTGCTGGGCGATGCCCGCTGGCTGGCGCTGCCGCGCATCGTGCCGTTCCTCGTGTGGCTCGTCGTTCTCGGAGCGGGCGTCGCGCTCGCGTGGCACACGCGCGAGCGGCTGCGTCGCGATGCGACGCGGTCCCAGGTGGCACATGCGATCGAAGCGGAGCAGCGGCTGCGGCGCGGCGCACTGCTCGGCGCGCTCGAGCTCGAAGGTCGTGGTGCGCTCGCGGCGCGCGCCGCCACGACGGCGCGGGGCACGCTGCCGCGCGACGGCGCGCTCGCGCCGGCACTGAAGCAGCGCGGACACCGGCGTGCGGCGATCGCCGCCGGAGGCGCGCTGGTCGCCTCGCTGGTGCTCGCGTCGGCATCACCCCTGTTCGGCGACGGACTGCGCGCCGTGCTGCGACCGGTCGATGCCTGGCGCGGCGCATTGCTCGCTCGCCCGGTGATCGACTCCGCGCCGGCCTACGTCATCCGCGGCGCACCCGTGCGGCTCATGATTCGTGCACCGGGCAGACAGCGCATCATGCTGGGCGTACGTCAGACGGGAGAAGCGTGGCGGACCGATACGCTCGCGGTCGACGCGCGCACGGGCGAGGCGCGCTGGAATCTGGATGCGCTCCGCGGCGACCTGCGGCTCGTGGCGACCGATGGCCGCGCGTCGAGCGACAGCGTCGTGATCCATGCGGCGGACCGGCCGTTCCTCGGCGCGGTGGTGCTGCGCGCGACGTATCCGGCGTACCTCGGGCGGCCAGCGGAGAATCTTCCCGTGGGCGAGCCGATGCGACTGCCCCGCGGGACGTCGCTCGGCATCAGCGGCCGCGCGTCGGTTCCGCTCGCGTCGGTCGCACTCGTCGGAGAAACGGGAGCGTCGGTGGCTCTGACGCCGAGTGGTCACGCATTCAGCGGACACGTGGTGGCGGAGACGTCGACACGTCTTCGGTGGCTGGCGTCGGCGACGAGCGGGCCCGTCATCGACCTGCCCGCGCCGCTCGAGCTCGAGGTGCTCGTCGACTCGGCGCCGCGCGTCGAGATCACGGCTCCCCAGGGAGACACCGTGCTCGCGCCGGCGGAGCGCGTCGGATTGGGACTCACGGCATCGGACGACCACGGGATCGCTGCGCTGACGCTGCGCATCTCGCGCCTGGGTGCGAGCGGTGACGGGCCGGGAATCGGGCAACCGGTGGCGAGCGCGGTGGGCACGTCGTGGGTGGGCACCGCCTCGCTCGACGTCGCCGCGCTGCAACTCCAGCCGGGCGACGCGGTGCGCGTCCGTGCCGAAGTCGTGGATGCATCGCCGTGGGCGCAGCGCGGCGTGAGCCGCGACCTGATCATCAAGCGCCCGACGATCGAGGAAAGCCGCACGGAAGCACGCGTGCTCGGCGATTCGGCGGCGAAGGAAGCGCGCGCCGCGGCCGCGGCGCAGAAGGCGCTCGCGCAGCGCACCGACGAGGCGTCGCGCGCCCAGACGCGTGAGGGCGGCTCGCAGGGCAGCCAGAGCTCGGCGCAGCGCTCGAGCGCGTCGTCGGATGCCCAGAAGTCGATGAACTACGAGAGCGCCGAGCGGGCGCGCTCGCTCGCCCAGGAGCAGCGCGGCATGACGGATCGCGTGCAGAAGCTCCGACAGGCGACGCAGCAGCTCGAGCAGCAGCTCAAGGCCGCCGGTGCGCTCGACTCGTCGCTCGCGCGACAGCTCAGCGAAGCGCAGGCGCTGCTCCGCCAGGCGCTGACCCCCGAGCTGATGGCGCAGATGCAGAAGCTCGAGAATGCCGCGAAGGAGATGAACGGCGAGCAGTCGCGCGATGCGCTGCGCGACCTCGCGCAGATGCAGCAGCGGCTCAAGGAACAGCTCGCGCGCAGCGCGGAAATGCTCAAGCGCGCGGCGCACGAGGGTGCGATGCAGACGCTGTCCGACGAAGCGCGCGAGCTGGCGGAGAAGCAGAAGGCACTCGCCGACTCGGCGCGCGGTGCTTCGCCGAAGGGCGATCGCTCGGCGGGACAGGACGCAGCGAAGCCCCAGGAATCGAAGGAGCAGAAACCGAAGAGCCAGGACGCGAAGGGCCAGGAGACGAAGGGGCAGGACGCCAAGGGCGAGCGCTCGAAGGAAGCGGCGAAGCTGGCCGAGCGTGCGCAGCGGCTGCGCGATGCGATGCAGGAGCTGAAGGAGCGTCTCGCGAAGGACGACGCCGCGGCGGGCGCGTCGAAGACCGGCGAGGCGCAGGAGCACGCGCAGAAGTCGGGAGAGGGGATGCGTCGCGCGTCGAGCGCGATGAAGTCGGGCGAGGAAGGACAGAGCCAGAGCGCCGGCGAGAAGGCCGGCGAGAAGGCCGGCGAGAAGGGCGAGAGCGAGGCCCGTGACGCTGCGTCGGAGATGCAGCAAGCCGCGCAATCGATGCAGGACGCGCGCGAGGCGCAGGTGAACGATTGGAAGAAGGAGCTGACCTCCGAGCTGGATCAGGCAGTGCAGGAGATGATGCAGCTCGCGCATCAGGAGAGCGCGTTGGAGCAGCAGGCGCGGTCGGGCGGGAAGGGCGAGGATCGCCGAGCGGCGCAGAGCGCGGTCGAGCAGGGGGTCGACAAGGCGAGCGAGCGGGTCCAGGGCGCGGCGCGCAAGAGCGCGCTCCTCTCGCCTCGCTCGCAGCGCGCCGTGTCGGAGGCGCAGGCGAAGGTCTCGCAGGCGACGCAGAGCGTCGGCCAGAACAACAGTCAGCCTTCGCAGCAGGCGGGCGCGTTGAGCGAGGCCGCGAGCGCGCTCACCAAGGCGGCGGCGGCACTGGCGCGCGACCGCGAACGCGCGAACAGCGCGAAGAGCGCGTCCGGCTTCAGCGAGATGCTCCAGCAGATGCAGGAGATGGCGCAGAAGCAGGGTCAGCTCAACGCGCAGGCGCAGGGGATGCTGACGATGCCCGGCGGCCCGGGCGCCGGGCCGGGACAGGCGCTGGCGCGGCAGCTCGCGCGGCAGCAGCGGAACATCGCCGATCAGCTCGAGGAGGCCGGCGACGCCGCAGGGGGCGACCGCGCCGCGCAGCTCGCACGCGAGGCGCGGCAGCTGGCCGATGCGCTCGACAATGGTCGTCTCGACGCCGGCACGCTCGCGCGGCAGCAGCAGCTCTTCCGCCGTCTGCTCGACGCGGGGCGCTCGCTCGAGAAGGACGAACGCGACGATTCCGGCAAGCGCGAAGCGACGGCGGCGAAGGGGGACGAGACGTTCACGCCAACCGGTGCCATCGACGCGAAGGCGGCGATCAAGTTCCAGCCGCCGACGTGGCAGGAGATGCGCGGGCTTTCGCCCGACGAGCGGCGCGCGATCCTCGACTACTTCACGCGCATCAACAGTGCAACGGCGCCGTAGCGGGGCGCACACTCGGCGACGCCTGCTGCGGTGGATGGTGCTCGTCCCGCTCGTCGTCGGCGGCGCGCGGGAGGCGCGGGCGCAGACCGAGTCGCCCGAAGTGCTGCGCGCCATCGAGCTGGAAAACGCGGGGAAGTATCGCGAGGCGGTGCCGATCTATCGCGAGGCGATGCGCACGCACCCGACGCCGATCGTCGTGCTGGGCCTCGAGCGCTCCTATGCCGAGCTCGGGATGAGCGACTCGCTGCTCGCGCCACTCGACACGGTGCTCACGAGGTTTCCGCGCGAGCCGCTCTACCACGTCGTGCATCTGCGCACGTTTCAGATCCTGCGGCGCTACGACGCGCTCCGTGGCGCGTTCGAGCGGTGGGTGCACGACGATCCCACCAGCTCGGCGCCGTACGGCGAATACGCCCGCGTGCTGATCCAGCTCGGGCGGCCCGCCTCGGCCGACAGCATCATCGAGCGCGCGAAGACGGCGCTGGGCTCGACGCGCGACCTGCAATACGAGACGGCACAGCTCCGCGCGGCGATGGGGGAGTGGGAGCCGAGCGCGAGCGCGTGGAGGCGCGCGCTCGCCAACGATCCACACCTCTCGTCGGCGGCGTCGTACGCACTCGCACCCGCGCCCGCTGGCGTGCGTCCGGCGCTGCGGCGCATCCTCGCCATGGACCCACCCGAACGCGGCGCACGGCGCGCGCTCGCCGACCTGGAGATCGTGTGGGGCCAGCCGCAGGCGGCGTGGGAGGCACTGCGAGGACTGCCTCCCGACACGGCGTCCGCGAGCGTGTGGGAGGACTTCGGCGAGCGCGCGATGACCGAGGAGCGGTACGGACTCGCGCGTGACGCGCTCGGCGCGGCGGTACGTGTTCGGCGCACGCCGGCACTCGCGCTGCGCGCGGCCACGGCGTCGCTGCGCGCCGGCGCTCCCGCCGACGTGTTCAAGCTCATCCCGATGAGCGACTGGGAGTCCGATCCGGCCCGTGCGACGGGCGGCTATCTGCCGCTGCACGTCGAGGCGCTCGCCGCGCTCGGGCGCGGGGCCGAGGCCGAGGCGCTCGTCGCCAAGTACGACAAGCTCCTGCCGCCGGGACAGCACGCGCAGATGACGCGATTGCTCGCGAGCGCGTGGGTGCGCGCCGGCGATCTCTCGCGCGCGCGCGCGGCGCTCCGTGCGGCCGGCGA
>QHVE01000099.1:87386-88301 GCA_003223455.1 Gemmatimonadota bacterium | reverse complement strand
CAGCTCTCCCGACTTCGAGCGCGCCAGCGTCTGCACGTAGCCGTTGCGACCGAGCTCGTTGTTCATGTAGCTCGCCCACAGCATCAGCAGCGTTCCTTTCTTCGTCCGGAAGAGCTCGGGTCCGTCCGTCACGTAGTGGTTCTCGCGCGTGTTCGGCGTCATCTGCGCGTCGAGCCACGGCGCGTCCGACGCCTTGAAGAGATGGATCGGCTCCCCCGCTGCCGCCGACACCACGGTGCGCCCGCGCCGTCGACGTACAGTGTGCCGTCGAGTGTCATGAACTCGCGTGGCGTCACCGGTGCGTCGGGCTTCGTCAGCGTGAATGGACCCGCTGGCGAGTCGCTCACCGCGATCACCGTCGCGCGCATCAGGTTCGGGCGCGTCGTGTCCGTCGTCGCGAGCTTGTGCGCCGGGTTGTGCAGCGTCGTGAACAGCCAGTACTTCCCCTGATACTCGTGCACCTCGGGGGCCCATGCGCCCACCCTCGGGTCGGCCCAGCTGCTCTCCGGCGCCACGAACGCGATCCTCGGCCCCGCCCACGTCGCGAGGTCCTTGCTCGTGTAGTAGAGCGTTCCCGTGCGTCCCTGCCCCGTGATCCTCGGTGAGGCGGACGAGTACAGGTAGTAGGTGCGTGTCGAGCGGTCGGCGAGGATCCACGGATCGTGGAGCTGGATCTCCGGCAGCCGCAGACCCGTTCGCACCTCGGGAGGCATCGAAGCGGGGGTGGTACTCGTCGGCGTCTGCGCGCCGGCATCGGACAGAAGAGCCGGCGCGGCGAGCCCGACGATCAGCGCGAGAATGACGTGCCTCGGCGGGCGAAGCGAAGTGTCCATCGATGTCCCGTAATCATGGTAGTGGCGACGCGGAATCCTCTCGCGCCGAGCCCGCCGACGCCAGGGCCTGGAGGCTCCGGCG
>QHVE01000099.1:83124-87281 GCA_003223455.1 Gemmatimonadota bacterium | reverse complement strand
TGGAATGTCGTCTTCCGGTCACTGCGTAAGCTCGGTTCGCACGGACGGAGCGTGTACACGGCGGTTGGCATCTTCCTCATCGCCGGCGTCTTCGTCGCGATCGTCGGCACGATCGGCTTCGCGAAGCTGGCCGAGGTCGTGCGCGAGGGATACACCCAGCAGTTCGACACCGCCGCGCTTCGCTGGCTCGGCGCGCATCACTCGCCGACGCTCACCACGATCATGACCGAGGTCACCCCACTGGGCACGGGGATCGTCGTGCTTACGGTCGTCGGCATCACCACCGCGTTCCTCTGGCACACGGAGCACAAGCACTCCGCGCGCATGCTGCTCGCGGCCACGGCGGGGAACATCCTCCTCAACAACGTCCTGAAGCTGTTCTTCGACCGCGCGCGCCCCAACGTGTTCGAGTGGGGAACACACGCTGCGAGCTCCTCCTTTCCGTCCGGCCACGCGATGAGTGCGACCGTCGTCTATGGCACGGTCGGCTACCTGCTCGCGCGGTTGCAGAAGCACGCGTGGGCTCGCGCCATCACGCTGCTGCTCGCGGTCGTCATGGTCGCGCTCATCTGCCTCACACGCCTCTATCTCGGCGTGCACTATCCGTCGGACGTGCTCGGCGGGATCATCGTCGGCCTCGCGTGGTCGGGCTTCTGCATGGCGACGCTCGAGGCGTCGCTCGCCCTCGCGCGCCGACGTGCGCCGGCGAGCGTCGTCGAGGAAGCACCCGCACCCGTCGAGCACATCGCGTCCGTGCAGCAGGCGGCGAGTGTGGCGAGCGCGCCGTCACCGAGCATCTAGCGTCTGGCTGGAACAAACGTTGCGCCCAGCGAGGCCCAAGCGCGCGCCGGGGCGCGCCGCTGTGCGACGAGCCACCCGTACGCGGAGAGTGACCGATGGCTGCCAAGAAGTCCGGAGGGCGCAAGTACGGCAAGTCCGCGAGCAAGAGCGTCAAGCGCGCGATGCACAAGCGCAAGAGCGGGACGCTGAAGAGCGGCAGGAGTGGCCGAACGGTGAAGAGCCGCGACCAGGCGATCGCGATCGGGCTCAGCGAAGCACGCGAGAAGGGCGCGAAGGTGCCGCGCAAGCGCGCTGCGAAGAAGGGAGGTCGCAAGTCCGCCTCCAAGTCGGGAGGACGCAAGACGGCGCGACGCAAGTGAACGACGACGGAGCATCGCGCGCGCTCAGCGATGCTCCGTCACGCCGACCTGTCGGCAGTATTCGAGCACCGGACACGTCGAGCACTTCGGCCGGACCCCGGTGCAGATGTGCTTCCCGAACGGCACGAGCCGTCGGTTGATCTCGATCCAGTACTTCTTCGGCAACACGCGCTCGAGCGCCGCGAGCGTCGCCTCCGGCGTGCGCCCCGACACGTAGCCCCAGCGATTCACGACGCGCCACACGTGCACGTCCACGCTGATGCGTGGCACGTGGCGCGCGACGCCCAGCGCGAGGTTCGCGCACTTCGGGCCGACACCGGCGAACGACTGCAGCACGTCGGCGTCGGCGGGTAGCTCGCCGCCAAACTCCTCCACCGCGCGTCGTGCGATCGCGTGGATCTGCGCCGCTTTGGGCGCATGAAAGGTGGCCGATCGAATCGCCGCGTCGATCTCGCGCACGTCGAGCGCGGCGACGTCCTTCGCCGTCGGTGCCTGCTCGAGCAGCGCGAGGGCCGTCGGCAGCGAGACTTCGTCCGTCGTGCGGATCGAGATGATGCACGCCACGAGCTGCTGGAACAGCGTGCCGTAGCCGAGATCGCGCAGCGCGAACATCGCCGCGTCCGGTACATCGCGCACGGCGGCGCGGATGCGCCGCATCACCTCGTCGATGTCGAACGGGAGCTTTGGTCCTTTGGAGGCGGGGATGGCCTTCGCACTCCGACCGGCTTTCGTCGTTTCACCGCGCCTGCGCCGCATCACCATGTCCGTGCGCGGCGGCAAGAACGACGCCCACTGTGCGACGTCTATCGGCGTGCGGTCCGCGCAGCGAGGGCATCGCCTGCGCCCCGTTCGTCGCGCGCGAGCGCCATCTCCTCTGCTACGGCGCTGACGCTGTGACCTGTCGCTCGGCGCGCCGGCGATCGACGGCGCGGCCGAACGCGATCCCCGACGAGAATCCTCCGACGAAGATCGTCAGCACGTGCACCGTGCGCGCCGGATGCCCGATGAGATCCACCGCACCCAGCACGGCGACCAGACCGGAGATCACGGCGGCGATCAGTTCGCGCGTGGCACTGCGTGGTCTGCGCATGGACGGCGTGGGCGTTCCGAGCTCGGCGTTGCGGGCGCGCGCAGTCTGTCGATCACGCCTGCCGTTCGCCAGGGCCGCGAGTCCCTACGCCGCCCTCGTCGCTCGCTCGGTCCGACGCTTCACCTCGGGCTGGACCTGGCGGAATAATCGCCCGAGCGCGTCGACCACCCGGTCGTGTCCCTCGCGCAGCAGCGCGGCGAGGATGTGCTTGCACATCTGCTCGCGCCACAGATGGTCGCCGCAGTCGCAGCGCGGATGCGAGGTGGTGTACAGATCCACCCAGTGGTCGTGCTCCCCGCCGGTGACGTGATAGCGGCCGTCACCCACCCGCTCGCCATGGAGCAGCAAGCTCCGCCCCAAGCGCTCCAGATCGACGCCACCCACGGCGTCGATGTCGATCTTCGGTTCCTTCATCTCCAGCTCCCAATCCACGCGGTTTCTACACGAGTCGGAACACCCGAATATTACCCGAAATATAGCGTGGAAGTTCCCGGGTGGGGAGTGGGGGTTGGGAGTGACTAAGTCAAGCCAGGACAAGTATTTGTGGCGAGTTCTGCACGAGGAGCGCACTCCCCGCTCCCCCCCGCCAGACGGGCGCTCGCAGCCTTTTGGAGCCTGCCTTACTTCGACGCGACCAGGAAAGGAGCCGTCGTCGGCTGCGGGCTGCCGCCCATCGGCTCGTCCGTCACCGCCACCGCGGCGAGCGAGTCCTTCGGCAGCGCATAGGTCGCCTGCATCATCACCTCGCCGTCGGGGCTCGGCATGAACGTGCCAGCGCTGATCTTCGCGCGCGGCGTCACGAGCCACATCTGATACGTGCGCCCCGACTTCGGCATCGGCATCCGATGCGCCACGAACGTCCACGCGTCGCGTTGCTGATCCCAGAACATCCGCGCCGTGGGCGAGGCCGGGTCGGTCGACGCGAGCGTCATCACCGCCACCTGCGGACCGATCAGGTTCGAGATCATCCGCTCGCGCGCCGTGAGCGTCGCTCGCAGCGAGTCCAGCGCGGCGAGCTGCGTACCCGTCGCCGCCTCCACTCTCGCGAGCGAGTCGCGCGCCGCGTCGCGCTCGCGGCTCGCCTTGAGGAACGCGCCCACGCCGAGGATCGCCACGAGGCTCGCCGCCATCGCCATCCAGGCAGCGGGGCCGAATGTGCGCCGCACCTTCACGTATGGACGAAGCGGCGTGATGTCGGCGCGCTCTGGTGCGCCCTCCGACTCCGTGCGCAGAGGCGTCACCGCCGCGAGCGGCTCGCGCGACGCACCATCGGCTGCCGCGCGCGCCACGAGTCGCGCGCGGATTCGGTCGCGCTTCGCGACGGGCATCGGGATCGGCGTGGCCGCATAGGCCAACTCTCCCACCGTGTGCTCCAGCGCGGCGAGCTCGCTCTGGCAGATCGCGCAGGTCGCGACATGCGCCATCACCGCATCGCGCTCGGACGCGTCCAGCACGTCGAGCGCGAGCGCTTCCAGCGCCTCGCGTGCCTGTTCGTGCGTCATGCCATCGCTCATCCCGCTCCTCCTGCCCTTCCTCCGTCGCTGCCGAGCACCTGCAGCTGACTTCTCAGCTTCTGCAGCGCCAGACGCATTCTCGTTTTCACCGTGCCCAGTGGCTGGCCGGTCCGTTCGGCGATCTCCGTCTGGCTCAATCCGCCGAAGTAGCCGAGCTCCAGCGCTTCCCGTTGCTCCGTGGGCAGTCCTGAGAGCGCAGCCACCACGATCCGCCGTCGCTCCGATGCTTCGGCGTCCAGCGCTGGATCACCCTCCGCCGCCTGCTCCGCGACGACCTGTCCGTCGTCCCCCTCGAGCGGCTCCTCGCGCCGGCGGCGCAGCGCACGAACCCGATCGAGCGCGCGACTGCGCGCGATCGTGAGCAGCCATGTCTGCACCCCTCCACGCGTGCGA
>QHVE01000099.1:30425-83097 GCA_003223455.1 Gemmatimonadota bacterium | reverse complement strand
ACGCCTGCCAGAACGTCTCTTCCACGACGTCCTCGACATCGTCGGCCTGCCGCAGTAGCCGAGCCACCACCCCGTGCACGAGTGCGGACCACCGGTCGTACAGGACACCCAGCGCCTGATCGTCTCCGGCCGCCATCCGCCGCACGAGCGCCTCGTCTGCCGACTCCTCGACACGCCCCATCCCCGGCGCCCCCCCGACAGGCGCAGCAGTGCCCTGATTGACGTACGGCTCCGGCGTGGACGGCGGATTCATACGCGGGAGAATGTAGTCCTCACCTCGGGCGCGGCAACGTGAACGGCGAGAGCCTAGGCAACTACGCCTCGCTACCACCCGACCATCGGCATCGATATCCTGCGACGATGAGCGAACGCGCCACGCCGGCGTACGTCGGATCCATTCAACCGCACGACGCCTACGCTGCGTTGCGCCATCGCGAGTTCCGGTGGTTCATCGTCAGCCTGTTCACGATGGTCGTCGGCTCGCAGCTCCAGGCGGTCGTCGTCGGGTGGCAAGTGTATCGGCTCACCCACGACCCGCTCTCTCTCGGCCTGATCGGTCTCGCCGAANNNNCTACCGGCCGGCTATCTCGCCGACCGGCGCGACCGGCGCGCCATCAGCGTCGCGTCGCTCCTCACGCTCGCCTGCTGCTCGGCCGCGCTGCTCGCCTTCAGCGTCGCGCCGGGCCTCCTCGCCGGCGTCGGTGTCCGTCCCATCTACGCCGTGATTTTCGTGAGCGGCATCGCCCGTGGCATTCTCCAACCAGCGCGCCAGGCGCTTGGCGCGGAGATCATCCCGCGCAGCGTGTATCAGAACGCCATCGCGTGGCGCAGCAGCACGTGGCAGACGGCGTCGGTGATCGGACCGGCTCTCGGCGGCCTTCTCTACGGCTTCGCCGGCGCACTGGCGTCATACGGCGTGGCCACGCTGCTCATGCTCGTCGCGCTCGCCGCATTCCTCATGGTGCGCTACGCGCCTTCACCCCGTTCCCTCGATCGCGCGTCGATGTTCGAGGAGCTGCTCTCGGGACTGCGCTTCGTGTGGAGCGAGCACGCCATCCTCGCCGCGCTCTCACTCGATCTCTTCTCCGTCTTCCTCGGCGGCGCCGAAGCGCTGCTGCCCGTGTTCGCGTCGGAGATTCTCAAGGTCGGACCGCAGGGGCTTGGCCTCCTGCGTGCCGCCCCCGCGGCGGGTGCGGTCACGATGGGAATCTTCCTCGCGCATCGCCCGCCGTTCAAGCGCGCCGGCCGTACGATGCTTCTCGCCGTCGCCGTGTTTGCGCTCGCCATCGTCGGCTTCGGCCTCTCACGCCACTACTACCTCTCCCTTGCGCTCCTTGCGCTGAGCGGAATGGCCGATAACGTGAGCGTCGTCATTCGGTCGACCCTCATCCAGCTGTTGACGCCCGCGCACATGCTCGGCCGCGTCTCCGCCGTCAACTCGATCTTCATCGGCTCGTCGAACGAGCTCGGCGCCTTCGAATCAGGGGTCGCGGCGAGGCTGTTTGGCGCCGTGCCGGCAGTGGTACTTGGCGGCTCGGCGGCGCTCGCCGTCGTCGCGTTGACCGCGCGGCTGGTACCGCCGCTCCGAACCCTGGGGCGAATCGGCTGATTGGGCCGCATTTTGTGCAATTTCGACTGAAACTGATGCTCATCCTGCAGTTTTCAGCGTAAATCCTTGCTTTGTTAGACCAATTATGGCTACATTGGTCACCACTTCGTGCAATTTGTGCAGTCCAGCCGTCCATTCCTCAGCCCGCTCCCATGACCGCCCCCGCACACCCTTCGCGTAAGTCCTCGTTGCGTGACATGGTCTCGCGCCTGCCCAAGTCACCCAGCAACAACGGCGACGGCCCCGGTCAGCTCCCGACCTCGGCCTACTTCGGGATCAACACCTTCGGCGCGCGCCAGATGCGCGACAAGCTGCCGAAGGACGTGTACGCCAAGCTCGTTGCGGCCATCCGGCACGGAAAGAAGCTCGATCTCGAGATCGCGCCCACGGTCGCGCAGGTCATCAAGGAATGGGCGATCAGCCGCGGCGTGACGCACTTCACGCACTGGTTCCAGCCGCAGACCGGCCTCACCGCCGAGAAGCACGACGCCTTCCTCAACTTCGACGACGATCGCCAGCCCCTCGAGTCGTTCACCGGTGCACAGCTCATCCAGAGCGAGCCCGATGCGTCGAGCTTCCCCTCGGGCGGTCTCCGTGCGACATGGGAGGCGCGCGGCTACACGGCGTGGAACCCGGCCAGCCCGGTGTTCATCGTCGAGTCGGGCGGCACGCGCACGCTGTGCATTCCGTCGGTCTTCATCGGCTACCACGGTGAAGCGCTCGACGAGATGACGCCGCTGCTCCGCAGCTCGGACGCACTCTCCGCCAAGGCGATCGAGCTTCTCGAGCTTCTGGGCGACAAGGGCGTGCATCGTGTCTTCACCACGCTCGGACCCGAGCAGGAGTACTTCCTCATCGATCGCGGCCACTTCGCGCTGCGTCCCGACCTCGTCATGGCGGGCCGCACGCTCGTCGGCGCTCCACCGGCGCGCGGACAGCAGCTCGAGGACCACTACTTCGGCGGCATCCCGGAGCGCATCCAGGCGTGCATCGCCGAGGCGGAGCACGAGCTGTACAAGCTCGGCGTGCCGATCGTCACGCGGCACAACGAGGTCGCCCCGTCGCAGTTCGAGATGGCGCCGATGTACGAGGAGACCGACATCGCCGTCGATCACAACCAGATGGTCATGGCGACGCTGCGGAAGGTCGCGCTGCGCCACGGCCTGCAGGCGCTCCTCAACGAGAAGCCGTTCGCCGGTATCAACGGGTCCGGCAAGCACTGCAACTGGTCGCTTTCGATCTCGGCGGACAACACGGAGCTCGACGGCTTCAACCTGCTCAAGCCCGGCAAGACCCCGCACCAGAACATCCGCTTGCTCGTGTTCCTCGCCGCAGTGCTCAAGGGCGTGCATCGTCACGCCAACCTCCTGCGCGCGGGCATCGCGTCGAGCGGCAACGAGCATCGCCTCGGCGCGAACGAGGCGCCGCCGGCCATCATCTCGGTGTTCATGGGCCAGAGCCTCACGGCGATGATCGAGTCGATCGCCGCGGGCAAGACGTCGGCGAACGCGGCGCAGGCGATGATCAAGCTCGGCGTCGCCAAGCTCCCCGAAGTCGAGAAGGACAATACGGACCGCAACCGTACGTCGCCCTTCGCCTTCACGGGGAACAAGTTCGAGTTCCGCGCCGTCGGCTCGTCGGCATCGATCGCCTTCCCGATCGTGCTGCTCAACGCGGCCGTCGCCGAAGTGCTCGGTGAGATGATCGAGCAGGTGAAGGCAACCACCAAGCGGAACAAGCCGGTCGAGGATGCGGTGCTCGCCGTGGTGCGCGAGGTGTTCAAGGAGACCGCCGCGATCCGCTTCGAGGGGAACAACTACTCCGAGGAGTGGGTCAAGGATGCCGCGAAGCGCGGCCTGCCGAACCTGCGTCGCACCCCGGAGGCGCTCGAGCAGCTCAACACGCGTCAGGCGAAGTCGCTGCTCACCAAGCTGGGCATCTTCACGAAGGAGGAGCTCGAGTCGCGCTACCATGTCCGCATGGAGCGCTACGTGAAGGACATCCTCATCGAGATGCACACACTCAAGGAGATCGTCGACACGCTCGTGCTGCCGGCGGCGTTCGAGTACGGGGCCACGCTCGCGGCGTCGGCGGCGAACGCGGTCACGGCCGGCATCAAGATCGTGCCGCAGGTCGCGGCGGCCAACGAGCTCGGTGCGCTTATCGAGTCGCTGCGCGAGCGTCGCAAGGCGCTCGGCGAGGCGATCGAGAAGGCCGAGGGGCTGCACGACGACCTCGCCAAGCAGGCGAAGTTCCTCACCAGCACCGGCGCGGATTCGATGCTCGCCGTGCGCGAGGTGAGCGACCAGATCGAGCTCAGCGTGTCCGACGAATGCTGGCCGCTGCCGAAGTACCGGGAGATCCTCTTCCCGGTGTGAGCAGCCCGAACGGTTGACGGGTGAAGCACCTGAAGGGCACGCCGGCCTCTGCCGGCGTGCCCTTCGTGCGTCCACACCCCACCGGGTGACCCGTCACCAAGCGGCCGCTCGGCACGTAGTATTTGTAGCTATGGACGTCTATGGGTTTTGCCTCGCGCTGGGCGGTACTGGCCTCGCCGCGATGGCGATCGGCGGCCTCTCTCATGTCGGACACGTCGGACATGGGCACGGCGGACACGCCGGACATGGCGGTCACGCGCACAGCGGAAATGGCCACGGTGGCCCCGGCCACGCCGGCCAGGCGCATACCGCCGAGATGCACGCGGGCCACGCCCACGGCGCAGCCGCGCACCACGCGGCTGCGCAGAGCGCACCCGCGCATCCCGCACCCGCGCAACTGTTCTTCTCGCTCCTCTCACCGCGCGTGCTGTTCGCGCTGCTCGTCGGCTTCGGTGCGGGTGGACTGCTCGCGTCGCCGCTCGGCGAGCCGTGGCGCGCCGGTGCCGCGGTGCTCGCCGCGGCCGCCTTCGAAGGCCTGCTCGTCGGCCCGCTCTGGCGCATGCTCTTCCGCTTCGAGTCGTCGCCAGCGGCCACGCTCGAGAGCGCGATCGAAGACGACGCGCGCGCCGTCATGGGCTTCGACGCCAACGGCCAGGGGCTCGTCGCGCTCGACGTCGACGGGCAGGTCGTGCAGTTGCTCGCTACGCTTTCCGCGGATGACCGCGCGCGCGGCGCGCGCGTTCGCTCGGGTGATCTGGTCCGCGTTTCCAGCATCGACGCCGCACGACATCGCTGCACCGTTCGGATCCCCGACCGGTGACCGGATGTCATCCTAAACCCTTCCCCGTATGAACTCGCTCATTCTCATCGCCGCGGTCGTCTTCGGTGTGCTCGTCGTGCTGCCGATGATCGTCGCGTCGTTTCTTCGCAATGTCGAGGCGGGCACCATCCGCCTCGTGAGCTGGCTGGCCGGCGGCACCGTCATCTATCGCGGCCCCGGCAAGTCCAAGGAGATCCCGCTCCTCACGACGGGCACGACGATCTCCAGCAAGGTGATCAACGTCGACCTCGACATCACCGATCAGACGGCGGATCTCGACGAGAACGGTACGCCGCAGCCGATCAAGGTACGCGTGCTCGCCAGCGCGATCGTCTCCGTGGGTGACACCGATCAGCTGATCAAGACGGCGGCGAACCGCTTCTTCGCCAAGCCCGAGGTCGATCAGATGAACACGATCACCGATCTGCTCTCGAGCACCAACTCTTCTCCGCCAAGGGTCCGTCGCGCGCACTTCCCGCGATCGCGCCGGGCACGTCGTCCGGCACGGCGGTCGCGCCGGCCACGCCGCGCGCCCTCGTCACGACGCCGACCGGCGATCCCCTCGAGGACGACGACGATCCGCTCGCCGTGATCATCCGTAAGGCGTGCTCGCGCGAGCTCACCGACCTCGGGCTGATCTTCAACTCGCTCAACATCAAGGTCGTGCAGAGCGAGGTGGCCGACGCGCGGCGCCGCATGTCCGCCGCCGAGGCACAGGCCACGGCCGACATCGTCTCCGCACAGCAGGCCCGCCGCGCCAAGGAGGCGCAGCTCGAGGCCGAGCGCAACATCTCCGACAAGCAGCGCGAGCTGGAGCAGACGCGCGCGGCCAACGCCGCGCTCGTCGCGCAGGCGGAAGCGAAGCGCCAGGAGGCGATGGGCGTGCAGCGCGTCGCCGAGCTGGACGCGACGCAGATCGCGCAGGCGCGCGCCGACGCCGAGCGTGTCACGATCGAAGCGCAGGCCGCGGCCGAAGCAGAGGCGATCCGCATCCGCACCGTCGCTGCTGCGCAGGCGGAGTCGATCGAGAAGGTGAACCAGGCGATCGCCGCCGGCGGCGAGAGCTACTTCCGCTACCGGCAGATCGAGATGCTCCCGATCATCGCGCCCAAGATCGCCGACGCGCTGGCCGAAGCGCGCTTGATCACGATCTCCGGGGGCGAGAATGGCGGTGCAGCGAATGGCGCGACGAACCAGATCGCGAGCGTCATCCAGACCGTGCTCGCGGCGCAGCTCGTGGCGAAGGGTGGCGTGCTCGGCGACCTGGGATCGAACGGCGTGAGCGCGCCGCCCGGCGTCTCGCCGGTCGCTCCTCCGCCCGCTCCTTCGCCGAGTGGCACGTCACGGCGTTGAGTCGCTGAGGTTCGATGGCCGAACGAACGAAGGCGGAGCGAGCATCGTGCTCGCTCCGCCTTCGTTTGGGCGCTCTCGCCGCTACAGGGCCAGCTCGGTGACCGTGATGCCGTAGTGCTGAGCCGCAGCGCGGATGTTGTTCGCCGCCAGCTGTCGTTCCTCCATCGACGCACCATAGAACTGGTGCAGCTCGTCGATCGCCGCGCGCGTCAGCTCGGCGTCTACCAGCGGCAGCTCCCGCTGGCTCGGGAACGCGAACGCGCTGTCCGGAAGCGCGCGCCGTTCGCGTGGATCGAGCTTCCCGTTGTCGTTGATGTCGTAGGGCTCCGGGAGCGGCTTCCAGGTCGTGTGCATGGTCATGTCGCCTCTTGCTCCATCGAGCGGGTGAGTGAGGAGATGATGAGGGCGTGCATGTCAGGCGGCAAGCGCCTGGAGTCGTGCGACGCGCTCCGCCGTCGGCGGATGCGTCGAGAAGAGCTTCGCCACACTGCCGCCGCTGAACGCGAGCGGGTCCACCTGCGCGAGCGGCGCCGCCGCGGGCGATACGTGCATCGGGATCTGGTGCGCGCCCGCGTCCAGCTTGCGCAGCGCGCTCGCCAGCGCGAGCGGGCGGCCGCTGATTCGCGCGCCGACCTCGTCCGCCTTGAACTCGCGCTGCCGGCTGATCGCCAGCTGGACGAGCGACGCCCCGATCGGCGCGAGGATCACCATCAGCAATCCTGCGATCGGATTGCCTCCCTCGTCGTCGTCGCGGCCGCCGGTGAACATGCCCATCCAGGCCAGGTTGCTGATCGCCGCCGCCATCGTCGCCGTGACGGTCTGCAGCAGCATGTCGCGGTTCTTGACGTGCGCGAGCTCGTGCGCCAGGACCCCCTCGAGCTCCTCGCGGCTCACGAGGCGGAGGATTCCCTCCGTCACGCACACCACGGCGTGCTCGGGGTTGCGCCCTGTCGCGAAGGCGTTGGGCTGCGCCTGCGGCGCGACCGCCAGCGTCGGCATCGGAAGCCCGGCGCGCTGGCGCAGCCGATCGACCATCGCGTGGAGCTCCGGTGCCTCGGCCGCGGTGACGGTCTGCGCGCCGTACATGCGGAGCACCAGCTTGTCGGACGCGAAGTACATGAAGAAGTTCGTCGCGCCGGCGAACAGCAGCGCCATCACCATCCCCGATGGCCATGAACAGCGCGGTCAGCGCGGCCATCAGCACGAAGACTTTGACGTTGTTCATCGTGCGGCTCCTCTCGTGTGATGCATGCGCGCGCTCGGCAGATGCTCGGCGGCGCACGCTCGCCTCGCGCGATCTGCGCCGGTCGTTGCGACCGGCGCGTGCGGCGAGACGTGTGTGATGCGCGAAGGACGCGCTGTGCGTGCCCGAATGGCACGCGCGCGTCGGCGTCAGCCGATCGGAGGCGCGCGCGAGGAGGGAGCGGGCTGGCCCGGCGATGGGAGGCCGTCGCGGCGTGCGTCGACGGCCGCGCCCGGTGCGCGCAGCGCGCCCGGTGCCAGCGTGGCGCGCTCGGCACGGAGCGCGACGGCGCCCCGTGCACCATCGCCGCCGGTCATGTACGGCGCGTGAATCCGCCCCGTCGCCGTGGCTTGCGTGTGCAGGAAGAGCGTACGAGCCGGCTCGTTCGGCTCGGTCCCTCGGCCATCCGCGCGATCGACGCGTGCGTGGGTCGGCGCCTGGGTCGCGGCGGGCGTGGCCTGCGCCCTGGCGAACGACACGGCGATGCCGGCACTGCTCGCGAGCAGCGTGACGATCAGTGCGATCGTCGATGGCACGAAGGCGAAGGCGCGGCGCGTGGGCGTCACACCTGATGTACCGCGCGCCAATGCGGGAAGTTCCGGCCGAAGCCGGCAGCGCGCGCGTCGCCTAGCTGCGCGGCTGCTTGAGCGTGTTGTCGGCCGTGACGAGTGCGGCTGCGGTCATCAGCGCCATGAGCGATCCGTCGTCCAACCGCTCCCAATCAGACGGGATCCCCACGTAGCGTCGCTTCGCCGCCTCCGATTGGAAGCAGAGCCACCCCGACGCGAGCTCCTCCCGAACCTGCAGCGTTCCATGCCGCACTGTGCTCGGATGGACGTCGTAGATCGTCCAGAGCACACCGCTTTCGTCGCGCAGCTCTCGTAGCGCCATGGGACCTTTCCGAACGAGGTTTGACGCGAAAGTCTACTCGAACCTGCGGATATCCTATGCTACCAAGGTCTAATCGAGCCCGGGGACATCCATTGTACCGCCGCGCTGC
Organism: Gemmatimonadota bacterium; assembly: GCA_003223455.1. Lineage (GTDB taxonomy): Bacteria > Gemmatimonadota > Gemmatimonadetes > Gemmatimonadales > Gemmatimonadaceae > AG11. The sequence goes on along the minus strand of QHVE01000099.1, from coordinate 74,694 downwards.
GGAGTCGCTAGAGGCCCCAGCCGTCGATGCTCAGTACTTCCCGAGGTAGTTGTCCAGCTCCCACTGCGACACCTGGGAGATGTACTCCCGCCATTCCTGCCGCTTCGCCGCCAGGAAGTGCTGCGCGATGTGGTCGCCGAGCGCCGAGGTGATGACGTCGTTCTTCTCCAGCTCGTTGCACGCCTCGTTCAGGTCGTGCGGCAGGTCGTCGATCCGCAGCCGCCGCTTCTCGCGGTGGCTCATTTCCCAAATGTTTTCGTTCACCGGTTCCCGATAATCGGCACTGGTGCGCACCCCATCGATCCCGGCCGCCAGCATCACCGCGAGCGCCAAGTAGGGGTTGGCCGCCGGATCAGGCACGCGATGCTCCACGCGCGTTCCCAGCCCACGCCGCTCCGGAATGCGCAGCATCGGCGACCGGTTCCGCATGCTCCACGCGACGTTCACCGGGGCCTCGTAGCCCGGCACCAGCCGCTTGTACGAGTTTACGAGCGGGTTGGTGATCGCGCAGCACCCGCGCGCGTGGCGCAGCAGGCCGCCGATGTAGTGCAGCGCGGTCTCGCTCAGCTCCCACTGCGCCTTCGGGTCCCAGAAGGCGTTCTGCTTGCCGCGGAACAGCGACTGATGCGTGTGCATCCCGCTGCCGTTCTGCCCGAAGATCGGCTTGGGCATGAACGACGCCGCGAGCCCGAATCGCTGCGCCACCGCCTTCACCACGAACCGGAACGTCGCGATGTTGTCCGCCGTCGTCAGTGCGTCGGCGTACCGGAAGTCGATCTCGTGCTGGCCGTGCGCCACCTCGTGGTGCGCCGTCTCCACCTCGAAGCCCATCTGCTCGAGGTCGTCCACGATGGCGCGCCGCGCATCCTCGCCGAGGTCCACCGGCGCCAGATCGAAGTACGAACCGACATCGTGCGTCTCGGTCGACGACTCCCCGTTCGGCCCACGCTTGAACATGAAGAACTCGGCTTCCATCCCCGCGTTCATCGTGAAGCCGAGCTCGGCGGCGTCGGCGATCACGCGCTTCAGCGCGCCGCGTGGGTCGCCTGGGAAGGGCGAGCCGTCGGGCATGTTGATGTCGCAGATGAGCCGGCCGACGCGCGAGTCCGGATCCCCCCACGGGAAGATCCGAAAGGTCGACAGATCGGGCGCGAGCAGCATGTCGCTCTCCTCGATCCGCACGAACCCCTCGATGCTCGAGCCGTCGAACATGATGTCGCCGGTGAGCGCCTTCTCGAACTGCGACGCGGGGATCTCGACGTTCTTGTTGACGCCCAGGATGTCGGTGAACTGAAGCCGCAGAAAGCGGACGTTGTTCTTCCGAGCGATCTCGAGGACGTCCTTCGCGGTGGCGCCCTTCAGGTCGGGTAACAGCGCACGGGATTCAGGCACGCCGACAATGCTCGCCGGAGACTCGCGTGCTGTCAACGCGCTGCCCCCGTGTTCGGCACGTCAGTTGCCCGGGGGGATTCCCTGCCCCGACTGCCGGGACGTCAGCACGCACCTCAGCAAAGAGGAAGGCCATGAAGATCTCCGAGATCATGTCGAAGAATCCGCGCTCCGTGTCCCCGGACACGTCGGTGTCGGAAGCCGCCCAGGTGATGAAGGAGGAGGACGTCGGTCTGGTGCCGGTCGTCGAGCGCGTGGGCGGTGCCGAGACGCGCGGCCGCCTCGTCGGGGTCGTGACGGATCGCGACATCGCGATTCGCGCCGTGGCCGAGGGCCGCGCGACGGACGCCCCCGTGAGCGAGATCATGTCGGGTGGCGTGAAGACCTGCAGCCCGAACGATACGGTCGAAGCGGCGATGGAGCTCATGGGACGCGAGCAGGTGCGGCGCATCCCGATCGTCGACGAGCGCGGCTCGCTGGTCGGCGTCGTCGCGCAGGCGGATGTCGTGCGCATGCAGGGTAAGGACAAGCAGGCGGAAAAGGTGGTCGAGAAGATCTCGCAGCCTGGCGGCAGTCATCAGACCTGATCGCGCTCGGTCGCGGAGCCGGTCTGCTGCGCGGACCGGCTCTGCTTGACATCACGTGCGGGTGGACTCCAATTCCGAAACCACCCCCATAGAGGTCGTGATGTCCAGCGTCCGCACGTGGTCGTACGCGATCGCGCTCGTCGCGGCGGTCGGGTCGACCGCCGTCCCCGCACAGCAGCCGCGCGCGTCCGGCACGCTCCGCGTGCCCATCGAGTACTACAGGCTGCCGAACGGTCTCAAGGTCGTTCTCTCGCGCGAGTCGACGGTGCCGACCGCGGTCGTCGCTGTCTATTACAACGTCGGCTTCCGGCTCGAGCCGCGCGACCGCACGGGCTTCGCGCACCTCTTCGAGCACCTGATGTTCCAGGGCTCGCGCAACCTCGGCAAGCTGGAGTTCATCCGCCTCGTCGAACAGAACGGCGGCATCCTGAACGGATCGACACGGTTCGATTTCACGAACTACTTCCAGGTAGTGCCCAGCCACGCGGTGCGTCGCATCCTGTGGGCGGAAGCCGACCGGATGCGCGGCCTCGCGATCGACACGGCGAACGTCAACAACCAGCGCGACGTCGTGAAGAACGAGGTGCGGGTGAACGTGCTCAATCAGCCGTACGGCGGGTTTCCATGGATCGACCTGCCGATGCACGCGAACTCGAACTGGTACAACGCGCACAACTTCTACGGTGACATGTCGGACCTCGACTCGGCCTCCATCAAGGACGCGTCGGACTTCTTCCGCACCTACTACTCACCGCGCAATGCGGTCCTCGTGGTCACCGGGGACATCGACGTCGGTGCGACGCGGGCGTGGATCACCGAGTACTTCGCCGGCATTCCTTCGGCTGTCGTTCCACCCAAACCTGATCTCACCGAGCCACGGCAGACCGCCGAGAAGCGGTTCACGCGCGTCGACTCGCTCGCCACACGGCCGGCCATCGGCGTCGCCTATCACGTGCCGGAACGCTTCACCCCCGAGTGGTTCGCCTTCGGACTCATCGACCAGCTCCTCGCCCAGGGGCGCGATTCACGTCTGTATCAGGAGCTGGTGCAGCGCCGTGCGCTCACGGGTGGTATCGACGCCGGGATCAACTTCGGCCTCGGCAGCATGTACGACTACCGGGGGCCGATGCTGTGGGAGATGCAGGCCTTCCACGACGCCGACAAGCCGGCGGATTCCCTCGTCGCCGCCATCGACGCGGCGATCGCGCCGTTGCGGACCACCCCGGTCGATCAGGCCACGCTCGACCACGCGCGCGTGAAGGTCCGCTCCGCGCTGTATACCGAAATGGAGCAGTTCGCCGGATTCGGACGTGCCAATCTGCTCGCCTCGTTCGCACTGTTCGACGACGAGCCCGATCGCATCAACCAGCTCGAGCAGGGATTCGCGCGGGTCACTCCCGCACTGCTCCAGCGCACGGCGCAGGAGTATCTGCGGCCGACGAATCGCACGATCGAATTCATCGTCCCGGCGGCGAAGTCCGCCGCCGGCTCCCACTGATCGCGGAGGATCACCCGTGCGCATGATCACTTTTGGCCGCGCAGCGGTGCTCGCCGCGGCACTCTCCGTCGCCGCGCGAGGCGCCGACGCCCAGCAACCCGCCCGCGAGCAACCTCCGCCGCTCGGCACGCCGAAGTCCTTCACCGTGCCGCCCAAGCGCGAGTTCACCCTCGCCAACGGCATGCGCGTCACGCTGGTGCCGTTCGGCACGGTGCCCAAGGCGTCGGTGTATTGCATCGTCCGTACGGGACACATCGACGAGGGATCCAACGAGGTCGCGCTCGCCGACATTACAGGCGAGATGATGCGAGAGGGAACGACCGAGCTCACCGCTACGCAGGTCGCGCAGCGGGTCGCAGGCATGGGCGGCGAGCTCGTCGTCAACGTTGGAGACGACCGCACCCAGATCGGTGGCGCGGTGCTGAGCGAACATGGTCCCGACATGGTGCGGCTCGTCGCGCAGGTACTGCGTACTCCGCGCTTCCCCGAGAGCGAGCTGGCGCGCATCACGAGCACGAAGGCGCGTGAAGTCGCGATCGCGAAGAGTCAGCCGCAGTCCATAGCGCAGGAGCAGTTCGTCAAGACGGTCTACGGCGACCACCCGTATGGTCGTCTGTTCCCCACACCCGAGATGCTTCAGGGTTACACGATCGCGCAGGTGCGCGCCTTCCACGCCCGCAACTTCAACGCGACGCGCGCGCATCTGTACGTGGCGGGCGTGTTCAACGCAGCACCCATGGAGCGCGCGATCCGCGAGGCATTCGACGGGTGGGCCGCGGGCCCGGCGCCCACCGACAACGTGCCCGTACCGCGTCCTCACCCTGGCCTGAGCCTCCTCGACCGACCAGCGGCGCCCCAGTCCACGATCATGCTCGGACTCCCCGTGCCCGACCCGACCGCGAAGGACTACACCGCGCTCGAGGTCACCGACGCCCTGCTCGGCGGCACCTTCGGCTCGCGCATCACGACGAACATCCGGGAGCAGAAGGGCTACACCTACTCGCCGTATAGCTACCTCGGCACCCATCGGCATTCCGCCTACTGGGTGCAGCAGGCCGACGTGACCACCAAGTTCACCGGCGCCTCGCTCAAGGAGATCTTCGGCGAGATCGCACGCCTGCAGAAGGAGACACCACCGCCGGCCGAGGTCGACGGCATCAAGAACAACATGATCGGCATCTTCGTGCTGCGGAACGCGTCGCGCGGCGGCATCATCAATCTGCTGGCCGAGTCCGAGCTGCAGGGCTTCGGCGATGACTACCTCAGTGGCTACGTGAAGCGTGTTCTCGCGGTGCCCCCGGCTGAGATACAGCGCATGGCCGCCACGTACCTCACGCCCGATCGCATGACGCTCGTCGTCGTCGGAGACAAGGCGACGGTGGCCGAGCAAGTGGCTCCGTACCAGCGCCCGGTGCCCTGAGCACACTCGCGCGTCCGCTGCCAGGGGGTGTCGCCGCGATGTAGCTTTGAGGCGATGACGACACCCCCGGCTTCACCGGTCGCGCCGACGCCCGACGGTACCAGCACGTCGCGCTGTCCCTCCTGCGGCGCGCCGGCCTCGGGCCGCTTCTGCTCGAGCTGCGGCACCGCGCTCGCCGGCGCGACCTGCGCCACGTGCTTCGCCTCGCTCACCCCGGGCGCCCGATTCTGCCACCGCTGCGGGACCCCCGCGGGCGCGCCATCGACCGCGCCGTCGCGCGGGCTCGCCAGCGCGCTCCCCTGGGCGGTCGCGGCGATCGCGCTCGTGTCGCTCACGGCACTCGTCGTCGGGCAGCGCTTCGGCGCGCGTGGCAACTCCGACGCGCCGACGACCGAGGTGCTCGACGGCGCCAACATGCAGGGCGCCACGCCGATCGGTCCGTCCGCCACCGCTGACGCAGGCCGTGCTCCCGCTGGCCCCGTGCCTCGCGCCCCCGACATCAGTCAGCTCAGCCCCGAGCAGCGCGCCGAGCGTCTGTACGATCGGATCATGACCGAGCACGAGGCGGGGCGTGAGGATGCGGTGCGCTCCTTCCTCCCCATGGCGCGCGCCGCGTACGAGATGATCGGCCCGCTCAACCTGGACCAGCGCTACGACCTCGGCCGACTCGGCGAGGTCGGTGGCGACACGGCGCTCGCCCGCGCGCAGGCCGACACCATCCTCAAGGTGCGACCGACACACCTGCTCGGGCTCATCCTCGCCGCGCGTGTCGCGCGCATGGAGGGGAGCGCCGCACGCGCCGGCGCACTCGACGCGCGCCTTCTCGCCGCCGAAGCGGCGGAACGCTCGGCGGCGCTTCCAGAGTATCTCCTGCACCGGAACGACATCGACACTGCGCTCGCCACGGCGCGTTCCGCTGCGAAGTGATCCCTCGCCCTATCCGATGACGACCATCCACGTGGCCCACAGCCCCGACTCGGACGACGCGTTCATGTTCTACGCGCTCGCCGCCGGGAAGATCGACACCGAAGGCCTCACCTACGTCCACGAGCTGCAGGACATCGAGAGCCTGAACCAGCGCGCGATGCGCGGCGAGCTCGAAGTGACGGCGGTCTCGATCCACGCCTACGCCTATCTGAGCGACCAGTACGCCCTGCTCCCGCACGGCGCCTCGATGGGCGATCGGTATGGACCTCGGCTCGTCGCGCGTGAGCCCGCGTCCCGGGCCGATGTGCGAGGCAAGCGGATCGCGATCCCCGGCCCGCTCACGAGCGCCTACCTGGCCCTTCGCCTGTACGAGCCCGTCTTCACTCCCGTCTTCACTCCATTCGACGCGATCGAGGACGCCGTGGTGGACGGCGAGGTGGACATGGGCCTCCTCATCCATGAGGGACAGCTCACCTTCGGCGAGCGGGGGCTGCACCTCGTCGCGGACATGGGAGAATGGTGGTTCCAAGAGACGGGTCTCCCGCTTCCGCTCGGCGGCAACGTCGTTCGTAAGGACCTCGGATCAGCCCTCACAGCGAAGATTTCACGACATCTTCGTGACAGCATAGCGTATGGCCTGCAACACCGCGTCGGTGCGCTCGACCACGCGATGCAGTACGCCCGCGGCCTCGACCGCTCCAAGGCCGATACGTTCGTCGGCATGTACGTGAACGACTGGACGCTCGACTACGGCGAGCGTGGACGACGAGCGGTCCGCCTCTTCCTGGAGCGGGGAGTCGAGGCGGGACTGATTACCCAGCCCGTCACCGTGGAATTCGTCGACGGCTGACCCACCAGCCTCGCGCAGGTGGCTCAGTGGTGGTGGTGCGACCGGGCGTGCGTCACCCACCCGATCACCTCCGCCACTCGCTTGCCGAGGCGGCGGGCCGGCTCGTCGTCGGATGCGCCCTCGTCGCTGAACGGGGCGGGCACGAGGATCATCCCCCGGTCCGCCATCGGGCTCAGGATGGACCAGAGCACCGCGCGCCGGTCGCCCCCGGTCGCCGGCGTCAGCGCGCTGCCCACTTTGTTCACGAGCGAGCCACTGACCGCCCCGAGCGCCCGTGCGAGTGCATCCCCACCGTCGACCTCGCGCGCTGGGGCGAGGATCAGCCCGTCGTACGTCCCCATGTCGTCGACCTGTTCCAGCGCACGGTCCACGCGCCCGTCGACGTCGACTGCGGGAGCGCGCGCGCCATCGGAGTCTGCCAGGCGGCGCAGGTCCACTTCGGCGAAGCGTACGCTGCGCGCACCCTCCGCCGCGGCGTTGGCCAGGCGCACCACGTCGGGGCTATCGGATTGGAACAGAACGAGGAGCTTGGGCATTGGCGACGGAATCGTGCGTGAACGAGACTTCACGTAGAGGCGCCGATCGACGCGTTGGCGAGCGGGCGCGGTCGATGCAATCTGCCACACTGTGCGACACGGTGCCGTCGCCGTCATCTGGCCAACGTCGGGCCCAGGCTGGGCGTATATTTTCGTGATGCATCGACTTAGCTGCCCTTCCGCAGGGTGGGTGCGACGTAGCGTCGCGCTCGCCCTTTTGATCACCTCCCACCGGCTCGCCGCACAGAATCCCGCACGATCGACGGACACGCTTCGTCTGTCGCTGGATCAGGCGGTGACCCTGGGACTTCGCCAGAGCGACGAGATCGGGCTCGCGAACGCCCAGATCGGAGTCGCCGACGCGCAGTATGCCAACATCCGCGCCAACGGGTTGCCGCAGCTGCGCTTCAACAGCACGTACACGCACGTCTACGAGAGCGCACGCGGACAGGCAGTGGGCTCGCTGTTCAATCAGCCCAACACCTACACGTTCAACTCGACGCTCTCGCAGACGATCTTTCAGGGCGGCCGAATCCTGGCCGGCATTCGTGCCGGGAACGATGTGCGACAGTCCGCGCGCGAGGACGAGACCGAGACGCGCGCGACCGTGACGCTGGGGGTCCAGCGCGCCTACCTCCAGGGGCTCTACACCGCGCGAATCGCCGAGCTGCAGGACAGCAACCTCACGGTTGCCTCGAGCCGTGTGACGCAGCTCGAGCAACTCTACAAAGCCGGCCAGGCCGCGCGCTACGACGTGCTCCGCGTTCGCGTCGAGCGGTCCAACTTGGAGCCCGTCGCGATCGCCGCACGCAACGATCGCGAGCTCGCGCTGCTCGACCTCAAGCGGTTGCTCAATGTGCCGGTCGACCAGCCCCTCGTGCTCGTGACCCGCATCGACTCGATCAGCGCCGCATCGCTGCTCTCCCAGCTCGACACCACCGGGACCCCCGACCGCGCTGCGATCCGCTCGGCCGAGCTGACCGTGTCCGCGCGCCGCCTCAGCGTCACCGTGGCGCGCGCCGATTACTATCCGCAGCTCTCGCTCCTCTTCCAGACGGGCTTCTCCGCCTTCCCGCCGATCGGCTATGGTGTCCCGCGCACTCGCGGTGCGCTCACGGTCGAGGACTGCCCACCGGGCACCGCCGCGGGGCGACTGTGTCAGAACGGGGGCTTCTTCTCCGACCGGCAGCTCGCGCTCAACCTTTCCTTTCCGATCTTCGACGGCTTCCGCGTGCGCTCGAACGTAGAACTCGCGCAGGCGCAGTATCGCGTCGCCGAGCTGCAGTTGCAGCAGCAGCGCGAGACGGTCGCGCTCGAGGTCGCGCGTGCGCGCGCCGAGCTGCGCCGGGCGCGCGCTGCGTATGAGGCGACCCACCAGAGCTCGGGCGAGGCGCAGGAGGCGTTCCAGCTCGCGCAGCTCCGCTTCACGCGCGGCCTCACCACACAGCTCGAAGTCTCCGATGCGCAGCTCGCACTGCTGATCGCACAGAGCACCGAGGCTCGCGCCACGTACGATCTCTTCCTCGCATCGGCCGACCTCGCGCGCGCGCTCGGCAGGCCGATCCCGCTCCCGCCGATGTCGACGACGCCGTCGGCTCCGAGATAGTCGAATGCGACCGAATTCTCCCACGCTCCGCGCCGTTCCGCTCACTCTCGCGCTGCTCTCGGTGGCGGCCGCCTGCTCGAAGGACGCGGCCGGCTCCGCCGCCAGCGCCGAGAGCACTCGTGGCGCCGCCGCGGCGCAGCAGGGCGGTCCCGCGGGCGGCGGCGCAGGCGCGGCGCGCGGCCCAGGGGGAGGGGGAGGGGGAGGGGGCAGCACCGGTGGACGCCCATCACCCTCGATCACGCTCGCGGAGAGCGACGTCGCCACCGTGGCCCCGATGACGATCGAGGACGGTGTCGCGCTCACCGGCGACCTGCGTCCGCTCGAGACGATCGACGTCCGCTCCCGGATCGAAGGCGACCTCATGGCGGTGTACGTACGCGAGGGTGAGCAGGTGAGCGCCGGCCAGCTGCTCGCGCGGTTCGAGGCGAGCGCGCAGGAGAGCAGTCGCGCGAGCGCCGAGGCCGATCGCGTGGCGGCGAACGCCGAGCTGGCGAACGCGCAGTGGACGCTCGAGCAGAACGAGTCGCTATTCAAGGCGGGTGCGATCGCCGAGCGTGACCTCAAGAGCTCACAGCAGGCCGTGGCCACCGCGCGTGCGCGGCTCGCCGCCGCGCAGGCACGGCTGCGCGCCAGCGGCAACGAGGCGCGCGACACGCGCGTCGTTGCGCCATCGAGCGGCGTCGTCGAGAAGCGGCTCGTCGACGGCGGCGTCCACCTCGCGCGCGGCGCGCCGATGTTCACGATCGTGCGAAGCGGTACCCTTGAGCTGGCCGCCGCGGTGCCTGCGCGACAGGCGACCGCGCTGCGCGAGGGACAGGTAGTGCATTTCGTCGCCGACGCGCGGCGGTTCGACGGCACGGTCGCGCGCGTGAGCCCGACGATCGATCCGGCCACGCGCGCGGTCACGGTGTACGTGCAGGTTCCGAATCCCGGCAACACGCTGCGCGGCGGCACCTTCGCCACGGGCCGCGTGGTGAGCCGCACGCTCGCCAACGTCCTCGCCGTCCCCACCGGCGCCCTGCGGCAGGGCCAGGAGGACGGCAAGCCGTTCGTGTATCGCATCGACGGCAAGACGCTCAACGTCGCGCCCGTGCAGCTCGGCGCGGTCGACGAGCAGTTGGGCGTCGCGCAGGTCACCGAGGGGCTTCAGAACGGCGACAAGGTCATCGTCGGCAACGTCGGTACCCTCGGCCGCGGCATGCAGGTCACGATCGCCGGCGCCGAGCGGCAGCAGGTCCGCCGGCCGTAGGCGCGCGGGCGCCACGCGCCCGACCATTCAGCATCAGGTCTTTCGATGATCCTCTCAGACGTCTCGATCAAGCGGCCCGTCTTCGCCACCATGATGATGGTGGCGCTCGTCGTGCTCGGCGTCGTCAGCTACAAGCGCCTGGCGATCGATGAGTACCCCGACATCACCTACCCGGTCGTCGTCGCGCAGACGACGTACCCCGGCGCCTCGCCGGAAGTGATGATGCGCGAGATCTCCAAGCCGATCGAGGAAGCGCTGAACACCGTGCAGGGGATCAAGGAGATCACCTCCACCTCGCTCGAAGGCGTCTCGATCGTCCGCCTCCAGTTCAATCTCGGCGTCGACGTCTCCGTCGCGCAGCAGGACGTGCAGGCCAAGGTGGCGCGCATCCGGCGCGCGCTGCCGCAGGACATCGAGGAGCCGATCATTCAGCACTTCGACCCCAACGAGCAGCCGATCATGTCGATCGCGCTCCGGTCGAGTGAGCGGCCCATCCGCGAGATCACCGACCTGGCCATCGAGGTCGTGCAGACGCGCATCGAGGCGATCGAGGGAGTGGGCGGCGTGAACGTGGTCGGCGGCAACGCGCGCCAGATCCGCGTCCAGGTCGACCCGGTCGCCCTCAACGCCTATGGGCTGTCGCCGTCGCAGCTCTCGACCGCGCTTCAGCGCGAAAACCAGGAAGTGCCCGCCGGCCGCATCGAGCGCGGCGCCACCGAGCGGCTCGTGCGCGTCACGGGCCGCATCATCGATCCAGCCGCGTTCTCCGACATCCCCGTCGCCGTGCGCAACGGCACCCCGATTCGCATCGGCGACGTGGCCACCGTGGTCGACGGCGCCGCTGAGCGACGCACCGCGGCCGAGATCAGCGATCCGGCCGGCTTCGCCCCGGCCGTCTCGCTCGAGGTGCTCAAGATCTCGGGCGCGAACACGGTCAACGTCGCCGACGCGGTGCGCGAAGCGGTGGGCAGCCTGGAGCGCCAGCTGCCGGCCGACATCAAGATGACCGTCATCCGCGACGACTCGCGCCGCATCCGCGAGTCGCTCGCCGACGTGCAGCTCTCGATCGTGCTCGGCGCGATCCTCACGGTGATGATCATCTACCTGTTCCTGAACTCCTGGCGGTCGACCGTCATCACCGGCCTCACCCTGCCGGTCTCGATCATCAGCGCGTTCTTCATCATGTGGGTGTTCGACTTCACCGTGAACACCATGACCCTGCTCGCGCTCTCGCTCGCGATCGGGCTGCTGATCGACGACGCGATCGTCGTGCGTGAGAACATCGTGCGCCACCTCGAGATGGGGAAAGCGCACGACCTCGCCGCCAAGGAGGGCACCGACGAGATCGGGCTCGCCGTGATGGCGACGACCTTCGCCGTCGTGGCCGTGTTCATCCCGGTCGCGTTCATGGGCGGCGTGATCGGCAAGATCTTCTTCCAGTTCGGCGTCACGGTCACCTTCGCCGTGCTTGTGTCGCTGTTCGTGAGCTTCACGCTCGATCCGATGCTGTCGAGCGTGTGGGCCGATCCCGAGATCGAGCACAGCGCCAACGACGGCGGGGAGCACCAGGCCGCGCAGCGAAAGAAGGCGAACCCCATCCGTCGCGTCGCGTTCGCGTTCAACGACTGGTTCGAGCGCACGGCCGACCGCTATCCGCGCGGGCTGGGCTGGGCGCTGTCCCACCGGCTGACCGTGCTCGCGGTCGCCGCCTCGACGATCATCGCCAGCTTCCTGATCCTCCCGCGGCTCGGCTTCACCTGGCTCCCCGACGTGAACGCCGACGAGTTCACCGTGAGCTTCCGCACGCCGCCGGGCTCGCGGCTCGAGTACACGGTGGATCGCGGACGCGAGATCGCGAACTTCCTCCTCAAGCAGCCGGAGACCGACTTCACCTATCTCTCGGTCGGCGGCGGCTTCCGAGGGTCCCCGAACCAGGGGCAGGTGTTCGTCTCGCTCAAGCACGACCGCGACCGCACGCTGGCCGTCATCCAGAACGATCTGCGCGGCAAGCTGCGCCAGATCCCGGGCGTCCGGCCTCAGATCCAGGGCCAGCGTTCGATCTTCGGCGGCTTCCGTCCGCCGATCCAGGTGAGTGTGCAGGGGCCCGAGCCGACGCGATTGAAGTTGGTCGCCGACCGTACCCTGCAAGCCGTCCGCAACGTGACTGGCGTGGCCGAGCCCAACTCGAGTGAGGAGGGCGATATCCCGCAGCTCGACGTTCGCGTCGACCGGCAGGAGGCCTGGCGCGCCGGCCTCGGCGTGGGCGCCGTGGCGTCCACGCTCCAGCCCCTGTTCAGCGGCTCCCGCGTCACGACGTGGGAGGATCCGCAGGGCTTCTCGCACGACGTCGTCGTCGTCTTCCCCGACTCGCTGCGCACCTCGGCGGCCGACGTCTCGGGGCTGCCCGTCGCCTCCACCTTCAACGGTGCGAGCGGGATTCCGTCGATGGTGCCGCTCGCCCAGGTCGCCGATGTTCGTGCGGGGGTCGGACCGCAGCAGATCGAGCGGCGTCAGCTCGAGCAGCAGGTGACACTGTCCGCCGGCGTGCTGCCGGGCTTCGCACTCGGAGACGTCGCTCGCAACGTCCAGCAGGCGATCGACGCGCTCGGCCTGCCGCCCGGCTATCACACCGAGTTCGGCGGCGACGTGCAGAGTCTCGAGGAGACGAAGGGCTACGTGCTCGAGGCGCTCATGCTCGCCGTCGTCTTCATCTATCTGATCCTTGCCTCCCTCTTCGGCTCCTTCCTCCAGCCGCTGGCGATCATGCTGGCGCTGCCGCTCAGCTTCATCGGCGTGGCGCTCGCGCTGCTGTTCACGCGTGGCAACCTGAACGTGATGACGATGATCGGCATCATCATGCTCATGGGGCTCGTGACCAAGAACGGCATCCTGCTCGTCGACTTCACCAACCAGCTCCGCGCCGACGGGCAGAGTCGCGTCGACGCGCTGCTCTCCGCAGGACGGATTCGCCTCCGCCCGATCATCATGACCACGGTGGCCATGATCTTCGGCATGATCCCGCTGGCGCTCGCCATCGGCGCCGGCGCCGAGCAGCGCGCGCCCATGGCGCGCGCCGTCATCGGAGGGCTCATTACCTCCACCTTGCTCACGCTCTTCGTCGTGCCGGTGATGTACACGTTCCTCGACGATCTCGGCAGCTGGGTGAGCGCTCGGCTCACCAGCGCGAGCGATCACGACGCGGCCATCCCCACCCCGGCGCCGGCCCCCGGTCGCAGCCCGGCGCCCGCCCCCGCCCCGACTGCGGGCGACTGAGCGCGCGAAGCACGTCACGTCCTCGTGCCACACCAGCGCGCGGAATCCGCTTGACGGATTCCGCGCGCGGCCTTACAAGGAGGTCATGTACGAAGTCGTCTGCGCGGCACCCGAACATGGGTGACGTGCGGTGATGCCGGTGATCGTCCGGCGCGAGGCATACGGTGTGCAGCGCGCGCCGCGCGGGTCGCGCGTCCTGCACGCCCACTGCCGGGACGATTCGCTGGTCCGACTTTCCTATCTCCACAGGAGGCGGTGATGCCGCGCGGTGACGAAGTGAACGACGAGCTCCGATTCTCCGATCGCGACGACGACGTCGATGATCTTGGCTATGGCGGCGGCGGTGGGTCGTCCTACGACGACGACGACGAAGAGGACGGCGGCTGGACGACCCACAAGGACGACAGCGACGATCTCTGGGACAGCACGGACGACGCGGACGACGACGAGGAAGAAGGGCTCGGCACGCCGGTCGTCGAGGGCGATGACGACGAAGAGGAGAGTCCGCTCGTGGTGGCGCGCGCTCCACGCTCGGCGGGGCGTCCGGCTGGCGGCGGTGCCGCTGGCGGTAAAGGTGCCGCCGGAAACGCGGGCGCGAAGGCGCCGGTAACGGCCTCCAAGCACCCCGCCACTGCCGAGCCTCCGGGCGGCAAGAGCGCCGTCGTGCGCGGAAACGTCTTCGAAGAGACAGCGGGAGCATCGGCGGGCCGGGCGGGCGGCGGCGCCTCCAGGACGGCGGCAAAGTCCGGCGGCGGCGCCAAAAAGGCGGCTACGACTCCGGCCAAGAAGGCTCCCGCAAAGAGCGCGGCAAAGACGGGGGCCGCAAAGACGGGCGGTGTGAAGAGCGCGGCGAAGAAGGGAGCCGCGAAGAAGGCCGGGGCCAAGAAGTCCTCCGCCAAGAAGTCCTCTGCCAAGAAGTCGAGTGGAGGAGCGAAGAAGGCGGCGAAGAAGACCTCGGCCAAGAAGAGCTCGGCGAAGAAGAGCGTCGCCAAGAAGAGTGGCGCGAAGAAGTCGGCCAAGAAGGCCGCAGGCAGACGGCGCTGACCGTAGCGCCGTCCGCATCTCTTTCCAAGGGGCGTGGCGAACCAGCCGCGCCCCTCGGCGTTTTGCTTCCGTCCTTCGTCGCCGTCCCGTAACATTCCGCGTATGACGTCTCTCGAGCGCCAGGTGCTCGACGCCTTGCCGATGACCATCTACACGGTGGATCTGGACGGGCGCATCACGTTCATGAATCGCTCGTGGGCGCGGTTCGCCCAGTCCAACGGCGCCCCACAGCTTGGCGACGAAGAAACGGTGATCGGCACCTCCATCTGGGAGGCGATCGCCGACATCGCGTCACGCGACCAGATCGAGCAGGCCATGGCGACGCTGCGCGAAGGACGTGCGGCGTCGATCGCCTGGGAGTTCGCCTGCAGCGCTCCGGCGGAGGAGCGCACCTTCCTCATGCAGGTGAGCGCGATCGGCGAGGGCCGCGCCGTGACGGGCTTCGCCTTCTCCACGGTCGACATCACGTCGAGCCATCGGTGGCGCGAGGTGCTCGTCGACACGGGGATGGCACTCGCGCGCACCATCACCATCGACCGCGCGCTCCACGAGGTGGCGCAGCAGCTTCACCGCGGCCTGGCGTGCGATGCGGTCGCCATCGCGCTGGCCGACGCCGAGACGGCGACGCTGCGTCTCGTTCACCCCGACGCGGTGCAGACCGGCCAGGTGGTGACGCGCGCCTCGGCCGAGAGCATCGAGATCACGGCACCGATCACGAGCGACGCCGGAGTGCTCGGCGCCATCACGCTCACGTCCGAACCGCTCGCGCCGCACCGCATCGAGGAGTCGCGCCGCGTGCTCGTCACGCTCGCCGCGGAGACGGCAGCCGCAGTGGAACGGGCGCGGCTCGTTCAGCGCGTCGGGCACAAGCGTCGTCTCGAGGCGATCGCTGAGGTGTCTGCCGGCGTCGCGCACGAGCTGCGCAATCCGCTGTTCGGCATCTCCTCTGCGGCGCAGCTCCTCCGCTTCCGCGTCAAGGACGATCCCGTCGTCGAGAAGAATGTCGGACGCATCCTGCGCGAGGTGGAGCGGCTGAACAGCGTGGTCAGCTCGCTGCTCGAGTATGGACGTCCCAGCCCGATCCGCCTCGAGACGGGCGATCCCGACGACGTGTGGGATGAGGTGCTCGAGAAGCAGCGCGGGCTGCTGGAGAGTCGCGCCGTTCTGCTCGAGCGCACGCGCGCCACACGCTCGGCCTGCGCGATCGACTCGCAGCAGCTCGCCCAGGTGTTCGTCAACCTGCTCGCCAACGCCACCGACGCCGCGCCCGAAGGGAGCGATCTGACGCTCACGTCGAGCGTACTGCCCACCGGCATGTGGCGCTGCCGCCTGCACAACGGCGGCGCGGCCATTCCCCCGCACGTGCTGCCGCGCGTGTTCGAGATCTTCTTTTCCACCAAACCGGGCGGCACCGGGATCGGCCTCGCGCTCTGCCAGCGCATCGTCGAGGAGCACGGCGGCACCATCGCGCTCGAGAGTGCCCCCGAGCATGGCACCACTGCCACCGTGCTCCTCCCCCTCGCGAGCGCGTAATTCAGCAAGTCACTACTAGCCAATCACTTGCGCTCCACACGCCGTCCCGGCGCGCGCGCTGGCCGGCGACCGCCGGCCGTTTCGCCACGCCGTGATTGCGCGCGGGCCCTTCGTGCGTCAATGCACCGAACGGCACGTGTCCGAACAGCACGTGACGGAGACACCTTCCGCACGGCTGGTCGTACGTGAAGGAGCGCCCGTCGATGGCGGACGGAGCATGGCGCATGGCAACGGAGCAGCGAGGCGACGGCGATGCGGTGGCGTAACACGGCAGTGGTCGGTGGTGCGGCGATCGGTGCGGCAGCGTTGTACGGCACGGCTTCGGCGCGCGAGTTGGTGGACGACGACGTCCTTGGCGGCGAGTCGGACGAGATCCGCTGGCGAGGCCATCGCATCGCCCTGACGCGGCATGGCGAAGGCAGGCCCGTGCTGCTCCTGCACGGCATGTATCCCGGCGCCTCCTCGCTCGAGTGGCGTCACGTCGTCCCTGCGTTGAGCGAGCGACATAGCGTCGTCGCCGTCGACCTGCTCGGCTTCGGCCGCTCCGATCGCCCCGCCGCGCGCTACACGCCGGGACTGTATCAGGCGCTGCTCGGTGATCTCGTGGCGCGCGTCGTCCGCGAGCCGTGCGCCGTCGTGGCAAGCGGCCTCACCGCCGCGCAGCTCGTTGCGCTCGCCGGGCGTGATCCGCGCCACATCACCTCCATGGCCCTCGTCGCGCCGACTGGTGTGGCCTACATGCGCGATCCCGCGCCGTCGGCGAGTGGAACGACGCGGCTTCTGCTCGGCGCGCCGATCGTCGGCAACACCATCTACAACCGCCTCACGTCACCGACCAGGCTGCGCCGACACCTCGAGAGCATCTACGTCGACGACCACATGGTCACCCCGGCGCTCGTGCAGCACTACGTACGCGTGGCGCGCCAGCTGGGGGGCAAACACGCGGTCGCCGCGCTGTTGAGTGGGAAGCTCAACGTCGACGTGCGCACGGCGTTGCGTCGCGTCCGCCAGCCCACGCTGCTGTTGTGGGGCGAGCTCGCGCGACAGAATTCGGTCGAGCACGCGCACGCATTCCGCGTCATCAAGCACGATCTCGAGTGGTCGCTCGTGAAGGACGCCGGCGATCTTCCGCACGACGAGCGACCCGACGAGTTCAATGCGGCGCTCCGCTCGTTCCTCGAGCGGGCTCGACGCTGGTCGGGCTCCGGTGGATCACACCTCGCGATGGCCTGACGGTTCCACGACCGGATCGCGACACCGGCTCACATCGGCCGACGGCGTTCGTTATCTTGCGCCGCCTATGGCGGATTCTTCGATGACTCCTGTTGCGCTGCTGCGCGCCCATTCGCGTCACGCCCCCTGGAACGCGCGTGGACTCGCCGCCCACGTCACTGCGCTCGTCGACGCGGCGGGCATTCGGCCCACGAACGCGTCGGCGCGCGTCGCGCCGAGTGCACGCTCGGTGCGGTTCTATGTCGCGAGCGGACTGCTGGACCGGCCCGAGGGCGCGGGCACGGCGGCGACGTACAACTATCGGCATCTGCTGCAGCTCCTCTCCATCAAGATCCGCCAGCGCGAGGGAGCGACGCTCGAGGGGATCAAGCGGGAGATGAAGGAGGTCACCGGCGACGCGCTCGAGCGCCGCGTGGCGGCCTCGCTCGCGCCCGCGCTCGGCGCGGGCGCCGATCAAGCCGTTCGCGACACCGACGAGGAACGCTCGGCCAGCTGGCGCCGCGTCCCCGTCGCGGACGGCATCGAGATCCACGTCCGCGACGACGCCCCCGCCGCGCGCGACGAAGCCCTCGTCGCCATGCGTGAAGCAGTGCGAGCGGCACTCGGACGAGCGGATATTCGGTGAGTTGGTGAGCTGGATCGTTGGATAGTTGGTCGGTGAGCTAGTGAACCGAACGGCCCTGGCGACAACCGGCATGGAAGCCCCACTGAAGGGTCTCCACGCTGGTTCGTGGCCAGGGCCGTTCAACTCACCAATCAACCGACCCAACCAACCAGCGATCCAACGCACCAACTCACCACGTTCTAAAGCAGTCTCGAAAACACCGCCGCGCCGTACTCGATCACGCGATTGTACCACGGCCGGCGCTTGAATTCCGCCAGCGTGATCTCCTTCGAGCGCGTCAGATCGTCCAGGAACGTCGAGTCCATCTGTGCGCCGAGGGTCGCATTGAGGAACGCGAGGTTCGACTCGTTGTTGAACGCGAGTGACCGATTGTCGAAGTTCATCGAGCCGATCGAGCCCCACAGCCCGTCGACGATGAATGTCTTGGCATGCATCATCGTCGGTTGATACTCGTAGATGCGGATGCCGGCAGCGAGCAGTTCCTCGTAGCGTGAGCGCCCCGCCCACCACGTCGTCTTGACGTCCGTCTCCTTGCTCACCGTGAGGACGCGCACATCCACGCCGCGCGCGCGCGCCTGCTTGAGCAGCTTTCGGAAGTCGTCGTCCGGAACGAAGTACGAGTTGGCGACGTAGAGCGTCTTCCGCGCACTCGCGATCGACAGCGCGATGAACCGCTCCGCCGGCGTGCTTCCCGTCGTCGGCGACGAGAAGAACAGGCCGGCGCGCACGCCGCCGTCCACGTCGGTGAACGCCTTCTTCGGAAAGAAGATGTCGCCCGAGATCAGCTCCCCCGTGCACTCGGCCCACGCCGCGGCGAACGCCGCTTGCAGTCCCATCACCGCTGGTCCCTCGAATCGCACGTTCGTCTCACGCCACTGATCCTTCGCGCGCCCGTCGCCCAGCCAGTAGTCGGCGAGCCCGAAGCCACCGGTGTACCCGACCTCGCCGTCGACGACGACCACGCGCACGTGCGAGCGATCGCTTGCGTTGTGCAGCGAATACCAGTGGAGCTGACGAAGCAATGCCAGCTCCACTCCCCCCGCGCGAAGGCTGTCGGCCCAGTCACGCTTGAGGTTCTGCGAGCCGAACGCGTCGAGCACGAACAGCACCCGCACGCCCGCGCGCGCACGCTCCTTGAGCACGGCGGCCATCGTGTCCGCGACGGCGCCCGGCTGCGAGTAGTACATCTGCACGGTGATCGTCCGCCGGGCCGCGCGCAGGTCCTTCCAGAGTTGTGGGTACGTCCCGACGCCGTTCAGCATCTGCTGCGCGGCGTTCCCGCGCGTCAGATGCAGACCCGTATACAGTTCCATCGACTGGGCGAACAACGAGTCGGTGATCACCGGCGGACCGTCATGATCGCCGATCGCCACGACGGCCTTCACCGGCGTGCCGCGCGTGATGGAGAGGATGCCGATCAGCGACAGCACACTGACCAGCAGGATGCCCAGCACGAGGGCGACTCGCTTGACCCGCATCATTTTTCGCATTTGGCCATTCCCTTCCACATACTTCATGCCAAGAGCCGAGTCCGGTAGTTCGCGACTCGCGCCGCGGCGCATCGGACAGGGAGGGTCGTATGGAGCTCTCGGGGCGAAGCGTGGTCCTGACGGGAGTCGGACGCGAAGGTCAGGTCGGCGAGGCCGTGGCGCGCGCCTTCGCCGAGCGCGGCGCTCGGGTCTATCTGGTCGATCGCACGGGGGACGAGGCCCGCGCGCGGAGCGACGCGCTCAACGCGGCTGGACTGCGCTCCGCCGCCCTCTCGGCCGATCTGAGTGACCCTGCCGCTGTCGACGCGCTCGCCGCTCGCGTGCGTGATGCCACGAGTGGCCGCGTCCACGCGCTCGTGCATCTCGCCGGCGGGTTCGCGGCGAGTGGTCCGGTGGCCGACAGCGATCCCGCTGCGTGGACCCGCCAATTCACGATCAATCTCACGACGGCGTATCTGACCGCGCGCGCCTTCCTGCCGCTCGTGCGCGCCACGAAGGGCGCGATGGTCTTCTTCGGTTCGGAGGCGGCCCTGCCGGGAGCGCGCGTGTCGGGAATCGCCGCGTATGCGGCGGCCAAGGGCGCGGTACTCACGCTCGTACAGGCCCTCGCGCAGGAAGAGCGAGACAACGGTGTGCGTGCCAATGCGCTCGCTCCCGCCGCGATCCGCACGGCCGCCAACCTCGCCGAGATGGGCCCGGATACGGCCTACGTCACGCGCGAGGCGGTGGCCGACGTGGTGCTCTGGCTGTGCTCCGACGCCGCGCGCGCCGTCACCGGGCAGGTCGTCCGCGTGCGGTGATCCGGGTGCCAGGCGCCTTGCCGCCCACAAATCGGCGCTCCAGCTTGCCCATATGACAGTCGCGGCGCGCCGCCGGGCGGTATCCCGGGCAGTTCGGCTCGACCGGTCGCTCGAGGCGCTCCCGCTCTTCCGCCTCAGCGACTCCGCCGACGACGGCGTGATCACGTACGCCGACGCTTCGGGCGGACGCTGGCGCGTCATCCCCAGCCCGGGCGACCGGCTTCCGGGCACCTTCGATCAGGACGTGTACGTCGAGTTGCTGCGGCGCTTTCAGGAGGCCGGCGAGCCGGCGGATGGCGCGATCACCTTCACGCTCCACGCCTTCCTGCGTGCCATGGGCCGCCGCGTCGATGGACGCACCTACGAGCAGTTGCGCGGCGCACTCGGACGACTCGAGCGAACCACCCTCGAGTCCACCGGCATCTACGAGTCGGCATCGGGAGAACGGCAGGACATCCGCTTCACGCTGCTGACGTCAGTCGCGGTCGAGCGCCGCCGCAGCCTCGACCGCGATCAGCTCCAGCTCTTCTCCACGATCACGACGGGCGAACCCGGGGTTGCGCGTGTCGTGCTCGCCCCCGTCATTCGCGAGAATCTCGCCGCCAACCACACCATCAGTATCTCCGCTCCTCGGTACTGGGCGCTCGGCTCGCCGGTCGCGAGGCGCCTCTATCGTCTGGTCGAGGTCGCCCGCGCCGACGGACGGCTCACCTGGCGCGTCGGGCTGGACCAGCTCGCCGAGCAGCTTCCGCTCGCTCAACGCTACCCGTCGCACCTCCAGCGCGTGCTCCAGCCGGCCCACGACATGCTCGTGGCGCAGGGTGTGCTTCGGAACGCTGCCGTCCGGCAACATCAGCGCGACTGGTTCGTCGATTACATGCTCGGGTCGCGCCCCGCCTGAGCCAGCGCCGGCATCGGTTCGAGCGATGTCGCGACGGAACACTCCAGGCTGGCGCGGCGTATTCAGTTCCAGGGTTTCCTCATTCAAGCAGGGTCGTTCATGCTTCGTCGTCGCTCAGCTCTCGTCGCTGCCGCGCTCCTTCCGATCGTCGCGGGTGGCTTCCTCTATCAGAATCGGGCGACCGCCGACGGTGCGCGTGTGCTCGATCAGGTGCTGCAGCTCGTGTCACAGCGCTTCGTCGACACGGTCAGCTCGGGCTCGTTGTACGAAAAGGCCGCCCGCGGGCTCGTGAAGGAGCTCAACGATCCGTACAGCGAGCTGTTCACCCCGAAGGAGCTCGCCAGCTTCTCCCAGCAGACGAACGGCAAGTACGCCGGCATCGGTATGCAGATCGAGGAGCAGCAGGGGGCGATCACGATCAGCCGCGTCTTCCCGCACACGCCGGCCGAGGCCGCGGGAGTGCGCGAGGGCGATCGCATCGTCTACGTCGACACGTTGTCCACGCACGGCTGGAAGACCCAGCAAGTCTCCGACTACCTGATCGGCGTGCCCGGCACCAAGGTCACGATCAAGTTCCAGCGCCCGGGCGTGACCGACATGATCACGAGCACGTTCACGCGCCAGGTGATCCACATTCCCGCCGTGCCGTACGCCATCGTGCTCGACGACAAGATCGGCTACGTCCCGGTGCAGCGCTTCAACGAGACGGCGACCGAAGAGGTGCAGAGCGCCGTGGCGCGCCTCACCAAGCAAGGTGTGAAGGGCGTCATCCTCGACATGCGGGGCAACCCGGGCGGCATCCTCGATCAGAGCATCGCGATGTCCAACCTGTTCCTGAAGGACGGACAGGAGATCGTGAGCGTCCGTGCGCGCACGACGGAGCCGCAGCGATTCACCACGTCGGGCAGCGCCGTGTTCCCCACGGTGCCGCTCACCGTGCTCACCGATGACGGCACGGCCTCGGCGAGCGAGATCGTCGCCGGCGCGCTGCAGGACCACGACCGCGCGCTCGTCGTCGGTGGGCTACGCGCTCAAGATCACGACCGCCAAGTGGTACACGCCGAGTGGCCGCAGCATCCAGCGCGAGCGCAAGTTCGAGAACGGCAAGTTCGTCGAGACGCAGCCCGACTCGCTCGAGACCGAAGCGAAGAAGAAGTCGCGTCCGGCCTACCGCTCCGACGCGGGGCGCGTCGTGTACGGCGGTGGCGGCATCACCCCCGACATCCTCGTGCACGACGACACGCTCACGGCCGCCGAGCAGACGCTCTCCAAGGCGTTCGCGCCCAAGAGCCAGGACGTCTACGTCACGCTCTACGCCTACTCGCTCGAGCTCTCGCGCAATGCCTCGAAGGACTTCAAGGTGCAGCCGCAGTGGCGCGATGAGTTCTATCGTCGCCTCACGGGCAAGGGCGTCGCGGTCGACCGCGCGCAGTACGATGCCGCCGGCCGCTACGTCGACCGCCTGCTCGAGCAGCGCGTCGCGCGACTCGTCGCGGGCGACTCGACCGCCAAGCGTCGCGATCTCCCCTTCGACGCGCCGCTCCGCAAGGCGATCGAGGTGATGGAGAAGGGACAGTCGCAGCGCGACCTCTTCACCATCGCCGCCGCGACCCACGTCGTCGAGCGGCCGACAGCAGCAGCGACCGCGCCCTGACGTGTTGTTGCGGGTGGAGAAGGGGCGCCTCGAGTGGGGCGCCCCTTTTACATTGTCGCATGCGTTCTTCCCTCCCCCGCGGCGTGCTTCCCGTGTTCGTCGCCGCGCTGTCCTGCGCGCACCCGCCGCAGCCTGCGCGCGTCGCCACCTTCGCTGCCGAATCGAGCGAGCGGCACCTCCGGAACCTTCGTCGACTCACCAACGGAGGCGAGAACGCCGAGGCGTATTTCAGCCGCGACGGGCGCCGCCTGATCTTCCAGAGCACCCGCGACGGACGCGCCTGCGATCAGGAGTACGTGATGAACGTCGACGGCACCGGCGCGCATCGCGTTTCCACGGGCACGGGCAAGACCACCTGCGGCTTCTTCTACGCCGACGACCGGCGCATCCTCTTCGGCTCGTCGCACGCGCAGCAGCAGGCGTGTCCGCCCAAGCCCGATCCCTCCAAGGGCTACGTCTGGGGGCTCGACCCGTTCGACATCTATACGGCGAAGCCCGACGGCAGTGATCTTCGGCGGGTCACGAGCTACGGCGTGTACACGGCGGAAGCGGTCGTCTCCCCCGATGGCCGACGCATCGTCTTCACGTCGCTCAAGGATGGGGACCTCGACATCTACACGATGAACGTCGACGGGACCGATGTGCGCCGACTCACCACGACGCCCGGCTATGATGGCGGCCCGTGGTGGTCGCCCGACGGAACGCAGATCGTCTACCGCGCCTGGCATCCCACCGACAGCGCGCTCGTCACCTATCGCACTCTCCTCGCCGAGCGGCTCGTGCGGCCGAATCGCATGGAGCTCTGGGTGATGAACGCCGACGGCAGCAATCAGCGGCAGATCACCCATCTCGGTGGCGCCAACTTCGGTCCGTCGTGGACCCCCGACGGCACGCACCTGATCTTCTCCTCGAACTACACCCAGCCGCGAAGCGGAAACTTTGATCTCTACCTCATCGCGCTCGACGGCACGGGGCTCGAGCAGATCACGACGCACACCGCATTCGACGGCTTTCCGATGTTCAGCCCCGACGGACGATCGCTCGTCTGGGCATCGAATCGGCACGGCGCGATCCCGACCGAGACGAACCTCTTCATCGCCGACTGGGTGCCGTAGCACCTCAGTGCGTGGGCGCCGCCTCCGCCCCGCCCGACGCGGGTAGCATCTGACGCAGGCGAGCCACGCGCTCCGCCACCGCCGTGCTCTCCTCCAGGTCCTCGCGCGCACGCGCCAGCGCCGACAGCACCGTCGACGAATCCCGGTCGCCGAATGCGGCGCCGATCTCGCGCAGCGAGAGATCGAGCAGCTCGTGGCAGAGCAGCATCCCGATCCGTCGCGGCTCCACGAGCCGTCGCGAGCGCCCTGCGCCGACCAGCTCGTCCGGCGATACTCCCCACTCGGCCGCGACTGCATCCTGCACCAGTTGCGCACCGCGTAGCGCATGTGGCGCACTCTCGCCATTGGCGCGCTCCGCGCGCGGCGCTACGGCGCGTCGCGCCAGCGCGAGCGTGAGCGTCGAGCCGTCGAGCGACGCGACCGCCAGCAAACGCGTGAGGCCGCCCTCGAGCTCGCGCACGCTCCCCTCGCATTGCGACGCGAGGTGGTGCGCCACGCTCGGCGGAAGCTCGATGCCCAGCGTCGCCGCCTTCGCGTGCAGGATCGCGACGCGATGCGCCCAGTCCGGGACGCCGAGCGTCGCGCTGTGCCCCGTGCGGAATCGGTGCACGATCCGGCGCGCCAGCGCGCTCGCGCCGGCCGCATCGTCGCTCGTCAGCACGAGCTGCTTCGCGCCCGCCAGTGCGCGCGACGCGAGTGAGAGCAGCGCCTCCTGCGCCGTGGCGTGTCGATCGAGCACGTGCACGTCGTCGACCACGATCAGCGCCGCACGCGACAGCTCGTCGAGCAGCAGCTCGGGCGTCCCCGCGCTCACCGCAGTGGAGAGCCGGCGGAGAAACTCGTCCGCCGTCAGGAGCTCCGCCGTTCGCATCGGATCGCGCAGCGCGGCCTCCGCCGTCACCGCGTGCGCCAGATGCGTCTTGCCGAGCCCCGTGCCTCCAGCGAGGAGGATCGGGTTGTAGAGCGCACCCGGTGCGACGGCCGCAGCGGAGGCGGCGGCGTACGCTGCCTCGTTGCTCCGGCCGACGATGAATTGCGGAAACGTGTACCGGGGATTGAGCGTGGCGGCCACGCCTGGAGCTAGCGCAATTTGCGTGACGACACCTGGCGGACTCGGCCAATGTGGTGGTGTGTGTTGTGCGAGGTCGGCGCTTCCTCGCCGCCGCGGCACGCTCGACGTCTCGCACCAGGACCGCCATGTCAGACGGGATCGCCTCTCCCGCCGTCCGCGCCCCCGACTTTCCCGATTCGCTCGATTGGCTGCACACCGGCGGGCGCCGCCTCACGCTCGGCGACTTCCGCGGCAAGCTGTTGCTCCTCGATTTCTGGACCTACGGCTGAATCAACTGCATCCATGTGCTTCCGCAGTTGCGGGAGCTCGAGCAGCGGTTCCCCGAGTCGGTCGCCGTCGTCGGTGTGCACAGCGGCAAGTACATCGCCGAACGCGATACGGAGCGCATTCGTGACGCCTCGATCAGGCTCGGCGCGACGCATCCCGTCCTGAACGATCGTCAGTTCCGCGTTTGGCGCGCGTACGCCGTGCGCGCCTGGCCGACGCTCGTCGCCATCGATCCGCGCGGTTCGGTCGTCGGGATGAGCGCGGGCGAGTTCACTGTCGATGCGGTCACGCCGTTCGTCGAGCGCGTCGTCGCCGCGGCGCGGGCCGATGGCTCCCTCCGCGAAGGTCCGCTGCACTTCCCTGTCGAGCCGCCGTCGGCCCCGACGGGAGCGCTGGCGTTCCCCGGCAAGGTTGCCGTTCGAGGCGACCGCATCGCCGTCGCCGACTCTGGCCATCATCGCATCCTCATCGGCTGGCTCGAGTCGCAAGGTCTCCGGATGCGTGTCGAGCGCGTCGTCGGATCGGGGAACGAGGGGTTCGTCGACGGCCGCGCCGCGGCGTTTCGCTACCCGCAGGGTCTCGTCTTCGGTGGCGATGATCTGTACATCGCGGACACGGGCAACCACGCCGTCCGCGCCATCGCTCTCGGCTCCGGCGCCACGCGCACGATCGCTGGCACAGGCGCCCAGCTCCGCACGGCGCGCGATCGTGCGGCGGGTGCGCTCAGCTCTCCCTGGGATCTCGCGCTCTCGGGTGACACGCTGCACGTCGCGATGGCTGGCATCCATCAGCTGTGGACGATCGACCTGCGCCACGGCGTAGCATCGCGCCGCACGGGATCCGGCGCCGAGGAGCTGTACGATGGCTCGCACACCGAGTCGGCGCTCGCGCAGACCATGGGCGTCGCGATCGACGGCGACACATTGCTCGCCGCCGATGCCGAGTCCAGCGCGGTGCGCGAAGTGGACCTCGCCGAGACCGGCGGTGTGCGCACCATCGTCGGGACCGGGCTGTTCGACTTCGGCAACGTGGATGGTGTGGGCGACGCGGTGCGGCTGCAGCATCCGCAGGGAATCGCCGTTGCGCCCGACGGACGCGTGCTCGTGTGCGATTCCTACAATGACGCGCTACGCTGGCTCGATCGCGCGGAGCGGCGCGTCACGACCTGGGTGCGCGGGCTCCACGAGCCGGGCGGTGTCGCGATCGGCGCGCGTGGGGCGTACGTCGCCGACACCAACGCCCATCGTCTCGTCGTGGCCGACTGGTCGACGGCCGAGCTGCACCCGGTGGAGATCGTGACGTCGTGACTCAGGCCGGCGCGCGCCACGCCGCGAGATTCTCGGCCAGGTGGGATGGCCGGCGCATCCCCGCGAGCACCGCGGAGACTCCCGGCAGCGACGACGCGAACCGCAGCGCGCGTTGCGCGTCCGTCGTGCACTCGGGGAACAGCGTGCGCACCTCGTCGGGAAGACCGGACGCGAGTCGGCCCTGCATCAGCGGCGCGCTCGCCACCACCGCGACGGCCAGCGCATCGGCGGCCTCCAGCAGCGGCACGAGCTTGCGACCGAGCGGTTGCGTCGGCAGGCGTGCGGCCTCCGGCATGGCGAGGCTCACTGGGAGCTGCACGGCGCGGAAGTGATGTGTGGCCCCCGCGATCTCACGCGCGACCGTGACGAGCTCCGCGAGCGTCAGATGCTGGCGGTGCTCCGGTCCGACGCGCAGCCCGATCCAGGTCGCGCATCCGTAGCCGCCGATCTCGCCGCGCTCGGCACGTTCCTCCAGGAGCGTGAACGCGGCGCGCAATCTCGTGCGGAACGTCGCGCGGTCGACGCCGAGCAACTGCTCCTCGGGATTGTGCAGGTAATACAGATCGATCGACTGGAGGCGGAGGTTCGCGCGGCTCTGCGCGAGCTGGTGCGCGAGAAACGATGGAGCGATGGAGTGTCCGGCGCGCACCAGATCGTCTCGCCGGACGATACCGGGTGCGACCAGCGTCGTCTCGAGCCACGCCTCGTACTGCTCGCGCGATGCGGGTGGCTCGCCGTCCAGAGCGACGTAACCGCCTTTGGTGCAGACTACCAGCTCGTCCCGCCGCGTCTCGCCGGCCGCGATCAACGACTCGAGCGTGCGACCGACGACGCGCTCCGAGCGCTGACATCGGTAGTTGCTCGCCGTGTCGATCACATTCACTCCGGCCGCGATCGCGGCGCGCAGCGTCTCTGCATATCCACTGTCGTCCGCCTCGGTGCAGTCACCGAGGTAGGTGCCCGCACCGAGCGCACTGACGGTGAGTCGGCGGGGAAAGGCGCGGCGGAACTCCAGTCGGTCGGCATCGTCCCGATCGGCGAGCCGACGGGTGCCCGCGGCGGTGGCGCGCAACGCCTCGCGTGCCGCGCTCCGAGCCGGACGGACCGGCTGGAGTTCGGTGGTCGCGTGTTGCGTCGGCGGGCCCGTCGTGCGGTCTTTCATGTCCGGTGACGCTAGGCATCCCCCTCGCGTTGGGCAAGGGCAGCCTCCGTACGCGGCATTTGCGTTGCGGTGCTCCCGCCGGATCAGGCTCGAAGGGCACGTCGCGCGCGACGTGTCGGTACGCGCGGCGCTGTCGGCCGCCAGACCTTCCACCACCGCATGTCGTGAAACGCTCCATCTCGATCTCGCTGGCCTTCCTCGCTGCCTGCGCGACACAGCGACCCCAGGTGTTGACGCCGATCCGTGTCGACACCACGCGTGCGACGGTCGGTGCGTCGTCACCTCTCAGCCCTGCGTCGAGTACGGGTGGCTCCGGACGCCCGCGTACGGTCGACGGCGACCCGCTCGCGCGCGTCGACAGGATGGAATGGCCGGCACCCAGCGCGATGCGCTCCGCGTCTGGCGCGCCCGGGCCGGAATACTGGCAGCAGCGTGCCGACTATTCCGTGGCCGTCACGCTCGACACCACGCAGCAGCGCGTCGCCGGCTCGGTCACGATCCGTTACACGAACAACTCTCCCGATACGCTGCGCTTCGTCTGGCTGCAGCTCGATCAGAATCTCTATCGCCCGGGCAGCAAAGGCTCGATGCTCTTTCCCGCCGACTCACGGTGGGGCGTGCGGGGCTTCCAGGGCGGCTACGACATCGACGCGCTGCTGGTGAACGGTCGGCCCGCCCCGATCCACGTCGACGACACGATGGGGCGCATCGACCTCGAGCAGCCGCTCGCCCCGAAAGGGGGGCGGCTCACCATCACGATGAACTACGCGTTCCGCGTCCCCGAGCACGGTTCCGATCGGATGGGCCGCGATGGCACCCTGTACGAGATCGCGCAGTGGTTTCCGCGCATGGCCGTCTACGACGACATCCGCGGCTGGAACACCGATCCATACTTCGGCCAGGGTGAGTTCTACCTCGAGTACGGCGACATCGACTACAGCGTCACCGCCCCCGCCGGCTACACCATCGCGGGCAGCGGCGTCCTGCAGAACCCCGCCGACGTGCTCACGGCCGCGCAGCGGGAGCGACTCGCGCGCGCGGCACGCTCGGACTCCACGGTCGCCATCATCACGAACGACGAGGCGCACGCGACGCCGACGCCCGGCTCGCGCATCTGGCGCTTTCGCGCGCAGAACGTGCGCGACGTCGCCTGGGCCGGTGCACCCGACTTCCGCTGGGACGCCGTCAACGCGAATGGGGTGCTCGCCCAGGCCTACTATCAGGTTGCCAAGTCGGGCAAGGCCTGGGAACAGGCCGCCGAGCAGACCGCGTGGACGATCAAGAACTATTCGGAGCTCGTCTACAAGTATCCGTACCCGCAGGCCACGTCCGTCGCGGGGCCGGTCGGCGGTATGGAGTACCCGATGTTCGTGATGGTCCACTACGGCAACCCGCTGGATGATCCCAGGTCGATCTTCGGCACGATCAATCACGAGCATGGGCACGAATGGTTCCCCATGATCGTTGGCTCCAACGAACGACGGTACGCCTGGCAGGACGAGGGCTTCAACACGTACATCAATGCGTTCGCGCTCGAGCGCCGGACGCCGGGCACGTCTCCCTACACCGGGTACGTGAGCAATTGGCGCCAAACGGTGGAGAATCGCATCGATGCTCCACTCATGACGCCCCCCGACCGCATCGACGCACGCGCCCTCGGCGCCCTCGGCTACCGCAAGCCCGCCGTCGTGCTCCTCGCGCTGCGCGACAACGTCGTCGGCCGCGCGACGTTCGATCGCGCGTTCCGCGAGTACACGCAGCGCTGGGCATTCAAGCATCCGTCGCCGGGCGACTTCTTTCGCACCATCGAGAACGTGTCCGGGATGGATCTCGGCTGGTACTGGCGCTCGTTCTGGTATTCGACCGACGTCCTCGACATCGGCATCGACAACGTGACCATGCGTCAGCAGCAGGGACAGAACAACGCGGTGATCGCACTGCGACGGAATTCGTCGGTGCCTTTCCCGGTTCGACTGCGGCTCCTGTTCAGGGACAACACCACCCAGGACGTCGTGATGCCGGTCGAAGTGTGGTCGCAAGGCGAACGCATCGAGGCCGTGCTGGCTGCCGATTGGAAGCC
This sequence comes from Gemmatimonadota bacterium, assembly GCA_003223455.1. Taxonomy (GTDB): domain Bacteria; phylum Gemmatimonadota; class Gemmatimonadetes; order Gemmatimonadales; family Gemmatimonadaceae; genus AG11. The sequence goes on along the minus strand of QHVE01000099.1, from coordinate 45,076 downwards.
GACGGACGACGCGTGGGGGACGCCCGTTCCCGCCGCGGCAACCGCGGCGGCGACGTCGGGGGGCTTGAGCGGAGAGATCGGCGGGCGACCGCTGCCCTGACGTCGACGCGGTGCGCGATGCATGCAATTATGTCGGCGGCTGAGCCCGTTCCTCCCGCCGTCAGGAGTTGCCCGATGGCTGTCCGAGTCGTCGGCCGTTAGATTCAGCGACTGTTGGTGTGATGTTCGTGCTGGCTCCGGATGTCCGTGAGGCATCCGGAGCCATTTGTCCCCGTCCAGGCGATGCGTGCGGCGTCGTCCTGGAGTTGGTGCTTACAGTCAGTGGAGTCAGCAATGCCAGAGTTTGGCGCCTGGGCGAGCCGGTGGTGGATTCCGGTGCTGTTCGTCGTGATCGCGGGGCATCTCACGAATGTGTGCGTGACGCTCTTCCTCCATCGCGCGCAGACCCATCGCGGCGTGCGCCTTCACGCCATCGCTGCGATGCCGATGCGCATCTGGCTGTGGCTCACGACGGCGATCGTCACCAAGGAATGGGTCGCCTGCCATCGGAAGCACCACGCGTTCGCCGACCGCGAAGGTGATCCGCACTCGCCGCTCGTCGAGGGCCTGCGTGAGATCCTGCTCAAGGGCGCGTTCTACTACCGCAAGGCGGTGCGCCAGCCCGGCATGCTCGAGAAGTACGGCAAGGGCACGCCGAACGACTGGATCGAGCGGCACCTCCTCACACCGCTCAATTGGACTGGCATCCTCCTGATGCTCGCCATCGACATCTACCTGTTCGGCTTCTTCGTCGGCCCCGCCGTATGGGGCGTCCAGATGATCTGGATCCCGCTGTGGGCTGCCGGCGTCATCAATGGCATCGGACACGCGCTCGGCTATCGCAACTTCGAAGTGAAGGACGAGAGCCGGAACATCTCGCCGATCGCCATCTGGCTCGGTGGCGAGGAGCTCCACAACAACCACCACGCCGATCCGAAGAGCGCCAAGTTCAAGGCCAAGTGGTTCGAGTTCGACATCGGCTGGGCATACATCCGCACACTCCAGGCGTTCGGTCTCGCCAAGGTCGAGTATGCGCGCAACTACGGCTCCGCCGCCCTCCGCCACGACGAGCACGCGGTGGACGCAGCGGCCTGACAGCCCGCCGCCTTCGGCGGCATGCACGGTTATTAGTGACCGGTATTCGGAGGGCACACCAGTCTAGGCTGGTGTGCCTTTTCTGCTTCTGACTGCCGGCTGACGTGAACTGACCAACCGTCTGACCGATTCACCGCTCGTTCGGGTAGATTTGAAGCTCGCCCCATCGATGAGGTCTCATGCCTAGCACCGTTACTTGCGTACGCTGCGGCCAGACGCGCGCCGGATTCGAGCGTCCGCCTTTCCCCGGCCCCATCGGCGCCCGCATCGTGGACAGTCTCTGCCAGGAATGTTGGGGACAGTGGGTGAAGCAGCAGACGATGCTGATCAACCATTACGGCTTGAACGTGATGGATCCACAGGCGCGCAGCTTCCTCACCAAGAACATGGAGGCGTTCCTCTTCAAGAGCGGACACGAGGAGGATGTGGACACTTCGAAGAAGGGGACCATCACATGGTAGCCCGCGCGGCTCGCACGTTGGTCGCTCTCGCCACGGCCACGCTGGTGGCCTGCGCCACGACGAGCCGCTCCACGCCCCCCACGGGCCGGCCCTCGGCGAGCGCCGCGGACGAGACTCGTCGTGGGGCATGGGCCGACTCCGTGCTCGCGACGATGTCACTCCGTGACAAGGCAGCGCAGCTGGTGTGGCCATGGGTGCTCGGCGACTACACCGCGGCCGACGATCCCACGTATCGGCGCGTCGAGCGTCTCGTTCGTGAGCAGCATGTCGGCGGGATCATCGTCTCCGTCGGCTCGCCCACCGAGATCGCCAGCAAGCTCAATGCGCTCCAGCAGGCCAGCCCGCTGCCGCTCCTCGTCGGGGCGGATCTCGAGACCGGCGCGGCATTCCGCGCCCGCGGCGGTTACTTCCTTCCGAACGCGATCGATCTCGGCGGGGCCACGTACTTCCCCTACCAGATGGGGATCGGGGCGACGCGTGACACGACGTACGCGTATCAGATGGGGCGCGCCACGGCGCGCGAGGGGCGTGCGCTCGGCATCCACATGGCGTTCGCACCGGTGCTCGACGTCAACAACAACCCGAAAAATCCCGTCATCAGCCTGCGGTCGTTCGGCGAGAACCCACAGCTCGTCGCCCGATTGGGCGCCGCCCTCGTGCGCGGCATCCAGGAGAACGGCATGCTCGCCACCGGCAAGCACTTCCCGGGGCATGGCGACACCGAACAGAACTCCCACCTCGAGCTGGCCCGCGTCAACGCTTCCGCCGCGCGGCTCGACAGCGTCGAGCTCGTGCCGTTCCGCGCCGCCGTTCAGGCCGGAGTGCGCGGGATCATGACCTTCCATGGTCAGCTCCCGGGTCTGGACACCTCGTCGCTGCCAGCAACCCTGAACCCGCACATCATGACCGATCTGCTGCGCGGACGACTGGGCTTCCGTGGCCTCGTGATCACCGATGCGCTGGACATGAACGGCGTGCTCGGCAAGATGACGATGGCCGAGGTGACGCAGCGTGCCGTCATCGCTGGTGCCGATGTGCTGTTGATGCCCACCGACATCGCGGGTGCGATCGACGCCGTCGTGGACGGCGTGCATCGCGGGCTCTTCCCCGAATCCCGCATCACGGAATCGGTGCGCAAGCTGCTCGTCGCGAAGCAGGAGATGGGTCTCGCCCGGCAGCGCCTCGTCGATCTGACGGCGCTCCGCACCGTGGTCGGCGACAGCGCGAGCGTCGCGGACGCTCAGCTCGCCGCCGAGCGCGCCATTACGCTCGTGAAGGACTCGCTTGGTGTCGTCCCGCTCGGTGGCTTGCCTCGCACGGCACGCGTCGTCAGCGTGACGATTGCGCCGCGCACCGATCTCGGCGCGGGGACGACGTTCAACGCGGAGCTCGCACGGATGTTTCCCGCGCTTCGCTCCATCTCGCTCACCACCGAACAGGTGTACGACGCCACCGTGGCTGCGGCTGCCGCGCCTGGGCAGAATGCCCAGTACGTCGCGACGCCCCAGCCACGACTTCTTCCCGCGCTCGTGGAAAACGCGCTGCGCGGCGCGCAGGGCGCCGATGTGGTGATCGTCTCCTCGTACTTCGGCGCGAGTTCGTCGACCTCGCGCCTCGGGGCACCTGAGGGGATGGCCGATTTCCTCACCGGTTTGCAGAAGGCCGGCACACACGTCGTGCTCGCCACGTTCAGCAATCCGTACATCGCGCAGGACCTGCCGCCCGTTCCGGCGTACCTCATCGCGTGGGGCGGCTCGCCGCTCATGCAGCGAGCAGCGGCGCGCGCGTTGCTCGGTGCCGCGCCGATCAGCGGGCAGCTTCCGATCACAATCCCGTCAGTCGCGCCATACGGCGCTGGCTTGCGACGCGAGGCACGCGCGCCGAACGCTTCGGCCACTGCGCCGGCCGTTCCCTAGCACGCGCCGCCTGCGCCGAACGTCGCGCCGGCAGTCTGTTCTTGCACCGGAGCACCTGCGACCGCCCGCTGTGTCGCTCGTTGATGCGTGCCGCACGCGACACCGGCCACATCGTCCGTTGACGGTTCTGTCGGCACGACGTATATCACGTCTCACGCGGCGCGTCTGAATTCAAGTCGCTTTGTTACCAAATCCGACGCTGCCGATCGCGCGCTCTTGACATTAGTGACGTCTTGTTACTAATTCGCGCCTCATGCGCGAGCGCCCGCCCCACTCCATGAAGCCCGCCGTGCGGAAGACGACGCTGGCGGTCGACGTAGTGGTGCTCTCGCCGCAGGCGGACACACTCGCGGCGCTGCTCGTGCGCACGGCGCCGGGCGGTCGCGAGCGCTGGTCACTGCCCTGGGACGCGCCACTCCCCGGCGAAGGGCTGGAGGACGCCGCCGCGCGCATCACCGAAGGCGCGCTTGGCGCGACGCCGGCCCTCCTCGAGCAGGTGGGTGCCTTCGCTGACGTACGCCGTCACCCGGGTGATGCCGACGTCTCGGTCGGCATCGTGGCCCTCACGCCGCACGCGGAATCCGCACTCGTCGCTGGCGCGGAGTGGTTCTCGCTCGCCGCGCTCCCGCCGCTGCCGCCGCGGCACCGAGCCATCGTCGATCGCGCGACCACGGTCGTCCGCCAACGAGTCGATCAATCACCGCTCGCGTTTCGCCTCCTGCCCCCGATGTTCACCCTGAGTGATCTGCAGGGGATCTACGAGCTCCTCCTCGGGCGACGGCTCCACAAGGCGAGCTTCCGGCGCGCGCTCCAGGCCAGTTACCTGGTGGAACCGACCGACGAGTGGCGCAGCGAGGGGCGCGGCCGCCCGGCTCAATTGTTCCGCTACGCCCCCCGCAAGCGGCGCGGAGCCCGCCGCGGCGTGCGATTCGATCTGTTCACCGACGGCTGACCCGCCCGATACCTGATCGTGACTGCCCGTACGCTGCGCCAGGGCTTGCTTCTGGCACATTAGTAGCAATATGTTATTTAGGTCGAATACGGAGCAGCGGATGCTCGACTACCTGGATAGCCTCTGCGCGGCCCTCCTGGCCCGGAACGGCACCGAGATTCGGCGCCTGCTCCGGCATCCGCTCGCGCGTGCCCTCCCGCGCCGCGTGCGCGAGGAAGGCTATGCCATCGCTCGCGCAGGCCAGGAGAGTCTTCGGGCACCCATCCAGACCCTCCACTTCTACCATCAAACGCTCCACCTGCTCGGCGCCCGCCCCGTCGCGCGCGGTGAAGCAGGCTCCCCAGGCGCGCCGAACCGAGCCGACGACGAGCCGCAGATCGAGATACCGCTGCGCGCTGCGGGCGGCTGAGCGGTTTCCGCCCTCAGTCCACCTGCGGACGGAGGGCCTGCATCCGCATCACACTGCGAGCCAGTGCCGCGTTGTCGCGCGCCAGCCGGAACAGATCCGCCACCAGCTCGTCGCGATCGTCGCCGGTCAGCTCCGCCACCACGGGAGCCCGGTGACCGTACCGACGTCCCGGATCCGCACGTCGCTCCATCACGAGCCGCCCGCGGATCGGCGCTCCCGTGCTTTCAGGCGCCGTGTCGGCTGACGCGGCGTCGAGCTCCACCTCGACGTACCCGCCGCCTGGCATCGGCCGACGATAAAGTGGCGTGCCTCGCGCACCGTCACGTGCGCTGCGTTCGGCGCCCTCTTGCTGGTCCAGCATCTGTCCCTCCTGCTCGCCTGCGTCCACTGCTGCCGCGCCGCGGCGGGGGCGCCGAGGACGCGTCCTGCAATGCCGCCATCGCTCGCGCGAGCGTCCGCGCCGTGGGACGCGTGGCGATCGCGTCGGCCCACAGGTCTCCCGCGCGCGTCAGTCGCGCCGGGATCGTACCAACCGTGAACGCATCGATACGGAGTCGATGCGTCAGCTCGCGTGGGCGCAGGGGAGCCGACACCGACGCCGCGGGCCGCGCCCGGACGCTGTACGGTGCCGCCATGCTCTTGCCACGCGCGTTCTGCAATGCGTCGACGTAGATGCTTCCTTTCGGGCGGGCCTTCACGCCGCGCTCCACCGTGGCCGTCCCGGGATTGGCGGTCACGACCGCCTCCGCCAACCGCAGCGCGAGTTCGGCCGACGTCTCGTAGCTCGTGCGCGGCGGAAGCGGCAGGACGATGTGGATCCCACTCGCGCCCGAGGTCTTCAGCGCCACGGTGAGCCCGCACGCCTCGGCGATGCGCACGACCTCGCGCGCCAGCGCTGCGACATCGGCGAACGGCACGTCGTCGCCTGGGTCCAGATCGATCAGACACCGGTCGGGCGCATCGATGTCGACGATGCGAGAGAGCCACGGATGCACCTCGATCGCCCCCAGCTGCACGGTGTAAAGCAGCGTGGCGAGGTCGCCGCCGATGATACGCGGCTTCGCACCCAGTTCCACCGTATCCAGCGTGGCGATGCGCACGGCGTCGGGCACATGCTCCCCGGCGTTCTGCTGGAAGAACATCGGTCCCGCCACGCCATCGGGATAGCGCTTCAACACCAGCGCGCGGCCATCGATCTCCGGCAGGAGATAGCGGGCGACACGCGTGTAGTAGCGCATCAGCGCACCCTTCGTGATGCCGGGCTTCGGAAAGAACGGCTTCGAGAGGCTCGACACGTGAAGGGTCGCACCACTGGCGAAGCGCAAGTCACCCTCGCCGTCGCCACGCTCGAGCGCGCGCAGTTGCGACTCGACGGCGACGAAGTCCTCGTCGCGCTTACGCGGCGTCATTCGCGATCTCGCCGGTACCCCACCGCTGCATGCTCACACCCTCGATCGTCACGTCGCGGGCCGCCTTGTCGTCGCGCACGCCGAGGTAGATCGGCTGTCGCAGCCGTCCATCGGACGTCCATTCGGCGAACTTGACTTCCACGACGACCTTCGGCGCGACCCAGTGGGCCGGCTCGTTGGTGCGTGGCGCGACGGCGAAGGGTGAGGCTTTGCGCTCGATCTTGTCCAGTCGATCGCGCATCGTCCGGAGCCCTTCACGGTCGAAGCCGCCACCCATGTGACCGACGTACACTAGGCGGCCCGACACGTCGTGTGCGCCGAGCAGGAGTGCGCCGAGGTACGGGCGCGAGTTGCGCGGCTCGGTGAACCCGCCAACGACGAACTCGGCGCGAAACTGCAGCTTGAGCTTGAGCCAGTCGTCGGACCGTGCGCCGGGTTGGTAGAGCGCCTCCGTCCGCTTGGCGATGATTCCCTCCCAACCGGCACGCCGTGCCCGCGCCAGCATCGTCGCCCCGCGCGCGCTGGTTTCGCCGATCCGCAGCGTCGGCTCGTCGGGTGCATCGGCGAACAGCGACTCGAGACGCGCTCGTCGCTCGCGCCAGGGCCATGACGTCAGCGTCGCGCGCCCGTCGCGCAGCGCATCGAATACGACGAGCGTGGCCGGCGCCTCCACCGAGAGACGTGCGATCTCCCGGGTATCCTTGAGATGCATGCGCGCCTGCAGCGGCTGGAACTCGCTCGCCGCTGGAGCGCCTGCCCGCGATCGCCGCCGACGTGCGACGATTTCTCCGTCGAGCACGACACGGTGTCCGATGCGCGAGCCCAACGACCGGAGCGCGGCGACGACCTCGGGAAATTGTGGCTGCTTCTCCTTGCCGTTGCGCGTCACCAGGCGCACGCGGCGGGCCGAAATGTCGGCGACGACACGCATGCCGTCATACTTCGGCTCGTACGTCCAGCCACCGCCGCGCGGGATCGCGTGGCCAAGGGTGGCGTACATCGGTTCCGGGAGCGTCGCACGCGTGACGGACACGATCGCCAACGAGCGGCAAGACGGGTGCCGATCGCCAGCGTCCGGTTCGCGGCGCCGAGCGGCCGGCGCGGCGGGTGGAGACGCGAACGCCCGGGCGCATGCGCCCGGGCGTTCGACGAGATCGGGTGAGAGCGGCTCGCCGTGAGCGATCGAGAGCGATCAGCTGGTCTTGGTTACATCGGCCGCTTGCGGCCCCTTCTGACCTTGCACGATCTCGAATTCGACCTTGTCTCCTTCGGCGAGCGATTTGAAGCCGTTCCCCTGGATGGCGCTGAAGTGCACGAAGACGTCAGGACCTCCCTCACGCGAGATGAAACCGAAACCCTTCGCGTCGTTGAACCACTTCACCGTTCCATTGATGCGAGCCATGAACCGTACCTCGTACCGAGCTATGGAGCCTGATCGCGCGTGCGAGGGGATGGGCCGATCGCCGGCCGCCGCTCGTCCCACGTGATCCGTGTGATGCCCCGTCGTGCCAGGTGCGGCTCTCGGGGCGGGACGTACCCCTCAAGCGGGCAAGTTTTGTGCACACGGGGGGTTGCAGGCGCGCACGACGTATCTAAAACGCGAGAACGGGGCCGAAGTCGGCCCCGTCTCGCGGTAGGTGGTGCTGTTCGTTGCTTCCCTGACAGTAGAGTCTGCTACGCGGCGCCAGCGATGTACCGTGCGACACGGCCACACTCACGACACTGCAGAGTGACCTGCGAGCGCGGCGGTGGCGGGAAATCGTCAGGAGTTCGTTCAATTTGCCCAGAGCACGACGGACAGCTCAACGGGGAACCATTCCGGTCGTTCGCGATCAAGTGAAGCGCTTGCACTGGGTTATACGTAGCCGGGCGCGGCTTGCGCATTGGCCCTCCAGAAAGTTTTCGAACCACCCGGAGATCGAGGCGCCGGGCCGCCCTGACGAATAGTAACCCTCTAAGTGCCTAAAGCACAGTGGGGCATCGTCTTGCGAACTGATTTGCGCGCCGCCTTGAATGTCGGCCTCGGGATTCTGTGCGCCTGCGGGCCGCGGGCACATCTTCCGCCACGGCCGCTGACCGTCGTTGGCGCGCTCTCCGAGACGGACAGTATGGCCAGGCTCGCGCACAGACTTGCGCCACTTCTATACCTGCAGCGCGACGAATGGTTCCCTCTCGAGCGCGCCGTCGCCGTCGTTCACCCAACGAGGCCGATCATCGGTTATCACCTGCTCTGGCGCGATGACGTCCATGGGGCCTGGATCCCTTTCACCGTCCCCACCGATGAAGAGATCGTCTGGGTCGGCCATGACCCGAGCGGCGCTCCGACCGACATCTGGACGTACTGGCACGGCAAGATCTTGCACGCCGACTGGCGTGGCCGGGGCACTCCGGCCGTCGACGTCCAGTGGGGCAAGCACGGGCTCCTGCCGCGTGGCATCATCGAGAGTGATCTCCCGAGATTCCAAACGCTGAATTCGTTCTACGCCTTTCATCAGCTCGGGGTGATCGACATCCTGCTCGGACGCATTACCCGCCCGGGGCCATCCGGCTTCTTCCATTCCTACCGGCGCTATCGCGACTTCACGCGCCTGATGCGGTCGGGGGAGGCCCTGGACGTCGTCGTACGCAGCGCCGACCCGACGGCGATCCTCGCCGCCGTGTTCGGGACGCCCTACTCCGAGAAGCCCCCCTGGCCTTGAGCACGCGAGTCGTGGTGCAAGACTTCGCGCGGCGCCAGCTCGCCCGGGCCGGCGCCCGGCGCCGCTAGCCCTGCCAGACGCCGTCTGGACGGCGCCAGATGCGGCGGCCCACGCGCCATGGTCGCTTGTCCGAGAACTCCTTGCCCGCCGCGAACGACTCCGTGTCCTCGAGCGACTCGATCATGTCGTTCGCCTTGGCGCTCGCTTCGTCGGCCCAGTGCACGATCTCCGCCTCGATGGTCATCGGCTGGACCGGGCTCCCGAACTCCAGCGCGCCGTGATGCGACAGGATCATATGCTGCAGGTCGAGCAATTGGCCCTCGCTGCAGATCGACCGCCCCACCGCGGCGAGCCGGCGCTCGAGCATGAGGCACCCGAGGACCACGTGGCCGAGCAGAAGCCCGCGCGGAGTCTGCGCAAAGCCTCCACCGTCGATCTCGTACGCCTCGACCTTGCCTACGTCGTGCAGCAGCGCGCCGACCACGACGAGATCTGCATTCGCGTTCATCGTCTTGGCCATGTTTCTGGCGATCGACGTGACCTCGAAGACATGAAGCAGCAGCCCACCGAGCTTCGCGTGGTGGCCATTCACCGAGCCGGGGGTCTGCTCCAGCTGGTGGCGGAAGCTGTCGTCGGCGTAGAAGAGATCCACGACCCGGCGGAGGGTGGGTGTCGTGATCTCGGTGCGACGCTTGTCGATCCAGTCCCAGAGCCTCGTCGTCTCCCCGGCGATGCGTGGCAGGAATGCATGGAGATTCACCTGCTCCATCGGGAGCACGCGCAGGGGACCGGCGAGATGGATCTGCCGTCTGCCCGTCTTCGGGTAGAGTCCCACCTGCCCGATGGCCTGGACCACGCGCCCGCGGTCGGCGCCATCGGCCCACTCCCGCTGATTCGACCAGATCGGCGCCACACCGATCGACCCCGAGGCGTTGCCGAGCGTGAGGAGTACGAACGGATCGCCATTGACCTGGGTCTTTTCCACCCGATCGACGACCAGCAGCTCGTGCTGGACGCGCTCCCCGATGGCGAGCTGCGTGAGATTCAGCGGCGGCATTCCCCAATGGTGCGCGGCCACGCTTCGGCCGGCAAGCGTCGGCGACGCACGCCGCACCGCTGGCCGGTTAGAGCGCCAGACCCCATGTTCCCTGTCGTCGCAGTCCTGGATCGTCGGCGACACGCACCATTCGGACGCACGCTTCGACACCGTGACGTGCACGCAGTTGGCGCAACGATGTCACGCAGTCGCACGACGAGCGCAGTTGCATCACTCGTGGCAGCAGGATCGACGGACGCGACCATGCGCCCGAATCTTGCGCACACGGCCACGATCTCGCGCAGCACCGAGAGCCACCAACCGGCAGAGGAGAGCAGCGATGGCAACGAAGAAGAAGGGCGGCAGCAAGCGAAGCGCGCGCAAGGGCTCGGCGCGCCGCGGTGGCGCCAAGCGTGGCGCCAAGCGCTCGTCGGCGAAGAAGAGCGCGCGTAAGGGCGCAGCCAAGAAGGGCGCCGCGAAGAAGGGTGCTGCGGCGAGAAAGAGCGCGGCGAAGAAGTCGTCGGCGCGCGGTGCGACGTCGCGTGGAGCGGCGAAGCGTGGAGGCGCCAAGCGGGGCGGCGCCAAGAAGTCATCGGCGAAGCGCTCGACGGCGAAGCGCTCGAGCGGTCGCAAGACGTCGCCCCTCGATCGGGTGAAGCGTGTCGCGACCGGTGTGGTCGAGCAGGCGCAGACGGCGGTGTCACACGGTGTCGACGCGGTGAAGGAGCTGGGCGAAAACATCGTGGAGCGCGTCTCGGGCTGACCGCATCACGCCGCGCGCCACGCCGACGCCCGTCAGTCGGCGTGGCGCGCGAGGAAGTCGAGCACCAGGTTCGCCACCACATCGCGGCAGTAGTCGACCGTGATGACGTGACCGCACCCCGTCACCCACTGACGCTCGGTGGGACCGGCGAGAGTCGCCGTCGCCGTCTCGGCGAGCGTGAACGGAATGCGATTATCCTCGCGTGAGTTCACCACGAGCGTCGGCACGGTGATCGACGGCAATGCCTCGCGGCCCGCCGCCGCCGTTGCACAGAGCGCTCGGACGGCGCGCGGCGGAATCAGGCCGTACGCGAAGCTCGCCGCTCGCGCGACGGGATCGTGCACGGAGGCATCGCCCCCACGACCGCCGAGGTAAGGCACGGCGACCGACCAGACAGGTGCCGTACGCGCCACCAGCGTCACGGCGCGCGGTGGCGTGAGATACGGAGCGAGCAGCGCGAGGACGTCTACCGCGCCGGAATCTGCCGCCAGTCGCGCGGCGATGGCGCCCCCCATCGACAGGCCGATCACCCCGACCCAGGGCGCGCGCTCACGGAGTTGCGCGAGCTCGGCGCGCGCGGATCGCTGGTAGTCCTCGGCAGTCGCCGTCGCGAAGTCGCGTAGACCGCGTCCGTGCCCTGGCAGAAGGGGCGCGCGGACCGTGAAGCCCGCGGCATGCAGACGGCCGCCGAGGTAGCGCAGCGTCTGTGGCGTGTCGCCGAAGCCATGGAGCAAGAGGAGCGCTCGCCCCGTGCTCGCCTCGAGCGTGAAGCCCTCTGCCCCGGCTACGATGCCGTCGATCCCGGGCGGTCGCAGCTCCGCATACCGACGCTCGGCCCGTCGGGCCGCCCGCATACGCAACACGCCCGCGCCGACGCCCACCGCGAGCCACAGAGGCGCGAGCATCAGAGGCCGGGGCGCACGTGGGTCAGTACCGGCGCATCGACGGGTCCACCTCGCGGCTCCATCGATCGATGCCACCAGTGAGGTTGCGTGCGCGAGAGAAGCCGTGTTCGCGTAGCCACGCCACCGCCGCCGCACTGCGAATCCCGTGATGGCAGTACACGACGAGCTCCGCGCTCGGGTCCAGTGTATGAACCGCACCGGGCAGTGCGTCGAGTGGCACCAGCCGCGCGTTGGGTAGTCGCGCCACCGCCCACTCGTAGCGCTCGCGAACGTCCAGCAGCGCCGGCGCTGCCCCCGCCTCGATGCGTTCGGCGAGGGCGCGCGGCGTGATCTCGTCCGCGTGGCCCATGTCAGTCGCCCGCGCGTGCGCCGAGGTTTCGGATGTCACGCCGCAGAATGCGTCGTAGTCGATCAGCGTCGTGATCTCGCGCGTGCCACAGGCACGACATTCTGGATCGCGCGCCACGTGGATCGTGCGGAACCGCATGCGGAGCCCGTCGACGAGCAGCAGCCGGCCGGCGAGCGTCTCGCCTGCCCCGGTGATCAGCTTGATCGTCTCTACGGCCTGCAGAACGCCGATCAGCCCCGGGAGCACACCGAGGACGCCGCTGTCGGCGCAGTTCTGCACCAGCCCCGCTGGCGGCGGTTCGCGAAACAGGCACCGGTAGCAGGGTCCGTCCCCGACGGAGAACACCGATGCCTGCCCTTCGAAGCGCAGCACACTGCCGTACACGTTCGGCTTGCCGAGCAGCACACACGCGTCGTTGACGAGGTAGCGCGTCGGGAAGTTGTCGCTGCCATCGACCACGAGATCGTACTCGGCGAGCAGCTCCATTGCATTTGCGCTGGTGAGCCGCGTGTGATGCACGGCCACGTCGACGTGCGGGTTGATCGCGCGCAGTCGTACGGCGGCGGAATCGACCTTCGGCATCCCCACGGAGGCCGTATCGTGCAGCACCTGTCGTTGCAGGTTGCTGAGCTCCACGTCGTCCGCATCGACCACGCCGAGCCGCCCCACCCCCGCCGCGGCGAGATAGAGTGCAGCCGGCGATCCGAGCCCGCCGGCGCCGATCAGGAGGACGCGCGCCGCCTTGAGCCGGCGCTGGCCGTCGTCGCCGATCTCGGGCAGGATCAGATGTCGGTGATAGCGCTGCAGCTCGTCAGCGTCGAGCGGCGCGTGCGAAAGCGGGGGATGCGACATGCGGCCTCGCGGGCGTGACGAGAATATAAGCCCGCGAGACGGTGCCGGGTTCTCCGGGCAGCGAGGCGCTATCGGCGAGGCGCTATTGCAGTGGGGCGGTCTGCGTGACTTCAGCGAGCGCTGGCACGAGCAGCAGATCGTCGCCGGTGCGATCCAACCGCTCGAACAGTCGCTGGGACGGCGTCACGAACAAGGTGCTTCCCGAACGCTCGACGAGCCCCTCGCCGGTGAGTCGACCCAGCACGAGCGACACCGACTCGCGGGTGGCTCCTACCAGCTCGCAGAGGAGCCGATATCGCGAGCTGCACAACTCGATGCGGCCATCTTCCGTGAGGAAGCTCTCGTGCGAGGCGAGCCTGCGAAGCGCGGCGACCAGTCGCTGCTCGACGGAGAGTGTGGTGAGCTCCCGCAGCTTCTCGAGGAGTGCGGTCCGTTCCGCCATGATCTGGCCGATCAATGCGAGCGCGCGATTGGGCTGCTCGCGCACGAACGCGCGGAGATTCGCGGAGCTGAGAAAGAGCGTCTCCGTGACTTCGTCGGCGCGCGCATCGGTTGCGTACTGCCCATTCGGCGACAGCCCTTCCGCGCCAAACGTTTCACCGGGTGTCGCGACCCATGGAACGAAGCCGCGTCCCGCACGCACGCGGCTTCGCAGCACGACCCGTCCGCGCACGACGATGAATACCCCATCCGCGTTCGCGCCGCGCTCGTAGATCTGAAAACCAGCGGGCCACGCCGCTCGTGCGGCGTAGCCCTGCAATGCGAGTCGCTCGGTCTCGGACAGGCGTGCGACGGCCAGGCCTGTACTCTCGTCTCGGGTCACCACCCTAGCCTCCCCTTCCGTTCAGGCTTGCGCCGCGACGCAATTGACAGGCCGGAGGAGTGGCGCGAGCTCAACCGCTGGCGCGTTTGGCCGGTCCTGCATGCGGAGCCAGCGGGTTCGTCGTGCACGCGATCAGGGTGCAGTGAGTGACGTGCGCGCCTGCGTCAGCGCACGTGTTGCAGCGTCGAATCGTTGCGCGAGCTCGGACAGCTCGCGCTCCGCGAGTGCTTCGTCGTCATCGCGGATCGCCTCGTTCACGGACGGGAACGGCATGTTCGCGTAACCATTATTCTCGTCGGCGACGTAGATGAGGTTGCGGTACCAGGGCCGCGTACGCAACCCCGTCGGTCGTGTGAGCGCGCGTTCGACCTGACGCAGCGCCGCGTTGACGGCGTGACGCCGGGGTGCGGAGAGCGTGTGCGCGAGGGCGGAATCGCGGGCCGCCACGAAGTTCGCCGCTTCGCGTTCCATACGTGTGATCGCCGTGCGCAGGGCGGCGGTGGATGTCGTCCAGCCACGGCCCGCGATCTGCCGGTCGACCCCCGGAACGTAGCGCTGCATCGTGCGCGCGAACTCGAGGTAGTCGTAGGGGACGACGTCGGCGTTGGCCAGACGCAGAACCATCGCCGCGCCGATACCCGCCGCCGTGGCGTGATACGCGAAGCTGGGATCACCGAACCGCGACATCCACGCGAAGTCATCGTACTGCGAATGGTACATCCCCGACTCGCCGCTGAATCCCCAATCCGCGATCGGGATCCCGAGATGGTTGTAGAACCCGGCGAAATCCGATCCGCCACCCGGGTCCGTCATCGCTGGCGACGTCGTGTCGACGATCGCCGCCGCGTGCTGCCACTCGTCGAAGACGCTGCCTCGCCCACTGGGATCGGGCACGCCGCGCGCGACGTCGCGGAGCAGCGCGCGCAGCGAGGGTGAGCCGCCT
>QHVE01000099.1:11594-30390 GCA_003223455.1 Gemmatimonadota bacterium | reverse complement strand
TGAGGTACGCAACTGCCCCGCGAAGCAGGCGCAGGGAATCGTCCTCGACGTACTCGGTCGAACCGATCAGCCCCCACTCCTCCGCATCCCACGTCGCGAACACGATCGTACGTCTGGGTCGATGTCCGGCACGCACGACGTCTGCCACGGCCCGCGCCGCCTCCAGCACACTCACCGTGCCGCTGACGTTGTCCGACGCACCAGGTCCCCATGCATCGCGGTGCGCGCCGATGATCACCAGCTCGTCCGGCAGCTCGCTGCCGCGGACGATACCGAAGGTGTCGTGAATCAGCTTCGTGCCCTCGGTCACGCGGTCGTCGGTCACGCGCACGCGGGCCTGCACCGGCCCGGGGCCCACGTGGTAGCGGAAAGGAAGTCCACCCTGCCATCCGGCCGGCACGTCGCGGCCGCGAACGCCGGACAGCAGCTCGCTCGCGTTGCCGTACGAGATCGGCACGACGGGGATGCGCGGCAGCGTGTCGAGCGGCCATAGCGCGCGACGGCGATGCGCCCCTGCACGGACACCCCCAGCGAGTCGAGCCGCGCATAGTCCTCGATCAGCCCGTAGTTCACATAGACGATCTCGCCCGACGCCTCGCCGACACCGCTGTAGCCGTTCACGGTCGGGTACTGCCGCTGCGCGGACGCCGAATCACCGGCGACCGGTGGCTCCCCGAGCGATAGCTCCTTCTCCGTCGGCGCGGTGCGCCACAGGTGAACGGACGTCGCGTGTGGCATGAACACGGAGTAGCTGCGCACCTCGGTCTGCAGGCCCATCGCTCGCATCTGCTCGAGCACGTAGTCGCGTGTCCGTGTCTGCGCGGGCGTGCCGGCAACGTGTGTCTCCGCCGAGAGTGCGCGGGAGTGCGCACGGGCGGCGTCCGCGCTCGGACGGCGGATGGCGTCGACTTCGAGCGCACGCTGGGCGGTAGCGTTCCGCTCCGTGAAGCCCGGCATGGCGGGGGTCGGAGTCGTTACACTCTGCGCACGCAGCCCGGTCGCGGACATGCCGAACAGGAGCGAGACAGCGACGCTTCCGAGCGCGGCACGTGGACACCGAATGACGGACCTGACGTCGTACACTAGTCCACCTCGGTCAGTGCGCGGCGGATCGCCGCACGCAATCGGGCCTCGCGGTCGGGACCGTTCCCCGCGGCGGCAGCGAGCTCACCGAATAGACGGAGCATCTCGTCCTCCACGAATGGACCACGTTCGCGCACGCCGAGCGCATCGAGCGACCGTTCGGCGAGCACACGAAGCTGATCGCGCGTCGAATCCTCCAGCGCCGACAGTGTGGGAGGCGCAGGTGGCGCCGGGAGCGTCGGTGCCGTATCTCGACGCTTGGCGTCGAGCATCGCCTTCAGGGGAGCGACGGTCACGACGAACGATCCCGGCGTGTGCTCGCCGAACTCCTGCACCACGCCCTTGCGGCGGAGCTCCTGGAGCACGCGCAGGGTTGTTTCGCGCACGACCGCAATCCCCGATGCGCTGTTGTTTCCGCGTCCCGTGATCACGAGCAGCTCACCCGACTGCTGAACCTGGTGCTGACGGAGCCAGGCGTCCAAGCGCCGGGCCGCCTCCGCGCCCGTTGGTAGCGATTCGCGGAGATTGAGCGTCCGCGCTGCACCGAACCGGACTTCGTCGAATGCCTGCTGGAGGCCGGCGAGGCCGCGCACTTTTCGCGATTCGGCCATGTGCGTCAGTGCGCTCCGGTGTCGGCGAGCGCGCGCACCAGGACGTGACCGTCGAGCCGCTCGAATGGTGTGACGCCGATCACACGAGCGAGCGTCGGCGCCGCATCCACGACCAGCGCCCGATCCACGATGCGCCCGGGTCGGATTCCCGCGCCGTAGAAGATGAGCGGCACACGCGCGTCGTCGTCGTACGGCGACCCGTGCTCGGCGATCTGCGCGCCCGCGGGATACGCCCCCTGGATGGGCGTCACCACGTATTCGACCCCGGCGTCGGGCGGCAGCATGTGCAGCCAGCGCCGACTCACGGCGTCGCGCAGCGTGTCCTGTTGCGTCAGGTCGCGCACGCGATCGACGCGGGCGATGCCCGGCCGCCGGCGCAGCGTCGCGGCGAACCGGGCGAGGAGCGGGTCGGGATCGATGCGCGCCCGGGCGAACGCGGTGCGATCGACGATCACGAGTGTGCCGTCGAAGTCCACGGCGTCCGTGTCCACACCGACGCTTTGCAGCATATCGCGGAGCGTCCGCATCGAGGTGCTGACGTCGTAGCGCGGCGGAGGCGCACGGCCGGCGCGTTGCGCCACGAGCTCCGGGAACGAGGTGACCCCGTGATCGGCCGTCAGGGCGACCACGATCGTGCTCGAGTCGCGGAGCCGAAACAGCGAGTCGACGAACGTGCCGAGTGCACGATCGAGGCGCAGCACGTTGTCGTGCTGCTCGCGCGAGTCGGGCCCGTAGCGATGGCCGATGTAGTCGGTGGCCGACAGCGAGATCGCCAGCAGGTCCGTCTGCGGGCCGCGGCCGAGGTCGAGCGCCTGCAGCCCTTCGAGCGCCGCGTCGAGCGTGAGCCGATCCATCCATGGCGTCGACGGCAAATCCGCTGCGGCGCGCGCGGGATCGCGCGCGAGCACGTGCGGAAAGACGAAGTCACCGCCGGCGTTCTCCTGCGGGATGCTGTCCGGTTCGGTGTACTCGCGCGCGGGCAGCAGCAGCGTCCATGACTGGCCGGCGAGCGACTGTGGAACGTGGCGCGCATTCACGCGGCGAATCCACGTCGATAGCGTGTCGCCGTAGTAGCGACTCGTCGTGAACTCGCCCGACGATGTCGCGTACCAGAACACATTCTGCTTCGCGCGACCCAGCGGAAGGATGGCGCCACGGTCCTTGCGCGAGATCGAGAGCGCGCGGGACCGCGGATCGCGGCTCCGCATCCAGTCGATGAGCGCGGAGCCACGGAATCGATAGGGCGACGCACCCGGATCGCGCGACGTGAGGAGTGGCGCCTGTGGATCCTCGACGCCCGCGGTGTTGCGCAGAATCCCCGTCGAGCGGGGAAACCGGCCGGACATCGTGGCCGCGTGCCCGGGCGCCGTCTCGGTGATGGCGTGGTCCTGGTAGGCGTTCGGAAAGAATGCGCCACGCTGCGAGAGACGGCCAAGTCCGCCCGACAGTTGCCGCGCCCAGCGGTCGAAGTAGTCGGGCCGCATCTGATCGATCGTGAGAAACACCACGAGGCGGGGACGTGGCGCGGGCTGGCGCGAAGCGGCCTGCGCTGTCGCGGCAAAGCGCGGAATGCCAAGCAGCGCGAGCGTCGAGGCGAGAAGCCAAGAGCGAGAGATCGGCATCGATGACAGACGGTCCAGCACGCGCGCGTCCCGAACCAGTTCGGGTGCGCTACCGCGCCTTCGCGCAATCTACACCCTTCGATCGCTAGGCTGCGCGACCCACCTCTTCGAGCATCAGGTTCTTCGCGAAGCAGATCTCGTTGCAGGCGAAGCGGCGCGAGCACCCGAGGCAGTCGCGGCGGATCTTCTCCGGATAGCGTGCGCGGTCGACGCGCTGATAACCGATCGCCGCGAAGAACTCCGGTTGCAGCGTGAGCGCGAAGACGTCATAGATGCCACGCATGCGCGCCAGGTCCTCGACCGCGTGCACGATCGCGCGACCGAGGCCCTGGCCGCGCGCGTCGCGGGAGACGGCGATCGCGGCGATCTCCGCCACGCTCGGCGAGTATTCCTTGAGCGCTCCACACGCCAGGATCTCGCCGCTCGGCCCCTGCACGACGACGTAATCGTCGATGGCGAGCGAGATCGTCTCCGGCGTGCGGAGCAGCATCAGCCCTTCGTTGGCGAACGAGTTGTTCAATCTCGAGATCGCCACCGCGTCCTGCGGACGTGCTCGACGCACGAACACGTCAGGGGCCATCAGAGGACCTCTTCGAGGATGTGCAGCCCGCGCGCGAGCTCCTCCTTCGTCGCCACGAGCGGTGGAAGGATGCGCACGGTGTACTCGCCCGCCGTGAGCACGAGCAGTCCGTGCGCCATTGCTTCGCTCACGACGTGCGCCGCCGTGCCCATCACGTCGATGCCCCAGATGAACCCGGTCCCGCGCACCTGCCGGATGCGGCTCGTGCGATGCGCGATCTCGTTCAGCTCGTGGCCCAACCACGTCCCGGTCGCGCGCACGTGCTCGAGGAGTGCTGGATCGGAGAGCCGGTCGAGCACGTGCAGTGCGACGGACGCCACGAACGGTCCCCCGCCGAACGTCGTGCCGTGATCGCCGTACTGCATCGCCGCCGCGATGGGCTCCGTCATCAGCACAGCACCCATGGGCAGGCCGCCGGCGAGGGGCTTCGCGAGCGTGATCATGTCCGGCTCGACGCCCACCTGCTCGTAGGCGAACAGCGTTCCCGTGCGCCCGAGGCCACACTGGATCTCATCGAAGATGAGCGCGATGTTGCGCTCCTTCGTCACGGCACGCAGCTCGCGCAGAAATCCGTGGTCGATCACGCGAACGCCGCCCTCGCCCTGGATCGGCTCGACGATCAGCGCAGCGACCGTATCCGCGCTGAGCGCGGCATCGAGCTCCTTGAGATCGCGTTCGAAGATCGAGATGCCCGGCGCGAGGGGGCGGAAGGGGAGCCGCCATGGAAGGAGCCGCGAAGCGCGATGATCTCGTGCTTCGCTTCCCCGAGCGTGCGCGCCCAACGCCGCGCGAACTTGAATGCACCCTCGTTCGCCTCTGCGCCCGAGTTGCAGAAGAACACCTTCGACGCGAACGACCGTGCCACGAGCGCCGCCGCAAGCCGCTCGCCAGGCGCCGTATGATACAGGTTCGAGGTGTGGATCAGTCCTTCCGACGCAGCGTGCAGCGCTGCCTTGAGACCGGGATCATCGTAGCCCAGAGAGTTGACGGCGATGCCACTGCCGAAGTCGAGGTAAGACTTTCCCTCGGCGTCATAAAGATGGACGCCGCTGCCGCGCACCAGCTCGATCGGGGCCCGCTTGTAAGTGCCGAGGATCGCACTCTCGAGCGAGTCCGGCGTCGAGGGAGCGCCGTGCGCGCCGGTCTGATCGGGGCTGTTGATCGTTTCCTTCATGGTCGGTGCCGTCATGCGGCCATGCTCCCTACTCGAGTGAGTACTGTGCCGCGATGCGGATCCGTGATCGCGGTGATGTCGGAGATTCGTACGCGCAACACGCCACCGTCCAGAGCGGAGAGCGCCGCCTGCAGCTTGGCGGCCATCCCACCTCGCGCGACGCCATCGTCGATCAGGCGCTGCGCCTCCTCGGGTCCGAGCGTGAGCACAGGCCGCTCGTCGAGCAGCACGCCGGCCACGTCGGACACGAGCAGCAGCTCCTCCGCGCCCAGCGCGGCGGCGATCGCCGCCGCCGCATCGTCGCCGTTCACGTTGAGCGTGGCGCCCATCGAGGGATCGGTCGACCGACTCACGGGCGAGAGCACGGGCAGGTATCCCGCCTCAAGGAGCTGCCGGAGCAGCACGATGTTCACCGCGGCGGGCGTGCCCACGTGGCCATACTGTCCCGGGTCCTTGGGGTCGGCCGTGAGCAGTGCGCCGTCCTCCCCCGAGAGCCCGAGTGCCGACACACCGACGTCGACGAGCGCGGAGACGAGGCGCTTGTTCGCCGAGCCGGAGAGGGCCATGCGGATGATCTCGAGGTCGAGCGCACTCGTGACGCGCCGTCCACCGGCGAACCGCGCCTCGACTCCATAGAGGCGTTGCAGCGTGCTGACTTCGTCGCCACCTCCGTGCACGACGATCAGCGAGCCCGGTGCCGCACGCTGGGCGGCCGCCAACGCCATGGGCAGCATCGGATCGAGCTGGGGACGACCGCCGATCTTGATGACGCGCGTCACGCGGGGAGCCCCATGGTCTCGTCGAGCCCGAGCATCAGGTTGGCGTTCTGCAGGGCCTGACCCGCAGCGCCCTTCACGAGATTGTCGATCGCCGACGTGACGAGCAGGGTCGGCGAACGTGTGCCCTCGATCATCGTTGCCGTGATGCGTACGACGTTGCGGTGCACCACGTCGTGCAACGTCGGCTGTTGTTCAGTGACCTCGATGAACGGCTCGCCAGCATATGCCTCGCGGTAGATCGCCAGCGGGTCCGCCACCCTCGAAGTGAGCGGCACCGTGATCGTGGACAGGATGCCGCGCGCCACCGGCAGGAGATGCGGCGTGAATACGAGGTCCGCGTCGGCGCCGAGCGTGCCCAGGGTGGCCGTCATCTCCTTGAGATGACGATGTGTGTTGCCCACGCCATAGGCGCGGTAGTCGTTCGAGACCTCGGCGAACAGATACTCGCGCTTCGGGGCGTTCCCCGCCCCGCTCACGCCACTCGCCGAGTTGGCGATCACCGTCGCTCCCGAGGCGACCACACCGGCACGCACGAGCGGGGCGAGCGCGAGGAGGATGGAGGTCGGATAGCATCCGGGGTTCGCGACGACGTCCGCCGTGCGAATCTGCTCGCGGAGGAGTGTGCCGGACTGGCTGGCCTGCAGCTCGGGCATCCCGTAGACGGCGTTTTCGTTGGCGTGCCCAGGACGCAGATCGCTGGACAGGTCGACGACTCGGGCGCCTGCCTGCCGCGCGCGATGCACCCACGGCAGCGACGCGCCGTGCGGCAGAGCGCAGAAGACGATGGCTGCGCCATCGAGGGCCACGTCGTCGGGGCCCTGGAAGGTGAGCGACCGTCCACCGATGCGCACCGTCTGCCCGCGCTGCTCGTTCGCGGTCGCGAAGGCGAGCTCGAGCCGGGGATGGTGGGCGACGAGCCCGCAGAGCTCCCGCCCCGCATATCCACTAGCGCCGAGAACGCCCACAGGGATCTTATTCACGATATTATGTATAATCATGCAAGGAATCGGGGTCAACGGTCTTCCCCGGTGATGCTAGGGATGATAGAATCCGGCGACTCGAGAGGAAAGCGATGACGAACAAACAGGCACGCCAAGCCGCGATCCTCGATCTGGTCGCCGAGCACGTCGTCGGCAGCCAAGAGGAGCTCCGCCAGTTGTTGCTCGCCCGTGGAATGGATGTCACTCAGGCGACACTGTCGCGTGACTTACGCGACCTTCACCTGGCCCGAATCTCCGAAGTCGGGGGTGCTCGCTACGTCCTCCCGTAAGCCGTTGCTGGCGAGTCTGTTGCCTCAGCTGTTCTCCAAGGTGGACGGGGTCGGGGAGCTCGTGGTGCTGCATACGGTCGCGAGCGGTGCCCAACCCATCGCCGAAGCGATCGACCTCGAAGAGTTCCCGGAAGTGCTGGGCACGATCGCCGGAGACGACACGATTCTGATCGTCACGCGCTCGGCCGGCGCCCGAGTGCAGCTCACCGAGCGCCTCCGCGCCCTCGCCAGCTCCGGCTGAACAGCGCGGAAAACCCGCTCGTCGATCGAGGAACCTCCAGGCTTGACTGGTGTTTCGTTTCTGTGTAAATATGCAGTCAGACTGCATAATTTCTTACATCAGGAGCAGCCATGCCGCGCACCATCGTCCTCGCGTACTCCGGCGGACTCGATACGTCGATCATCGTTCCCTGGCTTCGCGAGAATTACGACGCGCGCGTCATCTGCGTCGCGGCTGATATCGGACAGGACCGCGAGGAGTTGCGCGGCGTCCGCGAGAAGGCGATCGCCTCGGGCGCGGAGGAGTGCTACATCGAGGACCTCCGCGAGGAGTTCGTCCGCGATTTCATCTTCCCGACGCTGCGTGCCGGCGCGGTCTACAATCGGAAGTATCTGCTCGGCACGGCCATGGCGCGGCCGCTCATCGCGAAGCGTCAGGTGGAGATCGCGCGCCGCGTCGGCGCCGACGCGTTGGCGCACGGGTGCACCGGCAAGGGGAACGATCAGGTGCGGTTCGAGATGACCTTCGCCACGCTTGCTCCGGATCTGCCCGTGATCGCGCCGTGGCGTGAGTGGGACATTCGCAGCCGCGAGGATGCCATCGATTACGCCGCGTCGCGTGGCATCCCGATCGCCGCGACGAAGGAGAAGATCTATTCGCGCGATGCGAACCTCTGGCATCTCTCGCACGAGGGCGGGAACCTCGAGGATCCAAACTCGGCGCCGAAGCCGGATATGTTCATGCTCACCACCGAGCCCGCGCAGGCGCCGGACACGCCGGAGGACGTCGTGATCGGATTCGAGCGCGGCACGCCGACCACGGTGAATGGCAAGGCGCTCGGCCCGGTCGCGCTCGTCGCGGAGCTCAACGCGATCGCCGGCCGGCACGGCGTCGGCCGAATCGACCTCGTCGAGGATCGCATGGTGGGGATGAAGTCACGTGGCGTCTATGAGACGCCGGGCGGCACGCTCCTCTACGCCGCGCACTCCGAGCTCGAACAGCTCGTGCTGGACCGGCGGGCACTTTCGGCCAAGGACCTTCTCGCGCCACGCTACGCCGACCTCGTGTACGAGGGACGCTGGTGGACGACGGAGCGCGAGGCGTACGATGCCTTCGTGAACGTGACGCAGCAGCGCGTCACCGGCACCGTGACGCTTCGCCTGTACAAGGGTTCGGTGAACGTGGTCGGCCGCGAGAGCGTGCACGCGTTGTACGACGAGCGTTTCGTCACGTTCGGCGAGGACGATGTGTACGAGCAGAGCGACGCCGCCGGCTTCATCCGCCTCTTCGCGCTCCCCTCGCGCGTGCGGGCGATCAAGGATCAGGAGCTGGCAGCGGCGCATTCGTCGGGGAACGGCACGTCGCCGGTGACGGCGTCGGCGGCGTCCCTGCCCGACGCCGAGCCGTCACCGGCGGGCGAGCTGGCTGGCGTCTAGTCATCGCGCCGAGGCATCGCGATGACGAACATCGACGTGCGGGCACCAACCACCCCCCAGGGTGAACGGCGGACGCACAAGCTCTGGGGTGGGCGGTTCGGTGCAGGCCCGACTCCGGAGTTCGACGCGCTCAACAATTCGATCGGCGTCGACTTCCGCCTCTGGCCGTACGACGTACGACTGTCGAAGGCATGGGCCGTGGCGCTCTGGGGCGCCGGCGTGCTCACGCTCGAGGAGAGCAGGGCGATCGAGCGTGGTCTCGATGCCGTCGCGTCGCGCCTCGAGGCGGGTGAGCAACCGCTGCCGTCCGACGAGGACGTGCACACGCTCATCGATCGGCTGCTGCACGACGAAGTCGGGGACGTCGCGTCCAAGCTGCACACCGGGCGCAGTCGAAACGATCAGGTGTCCACGGCCGCGCGGCTCTGGACGATCGACGTCTGCCAGCAACTCGACGGCGCACTCCGTGGACTGCAAGGCGTGCTGCTGCAGCAGGCACGCTCGATCGAGACGGCATTGATGCCATCGTACACCCACTTGCAGCGCGCCATCCCCGTATCGGCCGCGCACTGGCTGCTCTCGCACTTCTGGCCGCTCGAGCGCGACCGCGCGCGACTTCGCGCGGCACACCACTCGGCGGCGGTCCTGCCGCTGGGCTCCGGCGCGGTGGCCGGGTGCGCGTATCCGATCTCACGGATCCTCATCCAGGGAACGCTTGGATTCGACGCGCTCTCCCCGAACTCGATCGACGCGGTCAGCGACCGTGACTTCATCGCCGAGGTGCTGTTCGCGGCGACGATGATCGGCACGCATCTCTCGCGACTCGCCGAGGATCTGATCATCTACGGGTCGAGCGAGTTCGGGTTCGTGCAGTTCGGCGAGGGCTATACATCGGGCTCGAGCATGATGCCGCAGAAGCGGAATCCCGACGCCCTGGAGCTTGCCCGCGGCTCGGCGGCACGCATGCTGGGGAACCTCACGACCCTGCTCGCGACGCTCAAGGGGTTGCCATCGAGCTACAACAAGGACCTTCAGGACGACAAGCGCGTGCTGTTCGACGCGACCGACACGTTGCTCCTCGTCTTGCCCGCCGTCGCCGGCGCGCTCGCGGAGTGTCGGTTCCGTCCCGAGCGGATGCGCGCCGCGCTTTCCAGCACGATGATGGCGACGGATCTGGCCGACTATCTCGTTCGGAAGGGCGCGACGTTCCGTGAGGCGCACGGCGCGGTCGGCCGACTGGTGCGCGAGAGCGAGACGACCGGTCAGGAGCTACAGGAGCTGCCCTTCTCCTCGTTCGCCGCGGCGCATCCTCGATTCTCCGAGGACGTGCGCGATGCGCTGAGCGCGGAGCAGTCCGTGCTGCAGCGTGAGGTGGAGGGCGGAACCGGACCAGCCGCCGTGCGCGCGCAGATCGAGGCCGCGCAGGCCGCGCTCGCGCCGCCACCGACTCCGCGCTCTACGAACGCCGTTACGTAGCGCGCCGTTACGAAGCGGCTGCGGGGGGATCGACCTCGCCGTCGCGCGTTCGCGCCGACTCGGCCGGATGCCGGACCGGTGGTGCCGTATCCACCGACTCGGTGACCGACGATCCGACTGCCCCAGGTGCCGCTGGCTCGCGCACGATGAACGGCCCTTCGGTCGAAGTCGCTGCCTCGGTGGGATCGAGCTCGCAGTGGACCTCGCGCATGCGCGGATCATGTGCGACGTAGCCCGGCCGTGTGCCCGCGAATGGCGCATCGAGCACCTGTAACGCGGTGACGTCGCTCAACAGGTAGTTGCGCCAGCCGCCAGCGGGATTGGATCGGCTGTATCCCGCGCGCAGCCAGCCACTGAGCATCTCGTGACCCGCGCTATTGATCCCGAACCGATGCGGCTCGACGACGCGGATCAGATCGCCGTACTCGAACATCACGAGCGAGCGTCGCCGAATCGCGGCGCACAGCTGCTCTCGTAGCTCAGATGTCTCCATCGTCGCTCCTCGAAGGGCTGCGACCGTTCGGTGCGAGAAATGGACCGCCGCAACGCACGACACGGCCGGGTACCGCCCGGACGGCACCTCGACCGTGTCGCGCCGGAGAGCCCGGACGAGCACCGGGATCCGACCGTGCATAGCGCGCCGACGACGTACGCTGCTCGAATCGGCTGCGCGAATCTCTCGCGCAATCCTGCGCGTGGCAAGCGGTGAGTGACACGAGCGCAGCCGTCACGTGTGACCGACGGCGATCCCGCGCGCTAGTGCCGCGCGAAGATGCGCGTCGCACCATCGGGGGCGAATGCGATCACGTCGTAGCGATCGACACGCCCGCCCATCTCCATGCCAGGCGATCCGGCCGGCATGCCGGGCACCGCGACGCCCATTGTCTTGGCCGGCTTCGTCGCGAGCAACTGCTTCACGTCGGCCGCCGGAACGTGGCCCTCGATCAGATACTTTCCCGCCACCGCGGTGTGGCACGAGCGGAGGCTCGCCGGGACGCCGAGGCTGTCTTTCAACGCGTCCATGTCGGAGCGATCATGCACATCGGGCGTGAAGCCGCTGGCGCGCAGATGCTCGACCCAGTTCTTGCAGCACCCACATGACGGGTCCTTGTAGACCGTGATGGATGTCGGCGCGATCGCCGCCGCGCCGACACGGGGTAGTAGCGTCGTCATCGCCGCACCACCCAGCGCGGTCGTCGCCACGCGCGCGATCCAGTCGCGGCGCGTCAATGGGCTGCCGGTCATCGTCCGATTCTCCTGCCTGCGAATGATCGATCGTGATGGATTCGTGTGTCGTCCACGCGTCCTACCTAGGAACCTATTCTCGTTTCGGAGTTGGCGTCGGCACCGAGCGCGGTGGGCCGGCTGCGCCGAGCGTGCCTCTTCCGAGTGTAGAGCTCGGCGTCGGCGCGCTCGATCGCGTCGCGGAGCGATAGCATCGGATCGAGCGTGCTGGTGCCGACGGTCGCGCTCACCGTGTACGGCAGCTCGGCCGATGCCTGGCTCGCGACTGCCGCCGCGAGTCGCTCGCCGATCTGCTCGGCCGCATTCGGATCGCCGTCGCTCAACAGCGCGACGAACTCGTCGCCACTCCATCGAGCCACGATGTCCGTCTCGCGGAGGATGCTCTTGAACGCGGCGGCGACGAGGCGGATCGCAGCGTCGCCGCTCGCGTGACCATGCATGTCGTTGATCCCCTTGAGGTCATCGAGATCGGCGAACACCAGCGTCGGCAGGCGGCCGCTCCGACGCGCGCGCGCGATCTCCTGATCGGCGAAGAGGGAGAAGCCGCGCCGGTTGTGCAGTCCGGTGAGCTCGTCGACGAGCGCCAGCGCATGCAGGTCGCGCTCGTAGCGGAGTTGTGCACTGATGTCCCGGGCCAGAACCACCACCGCTGGCTGGTCGCTGTACACACACGGGCTGGAGCTGATCTCGACGTCGAGCGTGCTGCCGTTGGACCGCAGGAGTTGGCCGCGCTCGCGCGGCGGACGCCCGCCGTGCGCGTCCGTCAGTCCCTCGAGCGCGGCGCGCGACTCGGGCGTGGTGAAGTCGGCGATCGACCGGCCGACCAGAGCGTGCTCGTTTGCCACGCCGAGCAGCTCCGCGGCGGCGGGGTTGGTGAACATGATCTGGCCGCTCGCATGCACGAGCACTGCTTCGGGCGTCATCGCGAGTAGCTGGCGGTAGCGCGCGTCGGTCTCGCGAAGCGCGCGAAGGTGCCGGCGCGAGTTGAGACGGGAGAGCGCAAGCACGCCGAACACTGCGGCGGCTCCTGTGAGCAGCGACCAGAGCAGCCAGGTGGGCCAGACGGCGCCGGCCGCCGAGATCCTCACGTCGTCGCCGGTACGCGGCACGAGCTGCCAGACGACCGCGTCGTCCACGTTGTCCTGGTACGAGGTGACGATGCCGGTAACGGTGAGACTGTCGTTCGGACGGACCGTCGACAGATCGAGCGGTGCGCCGTGATTGGCCGGCACCCAGACGGTGATCGTTCCGCGGGAGGTCGCCCCCTCGCGCAGCCGCATCCATTGTCCGCCCTCGCTGTGCCCCAGGCCGTCCACGCGACCGTGCACGCGCACAAGCTGTCCCGGGTGGCGTGCCATCTGCGCGACGTCGATCGGTACGTCGCGTGGAAGGATCACGCGCGATGCGCTTGGCACGACGGTCACCCGCGTGGCGACGAGCTCGAGATCGCCGCGATAGCGCTTGACCGTCCCTCGCGCCACCAGGCTGTCGCCTTCGTGCACGCGGACGTTCAACACGCGGGAGAAGATGCGGATCCCACCGCTCGAGTCCTGCATCGCAACCTCGAAGGCGGTCGACTGCATCTGACCCGCGGACGCTGTCGCGCGCCCCGCGATCGTGACGGGCGCCCCGCTGCCCTCCGTGGCGAGCGCAGCCCGGATCGGGCGCACGATATCCTGACCCTGCGCGTGAAGCTTCCGCGCGGTCAGGGTGGTGAGCAGCGCGAGTGCGAGCTGAAGAGGCCGACGGATCATGTCCGTGGTCGGCGGGTGCAGGGGAGAGTTCGAGCCAACGGCGAGGCCTGCAAGATAGCGGGGCCGCGGCGGGGCGTCGATCAGGAAGTGACGCCCGCGTCAAGGTCGCGTTCGCCCGCGCGGCATCGAACACACAGCATCTGCGCACCAAGATCGGTCGCGAGACGACGCATGAACGAGCCGTGCAGATGCCTGAAGCAGAGGATGCGCCGGCAGCGCACGCAGGCGCCGCCCTTGAGGAGGTCGACGCGTCCACCGCATTGATCGCAATCGGTTGCCAACTCCGAATCGCGGAAGATCCCGAATTTCGCCATCGCCGGTGTGAAATGCTTCGAGGGAGTGCCGTCAGCAATGGGCGACACTACCATCAGTCGCCGCAGGCGTCGTACCCGTCACGCTGAAGTTCGATTGGGACGGGTCGCAGAGCGCTAGATTGCGCGGATGGCGCGTAGCTCCCCGCCCCTGCCCCGCCTGCCGATCGACGACGTGCTGGCCGCGCTTCGCACGGCGCTCGCTCATGGGTCGAACGTGGTGCTTCAGGCGCCACCTGGCGCGGGCAAGACGACTCGTGTGCCGCTCGCGCTGTTGGACGAACCCTGGCTCGCGCTCCAGCGCATCGTGATGCTCGAGCCACGGCGTCTCGCCGCTCGCGCCGCAGCACGACGCATGGCCGTCTCGCTCGGCGAATCGGTCGGTGCCACGGTTGGATTCCGCGTGCGTGGTGAGACGCGGGTCGGCGCACGCACCCGCGTCGAGGTCGTCACGGAGGGCGTACTCACACGCATGCTGCACGAGGATTCGACGCTCGAAGGAATCGGCCTCGTGATCTTCGACGAGTTCCACGAGCGCAGTCTCAACGCAGACCTCGGTCTCGCGCTCGCGCTGGAGGCGCAGTCCGTGCTCCGGCCAGAGTTGCGGTTGCTCGTGATGTCCGCCACGCTCGACGGCGTCGCGGTTTCGGAGCTGTTGGGTGAAGCCCCGGTGATCGCGAGCGAGGGCCGAACGTTCCCGGTCGAGACTCGGTACGTGCCACGGCGCCCCGAGCAATCGATCGAAGGCGCGGTCGCGAGCACGATTCGCCGTGCGCTCGCTGCCGACGTCGGCAGCGTGCTCGCCTTCCTACCTGGCGCGGCTGAGATTCATCGTACCCACGCCGTACTCACCACCAGCGAGCTGCCTCCCGACGTGCACGTGCGCCCGCTGTTCGGCGCGATGCCCGCCGCCGCGCAGGACGATGCGATCCTGCCTGCCCCGCCGCGCACGCGAAAAGTCGTTCTCGCCACGGCAATCGCGGAGACGAGCCTCACCATCGACGGCGTCCATGTCGTCGTGGACAGCGGGCTCGCCCGCGTACCGGCCTTTTCGCCGCGATCGGGAATGTCGCGACTCGAGACGGTGCGTGTCTCGCGCGCGTCCGCCGAGCAGCGACGCGGGCGCGCCGGGCGGACGGCGCCGGGCGTGTGCTATCGGCTATGGGCAGCCGAAGAGCATGCGGGACTGCTGGAGCGCGATCGCCCGGAAATTCTCCAGGCTGATCTCGCACCTCTCGCGCTCGACCTCGCGCTCGCTGGTGTCGTCGATGCGTCGACACTCCGGTGGTTGGACCAACCCCCTGCCCCGGCGCTCGCTCAGGCTCGCGAGCTGCTCGTGCAGCTTGGTGCGCTCGACACCGGACCCCGGATCACGCCACATGGCCGCGCCATGGCGTCATTCGGTGTTCATCCGCGTCTCGCGCACATGATGCTGCGCGGACGTGAGCTCGGATTCGCGGCGACGGCGTGCCTCGTCGCGGCACTGCTCGATGAGCGGGATCCGATGCGATACGGACAGGCCGCCCCCGATCCCGACCTCCGGCAACGTGTGGCCATTCTCGAAGGCAGCGAGCGATCACCCGTCGTCGACCGCGACGCGGTGCGACGCATTCGCGAGCAGGCGCGCACCTGGCGTGCGACGTTGCGAGTTCCGATGGACGCCATCGTCGACGAGACCGAGTGCGGTCGCGCGCTCGCGCTGGCATTCCCCGATCGGATCGCGCAACGTCGACTGGGCACGGAGGAACGTTACGTGTTGCGCAACGGCCTCGGTGCGGTGCTACCGGAAGGCTCCGCGCTCACGGGCGCTGCCTATCTCGCAATCGCGGAGCTCGGGGGGCAGCGGCCACATGCGCGCATCCAGCTCGCGGCGGCGCTGACGCGTGGTGAGCTCGACGAATTGTTCAGCCACGACGTGGAGCAGGACGACGGGCGGGAGCGACTCGGGGCCATCGTGCTGCGTGAGACGACGCAGCGTGACGCCGATCCGCTTGCTCTGGCCACGGCACTGCTCTCGGCGCTGACGACCGAGCACGGGTTGTCGCTGCGCTGGAGTGAGGACGCGTCACGGCTGCGGGCGCGGCTCGCGTTCCTGCATCGTCACCGCGCCGGCTGGCCCGATGTCGGTGACGATGCGCTCCGCACGACGGCGTGCGACTGGCTGCTGCCGCATCTCGTTGGGCTCCGGCGCCGCGATGAGGTGGAGGCACTCGAGCTTGGCGCGCTGTTGCTCGCGCGGCTGAGCTGGCGCCAGCGCGCGGAGCTGGACGAGCTCGCGCCGACGCATCTCGCGGTACCGAGCGGATCGCGCATCCGCATCGACTACTCCGATCCCGAGGCGCCCGTACTCGCCGTGCGGCTCCAGGAGCTGTTCGGCCTCGACACGACACCGACGGTGGCCGGCGTGCCGCTCACGCTCCATCTCTTGTCGCCGGCGCATCGGCCCGTGCAGGTGACGCGCGATCTCGCCGGCTTCTGGCGCAGCTCGTACTTCGAAGTACGGAAAGAGCTACGCGGTCGCTACCCGAAGCATTCGTGGCCCGACGATCCGATGCGCGCTGTACCGACGCGCCGCACCCGGCCGCGCCCCTGAGCGACCGACGTGTCGCGCGGGAGCACGCCGGGCGTGCGCGGGCGCATCGTCACGCCGTCAAAACTCCACGCCGAGGGTGATCGGCAGGTACTGGAGGTTCGTGCCGGAGCTCGCATTGCCGAGCATCGCGTGATAGCGCGCCTCGAAGAAGGTGCCGAGTCCACCGACGGGAAATCGTAAACCGCCGCCGAGGTTCACACCGACGGCGTTCTCGGAATCGACCCGTGGGAATTTGCTGTTGTAGATGCCGAGCCCTCCGATGATGTATGGGCTGCTGGCTCGATGTCCGAGGTTGACCACGACGTTGGCGGTCGCGTTCATGACGCGCACATCATCGTTGGTGGACTTGAGGCTGAACCCGTTCAGGCTTCCTTCGAGGCGTCCACCGATCGGCATCGGCGGGGTTCCGTAGTTCAATCCCGCGGCGACGTTGTATCCAAAGTCAGCGATGTCGCTGAGATCGGTCATGGGAGCGGCAAGGCCTCCCGAGACGTCCAACCGCAACTGGCCCGAGGCGAGATGCGGGAAAAGGGCGAGGAGGCCCGCAATGAGTGCGGGGAGGAGCGCGCTTCGCATGATGAACTCCGTGACGTAGGTGAGCCCTCGCGGAGCCGTTCGAAAGACATGCCATCGCCCAGTCATCCAGGGTTCGACCCGAGGCGTCGAGGCGCCGCCGAAGGCCGCATTGACGGGCGGCGCCGCATTAGATGTAGGTCTTGCGTGGGGGTCCGTATCGCGGAAATATTCCTTTTTCTCTAGTATTAATTGTCGAGTTGGCCTGCCGCAAAATAGCAAAAAATAATAGGAACTTTGTCTTTGCGACTCTACAGCGTTGCAATCGCATCACTTGCCGTCGATGCCCCGACGAAGTGGACCGATAATCTGATCGCGCATCACGATATTCCGGAGGTGCGATCCACCGCCCGCGGACGCGCGCGCGGGGTGTCGTGGGCAGGAGTCGTACGGATCGCGTTGATTCGCCAGCTCCATCTCGGCCTGGGGTGCGGCGTGCGGGAGGCAGTGGCGCTCTCGAGCGCATTGCTGCTCGCACCGGCGGATGGGATCAGCGTCGCTCGGTGGGTGAGCCTCGGCTTCGAGCGCCGCGCCCTGGAGCAGCATCTGCAACGCCGCCTGGCAGACGCACTGGAGTCGGCCCCTCGGCCGCGGCGTGGACGACCCACAGGCCGCGCCAAGCTCGGCGAGGGCGGGAGGCGGGAGTAGAAAACGATGCGGGGCGCCCGAGAAGGCACCCCGCATCGTGTCAGGCCAGCGTCGACTCAGGTCTTCGAGACGTTTTCGGCGGCCGGTCCCTTGGCACCCTGCACGATGTCGAATTCGACTGAATCACCCTCGGCCAGCGACTTGAACCCGTTGCCCTGGATCGCGCTGTAGTGCACGAAGCAGTCTTTCTCGCCGCTATCGGGCGTGATGAATCCAAAGCCCTTCGCGTCGTTGAACCACTTCACCTTCCCGGTCGTACGCATGTCCCACTCCTGAGAGAACTGATTGTCTAGGGAGCGGAACGGCCTGCCCCGACAATAGCCAACGCGGCGGGTGCACCAGTGTCCCGTCGCGACGATTCGTCGCCGAGCCTCGGGCCAGCTGATGCTCAGCGAGCGCAAACGTAGCGAGTCCGGAAAAATCGGTCAATAGCTCGCCCGGGGCCTTCTCACGCCCCTCGGACCGGTCCATCCGGAGCTCGAGCTCCGCTACCTCCCGACCGGACGCACGGCGGTCACGTAATAGTTCGTCTCGCCGAAGCAGCTACCCGGCACGCCCCGGTGCTCCTCATACGTGAGGGACACCTGCGATCCCATCATTTTGTTCATCGCTGCGGCGAGACTGTCCGAGCGGACGGTGAAGGGAAATCGCTCCTGCATCGCGCCTGGCACGTTCACCATGGCGAGCTCGCCCTCCCAAGTCTTACAGATCCAGCCCTTCTGCGAGAGCTTTTGGACGTATCCGGCGCGATCGCCCCTGGAGTACGTGTAGGAGAGCGCGATCACCGTCCACGCAGCGAGTACCACGGCAGGAATACCGACCAGCGCGCTGCCGATGACCCACGGCCAGCGTCGGCGGCGGCGTGGCGCCGACACCTCGGCCGATGCGTCGCGGTGTTGCCCTTCGTCGCTCATGGCACTCCTCCGAGGTGGGTGCTCGATCCATCATCGCTGCGCAGAAACTACGCCCTCCGTGCGCGCGGAGCAGGGGGGGCTCTTAGATTTCGTCGTAGACCCTGACCCGTTTCTCTCGTGTCGTTCGCTCCCCGCAGACCAACCGTCACCGCAGTCGTGGGCTCGGTTCCCGTGGGATCCGCGCATCCGGTTGTCGTGCAGTCGATGACGAACACCGATACCGCCGATGTCACCGCCACGGCAGCCCAAGTCGAGGCGCTCGCGCGCGCGGGCTCGCAGATCGTTCGCGTCACGGTGAACAACGAGGGGGCCGCAGCGGCGGTTCCCGAGATCGTCGCGCGTCTCGCCGCCGCGGGTATCTCAGTGCCCATCGTCGGTGACTTCCACTACAACGGGCACCTGTTGCTCTCGCGCTACCCCGACTGCGCGCGCGCGCTGGACAAGTACCGGATCAATCCAGGGAATGTCGGCGGCAAGCGGCGCGACGAGAACTTCCGGACGATCGTG
>QHVE01000099.1:0-11556 GCA_003223455.1 Gemmatimonadota bacterium | reverse complement strand
TCACGCAGATGATGGATGAGAATGCCCGCGCCGCGGCGCCGCTCTCGGCCAAGGACGTCTACATCGAGGCGATGCTCGCCTCCGCGCTCCGCTCGGCCGAGTTGGCGGAGGAGGTGGGCCTGGGCCACGATCGGATCCTGATCTCCGCCAAGGTGTCGCAGGTCCCGGATCTGGTCGACGTCTACGAGCGACTCGCGGCGCGCTGCGACTATCCACTGCACCTCGGGCTCACCGAGGCAGGCATGGGGATGAAAGGGCAGGTGGCCAGCGCCGCCGCGCTCTCCATCCTGCTCGCCAAGGGAATCGGAGACACCATCCGGGTCTCGCTCACGCCGAAGCCGAACGGTGATCGGACCGAGGAAGTGCTCGTCGCCCAGCAAATCCTGCAGTCACTCGGTCTGCGCAGCTTTGCGCCCCAGGTGACGGCCTGCCCGGGATGCGGGCGCACGACGTCGACCTTCTTCCAGCACATGGCCGAAGACATCCAGACGTATCTGCGCGAGCAGATGCCGGTCTGGCGCGAGACTCGCCCTGGCGTGGAGACGATGCACGTCGCCGTGATGGGCTGCGTCGTGAACGGGCCCGGCGAGTCGAAGCACGCCAATCTTGGCATCTCGCTGCCGGGCACGTTCGAGGAGCCTAAGGCGCCCGTCTACGTGGACGGCCGCCTCTTCACGACGCTCAAAGGTGATCGCATCGTGCAGGAGTTCCTCGTCATCCTCGAGGAGTACGTCGCGCGAACCTATCCCGTCACACCGCGCGCGACACGGCCCGACGTTCCGGTGCCGACCGCAGCGCGCTGACGCGTCGGCTCAGCGGGACGGCAGCGAGCTCGCGCTCGCGACGCGCTCGAGTTCTTCCGCCACGTCACGCAGCTCCTCCATGATCGGCGCGTCGAATGCCACTTCACGAAGGCGTTCGTAGACGCGCCGATACCACCGCACGGTGCCTGTCCGCCCCGCGGCGAATCGCGACCAGACGGTATCCGGATCGAGCGTGCGATCGAGATCGGCGAGGATCGTGCTGCCGTTGTGGATCTTGTCCGCGGCGCAGACCCAGCGCGCGCGCTCCGACGCGGCGGCCAGTCGAGCGAGGTAATCATCCTTTCGCTCCTCGCTCGACAGCTCGATTCCCTCCTCGTCCACCTGGCGCTGCGTCACCGCCAGCACGGTGTCGAGTACGTCCTGACCGAACTTGTCGCCGATGCGCTGCTCCAGCGTGTCGCGCGTGTAGCCGTCGCGCACGCAGTCCTCGATGACGTCGTGCAGGATCCCGGACACCACCGTCTGCTCATCCTGCCCGTAGCGGCTGAGGATCACCGCCACGTTGGCGGGTTGGGTGAGATACGGGAGACGCGTACCGCGCCGTACCTGCCGATCATGGTGCTTCGCCGCGAAGGCGAAGGCGTGGTTGATTCGGTCGGAGTAACCGCGGATCGACATCGAGGGCGCGAAGGCAGAAGTCGCGGGAGTCGGGCCTCGAAAGATACCGTGCGCCGTTCACCCCGCACACTACAACTCTACGCAGGGATACTCATCGCGAGATCTGGCTGGCGAGCACGAGATGCAGTAGCGCGAGTGCCGACCCCTGGACGACTACCGCCAACCCGGCGCCGACGAGTCCCAGCCGGCGCACACTGCGCCATCCGAACAGCAGCAGCGTGAAGCCCACCATCACGTAGCCGACGTCCAGCCCGATGTTCAGCCACACGAAGCGATCGAGTCGCGTCGCGCCGGCAAGATCGCGGAGCATGAGCCGCTGGAGTCGGGCCAGAGCGAGCGCGAGCGCGAGGGCGCCCCAGGCCGCCGTCTGGAGGCCAAAGTGGTCGAGGAGGGCAGACCGATGGCCGCGAAGGCGCATCAGCCCGAGCAAAGTGCTCCCCACCAGAAGGCTGGAGCCGCTCCAGACGATCAGACGTACGAGATGAGCCCGCTCGACAGCGAGCAGCGTATCCGCCCACATGAATTGCATGGTCGAACGCTAGCGGGTGCGACGGGCAGTCGAGAGCGGTGGCCCGGTTCGTGTCTGTAGCAGGTGCATGACGGTACAGCTCGCAGGGGCCGACGCGTTCCATCGATGGTGCACAGTCGCCGATGAGGTGCGGAGCACGACCAAGCGCCTACAGAAGCTTGCCGCGCTGGTCGACTACTTCCCCTCGCTGCCCGATGACGCGCTGGCGATCGCTGCGCGATTCTTCTCGGCCATCGTCTTCCCTCGGCACGATGCGCGGACGACGCAGGTGGGCGGCTCGATCCTCTGGGCCGCGCTGGCCTCACTCACCGGCCTGTCGGACGAATCGCTCGCCGAGGCATACGGCCGTCACGGCGACGCCGGGGACATGGTGGGCGACGTGCTCGTCGATCGGCCCGCGTCGGCCCACTCCCTCGGCTGGATCGAAGAGCGCTTCGCCGCGCTGGCTCGAGCTACCGGGTCGACGGCTCGACGCGAGATCGTACGCGGCGCGCTCGCGTCGCTCGGAGGCAACGAGGTGCGCTACTTCGCGAAGCTTCTCGCTGGGGAGCTGCGCATCGGCCTCAAGGAGGCGCAGGTCGAGGAGGCTGTCGCTCGCACGTTCGAGCGACCGCTCGAGCAGGTTCGGCACGCCAACCGCCTTCGCGGAGACATCGGTGAGGTTGCCATCCTCGCTCGACAGGGACGGCTCGAGTTGGTGCGCCTCGCACTGTTTCATCCCATCGGCTTCATGTTGGCCCAACCGCTGGCCACGCCGGAAGCGATCGTCGAGGCACTGCCGTCGCCATTCGTGCTCGAGGACAAGTACGACGGAATCCGTGCGCAGGCACATGTGGACGGCGAGGAGGTCCGTCTATTCTCTCGGACCCTCGACGACATCACTCGCGGCTATCCCGAGGTTGTGGCTTCGCTGCGTGGGCTCGGCGCAGGATTGGTCCTCGATGGAGAGCTGATCGCGGTCGACCCCGTGGACCGTCGCCGTGCGCGACCCTTCGCGGTGCTTCAGAGGCGCTTGGGGCGGAAGGCGCCGACTCCCGCAGTTCTCGCAGAGGCGCCAGTGGGCTTCGTGGTCTATGATCTTCTCGCGATCGATCACGAGCTTGTGCTGGACTCCAGCTACGAGGCTAGGCGCGCGCACTTGTCATCGCTATCATGGCGTGATGATAGCGCTTTGATGGCTTCTAATACTCTCGCCGTGACCGCGCACGACGTAGAGACTGCGTTCGCGAGAGCGCGCGACGCCGGCAACGAGGGCCTGATCGCCAAGGATCCGGCTTCGGCCTACACCCCAGGGCGCCGCGGCAAGAGCTGGGTCAAGCTCAAGCGCGCCCTCGCCACGCTGGACGTCGTCGTGACGGGGGTAGAGCGAGGGCACGGCAGACGCAATCACGTGCTCTCGGACTACACGTTCGCGGTCCGGGCCTCGGAGGTCGATCCCACTCTGCTGAACGTCGGCAAGGCGTACAACGGCCTCACCGACGCGGAGATCGCGACGCTCACCAAGCGATTCGAATCGATCACCACCGAACGGTTCGGGCGCTTCCACACGGTTCGTCCGGAGGTGGTCCTCGAAGTCACCTTCGATATCGTGCAACGCTCGACACGCCACAAGGCTGGCTACGCCCTTCGGTTTCCCCGCATCGTGCGCGTGCGTGACGACAAATTGCCGACGGAGATCGACACTCTGGCACGCGTTCGAGAGCTCGCGGGCGACAGCGATCCCTCCACGGATGACGCCTGATCCTCTTTGGGTGTCGCTGGCTACGCCGTGGCCGGCACCGGTTCGGCGGCGGGCGGCTCTGGGGCGCGCACTTCGGCCAGGATCGGATCAGGGGCATTCCAGAGTACGATGCCGCGCATGCGTCCGCCCGTTCGTTCGATGTCCTCGAGGGCGCGCTTGATCTGCGCGAGCGGCGTCTGTCCCGCCCGGACGCAGTAGATCACATCCGGGATGGGCAGCACGCTCGGCAGACCATTGAGCACCTGCTCGGCGGCGCTCACGACCACGATGGTGTCGTAGCGGCGCGCTAGCCGGACTGCGTCGTTCTGGAGCAACGTGCTCACCGCTTGGAAGGTGGGCGCGTCAGGTCCCGTGGGCACCACGTCGATGGAGCTCTCGCGGCCGATTCGCACGTGACGCACCGCCTCTGGCCAAGTCACCTGCGCGCTCGTCAGTCCGCTGATTCCCTGGCTGGCCCGCAGCCTGAGCGCCGTAGCCACCGTCGATGCAGCAGCATCGGTGTCGATCAAGAGCGTGCTGCGCGCTTCATCGGCCGCGATGGCAGCGAAGTTGATCCCGACCACGGCCGACACGGCCGGGTTGTCGCCCGTGACGGTGAGCATCAACACGCTGGCGCCGGCGGTCGCGATGTGGAGGTAGATCAACTGGTGGCCGTCAGCGCCGGGATCGATGTACGGTGGTGCGTCCCGGTCACTCGACCGGCGGTTACGCTCGGGAGACGGGGGCAGCGGACTGATGACGCCGAGGACTCTCAGACCGGTGGCTCGCTCCACCTCGTATGCGTCGGCGATGCGAGGATGACGGATCTCGTCGATGAGGGCGAAACCGAATCCGATGACGGCACCGAAGATGAGTGCCGCGGCCAGCATCGCTGGTGGCGGAGCCCCGAGGTTCGCGAGCTCGCGCGCGCGTTCCTCCCGTGCATCGAGCTGCGCGAGCTCGGCCCGCTCACGGGCCAGTCGATCGGCGACTCCGGCAGCAGCGGCACGCGCGGCGCTCGCGGCGGCAATACGTTGCAGCGTGTCCGGCACCGACCGTGAGGAGAGGTCGGGCAGTGGTGGTGCGAGCGCCGCCATCTGCCGTCGGAGATCGGCGCGTCGTGCGACCGCGACTGCTTCGATCGCGCGTCCAAGCTCGTTCGCGCGCGCGGTGAGCGCGACGAACACCGGATCGACGCCCCCGACGGCGTTGTAGCTCTCACGCTCGCGCTCGATCTCGACCAGTGAGTCGAGGAGTTGGCGGGCGCTGGCCTCGCCGCGCATGGCGGGTGCTTCGGCGAGAGCACGATAGGACCCGAGAAGAGGGGCATTCTCGGCACGCGCGAGCAGGCGACTGAGCTGGGCCGCCTGAGCGGCGAGCGAATCGCGGGCTGTGCGAGTCGCGCCAGTGATCGGCTCTCCCGTGGCGAGAGTATCGCCGACGTTCGCCGTCGCCGTGGCGGCAATGAGCTGTGCGAGCTGGCTCCGCGCGGTGACGAGGGCCGAATCGGCGGCGGCGACTTGACGCCGAGCCTCAGCAAGTGCCGCAACCGTCGGTGCAGTGTCGGGACGCTGTGCGGTCGCAGGCCGTAGCTGGGCGGCGGTCCGCCGAGCCTGCTGGGGCACGACCACCAGCGCGACGAGCGACGCAATGAAGGTGACGATGCTGACTGCGCCGATGAACACCGGGCGACGCAACGCGTTGCGCGCGCGCGCGGCCATCCAGCTGGCGCGCGTGGCTGCGGGAGGCTTCGGACGGTTCCGCGGCGGGCGGCGGCGCTGGCTCATGTCGTGATGATGGCTTCGCGATGGTCGGCGGGCAACGCGCGCCGTACACCATGTCCCTGTACCGAATCAGTTGCACGACCTGCACCACGAGCCCCGTGTCGTCTTGACGTGATCCGCTGAGGGGGGATGTGCTACGGGGTGGATGTGCGCGAGCACATCCACCCCGTGTTGTCGTGTTGTCGCCGTGAGCGACGAGATTACTTGACCGTAATGCTGCCCTTCATGTTCATCGCCGCGTGCGGCGTGCAGATGAAGTCGTACTTCCCATGCGGGACCTTGGCGAAGGAGACCACGTACGTCTCGTTCGGCTGCATGACGAACGGACCCGAGAGCTCGCCCAACTTCTGGCCGGGCATGTTCGCGTCGAGCTGCGCCTTGGCCGCCGCATCCGTGACGTTCTGGAACGCAACGTTGTGGGGGCCGCCGGAGACCATGAGGAACTTCACGGCATCACCCTCCTCCACGGTCACGTTGGCGGGGTCGAACTTATAGCCGGTGGCGTCGCCGATCATCTTGACCTCGACCGTCTTGCCGGTCGCGGGGGCCGCTGCCGCTGCACCAGCCGCCGGTGGCGTCGTGGCAGCGCCTGCTGCGGGGGCAGACGTCGCAGCCGTTGCCGTCGAGTCAGTCGTCGGGGTGGTCGTCGCCGCCGGAGTCGTGGCGGGGGTCGCCGAGCCGGTGTCGCCGGCAGGCGTCTTCTCGCCGCCGCAGGCGCCGAGGATGGCTGCGCTGGTGAGGAGCGCAATACCGTGGAACCGCATTTCTGAAGGCCTCCAGTAGACCTGATCGTGGTGTAGTGCCGGCGCGGGGCCCCGCGCCGAATTGTGAATTTATTCACAAGCAGGGCGCAATGCAATTCGCGGGACCCGAAGCGCTCACGGGTGAGCGGTAGCCTGCGTGCAGACCCCGCGCCGCCACGTTGACCAGTGCTCGGCTCGCCGTTAGGTTGCCCCGCATGATCGCCCGCACCCATCGCCATGCGCAGCTTCACCACGGTCCGACGGGCCGGGGCGAGACGCGCATGCACGGGTAGTCGCGGAGAGCGCTCCGCCCCGCAGCGCCGATCGACTCGCAGCCCGTCCCCGAGGACGGGCTTTTTTTGCGTCGATCGTTCGCCACATCTCCTTCTCGGGCCGCCTGGCCACCATGCTTCGAATCGCACTGCCCAACAAGGGACGCCTCTCCGAGGAAGCTCGTGAGCTCTTCACCGATGCCGGTCTGGAGATCCGCGCCGCCGGCCCACGGGCGCTGACTGCCTCGCTCGGCGGCGAGTTCCAGGCGCTGTTCGTGCGCGCGCAGGACATCCCCGAGTTCGTCGCCGATGGGGCGGCGGATGCCGGGGTCACCGGGGCCGACCTCGTGCGCGAATCGGGACGCGACCTCGACGACCTTGCGGACCTGACGTTCGGCCGATGCCGGCTGGCAGTGGCGGCGACCGAAGAGAGTGGGCTCACGACCATCGACCAGCTGCGAGCCGGCACACGCGTGGCGACCGTATTCCCGCGCATCACCGCGCAGTTCTTCGCCGCGCGCAACCAGGCGGTGGAGATCGTGCCGGTCTCCGGCGCCGCGGAGATCGCGCCCCACATCGGGATCGCCGACGTGATCGTCGATCTCGTGTCGACGGGATCGACCTTGCGCGTGAACGGGCTGCGGGAGATCGCGACCGTGCTCGAATCCAGCGCGCGGCTCATCGCGGCGCCGGGAACGCGCGCGGACGTTGCGCGCAGCCGGGCGCTCGAGGAGCTGGTCGCCGCGCTGGGGAGCGTGCTCGCCGCACGCGGCAAGCGCTACGTGATGGCGAACGTTCCCCGCGGGCGGCTGGAGGAGGTGAAGCGCGTCGTGCCGGGGCTGAATGGCCCGACGATCATCGACATCATGAATGGCGGACACTACGTCGCAGTGCACGCGGTGGTCTCGGCTGCCACCATCTACCGCACGATTGCGGACCTCAAGGCGCTTGGCGCCGAGGGCATCCTCGTCACACGCATCGAGAGGTTGATGTCGTGAGCACCGGCAGTGTCGTTGGTGGTCTGACCCTGCGCTGGACGGGTGCCTGCGCCGAGCTGACGACGGTGGATCGTCGGGCGCTGTTCGAGCGAACGGCCGCCATCGACTCGGCGGTGGGCGAGCGGACCGCGAGCATCGTCGCGCGCGTACGTCGTGACGGGGACGACGCGCTGCGTGCGCTGGCACACGAGCTGGACGGCGTCGACCTCGATGCGCTCGAGGTGCCGCGTGCCCGCTGGCTGTCGGCGCTGGATGCGCTGCCGTCTGCGCTGCGCACCGCGCTCGAGCGGTCGGCGAAGAACATTGGTCATGTGCATCGGGCCTTCCGTCCCATCGCGCAGGAGACGGAGAGTGAGCCCGGGATCGTCGTCGGACGACGTCCCGATCCGCTCGGGCGCGTCGGTGTATACGCGCCCGGTGGGCGAGCGGCGTATCCGAGCAGCGTGCTGATGGGAGTCGTGCCGGCACGAGTGGCGGGTGTGGGAGAGATCGTGCTCTGCTCGCCCCCATCGCGCGAGTCGGGCGCGCCCTCGGACGTGGTGCTCGCTGCGGCAGCGCTGGCTGGTGCGGACCGCGTGTTCGCGCTCGGCGGCGCGGGCGCGATCGCGGCGATGGCATACGGCACGGCGAGCGTACCGCGTGTCGACCGCATCGTGGGACCGGGCAATGCGTACGTGGCCGAAGCCAAGCTCCAGGTTTCGAACGTGGTGGCGATCGATTCGCCCGCCGGCCCGAGCGAGCTGCTCGTGATATGCGACGACTCGGTCGATCCCACGCTCGTCGCGCGTGAGATGCTCGCGCAGGCGGAGCACGACCCGCTCTCGGCGGTGGTCGCGGTGACGACGAGCGCGCGCGCGGCGCAGGCGATTGTCGACGCACTCACCGCGCAACTGCCGATGCAGGCGCGGGCCGAGATCTGCCGTGAGGCGCTCGAAGGGCAGGGTGCCGTGCTCTTCGCCGAATCGCTGGAAGCGTGCGTCGCGTTCGCGAACGACTACGCGGCGGAGCACCTGCTGCTCGCCGTGGCGCCGCTCGACGATGTCCTAGGACGACTGCGCAACGCCGGCACAGTGTTCGTCGGCCCCTCGGCCTCGGTCGCGTTCGGCGATTACATGACCGGGGCGAACCACGTGTTGCCGACGGGCGGGTTGGCCCGTTCGTACTCGGGGCTATCCACGCTCGACTTCGTGCGGTGGACGACCTATCAACGGGTGTCGGTCGAGGCCGCGGCGCGACTTTCCGACGACGTCGGCGTCTTCGCCGATGCCGAACGGCTCCCGGCTCATGCGTCCGCCGCACGCGCCTGGCGCGTGGGAGCGACCAGATGAGTGTCGACGATCGCCGCGCCGGTCTGCTCCAGCCACGCACCGCGGTGCGTGGGCTGCCGCTCTACGCGCCCGACGTTGCCCCCTGCGCCGTCGACGTGAGCGAGAACGTCAACCTCTGGGGAAGTCCCCCCGCGTCGCTTCGTGCGGTCACGAGCGCTGCGCCGGAGCGGATGAACCGCTATCCATCGCTCTATTCGACGCCGCTTCGCGACGCCGTCCTCGCATACCTCGGACTCTCCGAGGCGAACGGCATCGGGCTCGTGAGCGGGTGCGGCTCCGATGACGTGCTCGACGCGGCGATCCGCGCGTTCGGCGAGGCAGGCGACGAGGTCGCCTTCGCCGCCCCGACGTTCGTGATGATCCCGATCTTCACGCGACTCAATGGCTTGGTACCCGCCGTGCTGCCGATGGGCCCGAACTACGAAGTCGACCCGCAGCGGCTGGTAGATCGGCGCGCGAAGATCACCTACCTCTGCACGCCGAACAATCCCACGTCGACGGCGATGACGCGTGAGGCAGTGGAGTACGTCGTCGACCACGCAGCGGGGCTCGTCGTGCTCGACGAGGCGTACGCGGAGTTCGCGCCGGACGTCTTCACGTCGCTGGTCACGCGGTCCGAGCGGTTGCTCGTCACGCGAACGTTCTCCAAGGCGTTTGGTCTCGCCGGGCTGCGCGTGGGGTATGGAGTGGGAAGTACGGCGATCGTCGAGGCGGTCACGCGAGCCCGTGGGCCATACAAGGTGAACGCGCTCGCCGAAGCGGCGGCCGTGGCGGCTCTGTCGGAGGGCCCTGATGCGCTCGGATGGGTGACCGCACGTGCCGCCGATGCAGTGACGATACGAGAGCGGCTGGCGAGCGCGCTCCGCGAGCTCGGGCTCGAGCCGGCACCATCGGCGGGCAACTTCCTGTTCGTGCCGACGTCGCGGGCCCCGGCGATTGCGCGCGAGATGCGCCAGCGCAGTGTGCTGGTGCGTGCGCTGAGTGGCCTCCCACATGATATCGCTGGGGTGAAGGCGGCAGACGGACACGCACTGCGCATCGGCGTCGGACCGTGGGAGTCGATGGAACGCCTGCTCGAGGCCCTTCGGGAGGCGCTCGCATGCGCGTGACGATCTTCGATTACGGCGCCGGCAATCTGCACTCCCTCGCGAAGGCGATCGAGCGTGGCGGCGTGGAGGTGTGCATCGAGACCGATCCCGTTCGCGCCGTGGAGACGGACGCGTTGGTGCTCCCTGGCGTCGGGGCGTTCGGCGCAGCAGCTGAACGGCTCGCGCCAGGCCGGGCGGCCATGCGTGACGCCGTCGCACGCGGGTTGCCCGCGATCGGCATCTGTCTCGGCATGCAGCTGCTGTTCGACGCGAGCGACGAAGGTGAGGGTGCGGGGCTCGGTCTCATCCCGGGTCGGGTGTCGCGACTGCAGGCGGAGCGCGTACCGCAGATCGGATGGAACACGGTCGACGATGCGCGCGATCCGCTGTTCGACGCGGCTCCCCTCCCGATCGCGTATTATGCCAACAGCTTCGTCTGTCGTCCGGAGGATCCATCCAGCGTGATCGCCTGGAGCGAGCACGAGGGGGATCGATTTCCGGCGGCGGTGCGCGCACGGACGGCGGTCGGAGTGCAGTTTCATCCCGAGAAGAGCTCCCTGGGCGGCGTGCGACTGCTGCATGCGTTCCTCGACGAAGCGCGACATGCCACGCGAGGCGCACGATGATCGCCATTCCTGCGGTGGATCTTCGTGACGGCGCCTGCGTGCAGCTGGTGGGCGGCGCGTATGCGGAGGAGCGCGTTCGACTCGACGATCCGATCGGCGTGATGCGCAACTGGGAGCATTACGGATTCCGTCGTTTGCACCTGGTGGACCTCGATGCGGCGACGGGGCGCGGGTCGAATTTCCCGCTGATCCGCGATATGCTCGCTGAGGCCAACGTGCCGGTGCAGGTGGGGGGCGGTATCCGCACCGACGATCGCGTCGAGGAGTTGCTCGCTGCGGGCGCGTCACGCGTGATCGTCGGTACGCGGGCGCTCGAGGAGCGTGACTGGTTGGCCGAGCTCGCGCATCAGCACCCGAACGCGCTGATCGTCGCGTGCGACGTTCGCGAGCGGCGGGTGACGACCCGCGGCTGGGCGCACACCCTCCCGGTCGACATCCTCGACGTCGTCGAAGAGCTCAGCGGCTTGCCGCTCGGCGGGCTCCTCGTCACGGCGGTGCACAAGGAAGGACAGCTCGACGGCACCGATCTCCCGCTGATGGAGGATGTAGTCGAGGCGTCGAGCTTTCCCATCTTTGCCTCGGGTGGCGTGACGTCGATGCAGGATCTTCGCGCGCTCGAGTACCGCGGCATCGCTGGCGCCGTGATCGGCATGGCACTCTATACGGGTGCCCTCGATCCCGTCGTCGTCGCGGGGGAGTTCAGCGAATGAATCGCGCGCAGCCCGCCCGCTCACCTTTTCTGTATGAGAGCTCTCGATGACCGTCGTCGTTCGCGAGACGAAGGAGACCACGATCCGCTGCGAGCTGACGTGCGGCACGGGCCAGGCGACGGTGTCGACCGGTCAGCCCTTCCT
Organism: Gemmatimonadota bacterium; assembly: GCA_003223455.1. Lineage (GTDB taxonomy): Bacteria > Gemmatimonadota > Gemmatimonadetes > Gemmatimonadales > Gemmatimonadaceae > AG11. The sequence continues at coordinate 172 of QHVE01000099.1, read as the reverse complement.
CGACCACATGCTCGTGGCCTTCGCACGCTACAGTGGTCTCGACATCAAGCTCCAGGCGACCGGCGACCTGCCGCACCATCTCATCGAGGACGTGGCGATCTGTCTCGGTGCGACGGTCGCGGGCCTGCTGCCGGCGACGGCTGCGCGCTACGGCGACCGTACGGTGCCGATG
>QHVE01000098.1:84949-85255 GCA_003223455.1 Gemmatimonadota bacterium | reverse complement strand
GGCTCGCTGAACACGAGGGTGATGATCGTGTTGAGCGGCGCGTCCGTCTGCCCGCGCGGCGGCCGACTGCGCACGATCCGCGGGGCCGCCCTCACGGCTACGACCATGTACGCCGCGGCCTCGGGTTGGCCCGTGCGACTCACCGTGACCTGGAGGGTGTCGCCGAGACTCGCGGGAATCGGCTGCGGATCGAATCCGCCATCCACGATCGGCACCGCCACGCGCTGCGCGGTGCGCAGGTTGGCGATTGTCGCGGTCGAGCCGTCGGCGACGGTGCCCGGGACTAGCGACACGTACGATGCACCT
>QHVE01000098.1:68966-84914 GCA_003223455.1 Gemmatimonadota bacterium | reverse complement strand
AGCGCTTGATCGCGCCTGCTTCGGCGGACGTCGTTGGCGCGATGCCGTCATTGCCGCCGCACGACAGCACGGCGACGAGCGTGGCCAGCGCGGCACCGCTGTGAATGGAGCGGAGCCTCATGGTCTCACTCCGTCGGTGGACAATTGGAACTCGGTGAGCGCGGAGCCAACCCAACGGTCGAAATCGGTGCGGGCCTCCACTTTCCACAGGTAGCGCGTGGCGCGTTGCAGTGTGATCGGCGACGGCGGAACGGCCGTCGTGTCGGACGTCTGCGTGTCCCACACGACGACGCCGTCCGGGCTGAACACCCGGACGCGGTAGCGATTCGCCCGCGGCACGCGGGACCAGCGGAACACTGGCGTGCCGGAAACGATGTCCATCGGCGACACGGTCAGCGGCGCCACGACGAGCGCGCCGGTCTCGTCGCGCATCGGCGTGACCGTTCCCTCACGCGTCCGACGCTGGTTCTGGTGCTGGCCGATCGCGAACACGAGCACGGCGGCCGCCGCGAGGCCTGCCGCGCTGAGACCACCCGCGAAGGTCTGGCGAAGGCGACGCGTTGCGTCGGCACGCGGCAGTGCCGCTGTCATTGCGGCGTCGTCGAGCGCGGCACGCAGCTCCGTGAGCTGCGATCGGCACGACGCGCAGGTGACGAGGTGCGCCGTGGCGGCGGCGCGGTCGTCGTCGGTGGCGTTCGCCTCGGCGAGCGCGGCGATCGCCATCTCGTCGAGACATTCGCCGCGGACATCGTTCGCCTCTCGCGTCGCCCGACGCGCGGCTGCCGCCAGCTCGCGGTGGCGCAGCACCGTGATGCGACACGACGCGCACTGCTGGACGTGCGCCGCGATGTGCGCGTCGGCGCGCGGGTCGCCGGTCGCGTTCATCGCGAACGCCAGCAGGGTGAGATCGTCGGGACAGTTCGTGGACGCGGTCATACCTCTCGAGGTTGGGCGTGCTGCCGCAACAGAGTGGATATGGGAGACGGACCGAGGGCCGCGAATTGCTCCGTCGTGCCCGCGCTCAAGGGCGGCGCTACAGGCGGGCGAGCGCCTCCCGGACGACGGCAAGACCCCGGTACACCTTGTTGTATACCGCCTTCGCACTCCCGAGGCGGAGCACGTGGGCGATGTCCGCCGCGGGCATCTCCTCCACCACGAAGAGCTGGATGACGAGCTGTGTTTCCTCATCGAGCGCTTGCATCGCCAGCCGCAGCGCTTCGCCGGCGTCGTGCACGAACGATGCATCCGCAGTCGCCGCGACCCACTCGGCGTACGGCACGGCCACGACGGGGCGCGCGCGCGTGCCGATCGCTCCGATGAAGGCGGCGCGGTGCGCTTCGCGCAGTGCGCGGCGGCAGTCGCCCGCCGTCACGCCGGTATCGCCGTTCGCGAGGAGCACCAGCTCGGAAGCCTCACGGTGCGAGCGATGCTCGAGAAAGACCAACTCGTACATCCGCTTGCCCAGCGGCGAGAGCGACCTGGGGGGCTGCGCGCGTGACCGTCCGTCGCGGGCTCGGAACCAATCGACGATGAGGTTGCGCAGGACAGCAACCAGCCACGTGGCGAACGAAGCGCGCGGCGCCGGATCGAAGGCGAATCTCTTGAGGCGCGCGAGATCGTTCTCGCGCAGGCGTTCGCAGACGTGCGCGAAGATGTCCATTACGTCGTCCGGCTCCGTCGTGGCTCGCCGAATCTGCGCGAAGATCAGCCGTCGGTAGCGATCGACAAACGTGCTCCACGCGCCGTCGAGGTCACCGGCGCGAAGTCTGTCGAGAGTCGGCTCAGGTGACGCGGTCACGAGGAGGTCGTGCGCAATGGTGGGCCGAAGGTATCGCCAGTCCGTTCACGATTCAAATCGCACACGGCGGTTCATCTTGACGGCCGGCCGGGAGAATCGATAGTCAATGAACGGCCCTGGGCCGCGCCTGATCATGCAGCACGGCCGCGGATTCCGCACGAGCGAAGGGTCTGATCGACGACATCCTCGCGCGCGAGACGTGGAAGCGATACACTGACGAGCGGAGCATCGGGAGCTGACGCCGCGCGTTCGAAACCCTCGCGCACCCGCCTTCGTCAGGAAGGAGCATCGCCCTCGTCCGTTTCGACACGAGCTTTCCCTCTCGAGAACACATATGCCATCCGCTGGTGCCAAGCTGCGCAAAGCGTACGTCAACCTGAGCTACCCGTTCGTCATCCTCCGCTTCGAGGACGGCCACGAGATTCGCATCGCGCAGGGAAAAGTGAAGACCTTCGACGCGTACACGGGCGAGGTGATCAAGGTCGTGGCGATCTTCGACGCGACGGCGAAGGAGCGCGATCTGCTGGAATCGCTGCGGGCCGAGGATCTGCCCGACGCCGAGCCGCACGAGTCCCGGTGAAGCGCGGCTGGAGGGTCGTCATCGCGCTCGTCGCGCAGGTGGGCGCAGCGGGCTGCGTCGGCGGCCAGTCGGCGAAGACCCCGACACCCGTCGCGTTCGCGCACGCCGACACCGCTGGGCTGCGCCGCACGCTCGACTCGCTCGCCTCGGCGCACCACGGCGTGGTGGGCTACTCGGTGCTCGACGTGGACACGGGAGAGCGGTTGTCGCGCCGCGGCGACGAGACGTTTCCGACGGCGAGTCTCATCAAGGTGCCGATCCTCGTCACCGTGTTCGATCTGGTGGAGCAGGGACAGCTCTCGCTCGACGATCAGCTCACTCTGCTCAAGATCGACAAGGTGCCGGGAAGCGGGAACCTGCAGTTCATGCACGACAACGCCATGCTCACCGTGCGCGACGCGGCGTGGCTGATGTCCGTGACGAGCGACAATACGGCGACGAACCTGCTGCTCGACCGCATCGTCATCCGGCGCGTATGGGACAAGATGGAGAAGCTCGGTCTCCCGCACACGAAGGTGCACTCCAAGACCTACTTGCGGATGGCGAGCGTCGCGATGGACAGCTCGGTGAAATACGGGCTGGGGGTGACGACGCCGAACGAGATGGTGCGGCTGTTCGCGTTGCTCGCCGAGGGGAAAGCGGTGAGCCAAAAGGGGGACAGCACGATGCTCGACATCCTGGCGCACAACGACGACTTCGAATTGATGCAGCGTTACATCGATGGGCTGACCGTGCCGCACAAGACCGGCTCGACGGATCAGGTACGGACGGAGTGTGCGCTGTTCCCACTGCAGTCGCGCGTCGTCGCGTGCGTGCTCACGAAGGAGAACGTCGACCAGCGATGGCTGATCGACAACGAGGCGCAGGTGACGCTGGCGAACATGGGACGAGCGATCGCAGGGGCATGGCCGAGGAAACCAGTGACTCAGTGACGAAAACCAGTGACTCAGTGACTCAGTGACTCAGTGACTCAGTGACTCAGTGACTCAGTGACTGAGTGACTGAGTGACGGCCTCGGGAAGCGTTTGCCTCCCGAGGCCGGTTCTGAGTCACTGAGCCACTAGGTCACAAGTCACGGCGGCGCTCCGCGTCGCCCGCGCGCGCGGGCACACATCCTGCTATCCAATTCACCACGCGGGAACGATGGACGAAGGGAGGGGCCCGTGAGCGCACCTAGCGGTGGGGACCGCTTCGAAGCGCCACCAAGCGCGGACGGCTAGCTTAGCTAGCAATGTCCGCGCTTCGTGTTTTGTTACCGGTCGCTGACGCCCTCGCCTGGGGCCGGCCGGTCGTCGCGCTGGAGAGCTCGGTACTCGCGCAGGGATTGCCCATCCCCGCCAATCGCGCCGCACTGGATCGCATGACGAGCGCCGCCGCACGCTCGGGCGCGCTCGCCGCCGTGACGGGCGTCGTCCAGGGCGTATGCGCGCTCGGTCTCGATCATGAGGAGCTCGAGCGATTCCTCCGTCGCGATGGAATCCGCAAGGTCTCGGCGCGCGATCTCCCGGTCGCCGTGGCGCAGCGGGCCGACGGCGCCACCACGGTAGCCGCGTCGCTCGTGCTCGCGCACTCCGGGGGCGCCAGCGTCTTCGCCACCGGCGGGATCGGCGGGATCCATCGCGATGCCCCGTTCGACGAGTCGGCGGACCTCGACGAGCTCGCCCGAACGCCGATGGTTGTGGTGTGCGCCGGCGCCAAATCGATCCTCGACCTCGCCGCCACGCTCGAGCGTCTGGAGACACTCGGCGTCACGATCGTCGGCTACGGAACGGACGAGATGCCCGGCTTCTTCACGCGCACGACCGGCTTCCGGCTTCCAGCGCGCGCGGACAGCGCGCGGGCGATCGCCGAGATCCATCGGGCCGCACGCGACCTCGGACGACCGCAGGCGACGCTCGTCGTCCAGCCCCCACCGTCCGAGGTGGCTCTCGATCCGGAGACGGTGGACCGCGCCGTTGCCCAGGCGCTCGACGAAGCGCGGGCGGGGAACGTGCGCGGGGTCACCCCCTTTCTCCTCGGCGCCGTTGAGCGGGCCACGGGCGGCCGCTCCCTCGAAGCCAACCTCGGTTTGCTGGAGGAAAATGCCCTCCTCGCCGGTGCGATTGCGGTCGAACTTGCGCGTGACGGGCAGAATTGAGGAACCGGCGGCCTGCCAACTGCAATTTGTTCTCGGGTGAGTCGTCAAGACGTTGAACTTGGCGCTCACGCAATGGTACTATAGGGCACCCCTCACGAGCCGGAGGCTTCTGTACCCATGCCCACCCCGTTCCTGAGCTCCGAAGAGTACGACGAGCGCGCCCATCAGCTCTACAACGAAGGCCAGTACGACGAGGCGCTGTCCGTTCTGCGTGAAGGGCTCGCACTCTATCCGACCTCGGTGGAGCTGCACATTGGCGTGGGGTACGCTCGCCTCGCCCGGGAGGAATTCGCCTGGGCGCGTCGCAGCTTCGAGGAAGCGTTGGTGCTCGAGCCGGAGCACGAGGACGCGCTGGCCGGGCTCGCCGAGACACTGCTCAAGTTCGGGCTCGAGGAGGCGGCGCTCCGCTGCTTCCGGCGCACGCTCGAGCTGGGGTATGCCGACGACCTGGACCTGATGCTCCAGATCGGTCGTGCGCTGTTCCGTGAGGCTTCGCTCCGCGATCGCCGCGAGCTGTTCGCGGTGTCGCAGGAGTTCTTCGAAGTCGCGGTCCAGCAGGCACCGGAGAGCGCCGAGGCGATCGCCTGCGTCGGCTACGCGCAGCACCGGCTGGGAGAGGACGACGCGGCCATCGCGTCGCTCCGGAAGTCGCTTCAGGTGGACAACGAGCACGCGGAAGCGCGCATCTATCTGGCGAACATCCTGTACGACCGCGGCGACTACGAGGCCTCGCTCTACCACTTCGAGCGGACGTCGACCGAGGATCACTGGGACGAGCTCGGGATCTGGCGGCTTATCGAGCTCAAGCGTGCGGCGTACAAGCTCGAGGAGCACGACGACGACCTGAAGCCCTGGGAGGAGCGTCTCACGGAGCTCGGTGGGGAGCTGGACGACATCGACGAGCTGTTCATCGAGGTCGACGGCGCCGTGGCGAACGAGAGCGGGGAAGTCGAAGTCGCACGCGGTCAGCTCGAGCTGTTCGGCACGCTTCTTTCCTCCCTCGCCGACGCGAAGGCGGAGGACGAGGCTGGGTCGCCCGACATCGGGCTGGGCGTGCACTCGATCCTCACGCGGGAAGGTCGTCGGCTCACCGGATCGTGGGAGGAGATCGTGCGCTCGATGCGAGACGCGGATGCGGAGGCGGGGCAGAACGGGGAGGGGACGCTTCGCGACTACATGACGCAGATGGCGAAGCGCACCTATCGGGAGACGGGCGTGCGCGTACCGAGCCACGACGCGGAGCTGTTCGTTCGCGGGAGCGCGGACGCAGGGATGCTGCGCATCGTTCGATGACCGCCGGCTCCCAAAGGGCCGCCCTGGACGCGATCAGCTCGGCGCGACCGATCGTCGCGAGGCTGAGCATGGCCCGCGACAGCGAGGATCTCGCCGCGGACCTCATCGAGGCCTGGACCGCCACCGAGACGGGCCTCCGCTCGCTGATCGGCGGCTCCGCGCTCACCGGGCAGATGCTCATCCGCGAGCTCCGCCAGCGACACTTCCTCTCGCTCGAGCAGGCGAACGCGCTGGCGGAGTTCCACGCGGCGCGCGAGCGGGCGGCGCGCGTGGATTACAAGCCCACCGACGGCGACGTCAACGCATCGCGCGACGCGTTCGTCAAGCTCGAGGCGGGGCTGATGGGCGAGCCCTCAGCCGCTGCGCCGTCGCCCAGCGCGGCCGCCACCGCAACCGCTGCCACGGCGGCTCCGGCGGTTCCGGCGGCGACCGCCGCCGGCGCGGCGGCGCGATCGCGAGGCGGCGCGTACACGCCCGATGGACCGCTCGATCCGAGCGCGCGCGAGCGGTTCGAGGGCGCACCCGTCGCGGTGCCGGCGGAGCGCGCGCGGCCGCGCTGGGTCGCACCCCTGCTCGGGCTCGTCGCGCTGCTGGTCGTCGGCGGTATCGCGGCGTTCGCGCTCATGGGGCGTCGCGGGAGCTCTGCGTTCAACAATGGCGTGAAGGCGTACCGTGAAGGCCGGCGCGAGGCCGCGGCGGGAGAGTTCCTGAAGGCGGCGAAGGACGATCCCAACGATCCGATGCCGCACGTCTACCTCGCGCGGATGGCGCGCGAGGCAGGGAACATGAACACGGCGAACACCGAGGCGGTGACCGCCGTTCGCCTCGGTCCGAACAGCGGCGTCGCCCTGCGCGAGCTCGCGTCGGTGAGCTTCGTCCAGCAGAACTACGACGCGGCTCGACGGTTCTACCTGCGCGCCGTGCAGGCCGACACGACGGACAGACTCTCGCAGGGTTTCCTCGGCTGCTCGCTCGTGCGGCTCGGCCGCATCGACGAGGGAACACGGTGGATCACCCGCGCGGGCGCCGGCGCCTGGAGCAGCTGCACTCCGCCGCCCGGATCCGTCGGAACGCCCGGAATGCGAACGGGAACGCCCGGAACTCAGGTCGTGCCGCCGGCGGGCTCGCTGCCTCCCGCCACCGGTCAGCCGTATCCTCGCTGAGCGGCCGAGACCGCGGACGCGGTCTCGGCGCCCGGGCCGGCTCACTCCCCCTCGCGCGCAGACGTCGTGATCGCGTTCGACCATGTGGGGAAGCGCTACCGCAGCCCGTTCGGGCGCGAGGTGCGCGCGCTGGAAGATTTCTCGATCGAGCTGCACGCCGGTGAGGTGTTCGGCGTGGCTGGTCCGAACGGGGCGGGCAAGAGCACGCTGATCTCCCTCCTGCTGGGCTACCTGGGGCCGAGCGAGGGGACGATCCGCATCGCTGGCCTCGACCCGCGCCGCTACGTCGAGGCGCACGGCGTCTCATACCTCTCCGAGCTGGTGAATATCCCGCCCGGGTGGCGCGCGGAGGAAACGCTGAAGCGCTACGCATTGCTCGCGGGCGTGACGGCAGATGCGCGCGACGCGCGCGTCGAGGCGATGATCGACTGGATGGGTCTCGGCGAGCACCGTGCGAAGCGGGTGAAGCAGCTCTCCAAGGGGACGTTGCAGCGTCTCGGGCTGGCACAGGCGCTTCTCCGTGAGGAGCGCGTGATCGTGCTCGACGAGCCGACGCACGGGCTCGATCCGGTGTGGACGCAGCGGTTCCGAGACGTCGTGACCAGCCTGCGGCGCGACGACCGTGTGATTCTCATCGCGTCGCACAACCTGGACGAGCTGGCGCGGCTGGCCGACCGCGTGGCGATCATCGATCACGGGCGGCTGCAGCGCGTCGTCGACGTGCGCGGCGTCGCCGAGCCGAACGGCGGCGACCGCACGCCATACCGCATCTCGCTGGCGCGCGGCGTCGACCTGTTGCCGGCCGTGTTCCCCCACGCGCGCGCCGTCGGGCAGGGCGAATATCAGCTCGACGGGCTCACGCTCGACGAGGTGAACGTCGGTCTCGCCGCGCTGCTGGCGCAGGGCGCGCTCGTGGCGATGGTGTATCCGGTGCACTCGATGCTCGAGCAACAGTTCCGCGAGGCGGTCGGTATCGGCGAGGAATCGTCGTGAGCCGCGCCCGCGTGGGCGCCTACGCGCTCTGGCAGCTTCGCGACTACCTGAAGGAGCGCGGACTGTCGACGATCATCGTCGCGGCGCTCACGGCGTACCTCGGGCTCAGCACGATGACCGAGGCGATGCCGATGCCTCGACCGGACGACGCGATATCCGCCGAGCTGCTCGTACGATTCGGCAGCATCGACGCGGTGTATACGGCGCGGATGGCGGAATTCAACTTCCACTTCACGCGCAGCATACTCGGCGCGCTGGTCTTTCTCGGTGCCCTGTTCGCGATGAACGGCATCGTGGCCAACGACCGGAAGCTGGGGTTCTTCCGCTTCCTGTTCGCGAAGCCGCTCACGCCCTCCCGATACTATGGGCAGGCGTTCATGGTGCACTGGCTCGGATTCATGGTCGTGATGACGCTCCTCGGGATGTCGTACGGCGTCGTCGTCTCGCCCGTGCTCACGGCGCCCTTGCTTGCCGTCGTCGCTCTGATGTTCCTCGCGTATGCCGGGATCGCCTTCCTGCTCTCGGCGGCAGCGCGCTGGGACTGGCTGTCGCTCGTCGTGGTGACCGTCGCCGCGACGTTCTTCTGGTCGAAATTCGGCCGCTCGACGCATCCGCTCGCCAAGCTGCTCTATCTCCTTCCACCGATGCACCGCGTCGACGAGGTGTACGTCGCGGTATCTGGCACGCCGCTGCTCAGCGCGGCGCCGGCCGCGCCCGTCCCGTGGCCGTTGGTCGGATGGCTCGCGGGCTATGGAGCCATCTGCTTTCTCGCTGGACTGCTCGTGCTGCGCGTCCGGCGTCTCGCCATCGTCTAACCCATCGTATGACCGTCTCCGATCTCTCCGTAGCCCTCGATCCCGCGACGGTCCGTCGCACGACCCTCTCGAACGGTCTCCGCGTGCTGGTGCGACGCGACGCATCGGCACCAGTCGTCGCGATCGTCACGTACGTGAGCGCTGGCTACTTCGACGAGACGGACGACGTCATCGGCATCGCACACGTGCTCGAGCACATGTATTTCAAGGGCACGCCGACACGAGGCGTCGGCGAGATCGCCCGACAGACGAAGGCCGTCGGCGGCTATCTCAATGCGGCGACGATCTACGATCACACGAGCTACTACACGGTGCTGCCGTCGAGCAGCTTCGTAGCGGGGCTGGACGTGCAGTTCGATGCCTACGCGAACTCGCTGATCGACGCCGAGGAGCTCGCCCGCGAGCTCGAGGTGATCATCCAGGAAGCGAAGCGCAAGGCGGACAATCCCGGTGCGGTCGCGACGGAGACACTGTTCGAGCTGCTGCACGACCGGCACCGCATCCGCCGCTGGCGCATCGGCCGCGAGCCGGGCCTTCGCGCGCTGACGCGCGACGCGATGCTCCGCTTCTACCACAACTTCTACCACCCGGGGAACACAGTGCTGGTCGTCGTCGGCGACGTCGACCCCGACGACGCGATGACGGAGATCGTCGCGCGGTACGGCGCGCTGCCGTCGGGCACGCCGGCGCGCATCCCTGGTCCGGCTGAGGAAGGCACGGCGGGCTTCCGGTACCGCGAGTGGAGCGGCGACATCGGACAGATGCAGATCACGATGGGCTGGCGGACGCCGCCGACGCTCGACGCTGCGACCCCCGGGCTCGACGTGCTCGGCATGATCCTCGGCACCGGCCGCGCGTCGCGGCTCTACCGGGCCGTGCGCGAGCAGAAGCTGGCCACGTCCGTCACGGCGTACGACTACACGCCGACGTCGATCGGCGTGTTCGTCATCCATGCCGAGTCGCCAGCCGATCGCGCGGCGGAGGCGGCGCGCGCGATCTGGGCACAGGTGCGCGACGTCCGCGAGAACGGTGTGAGCGAGGCAGAGCTGACGCGAGCCAAGCGCGTCTACGAGGCGCGCTGGGTGCGCCGTCTCGAGGATATGGAGGGTCAGGCCAACCACCTGGCCGAGTGGGAGGCGCTCGGCGACTGGACGCTGGGCGACGACTACCTGCGCCGCGTGCTCGCCGTGACGACGGACGAGATCCAGACGCTGGCGCGACGCTTCCTCGATCCGGATCAGGCAGCGGTGATCGTCTATCGCCCGACGCGCGGCGCCGAGGTGGCGCACGACGCGGCATCGATGCGCGCGCTGCTCGACGGCGCGCCACCCGCGATCGTGGAGCCGACGGTGCCCGCGGCGATGTCGGCGCCGGCGATCGTCACGGAATTGCGCGCCGAGCATGAGGAGGGCGGCGTGCACGTGTACCGCACGTCGACGGGCATCCCGGTGCTCGCGCGTCGGAAAGCGGGCGCGCTCGTGCATGCCGGCGTGTACGCGCTCGGCGGTGGGCGCGACGAGCCTCTGGAGCACGCCGGGCTGACGACGCTGCTCGTGCGTGCGGCGCTCAAGGGCACGGGGCGGCGCACGGCGCTGCAGATCGCCGAGGAAGCGGAGCTGCTCGGCGGCACCGTCACCGGGACGGCGGGCGTGGAGAGCTTCGGCTGGATGATCAACGTGCCGGCACGCTACGCGCCGCAGGCGATCGAGCTGCTGGCCGACGTCGCGCAGCACGCGACGATCCCGGACGGTGCGGTGGAGACGGAACGCGCGATCGCGCTGGCCGACCTCGTTGCGCTGCGCGACGACATGTACCGCTATCCGGTGAGGCTGGCGACGCAGGCGGCGTTCGCCGGCCATCCGTACGGCGTGCCCACGAGCGGCGACGAGCATTCGCTCCCGACGATCACGGCGGCGATGCTGCGCGACTGGCATCGCGTGCGACTGCTGCATGCGCCGGCGGCGATCGCGGTCGTCGGCGACGCGGAGCCCGCCGAGCTGGCGGCACTGGCGGGGGGCGCGTTCGGCGAGCTGCGTGGCGGAGAGGTCACGCCGCTCGAGGCGCCAGGCTGGCCGTCGGCGCTCGTGCAGCGCATCGAGCAGCGTGAAAAGGCGCAGACCGCGCTCGCGCTCATGTTCTCCGGCCCGTCGCGCGGCGACGACGCGCGGTTCGCGACGTCGATGATCGCCGGCGTGGCGAGCGGACTTGGCGGCCGCTTCTTCGACGAGCTGCGCGACAAGCAGTCGCTCGGATACACGGTGCACGCGTTCGCGGCGGAGCGCGTGCTCGCCGGTTCGTTCGTCGCGTACATCGCGACCTCGCCCGAGAAGGAAGAGATCGCGCGTCGGGGACTGCTCAACGAGTTCTCGAAGTTGCGGGAGGATCCCGTGACGGCCAGGGAGCTCGAGCAGGCGCAGACGTACGCGCTCGGCGTGCATGCCATCAGGCAGCAGAGCGGCGGTGCGGTGCTCGGCGAGACGGTCGATGCCTACCTGTTCGGGCGACTGGCGGAGCTCGCAGAGTTCGAGTCGCGCGTGCGGGGAGTCACCGCGGAGCAGATGCGCGCCATCGCGCGGACGTACTTCGTCGAAGACGCGCGGGTGGAGGGGATCGTTCGCGGACGCGTGACCCGCTGATGCTCCGCCTGCTGGGCGGCCGCGTGCTTCAGGAGCCGTTCACTGCACACGAAGTGTCGGCGCCGCCGGTCTCGACTCTCTCACTCCACGCATCGCCGTCATCACCGCGTACGTCGCGCGGCGGAAGTGGCCGTCGGGGGCACGGAGGCCGGTGATCGACCCGTAGTCGCCGGCCTCGCTGACGATGAGCCCCTTGATGGCGGGGCGGCTCGTCGCCCAGGCGATGGCGGCCCACACGGCGCGCTCCTGACTCATCTCACCGTGCGCCTCGGGAAAGCCGCCGGCGGCGAACACCCAGTGGTCCTTCGTCGAGCGCGACTCGCGCATCCAGCGATCGGCGGCGTGGGTCGCGGCGTCGAGCGTGCGCACGCCGGTCCGCGATGGAAACAGGGTGAAGCCCACGACGTCCACGGGTGATCCCTCTGCTGCGGCCCACGCATAGAGGGTGCTGTCGCGGCCATCGTACGCCGACGCCGACACGCCGATGCGGGTGCGCGGCCGCACGCTCTTCGCGATCGCGGCCGCGCGCGAGATGTAGCTCTCCCAGATCTGGGGTGCGAGCTGACCCGCGGCGCGCGTACCCGCATCGTACGGATCCTCTGCCGGAAGCAGAATGTCGGGACGCAGGATGCGCACGACGCGATCGATCGTCTGGAGCCGCCGCGCATCGTTGAAGGTCCGGCCCGGGAGCGGCACGAGCGGTCGCCGGTAGCCCAGCGTGAGGATCAGCTGCGTGCTGTCGCGGCGCATCATCTCGAGCGCGTTGGCGAGGGAGTCGAGCGCGGCGCGGTCCATCTCTTCAGGTACGATCACGACGCTCACGACGGACACCTCGAGCGTGTCGGCGAGCGCGAGATCGTTGCGGATGGCCACTGGCGGAGGCGGACCGTCGAGATCGGGGAACAGCTTCAGCCCGATCTCGAAGTCGCCCTCGGGACGCTCCTGCAGCTTCTCGGAACGCGGGTCGTGGATGCGGTACGAGTTCACCGCCTCGATCGCCGGCGTGAGCTGGGTGATGAAGATGACCACCCAGGCGCCGGCCGTGGACGCGAGGACGAGCCGGAACGTCGCCGTGGCGCGCCGGAGCGCCGGGAACGCCGGCGCGATCATCGGTACGAGGACGAAGAGCGGAGAGCTGATCACGTCCGGCGACGACATCAGGAACGAGAAGGTGCCGGTCGTCGCCGCGAGGAAGAGCAGCGCGGACGAGGGCAGGATCCGACCCGACGCGGCGACGGAGCGGAGCACCGCGTCGACCGCGATGATGACGTCGTACGCCGAGATGAAGAAGCCGAGGAACGGGTTCACGAGGCGGCGCGCGGCGGCGTAGAGCGCCTGAAGGGCGAACAGCGTGAGCGTCATCGGCCAGAGCCAGTCCACTTCCGTGACCGACCGGCCGGTGATGGCGTTCGTCGTCGCCAGGTGGATCACGAGCGACGGCAGCACGAGGAAGCCGGCGAGTGCGGTGAGCGCGACGAACGCGCGCGGCAGCTGTCGGACCTGCACGATCCGGCTCGTCAGCGCGATGTCCCAGATGAGCACCGTGATGACGAACAGCACCTGCAGCAGCGGCAGGAGATTGCGCATCTACCCGCGTGCCTTCGTTGCGCTGGCGACGCTGGCCGGCGTGAGCCGGCGCACGAACACGTCGAGCGCCTTGGCGGCGCCCGCCGTATCGCGCGTGAGCACGTCGACGAGCGCGAGACCGCGGTCGGGGAAGGAGTGCACGCTGAGGTGACAGGGATCGAGCAGGAGAATCGCGGCGACGCCGCCGTCCGGTCCGGTTCGCACGACCGGTGCCGCGACGACGCTGAACCCCGCGGCGCTGGCGGCGGCGATCAGGAGTCCACTCAGCATCGGGACGTCGCGCAGCGCGCCCGAGCCGACCCCGCTCAGGTCGGCGACAAGGTGCGAGATCGGCCCCGATTCGGTCACTGTGCCCTCACAGCGTTCACGTCGCCTCCGTGCTCGAGATCGAGCCGCAACGCCAAGCTAGACCGCCGCCAGGCATGCGACAAGCAATGCGGCGCTGCACGCGTCCCCCGACGCGATGTATCATTCACGCAGATGACCCCTCGACCCTCGCTGGGCACGATCCCCAATCTCATCTCCGTCTCGCGCGTCGCGCTCGCGGCAGGGTTCGTCGCGTCGAGCGCGCCGGAAACGCAGGTCGGCATCATCGGCGCCGCGGCGGTGACCGACTTCCTCGACGGGTGGCTCGCGCGGCGCGTGAAGGCGACGTCGCGCTGGGGCGCGATGCTCGATCCGATCGCCGATCGGTTCTTCGTGCTCACTGTCGTGGGCTCGATGCTGTTCACCGGTCGGCTCGGCACGGGCGGCTACTTCGTCATGATCATGCGCGACCTCGCGACCGCGGTGGGATTCCTCGTCGCGCGCGTGATCCCCTGGCTGCGCAAGGTGACGTTCCAGGCGCGCGTCTCGGGGAAGGTCGTCACGGTGCTGCAGCTGATCACGCTGGTGGCGCTGCTCATCGCGCCCGTGCTCGCGCCGTGGCTGATCGTGCTCGTCGGCGTGACGTCGGTGCTCTCGATCGCCGACTACACGTTGGCACTCTGGCGCGCGCGCGCGCGGTGACCGGACGCCGCGCGCGCGGTGCAGCGCTCGCGGCGATCGCGTTGCTCGCTGCAACCTCGGCGTCAGTGCGCGCGCAGCAGTCGATCCCCATCGCACCCGAGCTTCGCCTCGACGTGCTCGGCGCGACGCCATCGTCGGTGCAGGGCGGCATCGGGATGGAGATCCCGATGGGCTACTACGTGCGCCTCGGCCTTCTCGCGGGCGCCGGGGCGACGATCGACGGCGACGACGCGCCGCGTGCGGCGGGGCGCGTCGATCTGCTCGCGCGCTTCCTGCTCGACCCGTTCCGTCAGGCCCGGTGGGGCTTCTCGGCCGGCGGCGGAGTGAGCCTGCGCGCCGATCCGGGCGATCGGGTGCGGCCGCGGCTCCTCGTGGCACTCGACCTCGAGGGACGCCGATCGCGCGGCGGAGTCTCGCCGTCGCTACAGGTCGGTCTGGGCGGCGGCGTGCGCGGCGGCGTCGGGCTGCGCTGGAGCGGCCGCAACACGCGCTGAGCGCGACGAATACGCAAACGCCCCCGTGCAATCCGGGGGCGTGTCGTATCCTTCAGGAGTCGGCGGAGCTCAGGCGGCGGATGCCGCGTTGCTCTCGGTCCGCGACTTTGGCGGCTGCGCGAAGCGCAGGCCCAGGGTCTTCAGCTCCTCGATCTGCTGCTCGTTCAACTCGGGGAACCGCTCCGTCATGTACTTGATCGTCTCGGCAAACCACTCCTCGACGTGCTCGGGAGCCGCACCGACGACACCGCAACGCATGATGTGCTGGAAGAGCTCGTCACGGGCCTGCTCGAAGGGCGAAGGCTCGGTGGGGCCGGCGTACCGACGTGCCCCGGAATTTCTCTGCTGTTTGGCCATGTAGTGGGCGAATGGGTTGAAGTACAACAAATATAACCAGATGGTGGGCCCGATCACAGTCGCGCGACGCACTATCGTCACGCAATAGGTCATCAGTGCAATGCCGCTGCCCCGATGAACTCGAGCAACACCGAGACCACCGTCTCCGGAACTTCCTCTGGGACGAGACGTCCCACGCCAGGAAGCCGCACGAGTCGGCTTCCGGGGATGGCGTCGGCGAGTCGATCGGCGAATCGGGGACCGACCCACGGGTCCTGATCCCCCCAGAGGATCACCGTCGGCTGCGGCAGCGAGCCGAGCTCCGCATCCGCCATGTCCTCGTCGTCGATCGATCGCGCGAGGAGCAGCAGATGGTTCAGGCCCTCCTCGCCGACGTAAGGCGCCAGGTAGCGCGCGACGAGCTTGTCCGGCATGTGCGCTTCGTTCGCCACGCTGCGTCGCAGCACCTCGCCAAGGATCGGCGCAGAGCCGAGGATGCCGCGCGAGGCGCGGAAGGCGAAGCGAGCCGTATTGCGCTGGAGCTCGGTGATGTCCCCCGCCGGCACCTCGTCGAGCGCGATCGGGTTGATGAGCAGCAATCGCTCCGCGCGCTCGGGTCGGGTCGACGCGAGCCGCAGCGCGACCGTGCCGCCGAGATCGACGCCCACAACCGTCGCCTTCGGCAAACGCAGCGCAGTGAGCGCGCGGTCGACGAGCTCCGCCTGCGCGGCGATGCCGAAGTCGGCATCGAACGGCCGGTCGGACTCACCATATCCGAACAGGTCGATGGCGAACGCGGTGCGATTCGCCAGCGCGATCTCGGGCGCGATGTTGCGCCAGAGGAAGCTCGACGTCCCGAAGCCGTGGATGAGGACGATGGGCGCACCGCCGTGGCCGTAGCGCTCGACGTGCATCGAACCCGGCCCAACCGGTATGCGCAACAGATCAGCGTCGATTGGACCTTCCTCCTCGCTCGGGTGTCGGAGCAGGTACAGCCAGAAGCCGCGTCCGTCTGCCGACCGCATCCTCATCAGGCGCGGCCGGCAGGTCAAGGCTGGCACCGCCAATGCACGCCTCGCGCCGCGCCACGTGATCCTGTCGCGGCTCG
>QHVE01000098.1:39363-68958 GCA_003223455.1 Gemmatimonadota bacterium | reverse complement strand
CTAACTTCCCTCGCCACACCGCTACTCCCTCCCAGCATGTCCGAGCAGACGTACGACGACGGGCGCGCCCGAAACCTCGAGGAGATCCTCCGTGCGCTCGCCGAGCGCATCCGGGAGCTCGACGAGCAGGGTCGCCTTCTGGCGAACGCGAGCGAGCTGACGAAGCTGCTGGGCGAAGCGCGAAGCGAGCTGTTTCATTACGAGGTCCGCGCGACGTACGATACCCCCGAAGTGGCAGACAATCGCCGCATCGTCAACGACGCCATCCAGCAGGCGGAGCAAGGGAACACATGGCAAAGCACCGAGTGGACGGAGGACGGGGACGACGCCCCGGAGTGGTGAACTCGGCCAAGCGCGGCGGACCAGGCCGCGGCTTCTGGCTCGCGCTCGGCCTCGTCGTGGTGCTCGGCATCGGCCTCCTCGGCTATCTGGCGAGCCGGCCGAAGCTCACCGCGACGACGATCGATCCGAATCTCCCGCCGATGAAGGCCGAGGGGTACGTGCTCGGCAGCCCGACGGCGCCGGTCGAGGTGATCGAGTTCGCCGACTTCGAGTGCCCGAGCTGCGGCCAATTCGCCACACTCGCGGAGCCCGACGTGCGCACGAAGCTCGTGAACACCGGAAAGCTCCGCATCCGCTTCATGGACTATCCGCTGTCGATGCACCACAACACGTGGGACGCGTCGCTCGCCGCCGCCTGCGCCAACGACCAGGGGAAGTTCTGGGAGCTGCACGACGCGATCTTCACGAATCAGGATCGCTGGAACACGGAGGCGACGAGCCGACCCCGCTCGGTGCTGGCGGATCTGGCGAAGGGCGTGGGGCTCGACATGACGAAGTACGACGCGTGCATGAAGGCCGAGACGCATCGAGCCAAGATCCAGGCGAACCAGCAGGAAGGGGAGCGGCGAGGGGTCAACTCCACGCCGACGTTCCTCATCGGCGGAAAGCTCGTTCCAGGCGCGCTGGCGTACGATTCGTTCAAGAAGCTCATCGACGACGAACTGGCCAAGGCGCCCGCCGCCGCGGACACGAACGCGAAGGGTAGCTCCACACCCACCACCGCTCCCGCCACCGACAGCGGCAAGCCGAAGGCCGGCGCACGATGAACAAGCGCATGCTGGTGGCGCTCGTCGCGCTCGCCGGCGTCTTCGTCGCGTCGTACCTGACGCTGTACAAGCTCGGATACATCGGGACGCTCGCTTGCGCGGTCGGCTCGTGCGAGACGGTGCAGACGTCGAAGTGGGCGACCTTCCTCGGCTTTCCGGTCGGCGCGTGGGGCGTGGGCTACTACCTCGTCGTCCTCGCGCTGGGCCTCGTCGGCGTCATGCCGCGCTACTCGGAAGCGCGGCGATTGTCGGAGGGCCTCGTCGCGCTCACGGGATTCGGCCTTCTCTTCTCGCTCTGGCTCACCTATCTCGAGCTGTTCGTCATCCACGCGATCTGCCAGTGGTGCGTCATCTCGGCGATCCTGGCGACGATCCTCTTCGTGCTCAGCTGGCTCGACCTGCGCGAGGTGAAGCTGCTCGAGGACGAGACGCTGGACGTCGCGGCCGAGGAGCTGCGCGAGGGCGCGTACGGGGCGGAGATCAGGAACACGAGCGAGGTGGCGTTGAGGGCGGTGCGCGAGGAGTAGCGGGTGGGGAGTGGGGGTGGGGAGTGACTGATACGGCCTCGGAAAGTTCTGCTTCCCGAGGCCGTTCGATCTCACCGCCACTCCCCACTATTGTGCCGCCCTCAACTTCTCCATCGCGATCCTCGCCGCCTCCGGCGCCGCATGCGAGTGCCTCGACAGCTCCACCGACGCGATGCCGGCGAAGTCGATCTCGCGCAGCGCACGCATGACGTCCGGCCAATCGAGATCGCCGTCACCGATCTGGAGATGCTCGTGCACGCCGTTCCGCGAGTCGTCGAGGTGGACGGTGCGGATGGCCTTTCCGTAGCGGCGGATCGCGTCGCCGGCCGAGATGGACTCGGTGCAGGGGACGTGGCCCACGTCGAGCGCGAGGCCGAAGTCGGGAAGCGACGTCGCGTCGCGCAGGCGCTCCCAGTCGGCGAGCGACTGCACCAGCATCCCGGGCTCGGGCTCGAATGCGATGCGAACGCCGAGTGGCGTGACGCGCTCGTGAAGCTGCGTCACGCCGACGACGAGATGACTCCACGCGGTCTCGCGCGCCACCTCCGCGGCGGGGATCCCCGACCACAGCGAGATGGTGTCACTCCCGAGCCCGACGGCGATGCGCGCACAGCGCTCGAGGAAGTCGAGCCGGCGCGCGCGTCCTTCGGCGTCGGCCTCGACGAGGGTGGGCCGCTGCTTGCGGCGCGGGTCGAGCACGTAGCGCGCGCCCGTCTCGACGACCACGGCGAGCTCGAGGCGCTCGAGCAGCGCGCGCGTCGCGCGGAGCTGTGCGTCCGACGTGTGGTCGGGGGGCAGATGGTTCGCGTCGGGGGTCAGCGCGACGGCACGGTATCCCAGCTCGGCGATGACGTGCAGCGCGTCGTCGAGTCGATGGTGCGCGAAGCCGTTGGTGTTGTAGCCGAGCCGGAACGCGCGCTCGGCCATCAGCCCGCCGCCGAGCGGCCGGAGGTCCAGCGCAGCAGCGCGTCGTACTGCTTGTAGAGGTTCATCTCGCTCGATCCCTCGGGCGTCTTGAAGAAGAGTCCGAGCGCGCCGATGGGGCCGGACTCGCCGCGTCGCTGCGCGAGCAGCGCGAGCCGAGCGATGTCGAGCACGAGCGGCGCCGCGAGCACCGAGTCGGTGCCCTCCCAGGTGAACTGCATCCGCATGCGATGTCCGCCCCAGCCCCGGAACTGGATGAAGTTCCACGCGACCTTGTGGTCGGCGAGGGGCTTGAAGTAGTCGATGCGTACGTCGCCCTCGGGGGCGTAGCCGAGGATGCCCTCGAGCACGCCCTTCTTCGACGTGATCTTGCTCGCCTTGTTGTCGGGATCGGCCAGCACGAGCCCATCGGTGTTGCCGAGGATGTTGGTGCCGTACCATCCCTCGACGGTGAGGGCGCGGATGGGGAACATCGGCGCCAGCGCGGTCTTGAGCAGCGTCTCACCCGTCTTGCCGTCGCGTCCCGCCAGCGGGACACCAGCGGCGCGCGCGAGCTCGACGATCGCGGGAAGCGACGCGCCGGCGGAGGGGGTGAAGTTCGCGTGCGGGCAGCCGGCCTCGATCGCAGCGAGCGCATACAGGCACGACGACGGGATGCGCGGATCGTCGTCGTCCACCGCTCGGCGGAGCGCAGCGCCGTCCCAGTCCGCGAGCGCCGCGGCGGGCGTGGGCTCGGTGGACGCGAGATTCACGACGACCGTGGGCTCGTCCTGCGCGAAGGCGCGAATGTCGGTGACGAGGCGATCGACCACCTCGCGCGCGGTGCCCGACGCGGTCGCGGCGCGCTGATCGCCAGCCAGCGCGTCGATCGCCGCGCCGCCGCCGCGCAGGACGCCGCGTGTGATGGCGATCCGCTCGAGGTCGGGCATCAACGCGTCGATCATCGCCACGGGAAAGGTGCCGACGCCGGCGAGCGCGGCGTGCGCCGATTGTGCCAGCGTGCCGGGCGCGAGATCGCAGCCGCCGATATCGATGGCGGGGAGCGCCGCCAGCCCGAGCCCGACGAAGGCCTCCGTCTCGGTGAGCAACGCCTCGAGCGGGGCGAGCCCTCGCTGCGCGGCGAGCACGCCGGCGGCGAGCGTGGTGGCGATGGAACCGCGGGCACCAACGATCCAGAGTTTCACAAAACCGGGGTGGGGAGTGGGGGGTGGGGAGTGACGGCACTGACCCCACCGCCTGAATGCTACGTGATCGGAATGAGCGTGCGGCCCCAGCGTGTCAACGCCAGGAGCGAGAGGAGCACGGAAGCGGGTACCGGGCCGCTGGCGCCGGCGATGCCTCCGTCGAGCGCGGGGATGGCGCGGATCAGCGCACCGACCGCGGGGCCCACGGTGCGCGGCGACGGGTCGACGACGGCGCGACGTACGGAGGGGCCGGCGAGCGCCGCCGCTGCCGTCGACCATGCGACCGAGGCCGGTCCGCCGCGCACCGCCGTCGCGAGCAGCGCGCCGGCGACCAGTCCTGCACCAGCGCGCAACTCGACCGCACGCGCCGCGCCGGTCTCACCGCGCGCGATCATCGTGAGGCCGGCGACGTACGCGCCGAGCAGCAGCGCGCTCTCGGTGCCGCGGCGCGTCACGACGCCCTGCGATGCCTCGACGCCCATGAGCAGCGACAGCGCCCGGCAGCCGCCCATCGCCACCGGGCCAAGGGACGCCGATCGCTTGAATCCGAAATCGTAAGCGACGACCAGCGCGGCGAGCGCGGGACCCGTCCACCGCGCGCCGCCGCGCCGCGCGGCCCACATGCCGCCGAGCAGCAGCGATCCACCGATGAGCGCAGCGGTGCGCGGCGAGACGGCACCGGACGGGATCGGCCGCTCGGGGCGGTCGCGCGCATCTTCCTCGCGATCGGCAACGTCGTTGAGAGCCATACCGGCGAGATAGAGCATTGCGGACGCCGCTGAGAGTCGCGACGCCCGGCCGCCCGAGAGCTCGCCCTCGTCGAGCAGAAGACCGGCGAGCGGATCGCCAAGCGCGGAGAAGACGGCAGGCGCGCGCACGAGCCTGAGATACGGGAGCAGCGCTGCACGTGCGCTCGGCTTCGACGACCCGGCGCGCGCGCGCCGGCGTGTCGCGACGCGCGGCTGTCGTGCCGTCGATTCGGTCGCTTCAGACGGCACGCGACCTCTCGCCGATCGGTCCGCTCGAGTGGGCGGATCGGAACAGGTGCGCGAGCAGCAATTCCTTCACGTCGGTCGCCGCGACCTCGCTCTCCGGCACGAGATCCGGATCGCCGGAGATGAACACCGGCCCGTGTGAGGGGTCGTCGGTGAGACGGCCGTGCGAGCCCTTCACCAGCGACGCGTCGAGCGGGATGACATCGAGCAGCGCGCGCGACCCGAGGAGCTTTCGCCTGGCGAGCACGGATCCGACCTTGAGCACCGGGAACTTGATCGCCGGATCCATGAACAGCTCGACGGGGTCGTAGCCCGGCTTGCGATGGATGTCCACCGTGCGCGCGTAGTCGGGGGCCCGGTCGTCGTCGAGCCAGTAGTAGTAGCTGAACCAGCGGTCGGCGGACGAAATCGCCACGAGCTCCCCTGAGCGCGGGTGATCGAGCCCGTTGGCGCGCTTGCCCTCCTCGTCGAGCACCATCTCGACGCCGTCGAGCCGCTCGAGCAGCGCCCTCACCTCGGGGATGCGCTCGCGACGCTTCACGTACACGTGCGCGATCTGATGGTCGGCCACGGCGAACGCCTCCGACGCGCCCGCGTCGAGCATGTCGCGTCCGAGCTCGGCGCGCGTCTCGATCAGGCCCGCCTCGCGCAGCGCGCGATTCACGTGCACCGGGCCGCTGACGGACGTGATACCGTACTCCGAGAGCACGACGACGCGCGCTCCGTCCTTCTCGGCGTGCTCGATCAGCTCACCACAGATCGCGTCGATCGCGCGGAGGTCGCTCGCGAGCTTCGGGTCGCCCGGTCCGAGGCGCTGGAGGTTGTAGTCGAGATGCGGGAGATAGACGAGCGTGAGCGAAGGCTTCCGCGTGTCGTAGATGTGCTTCGCGCAGTCGGCGATCCAGCGCGACGTCGTGATGTCCGCGCGCGGCCCCCAGTAGTTGAACAGCGGGAAGACGCCGAGCTTCGCATTGAGCTCGTCGCGCAGCGGCATCGGCTGCGTGTAGACGTCGGGGATCTTGCGGCCGTCGGCGGGATACATCGGGCGCGGCGTCACGGTGTAATCCGCGCCGCTGTACATGTTGTACCACCAGAAGAGCTGCGCGCAGGTGAACGCGGGGTCGGCGCGGCGCGCGGCGTCCCAGATCTTTTCGCCGGAGACGAGGTGGTTGGACTGCTGCCAGAGACGCACCTCGGAGGTGTCGCGGAACAGCCAGCCGTTGGCGACGGCGCCGTGGTCGCGCGGCAGCAGTCCCGTGGTGAACGTCGCGTGCACCGAGCAGGTGACGGCGGGAAGCACCGTACGGAGCGGACGCCGCCCGCCGCGCGCGGCGAAGTTGCGCAGATACGGCGTGTCCTCGCCGATCAGATCGCTCGTCAGTCCGACGACGAGCAGCGCAACCGTTCGCCTCACGCCGCGGCGACCCCGGCGGACGATGTGGCGGCCGTGTGATCACGCGGCGACACCGTCGTCGCCGCCTCCCCGCTGCGCGGTTCGGCGCCCACGTCGAACTTCGGCGACTGGCCGAGGAACGCGATCGGATTTCCGTAGATGATGGAGTCGATCAGCGCGGCGGCGTGGCCGCGACGCCGCATCGCGAGCGCGAAGTGCGGCACCGCGTCGGGGAGGCTTGGCCCCCAGTCGCATGCCGAGGCGACGCAGATGCGATCGGTTCCGTAGCGCTCGAACATGTCGATCGCTCGCTCGGGGCTGACCTTCGTCTGCGGGTAGAGCGTCAGCCCCGTCCAGAACCCGTTCTCGAGGATGATCGGGAGCGTGTGCTCCTCGGCATGGTCGATCATCACGCGCGATGGTTCGATGCGGTCGTACTCGGTGAGGATGTCGACGATGGTGCGCGTCCCCTTGTACTTGTCCTCGAGGTGCGGCGTGTGGATGTGGATCAGCTGGTCGTGCTCGAGCGCGAGCTCGACGTGATCGCGAAAGGTGGCGATCTCGTTGCGCGTGACGCGATTGAGGCCGATCTCGCCGATGCCGAGCACCGTCGGCGATTGCAGATAGCGGGGAATGCGCGACAGGACTTCGCGCGCGAGCTGACGGTCCTCCCCCTCCTTCGGATTGAGGCAAAGCCACGCGAAGTGGCGAATGCCGTACTGCGCGGCGCGCTTCGGCTCGAAGTCGGTGAGATGCCGGAAGTAGTCCTCGAAGCCGTCGGCGGAGCTGCGGTCCCAGCCGGCCCAGAAGGCGGGCTCGGTGACGGCGACGCAGCCGGTGAGCGCCATCTGCAGGTAGTCGTCGGTGGTGCGCGACACCATGTGCGCATGCAGGTCGACGTAGCGCATCATGCCACCCCCAGCTGCCAGCGGTCATAGGCGCCGCGCGCGCTCTTCGTGTCGAGCTTCTCGAGTGGCTCGGTGGTCGGATCGCTCAGCAGATGCTGGATGCGCTCGACGCGGGTCTGCGCTTCGCCGGCGGCCGGACGCGCGTCGAGGAGCCGCAGCGCGTCGCGAAAGGCGCGGACGCGAAAGTCACGATCGACGAGCGAAGCGTCAGTGCGATCGAGCCGGTCGAGGAACGCCGCGATCTCGAGCAGGCGGGTCCGGTTCTCGATGAAGTATTCGTCGACGAGCTCTCGGCCCGTCTTCGGCGAGGGGATCACTCCGGGCTGCACGAGAGCCCTCCTGAAAGGGGACTGCGGTCCGCGTGAGGTTGCGGGGCAACCGAAACCATGGGTGCAATCTACTCTACGTACCACGGTGCAGATCAGCTGGCCGCGCACGCATCGAGGGACGCCTGACAGCGGTGCGCGCGGCAGCCATCTTCCCACCGTGCACCTCAGCTACTGCACCAACATCCATCCTGGCGAGAGCTGGCCCGAGGTCCGCGCGAATCTGGAGCGCTACCTCGTGCCGGTCCGCGAGCGCGTCGCCGCCGGCCGACCGTTCGGCGTCGGCCTGCGGCTGTCGGCGGAGTCCGCGCGCGCGCTGGCGGCCCCCGACGCCCTTGACGAGCTCAAGGTGTTCCTCCGTGCGCACGATCTGTACGTGTTCACGATCAACGGCTTCCCATACGGGCCCTTCCATGGCCGGCCCGTGAAGGAGCAGGTGTACCTTCCGGACTGGCTCGACCCCGAGCGGCTGGTGTACACCGATCAGTTGGCCGATGTGCTCGCCGCGCTTCTTCCGGATGGGACGGAGGGGACGATCAGCACGGTGCCCGGCGCGTTCGCGCCGCGCGTCCATGGCCGGGCCGACGAGACGCGCATGGCGCGGGCGATGATCGACCACGTCGTGCACCTCGTTCGCCTGCGCGAGACCACGGGCCGCCGCGTCGCCCTCGCGCTGGAGCCCGATCGAGACCATCGCCGAGGCGGTGACGTTCTTCGAGCGGCACCTCTTCTCGGCGGCCGCGGTCGCGCGGGTGTCGGACTCGGCGGGGCTGTCGCGCGAGGCGGCGGCGACGGCGATCCGCGAGCACCTGGGTGTATGCCTCGACGCATGTCACATGGCGGTCGAGTTCGAGGATCCGGCGCAAGTGCTGGACGCACTGCTCACCGCAGGGATCCGCGTGCCGAAGGTGCAGGTGACGGCGGGACTCCGTGTGGTGCTGCACGAGGGCGACGACGCAACCCTGGACGCCCTCGGCGCGTTCGCCGACGACGTCTACCTGCACCAAGTGGTGGAGCGCCGAGCCGACGGCACGCTGTCGCGCCACCTCGATCTCCCGCAGGCGCTCGCGGCGGTTCGCGGTTCACGCGGACGGGGGACGCGCGAATGGCGCGTCCACTTCCACGTGCCGGTGTTCCGCGAGCGCTTCGGCGCGTTCGAGGGCACGCAGGGCTACGTCGCCGAGCTGCTGCGGCTGGTGCGCGAGCGCGGGTCGAGCGAGCACTTCGAGGTGGAGACGTACACGTGGGACGTCTTGCCGGAGGAGTTCCGGCGAGAGGGAATCGTAGGGGGGATCGTAAGGGAGGTGGAGTGGGCGGAGGCGGCGCTCAGCGGCGTTCCGCGCGCCTAGGCCCGCTTCACCCCTCTCCTCGCCTCCGCCGCCTCGTTCAGGCGCAGTGCCGGCCGGGACTCGTCGGGGGTCGCCATGCCGTCCTCGCGGGAGCGCCGGCGGTAGGGGACCAGGTCCTGGCCGAGGACGACGAGCGTTCGCGTCGCGACCGTGCTCGCGAGGGGCTCGGGGATCGCCATCTGCCGGATGTACGAGTCGATCGCGCGGTCGAAGGTCATGTCCTCGGCCAGCGTGTCGACGAACATCAGCGCGTTGTCGACGTGCGCGCGGATGATCGACTCTTCGGCGCGCGCCTGCGCGAGCCGCAGCCGCCGCTCGGCGCTCGGATCGATCTTGCGCGCGAAGATGTTCTCGGGGAAGAGTCGCTTGAGCCAGCTCCACATGGGCGCACATCCGGTTGAGGCGGCAAGGGATAGCGCACGGAATATACCATAGGCGGCCCGCCGGAGGCGCGGCGCGTTGAACAGACTCTCCGACCGCCCTCACGAACCCCGCGCCGCCCGAATAAACTCTCCCGCCGATGAAAGCGCTCCACCGAAACCTGACCGTTCAGGTCCTGCTCGCCATCAGCCTCGGCGTCGTGCTCGGCCTGGTTGCGCCGGGTGTCGCGCGGGCGATGAAGCCGGTGGGGGACACCTTCGTGAACCTCGTCCGGATGGTGATCGCGCCGGTGATCTTCCTCACCGTCACGCTCGGCATCGCGAACATGCGCGACCTCAAGAAGGTTGGGCGGGTCGGCGGGAAGGCGCTGCTGTACTTCGAGATCGTGACGACGTTCGCCTTGGCGATCGGGCTGATCGTCGTCAATGTCACCAAACCCGGAGCCGGGCTCGACGTGAGCGCGCTGTCCAAGGGCGACGTCTCGAAGTACGCCGAGGCGGGGAAGGCGATGAGCTTCGTCGAGGTCCTGACGCACATCGTCCCATCCAGCGTCGTGGACGCCTTCGCGCGCGGCGACGTGCTGCAGATCGTCTTCTTCGCCGTCCTGTTCGGCACCGCGCTCGCCGCGATCGGTGAGCGCGGCCAGCCGCTCGTCAGCGTGCTCGACGTGACGTCGCACGTGATCTTCCGCATCGTCGAGATCGTGATGAAGGTGGCGCCGATCGGCGCCTTCGGGGCGATGGCGTACACTGTCGGCACCTTCGGTGCGAAGAGCCTGCTGCCGCTCGGCCGGTTGATGCTCGACGTCTACATCACGATGGCGCTGTTCATCTTCGTGGTGCTGAACCTGATCCTGCGCGCCTACGGCTTCTCGCTGTGGCAGTATCTCAGGCACATCCGCGAGGAGATCGTGCTCGTGCTGGGCACGTCGTCGTCCGAAGCGGCGCTGCCACGGATGCTCGAGAAGATGGAGCGCTACGGGTGCGCGCGGTCGGTCGTCGGGCTGGTGATCCCGGCCGGCTACTCGTTCAACCTCGACGGCACCTCGATCTACCTCTCGATGGCGGCGCTGTTCGTCGCGCAGGCGTTCAAGGTCGACCTGAGCATCGGCCAGCAACTCAGCGTGCTCGGCGTGCTGATGCTGACGTCGAAGGGGGCCGCGGGAGTGACGGGATCCGGGTTCATCGTGCTGGCGAGCACGCTGTCGGCGATGCGTGTGGTGCCAGTTGAAGGGGTGGCGATTCTGCTCGGCGTCGACCGGTTCATGAGCGAAGCTCGAGCGATCACGAACCTGATCGGCAACGGAGCGGCGACGCTGGTGATCGCGAGATCGGAGAACGCGTTCGACGAACCAATGCGAGTGCGCGCTGTCTCCGATGTCGCCGTCGAGCAGGTGGCTGGCTAGCCGGAGGTCCGCTGGATTTCTGAAGCAGTTCCAGCCGTTGCAGTTCGAGCCCCGGCGCGCTTGAACCGGGGCTTCAGCTCTCCTGCGCCTCGTACATCTCCTTGAGCGAATTCACGACATTCGGATCGGCGAGCGTCGTCGTGTCGCCGAGCGCGCGGCCCTCGGCGATGTCGCGCAGCAGGCGACGCATGATCTTCCCGGAGCGCGTCTTGGGGAGATCGGCCGAGAAGAGGATGTCGTCGGGGCGCGCGATCGGGCCGATCTTGTCGGCGACGAACTGTCGCAGCTCGTCGCGGAGCGCGTTCTCGTATTTGAATCCCTCGCGCAGCGTGACGAACGCGGCGATCGCCTGACCCTTGAGGTCGTGCGAGCGGCCGACCACCGCCGCCTCGGCGACGGCGGGGTGCTCGACGAGCGCGCTCTCCACCTCCATCGTGCCGATGCGGTGGCCGGCGACATTGAGCACGTCGTCGACGCGACCGAGGATCCAGTAGTAGCCGTCCTCGTCGCGCTTGGCGCCGTCGCCGGGGAAGTAGAGATCGGGACGGCCGGGCCACTTCGAGAAGTACGTCTCCACGTAGCGCGCGTCGTCGCCCCAGATCGTGCGCAGCATCGACGGCCACGGCCGCGTGAGCGCGAGCAGTCCGCCGCCGACGTCGATCTCCGTGCCATCCGCATGCAGGAGTGCCGCGCTGTATCCGGGCAGCGGCGTGGTCGCGCTGCCGGGGGTCGTCGCGGTGATGCCGGGCAGCGGCGAGATGACGATCGAGCCGGTCTCCGTCTGCCACCAGGTGTCGACGATCGGACAGCGGTTGCCGCCGATGTGCTCGCGATACCACATCCAGGCTTCCGGATTGATCGGCTCACCGACGGAGCCGAGCAGGCGCAGGCGCGACAGGTTGTGTTTGGCGGGCCACTGCTGGCCCCACTTCATGAAGGCGCGAATTGCGGTGGGCGCGGTGTAGAGGATGGTCACACCGAGTCGCTCACAGATCTCCCAGAAACGATCCTTCTCCGGCCAGTCGGGGGCGCCTTCGTACATCACGCAGGTCGCGCCGTTGGCGAGCGGACCGTACGCGAGATACGTGTGACCGGTGACCCAACCGACATCGGCCGTGCACCAGAAGACGTCGTCCTCCTTCAGATCGAAGACGATGCGGGTCGACGTCGCCGCGCCGACGAGGTAGCCGGCCGTCGTGTGGACGATCCCCTTCGGCTTGCCCGTCGTGCCCGAGGTGTAGAGCACGAACAGCACGTCCTCGGCGTCCATCGGCTCGGGCTCGCACCACATCGCGGCGTGGCGCATGAGCCGGTGCCACCAGTGATCGCGTCCCTCCCGGATCTCGTCGAACGCCTCCCCACTCGTGGCGCCCGGCCGACGCTGCACGACGACGACGTGCTGGATCGACGGCGTCTCCTCGAGCGCCCGGTCGGCGTTGCGCTTGAGCGGAACCACGCCGCCGCGGCGGTAGCCGCCGTCGGAGGTCACGAGCACCTTGCACTGCGAGTCGTTGATGCGGTCACGCAGCGACTCGGGGGAGAAGCCGCCGAACACCACCGAGTGGATCGCGCCGATGCGCGCGCAGGCGAGCATCGCGATGACGGCCTCGGGAATCATCGGCAGGTAGATCGCCACGCGATCGCCCTTCTTCACGCCGAGCGAGCGCAGGACGTTGCCGAACTGATTGACGGCGACGTAGAGGTCCCAGTACGTCAGCGTGCGCCGGTCGCCGGGCTCGCCCTCGAACACGAGTGCGGCCTTGTTGCGCCGCGGGGTGCGGATGTGTCGGTCGAGGCAATTGACCGACGCGTTGATCTTGCCGCCGACGAACCACTGCGCATGCGGCGGCTTCCAGTCGAGCACGCGTTGCCAGGGGAGAAGCCACTCGAGCGTGGCGGCCTGCTCGGCCCAGTAGGCTTCCGGGTCGGCCGCGGCGCGGTCGTAGATCGCGGCATCGTTCGGCTGTGCGGCCGCGCGGAATGCCGGAGGGGGCTCGAACTTCCGGTGCTCCTCGAGCAGGGCTTCGAGATCGGACGACATGGCGGTCGGATCTGGTGGATGAGGCGAGAGCCAGAATCCTGCCCTGCGGTCGTGCAGGAGGCAAGCGACAACGGCCATTGACGCGCGTGGTGCCCGCTGTAGGCTACCCGTCGCCCCCACAGCACCGGAGGACGGATGTCCGCTACCACCGCGAGCCCCCTCGCGCCGCCCAGTCACGCGTACGCGCTGAGCGCCGCCGACGTCAGG
The DNA here is from genome assembly GCA_003223455.1 of Gemmatimonadota bacterium. Taxonomy (GTDB): domain Bacteria; phylum Gemmatimonadota; class Gemmatimonadetes; order Gemmatimonadales; family Gemmatimonadaceae; genus AG11. The sequence continues at coordinate 56,209 of QHVE01000098.1, read as the reverse complement.
CGCGTGATCTTCGCATCGTCGCTCGGCACCGTGTTCGAGTGGTACGACTTCTACCTGTACGGTTCGCTCGCGGCGATCATCAGCAAGCAGTTCTTCTCGGGGGTGAACCCGACGGCCGGATTCATCTTCGCGCTGCTCGCCTTCGCCGCCGGCTTCGCGGTACGCCCCTTCGGCGCGCTCGTCTTCGGGCGGCTGGGCGACCTGGTGGGGCGGAAGTACACCTTTCTGATCACCATTCTCATCATGGGCATGTCGACGTTCGTCGTCGGCATCCTGCCGAGCTATGCGCGGATCGGCATCGCCGCGCCGGTGATTCTCATCCTCCTCCGCCTGCTGCAGGGGCTCGCGCTCGGCGGCGAGTACGGCGGCGCGGCGACGTACGTCGCCGAGCACGCGCCGCACGGCAAGCGCGGCGCGTACACGTCGTGGATCCAGACGACCGCGACGCTCGGGCTCTTCCTCTCGCTGCTCGTCATCCTCGGCTGCCGATTGTGGCTCGGCACGCCGGCGTTCGAGGCGTGGGGGTGGCGCATCCCCTTCCTCGTCTCGCTCGTGCTGCTCGCGGTCTCGGTCTGGATCAGGCTCAAGCTGAACGAGTCACCGCTGTTCCGGGCGATGAAGGCCGAGGGGAAGACGTCGAAGGCCCCACTGACCGAGTCGTTCGCCGAATGGGGCAACCTCAGGATCGTGCTGCTCGCGCTGTTCGGTCTCACGGCGGGTCAGGCCGTAGTGTGGTACACCGGCCAGTTCTACACCCTCTTCTTCCTGACACAGATCCTGAAGGTCGACGCGCAGACGGCGAATCTGCTGATCGCGGCGTCGCTGCTGCTGGCCACCCCGTTCTTCCTCGTGTTCGGCGCCCTGTCCGACCGGATCGGCCGCAAGCCGATCATCATGGGCGGGTTGCTGCTCGCCGCCGTCACGTACTTCCCGATCTTTCGCGGCATCACGCACTACGCCAACCCGGCGCTCGCCGACGCCCAGCAGCGCGCGCCGGTGACGGTGACGTCCGACCCGACGTACTGCTCGGTGCAGTTCAATCCCGTAGGCACGTCGAAGTTCACGTCGCCGTGCGACGTGGCGAAAGCGGCGCTCGTGAAACGCGGCGTGCCGTACTCCAACGAATCACCGGCGGCGGGATCGGCCACGACGACCTCCCGTGAGGCGTCGATCCGCGTCGGATCGACGGTGATCCCGTCGTACGACGCGACGGCCGCCGACGCCAAGGCGAAGGCGACGACGTTCGACGCCGCCCTCGGCGCCGCGCTGAAGAGCGCGGCCTACCCGGCGGCAGCAGATCCGCAGCGCATCAACAAGCCGATGCTCACGCTGCTGCTGTGGATCCTCGTCGTCTACGTGACGATGGTGTACGGGCCGATCGCCGCGATGCTCGTCGAGCTGTTCCCGACGCGTATCCGCTACACGTCGATGTCGCTCCCGTATCACATCGGCAACGGATGGTTCGGCGGATTCCTCCCACCGATCGCGTTCGCGATCGTCGCGGCGACGGGGAGCATCTACTCGGGGCTCTGGTATCCGATCGCGGTCGCGGTGATCACGCTGGTGATCGGTGTGCTGTTCGTCCACGAGACGAAGGACGTGGACATCATGAGCGATACGCTGGAGACGCGATAAGACAGTGGGGAGTGGGGAGTCGGGGGCGGCGGCTAACGCCGCTCTCGACGCTGCTCACCCCGAGCTCCCCACTCCCCACCATAAGCGGTACGCGGTACGCCTAGGGTATCGTCACCGTGTGCGTCACGCTGCTCCGCTGGCCCTGTGTGTCGATCACCGTCAGCACGACCGTGTGCGTACCACCCTTCGGATAGGTCGTCTTCGTGGTGACGCCGCGCGAGCGGCCGTTGCCATGATCGCGATCGAGATCCCAGGCGTAGGAGATGATGCCGTGGTCGTCCGTCGAGCTGCTCGCGTCGAACGCGCACTTGTTGCCGTCGCAGCTCCAGGTGAACGCGGCGACCGGCGGGGCGTCCGTGACCGACCTCGTGACCGTCAGCTGCACGAGCAGCGGAATGCCGGTCGCCGAGAAATTCGGGAGCGCGGTCGGAGCCGCAACCGGACCCGCGAGCGTCTGGAGGTTGTCGTTGAGCCGCCGCACGGCGGTGATGCCGGTGATCGCCGTGATGTCCTCCATGCCGCCGCTCGATGTCCAGAGGAACGCGTGCGTCGATGCGTCGGCGAGCGTGCTGCTACCCACCACCTGACCCGCGTTGTTGAGCCCCGTCGGCGCGCTCGTCGTGCCGCCCAGCGTTCCGAGGTCGGCCAGTCCCGAGCCCGGCGTGTAGAGGAAGGCGTGGCTCGCGCCGCCGACTGCCGAATAGGTGCCGATGATCTGGCCGGCGTCGTTGATCTCCACCACGCTCGTGATCGCGCCGAGCAGTGTGTTGAGGTCCTGCATCCCGGTGCCGGACGACCAGAGGAAGAAATGCGTCGCGGCGTCGCCGGCGATCTGGCTCTTCCCGATCACCTGCCCGGATGCGTTGATGTCGATCGACTCGCTCGTCGTCCCACCGAGCGTACCGAGATCCTGGATGACGCCGGCCGAGCTCCAGAGAACGGCGTGCTGCCCCGTCGGGCTGGGACTGAAGCCGACGATCTGACCAGCGTTGTTGATCGCCACCGCGCCCGATTGGAGCTCGGGATCGCCACCGGCGAGGATGGGAAGCGCCACCATCGAGGTGCCAACCGCGACGAATCCGCGATTGCCGACGATGAGGCTGGTCTGAGCCGTCCCGACGACGACGCCGGCGTCGTTAATGTCGGCGCCCCACTCCGTGTCGCAGCAGCCGGTGAGCGGCACGGCGGTAGTCCCCGGCGTCCACCGATACGGCTTGAAGTCGTCCGTCGAGGGGCCGAGCCCGAGTTCGGCCCCGGTGGCCTGTCCCGACGCGTTCAGACCGCGCGCATCGCCCCGCACCGGGAACGCGGCGTCGCTGGTCGTGAGGATCGGCGTGCTCGTCGCCCCCGTGAGCGTGTGGAGCGCGCCGGTCGGCGACAGCGCCGGTCCCGACGTCGGATCGGTTGGACTCTCGACGCCGCAGGCGACGGCGAGCATGAGCGCGAGCGCCGGAGCGCCGCGCGTCGAGCGCAGGAACGAGGTGGCGCGGTGGACGAACTCGACGCGCTTGGCGCGACCATCGAGGCGCATGGCAGGCTCGGGGAGCGAGGGACGGGACCGGCGATCTCCGAGTGGTCGGAGCATCGCGGCCCGAAGGCTGTCGTGCAGGCCCCCTCGAGCAAAAAGCAGACCCGGCACCGGTCCGTCCCGAACCACCGACCGCCTCCCTCGTGCCCCGAGCGGCCCCCACGCTCGACGATGCGAAAGGGGCCGGAAACGACTCAGTGTTGCGTTGCTCCCGCCACGTGAAGCGTCAACGCCGCAGTGGCCGCGGCGGTGCGAGCGCGCCAGTGCTGCCGGTATCCCGACGGCCCGGGCGATCGAGCGCCGGCAGAGTGGTCAGCGCCGGCGCTTCGCCGTGTACACTGCCATGTCCGCTTCGGAGAGCATCATGTCGAGAGTACGCGGCTCGCTTGGCGTCCACGCCACCCCGCCGACGCTGAGCGAGACGCCGAAGCTTCGCTCGGGCTGACGGTTTCGCTCTTCCTGCCAGCTCACGATGCGGCGGACGATGATCTCGATCGTCTCCGGCGCCGCGTCGGGAGCGAGGACGGCGAACTGGTCACCGCCTATGCGCGCCAGGATGTCGGCCGAGCGGAACGTGTGGGAGAGGACCCACGCGGCGTCGCGGACCGCCTCGTCTCCCGTGTCGCGACCGTGCGCGTCGTTGATCTCCTGCAGCCCGTCGAGGTCGACCAGGAAGACGAGGAAGGCACGCCCCGCGCGCTCGGCGACGCGCGCCACGGCCTGCGCGGACATGAAGAAGCCGCGGCGGTTGAGCAGTCCCGTCAGCTCGTCGCGCGTCGAGAGGCGGACGAGCTCTTTCTGGGCGCGGTGGCGCTCCATGACGTAGCGCACGACGCGGCGCGTCGTGCGCGCGGTGAGCTCGTCCTTCCCGAGCGAATCCTGCGCGCCGGCGCCGAGCGCGCTGGCCTCGAGCTCCGCGTCCTCGGCCGCGTTGAGCAGCACGACGGGCACGAACGCGAACCGCTCGCGGAACCGGCGCAGCGTGTCGAGACCGCAGGCGTCGGGGAGGGCGAGGTCGAGGAAGACGAGATCCGGCGTATCGGCGAGGGCGCACGCGGCGGCAAGCGTCGAGACGTGCGTGACGCGCCAGTCGCGGCCGTCGGGGGCCGGCTGCAGGGCGGCCTGCGCGAGATGCGCCTGCGCGGGATCGTCCTCGACGAGGAGGATCGAGAGGGTGAGATCGGCGTCGCTGGTCATGGCATACATCGACGACCGCGCCGGTCGCGTGTCACGTTCCAGCCAGTCGTCGGGGACGCTACGCCGCGAGCTCGCGCATGACGGCGATCAGCTCCGCCTTCCCTTCGAACCCGATGCCGGGAAGCTCGGGCATCACGACGTGCCCCCGCTCGACGTGCACGCCGTCGGGGAAGCCACCGAACGGCTGGAAGAGATCGGGATAGCTCTCGTTGCCGCCGAGGCCGAGCCCCGCGGCGATGTTGAGCGACATCTGATGCCCGCCATGCGGGATACAGCGGCGCGGCGACCAGCCGTGCTCGCGCAGCACGCCGAGCGTGCGCTGGTACTCGCACAGCCCGTAGGAGAGCGCGCAGTCGAACTGCAGCCAGTCGCGATCGGGGCGCATGCCGCCATAGCGCAAGAGGTTTCGCGCGTCCTGGTGGCTGAACAGGTTCTCGCCGGTCGCCATCGGACCGGGATAGTGCTCGGCCAACGCCGCCTGCAGCGCAAAGTCGAGGGGATCGCCTGCTTCCTCGTACCAGAACAGCGGGTATTCGCGCAGCATGTGCGCGTACGCGACGGCGGCATCGAGATCCAGGCGACCGTTGGCGTCGACGGCGAGCTGTGCGTCGTCCCCGAGCTCGGCGAGCACCGACTCGATGCGCGCGCGATCCTCGTCGAGGCTCGCGCCGATCTTCATCTTGACCACAGTGTAGCCGCGGTCGACGTAGCTCCGCATCTCGCGGCGAAGCGCGCCGGCGTCCTTACTGGGGTAGTAGTAGCCGCCGGCGGCGTAGACGAACACGCGAGGGTCCGCCTCGACACCATGCCGCTCGGCGAGGAGCCGGAACAGCGGCTGCCGGGCGATCTTCGCGACCGCATCCCAGACGGCCATGTCGATTGTGCCGACGGCCACCGAGCGCTCGCCGTGGCCACCCGGCTTCTCGTTCTTCATGAGCGCGGCCCAGACGCGGTCGGGGTCGAGATTCGCGCCCGCGTCGTCGAGCAGGGAACCCGGATCGGCCGCGAGGAGCCGCGGCGCGAATCGTTCGCGGATGAGTCCACCCTGCCCGTAGCGTCCGTTCGAGTTGAAGCCGTACCCGACGACGCGCCGGCCATCGCGCACGACGTCCGTCACGAGCGCGACCAGCGACAGCGTCATCTGCGAGAAGTCGATGTACGCGTTGGCGATCGAGGACGCGATGGGGAGGGTGCGTTCGAGTATCGATATGATCTTCATTCGTCGGGGATGCTACTGGTGCGCTTCGAACGACGGAGCGCGGATCCTGAACGGCGCTGACGCGGAAGGGCCCGATCTACCGCAACAGCAACAGATTCACGCGGAGAGCGCGGAAGGCACGGCGAGAGCACGGCGAGCTGCAACTGCTCAAGAGCGCTCAAGAGGGTCAGACTCCTTGAAGAACGCTCACCCCGTGGCGCGTTTGCGCTTTGGGGGTCGGCCACGAGAGACTCGACGTGGCGGACCCCCAAAGCTTCTCGCCATTGCTCGTGCATCCGTTGCATCCGCCCTGATTCCCTCGAACTGTTCGTTCGTGATGCCTGCCAGAGGCGGAAGGCTCCGAGCATTTTCACCGCGCGGCGTACCATCAAGGGAGTCTGACCCCAACCAAGGAGTCTGACCCCAACCAAGGAGTCTGACCCCGACTGCGTCAATCCGGTGCAGGACCATGTTCTTTGTTCGAGCCCCGCCACACAAGCATCGGGCGAGGTCCAGCCGGAGCCGCTATCGGGCCGCCGAGCGAAAGACGTTCGCGCCGCCGAGTGCACGATAGACGGCGATCAGGTTCGTTTCCGCCTCCGTACGACCGACCGCACGCTCGTTCTCCCGCTCGAGCAGCGTGCGCTCGGCGTCGAGCACCTGGAAGAAGTCCGAGCCTCCTTCCGTGTAGCGCAGCCGCGCCAGCTCGGCGGCGCGAGCGCTCGCCGCTGCGGCGTCCTCGAGGTAGCGCAGTCGCTCGCGCGACTTCCCGTAGGTCACGATCGACGTTTCGAGCTCCTCCTGCGCCTGCGAGACGGAAAGCTCGTAGCGTGCGCGGCTCTGCGCTTCGTCCGCCCGTGCCGCGGAGACGTTGGCGCGCACGTGGCCGAGGTCGAACGCGGGCCACGAGATCACTGGTCCAATGACGTACCGTGGCGTTCCCGTGTTGCCGAGCGCGCGCGCCTCGCTGCCGGTGTAGCCCGCCGCGCCCCCGAACGAGAGCTTCGGCAGATACTCCGCGCGAGCTGCGCCGACGAACGCCGTGCTCGCGTCGAGCTGTCGCTCGGCGCTCCGCACGTCGGGTCGGTCGCGCACGATCTGCTCGAGGGCACCGAGCGCCGGAGCATCCGGCAACTCCACGGCCGTCTCGCATGGCGGAATGGCCAGCTCGTCCAGCCGTGAGCGGCCGGTGAGCACCCGGAGACGCTGCCGCCCGCTCTCGATTGCCGCCTCGAGGGTCGGTATGGCGGCGAGGGTCGCGCTGAGCTGTGACTTCGCACGCTCGGTGTCGAGCTGCGTGCCACGCCCTGCCTCGAGCCGGCGCTGGGTGATCTCGAGTGTGCGACGCTGGTTCTCGGAGTTGCGGCGTGCCACGGCAAGCCGCTCCTGCGCGCCGCGCAGCGACAGGTACACGCTCGCCACCTGCGACGTGAGTGAGACCTCGACATCGCGCACGTCTTCCGCGGCGGCTTCCGCCTGCGCGCCTCGCGCGCGGAGCGACTGTCGCAGTCGTCCGCTCACGTCCACCTCCCACGACAGCGCGAGACCGGCATCCCACACGTTCTGATCGGGGAACGCGCCCGATACGCCGGGGAGCGAAGCACTCGCGATGCGCTGCCGCGTGTAACCCGCTCGTGTGCTCACGACGGGCAGCAGGTCGAGCGCGGCACTGGTGCGCGTCGCGCGTGCCGCGCTCGCGCGCGCCAAGGCGATCCGAATGTCGCGGTTGGTGAGCCGCGTTTCGTTCACCAGCCGGACGAGCGTCGTATCGCCAAGCGCGCTCCAGAACTCGGCGGGCGTGGCGCTCTGGGCGAGCGCGCCGCGACCGGCCGCGGCGAGCGCCACCGCGACGGCGAGGGTTCGTAGTTGAGTGCTCACGACAGGGCGACCTCGGGCACGAAGACGGGAGACGAGACAGGAACGTCCGCGAACTCGACGTCGCTCTCGGCGACGTGCTGCGCGGCGATGAGCGAGTAGAACACAGGGACGACGAACAGCGTGAACACGGTGCCGATCGCCATCCCGGCGACGAGCACGGTGCCGATGCTGTTCCGCGCTTGCGACCCAGGGCCGGAGACGAACACGAGCGGGAGATGGCCGAGCACCGTCGCGACGGACGTCATCAGCACGGGACGCAGCCGCGTCGACGCCGCTTCACGCACCGCCGCGATCTTGTCCAGGCCCTGCTGCTGGAGTGTGTTGGCGAACTGCACGATCAGGATGCCGTTCTTCGCGATCAGGCCGACGAGCGTGATCAGGCCGACCTGGGAGTAGATGTTGATCGTCGTCAGCCCGAGGAAGCTGAAGATCAGCGCGCCCGAGATCGCGAGGGGCACGGAGCCGAGCAGCACGATGAGTGGATCGCGGAAGCTCTGGAACTGCGCCGCGAGCACGAGGTAGATGAGCACCACCGCGAAGGCGAGTGTGACCGTCAGTGCGGCGCCTTCGCGCCGGATCTGCCGCGACTCTCCCGCATAGTCGACGATGATTCCCCGACCGCCGGCCGCGCGCGCGGCATCCTCGAGCACGCGGAGTCCTTCCTCCTTGGTGACGCCAGGCTTCACGCCGCCGAACACGCGGACGGCGTTCTGCTGCTGGAAGCGATTCAGGGTGCGTGGAGCGCTGCTCGACTCGATGCGCGTGAAGGTGGAGACCGGGACGAGCTCTCCACTCGGCGTCTTGATCTTCAGGTCGAGGAGCGGACCGACGGTGGCGCGATTCTCGTCGCCGATCTGCGGAATGACCTTGTAGCTCCGCTCGAAGAAGTTGAAGCGATTGACGTAGCCGCCGCCGAGCAGCGTGCCGAGCTCGCGGCCGACGCTGGCGAGGTCGAGCCCGAGATCGGCGATCTTCTCCCGATCGATCACGACGCGGGCCTCGGGAAGGTCGATCTTGAGGTCCGTGTCGACGTAGAGGAACTTGCCGCTCTGGAAGCCCGCGCCGACGACCGCTCCGACCGTCTCGAGCATCTGCTCTGGCGGCACGTCACTCTGCAGCACCATCTCGACGTCGTACTGTCCGGGCGTCGGCAGCGGCGGGTCGAGCCGCGGGAAGACGCGCACGCCGGGAATCTGCGAGACCGCGCCGTAGACCGCGCCGTACATCTGCTCGGTCGAGCGGTCGCGCTCCTTCCAGTCCTTGGCGAGCATGCCGCCGAACGCGCCCCAGTTGGCGGTCAGCGACCACATGAACTTCGCTTCGGGGAACGCCTGGATGGTCTTCACCACCTCGCGCGTGGCTCGATTGGTGGCGGCGAGCGACGCGTCCGGGGACGCCTCCATGAAGAGGCTGATGTGACTCTGGTCCTCCACTGGCGCGAGCTCGCGCTTGGACATGGAGTACAGCGGCCACGCGGCCACGGTGACGAGCAGCGCCGCGGCGACGATCGCCGCGCGCATCGTGAGTGCGCCGTCGAGCAGATGCTCGTAGCGGCGACGCACCGCGTCGAACGCGTGATTCACCAGGCGCGTGAGACGGCCCTCGTGGCCGCGCTCGTGCACGAAGCGAGAGCTCATCATCGGGGAGAGCGTCACGGCGACGACGCCCGACAGGACCACGGCCGCGGCGAGCGTGATCGCGAACTCGAGGAACAGGGAGCCCGTGAGACCGCCCTGGAATCCGATCGGTGCGTAGACCGTGGCCAGCGTGATCGTCATCGCGATGATCGGACCGACGAGCTCGCGGGCGCCGACGATCGCCGCCTGCATCCGCGTTCTGCCCTCGCGAACGTGACGCTCGACGTTCTCCACCACGACGATCGCGTCGTCGACGACGAGACCGACCGACAGCACGATGGCGAGGATCGTCAGCAGGTTGAGGCTGAAGCCCGCCGCGTACATCACCAGTGCGGCGCCGATCAGCGAGATGGGCATCGCGACGAGGGGCACGAGCGCCGTGCGCAGCGATCCCATGAAGAGGAAGACGACGAGACCGACGATGAGAATCGTCTCGGTCAGCGTCTTCGTGATCTCCTTCAGCGCATCCTGCATGAAGGTCGTCGCGTCGTACGCGAGATGCATCTCGATGTCCGCCGGCAGCGTCGGCGCGATGCGCGCCATCTCGGCCTGCAGCCGATGCGAGACGTCGATCTCGTTCACGCCGATCAGCGGCCACACGCCGAGGTACACGGCCTCCTTCTCGCCGTACTTCGCGACCATGGTGGCTTCCTCGGCGCCCAGCTCCACCTTCGCCACGTCGCTCAATCGCACGACGGCGCCGGCGCGGTCGGCAACGATGAGGTCCTCGAACTCCTTCACCGTGCGCAGGTCGGTGTTGGCGAGCAGGTTGACCTGGACGAGGTTGCCCTTCGTCTGGCCGACGGCGGCGAGGTAGTTGTTCCGCCGCAGCGCAGCCTGCACGTCGCCCGGCGCGAGACCGAGCGCCGCGAGGCGGTCGGGATCGATCCAGACGCGCATCGCGAGCTGGCGTGCGCCCTCGAAGCTCACGCGCTGCACGCCGGGCATCGTGGCGAGCTGCGGCTGGAGCGTGCGCGCGAGCCAGTCGGTGATCGCGGGAATGTCCCGCTTGCTCGACGAGAAGCTGAGGTAGAAGGACGCATACGGCCGGTCGGCGCGCTGCACTTCCACAACCGGCGGCTCGGCGTCCGACGGCAGCTCCGACCGAACCTGTTGCAACCGTGCCGTCACCTCGGCGAGCGCCGCGGTGCTGCTGTGGTTGAGCTTCAGGTGCACCGTCACCGTGCTCACGCCGGCGCGGCTCGTCGATTCGATGTAGTCCACGCCGCTGATGGCGGAGACGGAGCGCTCGATCGGTGTCGTGAGGAATCCGCGCACCGTCTCGGCGCCGGCGCCGAAGTAGACCGTCGTGATGACGACCGACGAGCTCTCGATCTTGGGATACTGCTGCACCGGCAGCGTCGTGAGCGCACGCCACCCCATCAGCACGACGACGAGGTTGACGACGATCGCGAGGACCGGGTGCTTGATGAAGAGGTCGGTGAATGACTTTCGCATGATGGACTCTCCGTCAGCGGGCGCTGACGCGATTGACCTGCGGCTTCGGCTCGGCGACGGCGACGAGGACGGCGTCGCGCAGCTTGAACGAGCCGGACGCGGCGACGCGCTCGCCGGCGGCGAGGCCGTCGACGATCACGATCTCGTCGCCGAGCACGGGGCCTGCCTTCACGAGGCGGAGCTGGGCGCGCGACTTCCCGTCCTTGGCCGCGGCGATCACGAACACGTGGTCACCGCCCGGTCCCTTACGCAGTGCGCTCACCGGAACGACCACCGCCTCGCGCGTCGGACCGATCGGGATCAGGACGCGCACCGACGATCCGGGCGCGGGAAGATCGGCGCGCGCCGGAAGCTCGGCACGGACCACGGCGTTCCGCGTCGAAGGATCGACGCGAGCGTCGACGGCCACGATGCGCGCTGGAATCTCCGCCGCCGTGGCGCCCGAGATCACCTGCACGGCCTCGCCGCGCCGCATCCCCGCCGCGACCGACTGTGACACGTCGAAGTCCACGTGGATGGCACCGTCGACGCCCTGCAGCGTGGTGAGCTGCGTCCCCGACTCGAGGAACTGGCCGTTGTGCACGTCGGACATGCCGACGCGGGCGCGGAAGGGAGCGCGGATCGTCTTGCGCGCGATGAGGGCGCGGGTGCGCGCGATCTGCGCAACGGCGACGTCACGCTCGGCGCGGGCGTTGTCGAGCTCCATCGCGGACGCGGCGCCGCGCGACGTCATCCGCTCCACGCGCTCGAAGTTGGTCTGCGCGAGGCGGGCCTGCGCTTCCTGGGCTCGGAGCTCGGCGGTCTCTACGGAGACGTCGAGGGCGACGAGGACGGCGCCCGCATTCACGACCTGACCCGGCTGGAGGCTGGCGAAGTGCACCGTGCCGGGCACCTCGTTGCGCAGGGTGATCGACTGCGCGGCGAGCACGGTACCGATGGCCGACGCCGTCTCCTGATGGGGACGAGCGGTGGCGATGGCCGACGCGGCGTCGGCGCTGCGGATCGCGCTGGCCTTCCAGGCGCCGAGCGAAACCGCGGTCGCGAGGAGCGCCCCGATGAGGATGAAGGAGCGGAGGCGGCTGGAGGGGATAGGGCGGGCGGTTCGACTCATGGTGGGATCTCCGAGCTGGTGCAGTGGTGAGACAGTTGTACAACCATCAAACAAATGAGTATGCGGGCGGGACTTTTCGGTCGCCCCGTCAGCCGGCGCGCGCTCTGGGCTTGCCGACACGACGAATCACTTCGGCGGCGTACGCGTTCACGACGTCCTGGCGGACGCGGTAGGTCTTGTACTGCCCCTCGCGCTCCGGCTCGATCAACCCCGCCTGCACCAGCTCCTTGATGTGATGGGAGATGGTCGCTTTCGAGACGGGGAAGTCGTTGCACAGTGCCTGGTTGGGGCACTCGAGCGCCGAGCTGATCGTCTCGAGCATGGCGAACCTCCTCGGATCGGCGAGCGCCTTGGCGATGCGCTCGAACTGTCCGGGGGCGAGCAGGGATGACGTGGCTGGAGGATTCATGGTTTTATGACTATCGAACTACGCGTTGGAGGTCAAATACGGGGTCGATCGGAAAAGTGCCCGGCGTGAAACTCTTGCCGTCGCGGCTTCGCGGACTCTAGATCTCGATGCGGTGCACCCGCCCGAGGATCACCGTGTACGACAGCGCACCGACGAGGCCCGCAATCGACACGTAGACGAGCACCCATTCGAACGAGCCCGTCTCGCGGAGGATGAAGCCGATGACGATCGGGGTCACGATGCCCGCGAGCTGGCCGGTGAAGTTGATGATGCCGCCGCACATGCCCATCAGATTGCGCGGCGCGACCTCGGCGATGATCGACCACGAGTTGCCGGAGATCCCCTGCGCGAAGTAGGCGAGGGTGAGGATCGTGAGGGCCAGCGCGCTGCCGTCGATGTAGTTCACGAGGATGATGCACGAGGCGCCGAGAAAGCCGCTGACGATCGGGATCTTGCGCGCCGCCGAGATGTCGGCGCCGCGGCGCAGCAGCCAGTCCGACCACATGCCTCCGAGCAGCACTCCCAGCGTCGCGGCGATGTACGGCAGCGACGTCGCCGCGCCCGCCTTGAGTGACGTGAGCCCGCGCTCGCGCACGAGGTACGTCGGAAACCAGGTGAGCAGGAAATAGAGCGACGACATCGTCGCGAACTTGCCCAGACCGAGCGCCCACACCTGCCGCTCGCGCAGCAGCCGCGTCACCTGTGGCCACGTCACGTGCTCCCGCGGCGCCATCGCTGTGAGCGCTCCGCCGGCGGCGATGAGCTCGACCTCCGCGGCGTTGGCGCGTGTGCTCTCGCGTGGCTCGCGGTACAACGTGAACCAAGTGATCGCGCTGACGATCCCGGCGAGCCCGGTGAACACGAACACCGAACGCCAGCCGTGGTTGACGGCCATCCAGAAGAGCAGGGGCGACAGCAGTGCCGAACCGATGTACTGGCCGCTCGCGTACGTCGACGTGGCGCGACCGCGCTCGCGCTGTGGAAACCAGGTCGAGACGACCCGGTTGTTGACGGGGAACGCCGGCGCCTCGGCCAGTCCCACCGCGAAGCGCAGCCCGAACAGTGCGGCGAAGCCGCCAACGAAGGCGAGCATGAGCGTCGAGATGGACCACGCGAGCTGCGCGATGCCGTACACCATCCGCGAGCCGAATCGGTCGATCAGGTAGCCGCCCGGAAGATTCGCGATCGCGTAGCTCCAGGCGAACGGACCGAGCTCCTTCGAGAGGAAGGGCGCGACGATCGACAGGTTGGAGCGATCGACGTAGTTGATCGTCGTGGCGAGCAGGAGGAGCGCGAGCATCGAGAGCCGCGCGCGTGTCGGCCGCCGCCCCGTGACGGACGCGGTCGCGCCCGGCTCCTCAGTGGATCTCGGGCTCTGCGTCGCGGTGTTCACGCGTGACCGTCTCGAGGAAGTCGAAGTCGCAGCCGAGGTCCGCCTGCTGCACGTGCTGCGAGTAGAGCAGGCCGAAGCCACGCTCGAACTTCGGTGCGGGAGGCACCCATGCGGCGCGGCGTGCCGCCAACTCCTCGTCGCTCACGAGCAGGTCGAGCCGCCGCGCGGCGACGTCGAGGCGCACGAGATCTCCATCGCGCACGAAGGCGAGCGGCCCGCCGACGTACGACTCGGGCGTCACGTGCAGCACGCACGCGCCATAGCTCGTGCCACTCATGCGTGCATCGGAGACGCGCACCATATCGCGCACGCCCTGCTCGAGCAGCTTCTTGGGGATGGGAAGCTGTCCCCATTCCGGCATGCCCGGCGCGCCGATCGGTCCGGTGTTCCGAAGCACGAGCACCGATGACGGCTCGACGTCGAGCGCGGGGTCGTCGATGCGCGCCGCCATGTCGTCGTAGCTCGAGAACACGACGGCGCGCCCGGTGTGCGACAGCAGGGCGGGATCGGCGGCCGGCGGCTTCATCACTGCGCCGCGCGGCGCGAGGTTGCCGGTGAGCACGACCAGCCCGTCTCGCTGCACGAGCGGGCTGGCTCTGCTGCGGATGACGTCTTCATTGAAGACCTTCGCCCCAGCGACGTTCTCGGCCAGCGTCTTCCCGTTCGCGTTGTGCGTGCTCCCGTCGATGAGGTCACCGAGCTCCGCGAGAAGAGCCCGCAGCCCGCCGGCGTAGAAGAAATCTTCCATCAGGTACTGCCCGGTCGGGCGCACGTTCGCGAGCACGGGCACACGCCGCGCGATGGCGTCGAAGCGCGCGAGGTCGAGCGTCAGACCGGCGCGGCGCGCCATGGCGATCAGGTGCACGACGGCGTTGCTGGAGCCGCTGAGCGCGAGCACGGTCGTCACAGCGTTGTCGAACGACGCGTCGGTGAGGAGGTCGCTCGGCTTGAGGTCCTCCCACACCATCTCGACGATGCGGCGGCCGGAGAGCGCGGCCATCTGCGCATGACGGGAGTCGGGCGCCGGCGTCGAGGAGAACCCCGGCAGAATGAATCCGAGGACTTCGGCGGCACTCGTCATCGTCGAGGCGGTGCCCATCGTCATGCAGTGCCCGGGCGAGCGCGCGATGCCGTTCTCGATCTCCGTCCACTCCTCCTGCGTGATGTTCCCGCACCGGAGCTCGGCCCAGTACTTCCAGGTGTCGGAGCCGCTGCCGAGCACGACGCCATTCCAGTCGCCGCGCAGCATCGGGCCCGCGGGAACGAAGATCGTCGGCAAGTCCATCGAGATCGCGCCCATGAGGAGCGCGGGGACCGTCTTGTCGCAGCCGCCCATGAGGACGCAGCCGTCGGCGGGATACGACCGAAGGATCTCCTCCGTCTCCATCGCGAGCAGGTTGCGATAGAGCATCGTCGTCGGCTTCTGGAACGGCTCGGAGAGCGTCATCGCCGGGATCTCGACGGGAAACCCGCCGGCCTGCCAGATGCCGCGCTTCACCTCCTCCACGCGCTGCTTGAAGTGCGAGTGGCAGGGGTTGATGTCGCTCCACGTATTGACGATCGCGATGACCGGCTTGCCGCGGTAATCCTCCGCGGTGTAGCCCATCTGCGCCGTGCGCGAACGATGGCCGAACGAGCGCAGGTCGTTGACGCCGTACCAACGATGGCTGCGCAGCTGCTCGGCGGTCTTCCGGCGCACGCTCACGACGGCGCGAGCTGCTCGTCGTGCTGGCGGAGCGCGATCGCCGCCTCGCGAACGGGCGCGCGCTGCGCCTCGCCGAGATTCGAGAGCATGGGCAGCATCGGTCCCATGTCGGCGATCCCGGCGAGCGTGACGGCTTCATGCAGGACGCGGATCGGGCTGTGCGCATCGCGAAGATTCTCGAGCGGAAGGAACTTCGCGCGCTCCTCCTCCGCCTCGTCCCAGCGGCCGTCCTTGCACAGCGCGAGGATGCGCATCGAACTGTTCGGGGCGACGCACACCGAGCCCGAGGTGAAGCCCTGGAGGCCGAAGTCGCGCAGGTGGATGATCGCCGGCCGCTCACCGATCCCGCTCACGACGATGCTGCGATCGACCACGTCGAGCAGTGCGCGAAGATAGACGTCCTCGCGCGGCTCGGCGCGCACGGTGGCGTACTTGATTCCCGCGACGAGCCCGTCGTTCGCGAGCGCCGCCACCTGGGCCGGCTCCAGATAGCCGTCGGCCTTGATGTAGACGATCACCGGCTTGCCGTAGCGTTCGGCGAACCGCCGGATCCCTGTGGCGATGCCGTCGCTCGTCGCGGGAAAGGCGAGCGGCAGGATCATGACGGTGGGAAAGTCGCGCTCCCTCACGACGTCGAGCTGGTCCATGAGCTTGCCGAAGTCCGGCCCGACGGACGGGATCACCCACGTGTCGTCGCCCGCCTCCTGCTCGAGCATGTCGAGCAACTCGGGCAGCTCGCCCGCCCCGACGTTGTACAGGTTCGCGTTGCCGCCGTAGAGCAGCGTGCGAACGCCGCCTTCCTCGAGGTACTGGATCAGCGCGCGATTGTCAGCCGTGCTGATGGTGAGATCGCGATGCCGCGCGAGCGGCGGCACGGCGATGACGGAGGAGGCGAGGTCGGAGGGGGTGACGGGAGTTGTCTTCACTGAACGACGGGTTTGACGGTTTATCGGTTCACGTTAGCGAGCGGGAAGCGCGACTGCGTGGTTCGTCGGTGTGCCGGCCGTTCGACCGTAAAACCGTTCAACCCGTCAACGCGGCCGCGATGCGGCCGCCGATGGGAATCGCCGACGTCGCCGCTGGCGACGGCGCATTGCACACGTGGAGCATGCGCTCGGTCTCCAGGAAGAGGAAGTCGTGGACCAGCGTGCCGTCGCGCATGACGGCCTGGGCGCGGATACCGGCAGTGTAGGGCAGGAGGTCGCTCGACGTCAGGACCGGGCAGTACTTGCGGCACTCGCGGAGGTACGCGGACTTGAACAGCGATCCGGCCAGCTCGGCGCGCACCGATCGGCGGTAGCGCGCGAGCACGCGCCAGAGACCCGGGAAGAACAAATACTGCGCGACGTCCCCGAGGTCGACGTCGAGCTTCGGGTAGCCCTCGCGCGACAGGCCCAGCACCGCGTTCGGTCCGACCGTGACGCTGCCGTCGATCATGCGCGTGAGATGGATCCCGAGGAAGGGGAGATCGGGATCCGGGATGGGATAGATCAGGCTCCGGATGATCTCGTTCTTCTCGTTCGGCAGGCGGTAGTACTCGCCGCGGAAGGGGACGATCTGATGCGTGACCGGCAGTCCGGCGAGGCGCGCCAGGCGATCCGACTGCAGGCCGGCGCAGGCGACGAGACGGGCCGCGGTCAGGGTGCGCTCGCCAGCGCGGACGGTGACGTCGCGTCCGGATTCTTCGATCGCGCTCA
>QHVE01000098.1:37282-39352 GCA_003223455.1 Gemmatimonadota bacterium | reverse complement strand
TCGCCACCGAGCGACTGGATGACGCTGGCCATTGCGGCGCACACCTGGCGATAGTCCACGATTGCCGTCGCTGGAACGAAGAGGGCGCCGAGTCCGGCGATGTTCGGCTCGCGGCGCCGCAGCTCGGCGCCGTCCAATCGCTCGAACTCGATCCCGTTCTGTTCCGCGCGGCCGGCGAGCGCTTCCATGCGCTCGAGCTCCGGCGCCGAGGTGGCGACGAGCGTCTTGCCGCAGACGACGAACGGGATTCCATGCGTCGTGCAGAACTCCTTCGTCGCCCGCTCGCCGCGCTTGCAGAGGTCGGCCTTGAGGCTTCCCGGCGCGTAGTAGATGCCGCTGTGGATCACGCCGCTGTTGTGTCCGGTCTGGTGCATCGCGAGCGCGTGCTCCTTCTCGAGGAGCACGAGCGTCGCGCCGGGGTTGCGCTGGAGCAGCGTCATCGCCGTCGCCAGCCCGACGATCCCGCCGCCGACGACGCAGAAGTCGTACGTCATCGCGCGATCAGTCGCCACCGAGCAGGAAGGGCGCGCCGGCACGCTGGCAAATCGCTCGGATCTTCTGCGCGAGAGAGTCGGGAACCGGAATTCCGTCGCGGGCACGCTCGGCGCGCGCGAGCAGCTCCGGCTCGCCCGCGACGAGCACGGGCTCGTCGGCGTTCGTCGGCTGTGCCGCGTGCAGCACGTCGATCACGTCGTCCAGGTCGCGCTCGAACTCCCCCTCGTCGCGAAAAGCAGTCGGATCGAGCGCCATCAGGAAGTGTCCGATCTCGTCGGGGTCGCCGCGGCCCTGAGTGCGCTTGCGGATCGGGGTGAAGGAGCCGCCGGCGAGGGTGGCCGAGAGGATCTGCACCATCACGCTCAGCCCGTAGCCCTTGTGGCTGGACATCTCGGCGGTTCCGCCGAGTGCGGTGATCCCCCCGGTGTAGCGCACCGTGACGAGGTCCATCGCGAGAGCGGAATCGGTGACCGGCTCGCCGTGCTCGTCGAGCACCCAGCCGGGCGGGATGGGGCGTCCCTGGAGGTCGAACACCTTCACCTTGTTCTGCGCGACGGTGCTGGTGGACATGTCGAGCAGGAACGGGGTGTTGCGGCGGGTGGGGGCGGCGAACGCGATGGGGTTGGTGCCGAGCACGGGGACGGCGCTCCGGGTGGGCAGTACGGGATTGCCACGCGTCGTGCAGGTCACGAGCCCGATCAGTCCGCGACTCGAGGCCATCGCCGCGTAGTAGCCCGCCGCGCCGAAGTGCGTCGAGTTGCGCACGCAGACGACGCCGACGCCCGCCGCCTTCGCTTTCGCGATCGCGAGCTCCATCCCGAACACGGCCGCGCCGTGGCCGAGGCCCGCATCCCCGTCGACGAGCGCGGTGACGGGCGACTCGCGGACGACACGGAGCGCCGGCGTCGGGTTGAGCTGCTCGAGGCCCAGGGCCTCCTCGTAGAGCATCAGCATCGAGATCCCGTGCGAGTCGATGCCGGCCAGATCGGTGTCCGTCATCACGTCGGCGGCGGTGCGGACGACGTCGTCCGGCATCCCCCAGGCGTGCAGGACTACGCTGATCTGTCGATGGATGATCTCGGCCGGGAAGCGCATCGGTCAAAGGTGCCACCACGTCGGCGGGTGTGACAGCCGGTACGCACTCTTGACGCATCCGGCTTGCGGAGGGAGCTTCGCAGTCTCGCAGTCCTCCCTTCCCCAGGAGCCCAGATGAACTCGCGCCTCGTAGTGGCTTTCGCCATCGCGCTTCAACTCGCGGCTGCCAAGGACGTCGCCGCGCAGGCTGCCCCCGCCAAGGCATCCGCATCAGTCGGCAACGCCGTCGTCGCGCAGGAGCAGGCGATCCTCGACGCGATCGCCCGAAAGGACACGGTCGCCTTCAACAAGGCGCTCGGAAGTGATTTCGTCTACGTCGATGGAGGCGGTGCGATGCGCTGGCAGCTGTCGAAGACCTCGACCAACCTCCCGGCGTGCGTGCTGGGGACAGGCTGGAGTCTAGACAATCCGATGGTGACCGAAGTCGGTACCGATCTGGCGGTGCTCACCTACTCGTCGAGCGGAAAGCAGGTGTGCGAC
>QHVE01000098.1:18212-37271 GCA_003223455.1 Gemmatimonadota bacterium | reverse complement strand
GTGGCGGTCGCACACAGCGAGACACCGGCCGCGAAGAAGATGTAATGGCCTCATGAATCGCAGCGCTGCGGCGGAGAGCCGATGGACACGAACGCGCTGAGCCGCCGGGAGTTCGTCGCCCGAGCGGCCGCGGCCGGCGTGGCGATGAAGGCGCTGGGGACCGCACCGCGCGCGGCGGACGCTTCAGCGTCGCCGCGTCGCGCGGCGGAACCGGTGATCGCGGTCTTCTCCAAGCATCTGCAGTGGCTGCCGTTCGCCGACGTCGGGCCGGTCATCGCCGAGTCGGGGTTTCGCGCGGTGGACCTCACCGTGCGACCGGGTGGTCACGTGCTTCCCGAGCGCGTCGAGGAGGACCTCCCGCGCGCCGTGGAGACGCTTCGCCGCTCGGGACTCACGGTCCCGCTGATCACGACCGCGATCGTCGATGCGGCCGATCCGCTGGCGCGACGCGTGCTGGCGACGGCTCGGAAGGTCGGCGTCTCGCATTACCGCATGGGCTACTGGACCTTTCCGCCGAACGCCGATCCGCTGCAGGCGTTGCGCGAGATGAAGCCGCGTGCGGCCGCGCTCGCGGCGCTCAATCGGGAGATCGGCATTCGCGGCGGATATCAGAATCACGTCGGCACGCGGGTCGGCGGATCCGTGTGGGACCTCGGCGTGCTGCTCGAGGGGATCGAGCCCGACGGGCTCGGCGTGCAGTACGACATCCGGCACGCCGTGGCGGAAGGCGGCGAGAGCTGGCCGGTGGCGCTGCGAATGATCGCCCCGCACATCGACACGATCGCCGTGAAGGACCACATCTGGGCGAAGCGTGCGGACGGTCGATGGGAGCCGCGATCCGTGCCGCTGGGGGAGGGAATGGTGAACTTCGACGCCTATCTGCGACAGCTGCTCGCGCGCGGACCTCTCCCTCCGGCGACGATGCACTTCGAGTACGCACCGCTGGAGATGGATGGCAGCGGCGACGCGAAGCGGCGCCGCGAAACGATGGAGGGGATGCGTCGCGACCTCACGCGCTTCACGCAGCTGCTGGCCGCGGCATCGATTCCGGCCAAGGCGGCAACGGCGGGCTCGTGATGTCGCATCCCCCGCGCGAGCTGTCGCGGCGCGAGTTTCTCGCGGTGGCCGGCGCGGCCGCCGCGCTGCCCCTCGTCGACCATCGCTACCGGGCCGGCGTACTGCGCGCCGAGCCGAAGCGCATTCGCATCCGGAGCGTCGGCCTCGACTTCGAGCGCGAGCCGTTGATCCGGCCGACCGGCTTCAAGGGCGGCTACCTCACCGAGCTGTGGCAGCCCGTCGCGCGGCTCGAGAGCGACTCGGGGCAGAGCCACATCGGACTCGGCACGCAGAGCGTGCTGTGGTGCGACCCGAGAGTGCTGGCCAAGCACTCGGAGAGCGCCGGCAACGCGATGATGCTCTCGGTGACCGATCACGCGCTGCAGATGCTCGTCGGCGAGAGCTTCACGAACCCCGTCGAGCTCCTCGACCGCATCCTTCCCGACGTGCACGCGTTCGCGACGAGGGTCACGGGCGTGCCCGACCTGCGCCGGACCTTCGCGCTGAATGCGCTCGTCCCGGTGGACAACGCCGCGTGGCTGCTCTACGCCGCGGAGAACGGGATCACGACCTTCGACGAGATGATCCCCGCCGAGTACCGCTCGGGTCTGTCGAACAGGAACGGTACGATCGCGAGCCTGCCCTCGGTCACCTACGGCTTGCCGATCGAGGACGTCGTGAGGGCGGCGCGCGATGGCTACTTCGTGATCAAGCTGAAGCTCGGGAATCCGGGCACGCAGGCGGAGATGATCGAGAAGGACATCGCCCGACTCACCGCCGTGCATCGCGCCTTGAACGACATCAGGACCGTACACACAAAAGACGGCAAGCTCCGGTACGACCTCGATCCGAACCAGCGCTACGAGCGGAAGGAGACGCTCCTGCGTCTGCTCGACGCCGCGAAGCGGATCGGCGCGTTCGATCAGATCGCGTTCATGGAGGAGCCGTTCGCCGACGAGAACGACGAGTCGGTGCGCGACGTCCCGGTGCGCATCGTGGCGGACGAGAGCGTGACGCGCGCCGTCGACGCGAACCGCCGCATCGAGCAGGGCTACGCCGGCTTCGCGCTCAAGGGGATCGCCAAGACGTTGAGCGAGACCCTCAAGATCGCGAAGCTGGCGCGCGAGCAGCGGCTCGTCTGCATGGCCGCCGACCTGACGGTGAATCCCATCCTCGTGGACTGGAACAAGAACGTCGCGGCCCGCCTGGCGCCGTTTCCCGGCTTCACGTCGGGGATGATGGAGACGAACGGCCACCAGCAATACCGCCGGTGGGCGGAGATGACGAGCTGGCATCCGTGCGCCGACGCATCCTGGCGTCGCGTGGACGCGGGCGTCTTCGTGTTGAACGACGACTTCTATACCCGAAGTGCGTGCATCTTCGACGAGTCGGCGCACTACCGCGACCTGGTGACGCCGGCGAAGAGCAGCTAGTTCGACGTTGCACCAGAGCTGGCGTCGTCGGGGATTCGCCCTCTCTCGCCCCGGGACGGCGCGCTACCTTTCAACGATGCGCTCGCTCACGTCTCTCGCGCCCCGATGACGCCAACGCCGGTCCTCAAGGCCGAGGGCCTCGTACGTTCGTTCGGTGGCCGGCGCGCGGTCGACAGCGTGAGCTTCACGCTCCAGGGAGGCGACTGCCTGGCGCTGTTCGGGCCCAACGGAGCGGGGAAGACCACGCTCCTGCGCCTCATCGCCGGACTGCTCGCCCCCGGGCAGGGGACGGTGCACGTGAACGGCGTGTCACTGAAGGAGGGCGCGGCGGCACGCGCTCAGGTCGGGCTCGTCAGCCACGCGAGCATGCTCTACGGCGCGCTCACCGTGCGGGAGAACGTCGAGCTGGCGGCGCGACTGTATGGCCTCGCGGATCCCGCCGGTGCCGCGTTGGCGGCGCTCGCGCTCATGCGCGTCGACGACCGTGCCGGCGCGCCGGCGCGCACGTTGAGCCGCGGGCTCCAGCAGCGCGTGTCGATCGCCCGCGCGATGGTGCACGCGCCCCGGCTGCTCCTGTGCGACGAGCCGTACACGGGCCTCGACGATGCGGGCAGCGCCGCGCTCACCGAGGTGCTCACGGAGCGACGCGAGGCGGGGGCCGCGCTGCTGCTCGTGACCCACAACCTCACCGAGGGGCTCGCCCTCGCCACGCAGGCGGCGATCATGCGGCGCGGACGCTTCGTGCGACACGAGGCGCGCGAGCTGCTCGACCCGAGCGCGTATCAGTCGCAGTACCGCGAGCTGGCGGCCGTCCATGAGTGACCCTCGGCTCGGGGCGCCTCCCGGCACGCTCGCGGCGTCGTGGATCGTGGCGCGCAAGGACCTCGCGATCGAGTTCCGCACGCGCACGGCTTTCCTGTCCGCGCTGGTCTTTGCGCTGCTCGGCGTGACGATCTTCTACTTCGCGTGGGATGTCACCGCGGTCGCGGCGGCCGATCTGGCGCCCGGTGTGTTGTGGGTGATCTTCACCTTCGCCGGCCTGCTCGGACTACAGCGCTCGTTCGGCAGCGAGCTGGCCGACCGCGCGATCGACGGGCTGCTCGGCGCGCCGATCTCCCGCGAGGCGATCTACCTCGGCAAGGCGCTCGCGAACCTCGTCTTCGTGAGTGGCATCCTCGCCGTCACGATCCCCGCCGTCGTGCTGTTCTACAACCTGCCGCTCGGCGCGGGCATCGGGTCCTCGCCGCGATCGGGCTCGTCGCGATCGGCACGCTGTTCAGCGCGATGGCCGTGAACACGCGCATGGCCGAGCTCCTGCTGCCGATGCTCAGCCTTCCGTTCTTCGTGCCGATCGTGATGGGCGCGGCACAGTCGTCGGCGCGTCTGATGGCCGGCCGACCGATCGCCGAGGCGTGGCCCTGGCTGCGCATCCTCGTCGCGTTCGACATCGTGTTCGTCACGGCGTGCACGCTCGCCTTTCCCTATACTCTCGACGAATGACCTCCGCATCGGCGCCGCTGTCCGTCGCGCGGCCACGGCGCGATCCCCTGCTCGGCGTGGCGATCCTCGCCGTCGCGCTCGTGTACGTGCGCGCGCTCGCCTTCACGCCGATCGAGGCGCGACAGGGCGCGGCGCAGAAGATCCTCTACATCCACGCGACGTCCGCGTTCATCGCGCTGTACGTCGCCTTCGCGCTGATGGCGGTCGCCAGCATCCTGTATCTCTGGCTCAAGGACGAGAAGCTGGATCGCGTCGCCGAAAGCGCGGCCGAAGTCGGTCTCGCCTTCACGACCGTCGTGCTCCTCACGGGGCCGCTCTGGGGCAAGACGATCTGGGGCGCGTGGTGGACGTGGGACGCGCGGCTCACGTCGACGCTCTTCCTCTGGTTCCTCATCGTCGCATACTCCCTGCTGCGCGGCGCCGTGGAAGAGCGCGGGCGCCGTGCGCGATACTCGGCGGTGCTCGGCATCCTCGCTGCGCTGCTCGTGCCGTTCATCCATCTCAGCGTGTATCTCTTCCGCACGCTGCACCCCATGCCGATCCTCCTGAAGCCCAGCGCCCCGTCGATGCCCGCCGAGATGCAGGTGACGTTCTTCTCCGCCTTCTTCGCGTTCCTTCTTCTGTTCGCCGCGCTGCTGCGGGCGCGCTATCGCATCGCGACGCTGCGCGACCTCGTCGCGAACCGGGAGCAGGAGCACGCTGCATGACGCCGGACAACGCAGGATTCGCCACGGCGGCGTACGTGCTCGCCGCGCTCGTATACGGCGCGTACGCGCTCAGCCTCAGGGTGCGCGAGCGCCGGCTGCGCGAGCGGCTGGCGCGGCTGGACTCGCCGGCGCGTGCCGCGTCGAATCGGCCAGCGGGCGCGTGAGCGGCGTCGTCTACCTCGTCGGCGCGGGGCCGGGCGACCCCGGCCTGCTCACTGTCCGCGCGCAGCAGCTGCTGGCAACGTGCGACGCGATCGCCGCCGATGCGCTGGCCAACCCGGAGATCATCGAAGCCGCGCGGGCCGACAATCCCGGCGTCGAGGTGCACGACGTCGGCAAACGCGGCGGCAGCGGCGAGTCGGCGCGGCAGGAGGCGATCAACGACCTCCTCGTGCAGCTCGGTCGCGATGGGAAGCGTGTCGTGCGGCTGAAGGGCGGTGACCCGCTGGTGTTCGGACGCGGCAGCGAGGAGGCGCTGGCGCTCGCCGAAGCCGGGGTGCAGTTCGAGATCGTGCCCGGGGTGACGGCGGGGGTCGCGGCCGCCGCGTACGCGGGCATCCCCGTCACGCATCGGGGCGTGGCGACCTCAGTCACCTTCGTCACGGGCCACGAGGATCCGGCGAAGGCCGAGACGCAGACCGACTGGGCCGCGCTGGCGCGCGCTGGCGGCACGATCGTGCTGTACATGGGGGTGAAGACGCTGCCGCGCATCGCCGCGGCGCTCGTCGCGGGCGGGATGTCGCCCGACACGCCGGCAGCCGCGGTGCAGTGGGGAACGTACCCGCGCCAGCGCACCGTCGTCGGCACGGTGACGACGCTCGCCGACGCGGTCGAGCGCGAAGGACTCGGCGCACCGGTGATCACGGTGATCGGTACCGTCGTCGGGCTGCGCGACGAGATCTCGTGGTACGACCGCAAGCCGCTGTTCGGCAAGCGGGTCGTCGTCACGCGCGCCTCGGCGCAGGCGGGAAGTCTGCGCGCCGCGCTCGCCTCGCTCGGCGCCGAAGTGCTGGAGCTGCCCGCGTTGCGCGTCGTGCCGCTCGATCCGGAGGCCCTGCGCGAGGCGCTCGACCGCATCGCGGAGTACGACTGGGTGGTGTTCACGAGCCAGAACGCCGTCGCCTTCCTGTGGCAGTCGCTGCGCGTCGCGGGCCGCGACGCGCGGTGGCTGGCTGGACGCAAGATCGCCTGCGTCGGTCCCGCCACCTCCGACGCGCTGCTCGCGCGTGGGTTGGACGCCGACGTCGTCCCGGGCCGGTTCGTCGCCGAGGGGGTACTCGAGGCGCTCGACGAGCGTGCGGACGTGAAGGGGTGCCGAGTGCTGTACGTCGCCGCCGAGGGCGCGCGTGACGTGCTCCCCGAGGGACTCGCCGACCGCGGTTGCACGGTAGACGTCGTGCCGGTCTATCGCACGGCGAGCGACGGTGCGGGATCGGGTGCGCTGCGCGATGCGCTGTCGAGCGGCCGCGTCGACGCGGTGACGTTCGCGTCGGCGTCGGCGGTGCGCGGCTTCGTGGAGGCGGTCGGCGCGGAGCTGGCGCGGCGCGCGCCTGCCGTGTCGATCGGTCCGACGACCAGCGATGCCCTGCGTGCAGCGGGGATCACGCCCGCGTCCGAGGCGAGCGAGTCGACGATCGATGCGCTCGCCGACGCGACGGCGCGGCTGGTCGGCGCACCGGACAGCCAGTGGAGCACGGCGTGAGCGACGTGCTTCGCATCGGGACACGCTCGTCCGAGCTGGCGCTGCGGCAGGCGCGGCTCGTCCAGGCGGCGCTCCTCGAGCGCGGAGTCGAGAGCGAGCTCGTGACGTATCGCACGCTCGGCGACAAGCGGCTCGACGAGCCGCTCAGCACGATCGGCGCGAAGGGACTGTTCACGAAGGAGCTCGAAGTCGATCTGCGAAAGGGGAAGACCGATCTCGCCGTGCACTCGCTGAAGGATCTGCCGACCGACTCGCCCGACGGACTGCTCGTCGCGGCGGTGCTCGAGCGCGAGGATCCGCGCGATGCGCTCGTGCTGAACCGCGGCATCATGGGACAATCGCTCGACGATCTGCCGCGCGGCTCGCGCGTGGGGACGTCGAGCCTGCGCCGGCGCGCGCAACTGCTGGCCACGCGTCCCGATCTCGAGGTCGCCGAGCTCCGCGGAAACGTGCCGACACGCCTCAGGAAAGTCGACGAGGGACGCGTGCATGCGGCGATCCTCGCCGCGGCGGGACTGCACCGGCTCGGCGCGCACCAGCACATCACCTGCTACCTCGACGCGCCCGCATGGCTGCCCGCGGCCGGGCAGGGCGCGATCGCGGTGCAGGTGCGCGACGACGACGAACGCGTGCGTGCGATCGCGCAATCGCTGAACGACGTCCCCACGATGCTCGCCGTACGCGCCGAGCGCGCCTTCCTGCAGGCGCTGGAGGGAGGCTGCCAGGTCCCGATCGGTGCGCTCGCCGCCCCGACGGACGGCGGCGCGGTGCTGCACGGCATGATCGCCGACGTGCGCGGCACCCGAGTCGTGCGTGGCACGATCCCGCTCGACGTGAACGAGCCGGAGCTGAGCGGCGTGCGCCTGGCGAATCAGCTCCGGGGAGAGGGAGCGTCGGAGATATTGGAGGAATTGCGGCGGGCGGAGCACCTGCCGGCGCCGCAGCCGGAGTGATCGGCCGCAGGCCGATCACTCCGGCGGTTCATCAGTTTGACAGCTTGCCGGCCGTCAAACCGTCAATCCGTCGACCGTCGCACGCCTTTATCTTCAATCCCATGCCCTCCTTCCCCACCTACCGCCCTCGCCGTCTGCGTCGCACCGAGGCGCTGCGCTCGCTCGTGCGGGAGACGGTGCTCGCGCCGTCGCAGCTCGTGCTGCCGCTGTTCGTGCGGCCTGGTACGGGGGTGAGGACGCCGGTGTCGTCGATGGCGGAAGTGAGTCAGACGTCGGTCGACGAGATGGTGCGCGACGCGACGGCGGCGGCCGAGGCGGGGGTCGGTGGCGTGCTGCTGTTCGGCATCCCCGAGCACAAGGACGAGACCGGATCGAGCGCGTGGGACGACGACGGGCCGGTGCAGCGGGCGGTGCGCGCGCTCAAGCACGAGCTGCCGAATCTCGTCGTGATCACCGACGTGTGCATGTGCGAGTACACCTCGCACGGGCACTGCGGCGTGCTCGTGAACGGCGAGGTGGACAACGACCAGTCGCTCGAGCTGCTCGCACGCGAGGCGCTCTCGCACGCGCGCGCTGGTGCCGACATCGTGGCGCCGAGCGACATGATGGACGGCCGCGTCGGCGCGATCCGTTCGGCGCTCGACGACGCGGGCTTCTCCGGCACGTCGATCCTGAGCTACGCGGCCAAGTTCGCGTCGGCGTTCTACGGACCGTTCCGCGAAGCGGCGGAGAGCACGCCGCAGTCGGGCGATCGTCGCGGCTACCAGATGGACGTCGCCAACGTGGACGAGGCGCTGCGCGAGACCTGGCAGGACATCGACGAGGGCGCCGACATGGTGATGGTCAAGCCCGCAGGCCCGTTCCTCGACGTCATCTCGCGCGTGAAGGAGGAGACCGGCTACCCGCTCGCCGCGTACCAGGTGAGTGGGGAGTACGCTATGATTCAGGCGGCCGCCGAGCGAGGCTGGATCGAGCGCGACCGGGCGATGATGGAGAGCCTGATCGGCATCCGTCGCGCCGGGGCGGACGTGGTGATCACGTACTTCGCGCGCGCAGCAGCGAAGCTGCTGCGCGCGCGCGGTTAGACGGTTTTGAGGTTGCACGGTTTCCGGCCGGCACACCGAACTGATCACGCTCGCCGTTGCTGCTCGCTGACGTGAACCGTCAAGCCGTCAAACTGTTGAACCGTCAATCCGCCGTCTCATGAAGTACCGTCAGTTCCCCGGCACCTCCATCTCCGTTTCCGAAGTCGGCTTCGGCACCTGGACGCTGTCCACCGGGTGGTGGGGGGAGAAGACCGACGACGAGGCGGTGGCGATGTTGCGTCGCGCCCTCGACGAACACGGCGTCACGTTCTTCGACGCAGCCGATGCCTACGGCAACGGGCGCGCCGAGCGGCAGCTCTCCGAGGCGTTCCGCGGCCGGCGGAGCGAGGTGGTGCTCGCGACGAAGGTCGGCTACGACATTTATGACGAGGCCGCGGTCGCGGCGCGCCGCGGCCAGCAGGAGCTGCCGATGCGCACCGATCCGGCATTCCTGCGCTTCGCCGTCGACAAGTGCCTCGAGCGGCTCGAGACGGATTACATCGACGTGCTCCAGATCCACAACGCCAAGATGGAGCACGTGCGCGACGCCGAGCTGTGGGGCACGCTCCGCGACCTCAAGCGCGAGGGAAAGATTCGCGCCTGGGGCGCGGCGTTCGGTCCGGCGATTGGCTGGTTGTACGAGTCCGTGGAGCTGGTCGAGCGCGAGCCCGACGTCAACACGATCCAGATGATCTGGAACGTGCTCGAGCAGCACCCGGGTTCGGCGATGATCGAGGCGGCGCGGCGCCACGCGCCCGACTGCTGCTTCAACATCCGCGTCACGCACGCCAGCGGGATGCTCGAGGGGAAGTACACCGCCGACACCGTCTTCCCGGAGAACGACCATCGCCGCCATCGCCCGCGGAGCTGGTTGGTCAACGGCGTCGAGAAGGTGAAGACGCTCGACTTCCTCACGCGTGAGATGACGCTCGGCCAGGCCGCGCTCAAGTGGCTGCTCGCCGAGCCGCTCGTCGTGACGACGCTGCCGAACGTGTACGACGACGAGCAGCTCGCCGAATTCGCGGCCGCGAGCGACAAACCCGACCTCGGCGCGGAGCAGCTCGCGCGCGTGGCCGAGCTGGACGAGACGAACTTCGGCGTCGACGAAGGACCGATGAGCTACAAAGGCGCGATGACGCGCGAGCGCGGTGCCAACCTGGATCTCCAGACCGCGCGCAACCCCACCGGCCGTCCCGCGCTGCACGCCGCGGCGGCGCGAGAGAGCTGATGCTCAACCTCTGGCACGACCTGCCCTGCGGGCAGAACCCTCCCGAGATCGTCTCGGCCGTGGTCGAGATCCCATCGGGCAGCCGCAACAAGTACGAGCTCGACAAGGCGTCCGGGATGCTCAAGCTCGATCGCGTGCTGTTCAGCGCCGTGCACTATCCGGGTGACTACGGGTTCATCCCGCGCACCCTGCACGAGGACAACGATCCACTCGACGTGCTCGTGCTCGTGAAGGAGCAGACCTTCCCGGGCTGTCAGATCGACGTGCGCCCTATCGGCGTGCTCAAGATGCTCGATCGCGGCGAACCGGACGACAAGATCCTCAGCGTGCCAGTGCACGACCCGTATCAGCAGGAGTTCTTCGACATCGCCGACATCCCACAGCACGTCCTCAAGGAAGTCGAGCACTTCTTCCATACCTACAAGGACCTCGAGGGAAAGCGCGTCGAGATCACGGGGTGGGGGAAGAGCGACGAGGCGTGCCGCGTGATCTCGGAGTCCATGGCGCGCTATGACGTGATGTACGGCGCGCGGAAGGCGATACCGGTCTAGACCGCGAGCTCCAGGGCGCGTTCGCGCCTTCGCTGCCGGTACACGACGATCGCCATCACGACGCACGCGAGAAATACGACCGCGTTCCACGCGACGCGCGCCGTGAACACCTCCAGCGCCGTCCACCGCGTGAAGGAAAACGGCGCGATGAATGTGCGCGCGGTCGCCGGATCCGCGAGCAGGAGGTCGCGCGTCCAGTTGCCGGCGGCGTGGACGCCGACGGCGGCCGGCACGCTCCGCCAGCGCACGAACACGAGCCCGAACAGGATCGAGCCGAGCGTCGTGCCGACGAGTGCCGTGCTCCAGGTCCAGCCGTGCAGCACGTGGTACGCGGCGAAGATCAGGGCCGTGACGATCTGTGCCGGCCAGTGCCCGATCGCGGCGATCATCCGCTCGAAGGAGTAGCCGCGGAACACGAGCTCCTCGAATCCGTTCGCGGCGAGCAGGTACAACGCCGACAACGCGGCGAGCTCGGGATGGAAGTCGGGGTTGCGCTGCCACGGATAGGGAAGGGCGAAGTACATCACCACGGCGATGACTCCGACCAAGAGTGCCCCGCCAACGAATCCGAGCCCGAGCTCCGCAAGGCGACGCGGCTTCGGGTCGAGGC
This sequence comes from Gemmatimonadota bacterium, assembly GCA_003223455.1. Taxonomy (GTDB): domain Bacteria; phylum Gemmatimonadota; class Gemmatimonadetes; order Gemmatimonadales; family Gemmatimonadaceae; genus AG11. The sequence continues at coordinate 26,446 of QHVE01000098.1, read as the reverse complement.
CGAGCACGGCCGGCGAGCGCTTGTCCCACCAGAGGAAGAGCAGCGTCAGCGCGAGTGCGATCACGAGAAGACCCGCCGGACGAAACACCGTGCTTCCCATCCCGAGGGCCCACATGGGCGACGTGACGATCAGGAAGAGCAGCGCCCGTCCAACCGCTGCCCAGCGCGACATCGATTCCGTGCGCACCCGCTCAGTCCGTCGGGCTGATGGCGCCGTGATCCACCGGCTCTCGGCCGCGGCGCAGGAAGAGCGCGTCGTAGAGCAGCGCCGCGGCGATGCCGCCGAGGATCGGCCCGATCCAGTACACGGCCTGTGCCTCGAAGACGCCGCTCGCGATCGCGGGTCCGAACGACCGCGCCGGGTTCATCGATGCACCGGTGAGCGGTCCGATGGCGAGAATGTCCGCCATGACCGTGAGCCCGATGGCGAATCCGCCCACCTTGGGCGCGTGCGGATCGACCGCGGTGCCGAACACGACGAACACGAGGAAGAAGGTCGCGATCGCCTCCAGCGCGATCCCGCGGCCGAAGCTGACGTCGAGCGCGAGCGACTGTCCGCCGAGCCGGGCGCCGAGCGCGGCGTCGTGGGGAAAGATCCACTGGAGCACGTACGCGGCGGCCGTCGCCCCGAGCAGCTGCGCGACGATGTAGAGCATCGCCATCATCGGCTCGATGCGCCGCGCGGCGAGGAAGCCGAGCGTCACGGCGGGGTTGAGATGTCCCGAGATGCGCATCGTCGCCGTGACCATGACGGCGAGGGCGATCCCGTGCGCCGCCGCGACGGCGAGGAGCACGTTCTCCGCGTGCGCCATCTGCGCCGTCATGATCGCGGCGCCCCCGACGAACACGAGGGCGAAGATGCCGATGAACTCCGCGGCGAAGTGGCGCCAGCTGTCACGCATGAGGGAGCGGGGTGAGAGTGGGTTCGTGCGCCGGTGGTATGGAGCGGGGTCGTGCGCAGTGCCGTGAAGCTCGACACCGAGAGCCATTCTTCGGGCTCTCGGTACCCTCCGCATCCTCCGCGTCAATCTGTTGTCGTTGCAGTGCGTCGCGATTGCGATTGCGACTTTCTCGTGAGACCACCGGCGCGCCGACCTGACCACGAAGCCTGCGCGCCACAACGTTAGCCGCGCGAGGTAGGTCGCGTCAGACCCCGTCGTGCCGCTTGAGGACCACCGCCGCATTGATGCCGCCGAAGCCGAAGCTGTTGCTCAACGCGTACTCCACGTCGGCGTCGCGACCGACCTTCGGGATGTAATCGAGATCGCAGACGGGGTCGGGGCTGTCGAGGTTCAGCGTCGGCGGAAGCCACCGCTGCTCGAGCGCGAGCGCGGTGATCGCGAGCTCCATCGCGCCCGACGCTCCGAGCGCATGCCCATAGTAGGCCTTCGTGCTGCTCAGCTGCAGCCTCGGCGCGTGATCGCCGAACGTCGCCTTCACGGCGAGCGTCTCGGTCGGATCGTTGAGCGGCGTGGAGCTGCCGTGCGCGTTGACGTACGCCACCTCGTGGGGCGCGAGCTCGGCGTCGCGCAGCGCGAGCCGCATCGAGCGCGCCGCCTGCGAGCCGTCGGGACGCGGCGCGGTCATGTGATGTGCGTCGTTGCTCGTGCCGTAGCCGACGACCTCCGCGTACACGTGCGCGCCGCGCGCCAGAGCACGGTCCAACTCCTCGAGGATGAGGATCGCCCCGCCCTCGCCCATCACGAAGCCGTCGCGGTCCTTGTCGAACGGGCGCGACGCCGCCGACGGGTCGTCGTCGCGCGTCGACATGGCGCGGATGATCGCGAACGCGCCGAAGCACAGCGGGGCGAGCGGCGCCTCGGCACCACCGGCGAACATGACGTCGGCGTAGCCGTCGCGGATGGCGCGGAACGCGTCGCCGATCGCGATCGACCCCGACGCACAGCTCATCGCGTTCGTGCTGTTCGGCCCCATCGCGCCGAGCTCGATCGCGATGTTGCAGCTCGACGCGCCGCCGAACACGCCGAGCGCGAGCCCGGGCTCCACTGCGCGCAACCCCTGCGACAGAAAGACGGCGAGCTGCTCCTCGGCCATACGGATCCCGCCCAGCGCGCTTCCCATCATCACGCCGACGCGCTCGCGATCCTCGCGTGCCATGTCGATCCCCGAGTCCTCGATCGCCTGTTTCGCGCACGCGACCGAGAAGGTGCCGTAGCGATCGAGTCGCTTCACCTTCTTCGCCTCGACGTAGTCCTTCGCGTCGAAGTCGTTCACCTCGGCCGCGTTGTGGCTGCGGTAGATCGCGGGATCGAAGCGCGTCAGCCGACCGACCGCCGAGCGCTGGGCGCGAAGTCCGTTCCACAATCCCTCGCGCCCCGATCCGATCGGCGTCACCGCGCCGATTCCCGTCACCGCTACTCGCCGCCGTTCAGGCACCACGACCTCCATCAACGTTCAAGTTCCGCCAGCCGTCACGAGTCCGCGCTCCGCGTGTGCCGCGAGCCCAGCGAGGGTTCGCGATGCGATCCCGTGCACGAACACCGGCCCGATGACGAGCGTTGCCGCGCTCTCACCAGCCTTGGACCATCCTGGTCCCTCCCAAACATGCACGATGCGCACGTGGGTACCACCTGCGACCGCCTGAAAGCTCCACTCCACCTCCATCCCCGTCGTCACTCCCTCGATGTGCGCGAATCGGACGGACGGCGGCACCGGGCCGCCGAGCGGATGGACCCGCATCCGTGACTTCCACCACGTAGGCCAGCGGACGACGCCGAATGGCCGCGAGGCGCTCATCTCCACGATCCCCCCACCGTCGCTGCGCCGCTCCAGAAAGCGGACGTAACGGTAGTGCGGGAGCAGCGCCGGCCACCGCTCGACCTCGGCGGCAAGCCGAAAGATTCGCTCGAGTGGCGCGCGCACGAGCTGCTCGTCGACCGTCGTCATCGGACGGCCGACCGGCATCGGACCCAACTCGAGTGGCGGCAGATCCGTCATGCGGGAGTGCCATCGACCAGGGAAGCCACGTCGCCAACGGGCGCGCGGTCGCGTGCTCGCCCGAGCAGTCGCGCCGGTACCGAAGCCGCGACGAGCGATTCGACCCAGAGCATCGGATAGACGTAGCGCACGTCGTGCTGCACGAAGAGGTAGATGACCTCGTAGCCCGCGAGCGCGCCGACGACGATCGCCACGGTCGAATGCTGGCCCGCGCGCCAGAGCAGCACCAGTCCCACGAGCATGCCGATCGTCAGCGCGGCGGCGATGACGCGCTGGTAGCCACGGCGAGAGAACGGTAGGAGCAGATATCCCGCCCGCTGCGCCGTCAGCCGCATGAACCCCGCGGGGTGCGAGCCGATCCAGTCGAGGGCTTCCCGCTGTCGGCTCTTGTTGTAGGCGACCTCGCCCATCGCGCGCATGCGGTCGGCCGCGTCGGGCGTGATGAACGGGTGCCGGTCCATCGCCGCGCCGGGCATCGCGTTGGCTTCCGCGGTCGGCTTGGCATCGTCGGCGTTCGAGACGGCGAGCTCGAGACCGAGGTTGTCGCGGATGAAGAACGTGGAGCCCATGACGCGTCGGTTCCGGATCGTGTACGGCGCGACGACGATGAGCAGTGCGGCGACGAACCCGACGACGAAGCCCGGGCGCACGCGCAGCGAGCGCCACTTCGCGAGCACACCGAGCGTCGTCGCGCCGACGACCATCGGCAGCGCGAGCGGCGAGAAGTGCGCGGCGGCGCCGGTGACCGCGCCGAGTACGCCCCCATGGCGTCCCGCGAGTTCCGAGCGATCGAGCACCGAGAAGAGCACGAGGAGCGTCGCGAGGACGGCGGCGGTCGTGAACGTCGTCTCGTGCTCTCCGCCGAGCTCGATCCAGGCGAACAGCGGCACGATCCACAGGAGAGCGGCCAGCGCGCCACTCCCCTCCGGCAAGCGCATGCGCCTGGCGAGAGGGATGAGCATCGCCGCGCTGCATGCGCTGACGATCGCGCCGATGATCGAGAGGATCGTCACGGTGCGCTGCTCGTTCCGCGTCACCGATTGCACGGCGCCCACGACCACCGGATAGACGGGCGACACGTGTGCCGTCGGACCGGTCGGTCGGCTGAATGGATCGCCCAGGTATCCCTTTTCGGCGAGCGTGAATCCGGCCCGGAGATTCTCGGTCCGGGTGAACGACGCGTGTCGCACCGCCAGCGCACCGAGGTGCAGGGCGAGGGACACGACGAAGACGAGCCGCCAGTCGAGTCGAGCGAGACGCTCGCGCCATCGCGGCGCCATGTCCCTCCCGCGAGCCGGTCGCACAGGACTGGCGTCGGGAGGGAGAATGGCGTCGCTCACGCGAGAACGCCCTGGGGAGCTGGACTCCGATCACCCTCCAGGGCTTCCGCCGGCCGCCACGCCGCGAGTCGCGCGAGCACCGTCGCCGCGATCGCAGCCGCGCCGAGCGATTGCACGCGCAGCATCGGATAGACGTATCGGACGTCGTGCTGCACGAACGGGTACAGGGCGTCGTAGCCCAGCACCGTGCCGACGAGCAGCGCCGCGGCCATGCGGTTTCCCGCCCTCCAGAGCATGATCACGCCTAGAAAGTATCCGGCCGCGATCAGCAGCGTCAGCATCCGCTGGAGTGGACGGTGCGACGCGGGCACGAGGAGGAAGCCGGTACGCTCCGCCGTCAACGCGAAGAAACGATCGGGATGCGCCCGGATCCAGGACCAGCCCTCGCGCAGGCGCATCCGGTTGTAGGCGACCTCGCCCATCGATCGAACTTGACGCGCCGCCTCGATGGACTTGAACGGATGCGTGTCCATCGCCGAGCCCCGCAGGATGTTCTCCTCGGCCGTGGCCTTCGCGTTGTCGGCGTTCGACACCGCGATCTCCAGTCCGAAGTTGTCGCGGATGAAGAAGGGCGACCCCATCACGCGCCAGTTGCGCACGGTGTACGGCGCGACGACGACGGCCAGCGCGAGCGCGAACGCGATGGGGAACGCGAGCCGCACGCGCATGCGACCCCGTTGCGCGAGGATGCTCGCCCCGATGCCGAGCACCATCATCGAGAGAACGAGCGGGGTGAAGTGCACGGCGATTCCCGTCAGCGCGCCGAGCACCGCGCCGTCCCGCATGCGCAGTGTCCTCGTGTCGAGCCGACGGGCCGCAATCGTCATGAGCGCGACGACGGCTGCGGCCGAGAATACGGTCTCGTGCTCGGCGCTGAGCTCGACCAGGGCGAACAGCGGTGCCGACCAGAACAGACCCGCCAGCGCACCGCTTCCCGGCGGGAGACGAAGGAAGCGAGCAAGCGGTACCAGCAACGCGGTGGCGAACGATGCGACGACGGCGCAGATGAGCTCGAGGACCGACCGCGCGTCGCCCATTTCTCCCGTCAGCCTGTACACTGCCGACACGACCACCGGATAGGCTGGGGCGAGATGTCCCGTCGGTCCGGTTGGAATCATGAACGGGTCGCCGAGATATCCCTTCTCGGCGAGCGTGACGCCGGTGCGCAGATTCTCGGTGAAGAGCTCACGTCCGTGACGAAGCGCGAACCCCGAGAGGTGCAGCGCGAGCGCGAGGACGAAGACGTGAAACGCTCGCACCATCGACAGCCTGTCGAGGGTGAGGCGGAGCAGCGTCTGCGCGCGCTGGGCCAATGCCGTGTCCGAGAGTTCGTGTGAGGCGATCATCTGAGTTCGCTGCAAGGCACTCTCGCTCGCCAGATGCACCCGCATCCCCGCGAACAGTAACGGCAGTGCGCGTAGTTATGAGGCTCGCGCGTCTCGGACTCGCCAGACTGCGGTGACTCTGAACCCGAGATGGCGCCGCACTTCGGCTCGCTGGCCCGTCGCCGCAAATACATGGCGGGCAAGCTCGTCCGCTGTGAAGCCGCGGAGGACCGAGACGAACCCGTCGTGCCGCGTAACGGGGTGGAAGCCTAGTGGCCACGACACGAGCCAGAATGAGCATGCCGCGAGCCAACTGCGTCGCAGATCGGCGACCACGACCCAGCGTCCTGCCACACGGTCGAGCTCCCGAAGGACTTCAGGGATCTCGGAGTCGGGGAAGTGATGCAGCAGCTGGGAGCAAGTCACCAGATCTACGGCGCCGTCGCGAAAGGGGAGCCGACGCGCGTCGGCGCAGGCTCCGCCGTCGAGAAGTTCGTCAGCCGCGCGGACCAATGTGTGTGCCTCGTCCACTCCGAACGCGCGGAGTGTGATCCCGCGCACACGCCCCCGCTCGCATGCGCGACGCGGGATGTCGGCGAGGCCCGTGCCGACGTCGAGCAGCGTGACGTTGGTGCCGAGCGACGGCCAGAGCCGCGCGAGGGCGGCGAGCACGGCGCGCGTCCCGCCGAACAGCGTGTTCGACCGTGCGACGTCGCGAAGCGATCGCTCGCGCAGCGCGGGATCGACCATCGGGTCGTCGAGGATCTCGACGCCGCGACGACGCGCGGGGGTCAGCACGCTCGGCTATCGCTCGAGCTGTGCGTAGCCGCCGCGATAGTAGAGCAGTGGGCGGGCGCTCCGCGCCATCGCGCTCTCCACCTCGCCCACGAACATCGTGTGGTCGCCGACCTCGTGCGACGCGACGATGCGGCACTCGAGCTGCGCGAGCGCGTCGTCGAGAAGGATGACGCCGGTCTCGCCGCGACGATATCCGATGCCGTCGAAGCGACGCGTCGATTCAGCCGTGGCGAAGCGACGCGACAATGCCTCCTGCTCGGCGGCGAGGATGCTCACGCCGTAGCACGTGCTCCGCACCAGCGCGGCGTGCAGCGACGCCGCGTGATCGACGCACACCTGCACCAGTGGCGGACCGAGGCTGACGGAGCAGAACGCGCTGACCGTCATCCCGACGTCGCGCCGTTCCGCATCGAGCGTCGTGACGACGGTGATGCCGGAGGCGAATCGTCCGAGAACGCTGCGAAAGGAATCGGGATCGATCGTCATGCGCCGGGTGCGGGAGAGCCGTTCGAGGAGCGAAAGAGATTCAGCAGGTACGCTGGACGCAACACTTCGCGCGCTGGCACGAAGTTCCCCGTGACTCCCACGAGCAGATCGGCCATGTCCTTCCGCGCGGCGAGCGTGCGCGAGAAGTAGTTCATCGCCGGCGCCCAGCCGACCGCCGCGCCGATCAGCCGCTCGACGATCCATTTGCCGGCGAACTCCGTGCGCCGCGCGCGATGATAGCGCGCCAGTGCGCGATCCGACGCGGATTTCGTGGATGCGCCGAGCGCCGCGAGTGCGTGTGGCGCGAGCAGCTCGCCGCCGCGCAGCCCGCAGTAGATCCCCTCTCCCGTGAACGGGTCGAAGAAGTCGGCGGCGTCGCCGACGAGCGCCGCACCGGGGGCCCACGATCGGCGCACATGCGATGCGAACGGACCCGTCACGCGCACGGGCGACGCGAGCCGCGCGCCGCGCACTCGCCAGGCAAGCTGCGGGCGTGCGCGCAGCCAGTCCATGAAGAAGCGTTCGCGCTGGGCGCTCACCTGGCGGGCGAACGTCGCCGGCACGGCCATCGCCGCGTTGGTGAGCCCGCCGTCCACCGTCGCGAGCCCTACGTAGCCGACGTCGCGCTCGACGTGGAGCTCGCCCCATTCCTGCATCCCGCCGAACTTCTCGAAGTGCGCGACGATCCCCAGCCGCCGCGGCCAGCGCGCCGCGTGCGCGAGCCCGAGTCGATGCGCCACGAGCGAGCGCAGCCCGTCTGCTCCCACGACGAGCGACGCGTGGATCGTCTCGAGCTCACCCGAGTCGCGCCGCACGCGCACGCCGGTCACCCGGCCACCATCGTCGCGAGCGAGGTCCGAGACGTGTGTTCCCTCGCGCACCTCCGCGCCCGCCGCGCGCGCACAATCGAGCAGGATCGGATCGAGCGCGACGCGGCGGAGTGCCAGCCCGCGATCGCGGAATGCGCGGAACCCGTGTTCGGCCGCGAAATCACCGCGCAGCGTCGCGCCGTTCGGCGCGCGCACGACCATGCCCGTGAGATGCGCCGCACCGGCACGATCCACCGCCTCGAGCGCCCCCATGTCGCTCAGGATGCGCGACGCCTGCGGACTGAGGTACTCGGCGCACGGCTTCGCGCGCGGGAAGCGCGCGCGGTCGAGCACCAGAACGCGTGCGCCGCCGCGCGCCAGGAAAAACGCCGTCGACGCGCCCGCGGGGCCGCCGCCGACGACGATCACGTCCACGGCTCGCGAGCGAAAGGTCATGACGAAACCGTCGAGTACACGAGGAGCGCGGCGATCGCCGCGCCGGCGAAGGTCGCGATCAG
>QHVE01000098.1:9811-18158 GCA_003223455.1 Gemmatimonadota bacterium | reverse complement strand
TGGACCAGCCGCTCCGTGCTCTTCTGGCATGTGTCGCACCAGCGCCGGTCCTGGAGCGTCGCACCGACCACCGAGTCGGCGATCGCTCCGACGAACCCGCCAAGCACCACGGCCGCGATCGGCACCTCGATCGACAGCGCTCGACCGCCGTAGGCGATGAACGCCGCCCCCGCCAGCATGGCGAGCATCCCGAGCACGTTCACGCCGCCCGACGTGCCGGGCGCCACGGGACGCCAGGTGAGAATCGAGCGTGGTGGGCGGGACGCGAGGCTGCCGATCTCGGTCGCCCACGTGTCCGCCGTCGAGGCGGCGAGCGCGCCGAGCGCCGCGGCGGCGAGCGTTCTCGCCGCGAGCGACTCCGGCGCGAGCGCCGCGCCGGCGAGCGCGGCCAGGGCGAACAGGCCCCCGTTCGCCACGACCTGGAAGGCATCGCGCGCGCCCCCCTTGGCCACCACGTCTCCCGTGCGCGCCGCCTTCTCCGCGCCGCGAATCCGAGAGAGCGCGATCGAGACGATGAAGTACGCGATGAGCAGCGCCCCCCACGCCCATCCCGCGGTCACCGCGACGGCGCCGACCGCGACTGCCGCCGTGGTGCCGCCCAAGCTGAGTGCATGCGCGCGACGCGCAGCGAGCGCGACCGTGCCAGCGATGAGCAGTCCGGCCAGTGCCCGCGCGATCACTCCCTCGGTGCCATCGTCACGGCGCGCGGTGTCTCCGCGCGCGCACCGGCCGCGGTGTGCATGCTCGGCGCGCTCGCGGACCGATGGACAGCACGAATGTCAGTGACGAAATGCGTCATGGCAGGTCATTCCTCACGCCGAGGCGCGGCGAATGTGAGCCGCGCCCCGAGTGGCGGCAAGCGCCGCGCACGAGGCGAAGCTCACGAGGTGAAGCTATTGAGCGCGCCTCCGGTTCCCACTAGACTCGATGGTCGCGCCCGTCAGACCCGGCTTCGTCGGCATCCCGCCGATGCGCCCAGAAGTCGCACACCCGAAGTCGCAGATGCTTGCCACCGTCGACGCTCTTCTTCCGCTCAGTCTCCTCGAAGCCGTACGTGATGTCGACACGCCCGAGGAGGTGCTCGAGGCGGAGTTCGTGGACGAGTTGCGAAACAAGCGCCTGGGGCTGAGCGACACGGTGTACACGCAGATCAAGCGGTACACCGAGGCGGTACGGCGCAACCAGCGCACGGCGCAGGAGGAGGCCGTCGCGCTGGCAAAGCTGATCGGCCGGCGACCCGACGCCGAGGCGGTGCTGCGCGCGGCGGGGCGGTTCCTCGCGCGCGAGGCCTACATGACGGTCTCCCCGGTGACGCGGGGGATGCTACACGTCTTCCCCTCGCTCGTGTCGCGCCCGATGGCGCTGCGGCAGGTTCGCCGCATCGCGCGGCGGTATCTGAACGGCAACGTGCGACGGGTCGGGACCTCCGTGCTCCTCGAGATCCCGCGCTCGATCACCCTCGGCGTCGCTGCGGGTGACGTCGGCTGCGCGTTCTACGAGGCGACGCTGCGCGAGCTGCTGCGGCTGCTCGTCGGGACCACCGGCTCGGTGGAGCACACGCGCTGCGAGGGACGTGGCGAGGGCTCGTGCGAGTGGCGCGCCGACTGGCGTGGCGCCGACCACGCGAACGCGAAGGCAGCCTGACCTCGATGAGACGCCGGCGGCCGTGCTGACGCTGGAGACGCTGCCCACGCTGCAGCGCGCCCTCGCCGAGGCGGAGCTCGACGGGTGGCTGCTGTACGACTTCCAGGGCAACAATCCGATCGCGAACGGGCTGCTGGCGCTCGAGGGGATGGTGTCGCGCCGCGTGTTCGTCTTCGTGCCGCGCGACGGGATGCCCCGCGCGCTCGGCCACGCGATCGAGGCGGGGCCGTGGCGTCGCTGGCCGGCGTCGTGGCCGCGCGCGACCTACAGTGCCTGGCGCGAGCTCGAATCCGCCATCGCGGACATGGTGCGTGGCAAACGCATCGCGATGGAGTACTCGTCGGGCGACGCGGTGCCGTACCTCGATCGCGTACCGGCCGGCGTGCTCGAGATGGTGCGCGCGGCCGGCGCCACGGAGGTCGTGTCGTCGGGCGAGCTCGTCACGCGCTTCTATGCCTCGTGGACCGACGCGCACTTCGCCTCGCACCTCCGCTCCGCGGAGACGATCGCCGCGATCGCGCGCGACGCGTTCGCCGTCGCGGGGGAGCGCGCGCGCACGACCGAGCCGGCGACGGAGCTCGACCTGGTGGTGTGGATCCGCGAACGGTTCGACCGCGCCGGACTCCTCACCGACCACGGACCGAGCGTCTGCGCCGGCGAGAGCTCGGCGAACCCGCACTACGAGCCGTCCGGCGAGCGCCCGCGCGCGATCCGCGAGGGCGACGTGCTGTTGATCGATCTGTGGGCCACCGAGCCGCAGGGGGTGTACGCCGATCAGACGTGGATGGCGTTCGTCGGCACGCCGACCGCGCGGGCGCAGGAAGTGTGGAGCGCCGTGCGTGACGCGCGCGATGCGGCCATTCGGCTGGTGCAGAGTGCCGCGACGGATGGACGCGAGCTCCGCGGTGCCGAGGTGGACGATGCGGCGCGGCGAGTGATCGAGGCGCGGGGCTTCGGCGAGCGGTTCATCCACCGCACGGGACACTCGATCGATCCGCGCTCGCTGCACGGCGCCGGTCCACACCTCGACAACCTCGAGACGCGCGAGGAGCGCACGCTTCTCCCCGGGATCGGATTCTCGATCGAGCCGGGCGTGTACCTTCCCGGCGAGCTGGGGATGCGCAGCGAGGTGAATGCGTTCCTGCTGCCGGACCGGGCGGTCATCACGCCGCGCGAATATCAGAGCGCGTTGATCGTCGTCTGACCGTCGGCGTCACCCATCGCTGCCTCGCTCGACGACGATGTCCGGCGTGCCGCCGAGCGGCGTTCTGCCGGCGTGCACCGAGCACCTCGGTCTGGCTCGCACCTTGCTTTTCGTCGACGTCCGCCGACCTGCACACGTCCAAGTGATCGTCGCACCACCGCTTCGTTCAGCCATCCGCCTCGCCGCCCGGACCGCGTTCCACCTCGCGGTGGTCGCCCTCACCGCCTCGCTTCCGGCCTGCCAGGGCGGAGACGCTCCCGCTGCGACGGCCCGGGCCCAGGAATCCTCCACCGTCGGCCACGGCGGCGACCTGACGCCTCCGACCGAGGTCGTGATCGCGCGCCCTGCGACACCGTATCGGCCCGACCCCACCTCGACCGGCGCCGCGATAACCGGCACCGTCACGGCATCCGCCGCGATCGCGGCGGGCGCGCCGATCGCGACCGGGCGCGACAGCACGGTCTGTGGTCCGGCGATCGCCGACGAGTCGGTGGTGCGGCAGGGGAATGGACTGGGCGGTGTCCTCGTCTGGCTCGACGACATCCGCCGCGGCAGACCGCTCCCACTCGAGCGACGGCTGGAGCTGGAGAGCGACAACTGCCGGCTCACGCCGCGCGTCCAGGCCGGAGTGGTCGGCAGCGCGGTGAACGTCATCGCTCACGACGACTTCCGGCAGCACCTGCGCTTCCTCGCCGGCGGCGAACGCGAGGCGCGCGCCGCGGTGCTGCTCGGCCAGTACGAGCAGGTGATCCCGACCGACCGCCCATTCACCGCTCCGGGGCTCGTCGTGGTGCGCGACGCCGATCACCCGTGGCCGACGGCCTACCTGGGGGTGTTCGATCATCCGTACTTCGCGGTGACGACGCCGAACGGCACGTTCAGGATCGACGGCGTGCCGGCGGGCCGCTACCGCCTGAAGGTCTGGCACGAGCGGGCGAAGCCGGTGGAGCAGGTGGTGGAGGTCGGGGCAGGGGGCGCGACGGTGAACGTGGCGCTGGAGGGGCGGTAGTTCGGGCCACGAGCGAGCCGGGCCCCCCGGACCCCCGTCAGTCTCTCAACTCCGCCTGGTACAACCGCCCGTAGAGTCCCGACTGGCCGACCAGCTCCTGGTGCGTCCCCTCTTCCACCACGTGGCCGCGCTCGAGGACCATCACGCGGTCGGCGCGCCGCACGGTCCGTAGTCGGTGCGCGATGATCAGCGTGCTTCGGCCGCGGAGCAGCTCCTCCATCGCTTCCTCGACCAGGCGCTCCGACTCGTTGTCCAGGCTCGACGTCGCCTCGTCGAGCACCACCACCGCGGGGTCCTTGAGGAACACGCGCGCGAGCGCGATGCGCTGGCGTTGGCCGCCGGAGAGCTTGATGCCTCGCTCGCCCACACGGGTCGCCATTCCCTCCGGTAGCCGATCGATGAACTCGATCGCGTGCGCCGCCCGCGCCGCCGAGAGCACCTCGGCGTCGCTCGCGTCGGGGCGAGCATAGGCGATGTTGTCGCGCACCGAGCCGCTGAACAGCGCCGGCTCCTGCGGCACGAGGCCGATCGAGCCGCGAAGGTCGGCGAACGAGAGGTCGCGCACGTCGACGCCGTCGAGCAGAATGCGCCCACCCGTCACGTCCCAGAAGCGTGGGATCAGCGATGCGACCGTCGTCTTCCCCGCGCCCGATGGTCCGACGAGCGCGACGACCTCGCCCGGCGCGATCGAGAGAGTGACGTCGCTCAGCACGTCGGGCAGCTCCGGCGCATAGCGGAACGCGACGTGGTCGAGGGCGACGGCGCCGCGCACCGGACGGCGCAGCGGCTTCGGACGCTCCGGCTCCGGCACCGTCGGCCGCATGTCGAGCAGCTCGAACACCCGCTGCGCCGCGCCGAGCGCCTCCTGGTAGCTCCCGAACAGCGACGCGAGCGAGCCCACGGCCGCCGCGACGGTGATCGTGTAGAGCAGGAACGACACGAGCGCGCCCGGCGTCAGGGCGCCCTGCAGCACCAGACGTCCTCCCTGCCACAGGACCGCCACCACGCTGGCGAAGGCGAGGAATCCCACCACGCCGAACAGCGTCGCACGCATCTTCGCACGCTGCACCGCGGCCGACACCACGCCCGACAGCAGTCCATGGTACCGGCGCGTCTCCTCTTCCTCGCGCACGAAGCTCTGCACGGTGCGGATCTGCGAGAACGCTTCGTCCGCCATTCCCATGCTCTCGGCGATCTTGTCCTGGAGTCCGGTGCTCGCGCGTCGCAGCCGTCGCCCGAAGAAGATGGCCGATCCGACCACCACCGGCACGACGGCCAGCGCCATCGCGGTGAGCTGGGGATGCGTGATCGTCAGCAGCACGATTCCGCCGACGAGAAAGATCACCTGACGCGACAGCTCGGAGAGCCAGGTGCCGAGCAGGGTTTGCAGCACCGCGAGGTCGGCCGACAGGCGGCTCGTGAGCTCGCCCGTCCGTCGCTCGGTGAAGAAGCCCGGCGACAGATGCACCAGATGCGCGAACACGTCTTCCCGCAGCTTGGCGATCACCCGCTCCGACGTGCCGGTGAGCAGGTAGACCTGCACGAAGTTCATCGCGCCCTGGAGCGCGAAGGCGAGGATCAGCCCGATGGCGATGCGGTCGAGCAGGGCCCGATCGCGCTGCTGGAACGCGGCGTCCAGCAGGTAGCGGACGACGAGCGGGAACGCGAGCCCGACGCCCGCCGCGACGATGAGGCAGACGACGCACACCGCGAGCCGGCCGGCGTACGGCCGAATTCGCGGCACGATCGCCGCGAGCGGGGCAGGCGAGACGGGCTTTCGCGGCGGGGGCACGACCGGTGCCGCGAGTGGGGTGGTGCTTCGAGGAGTGGTCACGTCAGCGCGCTGAAGGGCTCTCGCGTCGCAGCCAGAGGCGCACTGCGTAGAGCGATTGGTTCATCGAACGCCCCGCCGCGCTCTGCTCCTCGAGCCACTGCAGCAGCGACGTCGCGCGCTCGGCGCGACCGCGCGGCGGCGCGCTCCAGTCCGAGGCCGACCAGACGCGCACGTGGACGACGCCGTCGTCGCCCGGCGCGCCGATGAGCAGCAGCGTCTCCGGCGCGTCGCCGCCCGCACCGAGCAGCACGGGCAGCTCGCCCGTCGCCGCGTCCGCGGAGTGGGTCGCACGGGAGCGGTGCGGCGTCATGCCAGCATCCGGTCGACGACCATCGCGGCGAACAGCAGCGCGAGATAGAGCAGCGAGAACTTGTACACGGCCCACGCCGGCTTCTGAAACTCCGCGGCACGCATCACGCGCACGACGCCGACGACGAGCCATGCGCCAAGGAGCGCCGCCATGACGAGGTACGGCACGCCGAGCGCGCCGAACGCCACCGGCAGCAGCGTGAGGGGCACGAGGATCATCGTGTACCAGAGCATGTTCCGCATCGTCTCGCGCTCGCCCCACACGAGCGGCGCCATCGGCACGCCAGCCCGACCGTAGTCGAGTTGCTTGTTGAGCGCCAGCGCCCAGAAGTGCGGCGGCGTCCAGTAGAAGACGATGAGGAACAGGTACACGCCGAGCAGATCGATGCGTCCCGTCACGGCCGCCACGCCGACCAGGGGCGGGAAGGCGCCCGCCGCGCCGCCGATGACGATGTTCTGCGGCGAGCTTCGCTTGAGCCAGCGCGTGTACACGAAGACGTACGTGTAGAACCCGCCCAGCGCGAGCGTGGCGGTGAGGACGTTGGCGATGTGCGCGAGCAGGAAGGTCGCCGTCGTGGCGCACAGCACGCCGAATGCGAGCACTGCTTCCGCGCGCATGCGCCCACTCGGGATCGGCCGCAGCCGCGTGCGCGACATTCGGTCGTCGATGTCGCGGTCCATGTACATGTTCACCGCGTTCGCGCCGCCCGCCATCAGGTAGCCGCCGACGAACACGGCGAGCACGAGCTGCCAGCTCGGGTCGCCGGCGACGTACATCGGCGCGATGGTCGTCACGAGCAGCAGGGAGATGATGCGCGGCTTCGTGAGCGCGAGCAGGTCTCGCGCGAAGCTCTGCCGCACTGTCTTGGCGGCCGTCGCCTGCGTCATGGCTCCCGACTGGCGACGAGATTCGCCAGCGCTGTTCGTGCAGATCCCTCGACCGCGCTCGGGATGACAGCCACAACGACCGCGGCGCTGCCGCTGGCGATGCGTGCGAGATACGCGAGCGAGAACGTCGCGATCCAGATGCTCACGCCGGTCGCCTCGTGCAGCGACCGCAGCACCGGCGGCAGATGCCCGAGCACCATCGCCGCCGCGACGGCGAGCTGCAGCACGCCGAGCGAGAGCGCGATCGCCGCCGCCCGCCGGGCGACGCTCGCCTCACCGCGCCGGAAGATCCCCGACGAGAGGCCGGCGAGATGGAGCACGACGAGAAACGCCAGGACGCGGTGCGTGAGCTGGACGTGCACCGCCGATGGCAGGACGTCCGCATTGCTGCCGCAGAGCGGGAATCCCTGGCAAGCCACCGCCGCACCTGGGAACTTCGCCGTGAGGCCGCCCATCACCACGGTGAGCAGCGCCATCGCCGCGCCGGCGAGTGCGCCCCGCTTCGTGCGATGCGACACGCCGCCCAGCCGCGCGCTGGCGCCTCCCAGCCCTCCGGCGCGGACGAGCGTCGCCACCGTCGCCGCGACGAGGCTCATCGCCACCGTCCAGTGTGCGAGCGTCGCGAACGGAGCGTTGCCGAGCTTCACCGTCACCGCGCCGAGCAGCGCGGCCGAGAACCCGAGCGCAACGCCCAGTCCCGCCATGCGCAGCACGCCGCCCGAGCCCCCGACGCCCGGCTCTCCGCGCCGACGCCACGCGGCCACGAAGGTGCCGATGAGTGCGAGCAGCAGAACCGAGGCGAGATACCGATGCGAGACCTCGACGATCAGGTCGGGTCGGCTCAGTGGAGGGAACCAGCGGCCGTAGCACTTCGGCCAGTGATCGCCGCATCCCATCCCCGAGCCGGAGATGCGCACGACGGCCCCGAAGACGAGGTGCAGACAGGCGACGCCGAACGTCGCCGCCGCGAACCGGCGCAGCGTCCTCACCGCGCCGCTTCCATCGTCGGGGCTGCGCCGTGCAGGTCGAGCGACTCCCGCTGCCGGATCGCGCGCCAGGTGAAGAGCAGCAGCACGCCGAGCGCGAGCGCGGGCACGAGCGCCCAGAGCAGCTCCACTCCATCGCGCGAGTGCGGCAGCTCGGGTCGCGCCTCCGGGCGCGCGCGCACCGAGAGCACCGAGCGCACGATGAGGACCTGGGCGACCAGGCAGCAGAGCGCCGAGGACCAGAAGAGGAGAGAGCGGAGAGACAGCGGCATGCGTGTGGAGGAGTGGGCAGTCGTGAAATCTAGTCCGCTGTGCGGGCCCCTGAAGTCCGAGTATTCCACAAATCGGATGCCCGCGCAGCGCCCCTCGATCCCGGGCGCTCGGTACTGGCGTGGCAGTTCTCCCGCGACCACCCTTCCCGAATGTCCGCACCCGCCAACGCACCTTCGCTCACCCGCCAGCTCGGCCTGTGG